>CAVZUW010000008.1:0-185564 GCA_963778545.1 uncultured Actinomycetes bacterium | reverse complement strand
TCACGGCATCAGTACGGCATCGACCAGCCGGCGTCGACGCGGAACTCGGCGCCCGCGATCGAGGGGTTCTCGAGCATGAGGACCGCGACGTCCACGACCTCCTGCATCTGCACGAGCCGTCCGGTCGTCGTCCTTTTCCGGTGGGCGTCGAGGGCCTCGGTCTTGCCAGCCCAGAACGGTGAGTCTTCGACGATCCCGGGATGGAGCGCGTTCACGCGGATCGGCCTGAGCTCGGCCGTCAGCGAGCGGACGAGCCCGTCCACCCCGTGGTTGATCGTCGTCACGGTCATCGAGCCAGGGTACGGACGCTCCTTGGCCAGACCGCCGAAGATCAGGATCGACGAGTCGTCGTGCAGCCGGTCCAGGAGCGCATGCACGACCTCGGTGTAGCCGACCAGCTTCAGGGTCACGAGGGCGATCGCCTCGTCGATGTCGTAGCTGCGCATCGTGTTGAGGTCGCGATGGACCCCGGCCAGGACCAGCCGGCTCACGTCGCCGACCCCTTCGAGCGCGGGCGCGATCTCCTTGGGCTTCGACAGGTCGAACGCGAGCTCCGTCGTCTTGCCGCCGAGCTCCGCGGCGACCGTGCTCCCTCGGGTCGGGTCACGCCCGGTGATCACCACCTCGCGGTCGGCCTGGGCGTAGTGGCGCGCCACCTCCTTGCCCAGACCCGCCGTCCCACCGACCACCACGACCGCACCGTCCGTCATCGAACCTCCCTCGATGTTGCCTCGATCGTGTCCCGCAGGTAGTCCCAGTCGCGCTCGAACCGGTACGAGTGGCGAGCGGGTGGCGCGGGCGACTGCGTCTCGAGCCACCGAACCGGCACGTCGGCCGGGTTCGCGAACGCGTGGACACACCCGACGCCCGCCCAGGCCACGTCGCCGGGGACCATGTGGTACGACTCGCCGTCGAACGTCGCGTCGACCTCGCCCTCCAAGATCAGGTACGTCTCCTCCAACGGGTGGTCGTGTCCGCCGATCACGCCCTTGAGCGCGTCGTACTGCACCATGAACATCGTCGACAGCTGCGCTCCGAGGTCCGAGTCGATCATCATCTTCACGGTGATCCCGCTGTAGACCAGCAGCGCCGATCGCATGCTCGCCGACGCGGCCAGCAGCTCCTGGCTCTGCCTGCCCGGGTCCATGTGCCCCGGCTGGATGTTCCCGAACGACCGCGTTCGGGGGTCGCGGGCGTCGACCGGGATCGGGTCGATCTCGGGCAGCGCCGGGACGAAGTACGTGTCTCCGCCGTGAGCGGCCCGCGGGACCGGCGCCGACAGCGCCGCCCAGCGAGCCGTGGACGAGCTCCGGTTCGCGAGCGCGTGCGCCTCGCCGAGAGGGACCAGCGCGTAGTCGCCGGCGCCGAGCAGGACCGCGGCTTGCGAGGTGTACAGGACGACCTCGCCATCGACGACGTAGAGGCTCTCCTCGTACGAGTGGACGTGCCAGTCGAGCCGGCCGCCGGGCTCCATCTCCCCGATCCCGAACCCCGTGTGGACGGCCCCCGCGTCCTCGTTCACGACGGTCCATCTCCGGAAGCCCTCGACGTGACCTTCGAGCGCGGGGGGCACGCCCCAGGAGGCGTCGGCCGCGGTTCGAACCAGATGGCTGGGGCTCACTCCGTCCTTCAATCCATCGTGGCGCTCACGCGCTCGGCGATCGAGGCCGCCGAGGGGATCGCGAGGTCCTCGAGCGCGTCGGCGGCGGGCAGAGGGATGTGGGGGGTCGTGATCCGCACGATCGGGCCGTCGAGATCGAAGAAGCGATCCTCGGCGACGATCGAGGCGACCTCGGCGCCCCAGCCGCACAGCCGCGGGCTCTCCTCGACGGTGACGAACCGTCCGGTCTTGCCGACCGACTCCAAGATCGTGGTCGCGTCGAGCGGGACGAGCGAGCGCACGTCGATGACTTCGGCGTCGATGCCGTCGCCCGCGAGCGCCTCCGCGGCCTCCAACGATCTCGGCACCATCGCCCCGAGCGCCGCGATCGTCACATCGGATCCCTGCCGGAGCACCTTCGCCGAACCGAGCCGGTCGACGATCTCGCCGTCGGGGACCTCGGCCTTGGTCGCGTAGAGCACCTTCGGCTCCACGACGATCACGGGGTCGGGATCGCGCACGGCCGCCGCGAACAGCCCGATCATGTCCACGGGGTTCGACGGCACGACCACCTTCAGCCCGGGGATCGCCATCGCCCACCCCTCGACGCTCTGCGAGTGCTGGGCGCCGAAGCGGACGCCGCCGCCGTTCGCGGTGCGGATCACGAGCGGCAGCGCCACCTGACCGTTCGTCATGTAGCGGGTCTTCGCGATCTGGTTCGCGATCAGGTCCCAGCACACGGCGAAGAAGTCGCTGAACATCAGCTCGGCCACCGGGCGGAGCCCGTTCATGGCCGCGCCCATGACCGCGCCGATGATCGCCTGCTCCGAGATCGGCGTGTCGCGGACGCGCTTGGGGCCGAACCGTTCGAACAGCCCCTCGGTCGTCTTGAACACCCCGCCGGCCGCCGCGACGTCCTCCCCGATGAAGTACACGCTCGGGTCGCGCTCCATCTCCTGGGCGATCGCCCGGCTGACCGCCTCCCGGTACGTCAGCTCCGCCACGCGGACCCCCCGTCGGCCCACAGCTCGGTCCCGAGCGCCTCGGGTTCGGGGTACGGCCCCGCCTTGGCCTCCTCGGTCGCGCGGTCGACGAGCTCGAGCGCCTCGCGTTCGACACGGTCGACGGCCTCGGGATCGACGCCGGAGGCGAGCAGCCGTTCGCGATAGCTGGGGATCGGGTCGCGGGCCAGCCACGCCTCGACCTCGTCGTCGGGCCGGTACTTGGCGGGGTCGGCGCGCGAATGCCCACCGTGCCGGTAGGTCTTCGCCTCCACCAGGGCGGGGCCTCCTCCCTGGCGCGCCCGGTCGACCAGACGCGTCGCGGTCTCGAACACCTCGTCGACGTCGTTCCCGTCGACCACGATGGATTCGAGCCCGTAGGCGCTCGCCCGGTCGGCGGCCGGGTTGGCGACCGCCGTCACCGCCCCGATCGGCGTGTACTCCATGTACAGATTGTTCTCGCAGACGTAGACGACCGGGAGCTGCCAGACGACGGCAAGGTTCAACGCCTCGTGGAACGCGCCGATGTTGGTCGTCCCGTCCCCGAAGAAGCACACGACGACCTGACCGGTCCCGCGCTCCTGGGCCGCCCACGCGGCGCCGGCGGCGATCGGCATGTGCGCGCCGACGATCGCGTACGAACCCATCGCACCGTGCGACACGTCGGTGAGATGCATCGAGCCGCCCTTGCCGCCGCAGATCCCGTTGGCCCGGCCCATCAGCTCCGCCATCAGCGCGCCCATCGGGGCGCCGCGCAGGAGCGTGTGGACGTGGCCGCGATAGGTGCAGTAGACGAGGTCCTCGGGTCGCAGCGCCGCCGCGAACCCCGCGGCGACCGCCTCCTGCCCGAGCGCGAGGTGCGAGGTGCCCTTGATGAGCCCCTCGAGGAACAGGTCCTGCGCCCGCTTCTCGAACAGACGCGCCTCCTGCATCATCCGGTACAGGTCGAGGCGAACCTGCTCGTCGGCGACCGGCTTCGACGTCGTGCTCACTCGCGGCCTCCGGATCAGTACTCGTTGGCGACCATCAGCTCTTCGCACGGGAAGAGCGTGATGATCTTGGGCCCCGCCGCGGTCACGACGACCTCCTCCTCGATCCGAGCGGCCGATCGTCCGTCCGTCGCGGGACAGTACGTCTCGAGCGCGAAGAGCATGCCCTCCTTGAGCTCGATCGGCTCGTCGAACGAGTTCAGGCGGCTGATGATCGGTCGTTCGTGCAGGCCGACGCCGACGCCGTGTCCGAACTGCAGGCCGAACGCGTCGAACTCGTCCTGGAACCCGAACTCCTCGGCCTTGGGCCACACGGCGGCGAGCTGATCCGTGGTGTTGCCCGGCTTCACGAGGTCGATCGCGGCATCCATCCATTCGCGCGACCGCGAGAACGCGTCGCGCTGCGCCTGCGTGGCGCGCCCGACGACGAAGGTGCGGTAGTAGCAGGTCCGGTAGCCGTTGTTCACGTGGATGATGTCGAAGTACGCCTGGTCGCCCGGGCGGATCAACCGGTCGGAGAAGACGTGCGGGTGCGGGCTGCACCGCTCCCCCGCGATCGAGTTGATCGCCTCGACGAACTCGGAGCCCATCTCGTACAGCCGCTTGTGCGCGAGCGCCACGACCTCGCTCTCGCGGACGCCCGGCTTGAGGAACTCGAAGATGTCCTGGTACACGCCGTCGACCATCGCGCAGGCCTGGGTGAGCAGCGTGATCTCGTCCTGGCTCTTGATCTCGCGAGCGAGCATCATCACCTGCTGCCCGTCGCGGACGTCGAGCCCCGCGCGCTGGAGCTCGAGGAACACCGTGGTCTCGGCCACGTCGACGCCGAGCGGCATGTCGGCCAGGCCGTCCTCCTTGAGCACCGAACGGAGCTCCTCGGCCGCCCGACGCTGGAGCCCCACGGCCGGAGAGATCGCGCCCTGCAGGCCGGTGTTGCCGCCGACCGAGTTCGTCTCGTCGTACCACTGGGGGAGCTGCAGCCGGTGCGCCTTCGCGGCCGACCCGAAATCCCAGATGCGCGGCGGACCCGTCCGCGTGATCAGCGCGTAGCGCTCGCCCTTGTTGAACGCCCAGTACCCGATGTGGGTGCTCGTGGCGTACCGGATGTTGCTGGTCTCGAACAGCAGGATCGCGCCGAGATCGGACGCCTCGAGCTGTTCGCGAACGCGAGCGAGTCGGTAGTCGCGGAGACGCCCGAAGTCGACGCGGTTCTCCCAATCGACCCCGTGGAGGCCCGGTGACGGGGTGGTCGCGACCGGGAACTCGTCCATGGACCTGCCCTCCGATCCGTCCGCGTACACGGTGGGGTGTTAAGGCTGAATGATATGCATACACCGTCGGCGGCTGCATCTCTGCCTGCCCGGGCGGCACCGGTAGCGCTTCCGAGGCAACCTGTGTAGTGTCCCTGAACGGTGTGAGGGGCGCTCGGATCAGGCGTGTGTTCGAGAGCGGCCGGGGGAGGGACCTCGCGGACCGCCGTCGTCGGCCGCGGCTCCGCGCCGGAACGCGGAGGATGCGCGAGGACCGCACGTGACCTCCAAGGTCCTGCTCGCCGGCGGGTGCGTCCTGACGCTCGGCGCACGGACCCCCAACTACCAGCAGGCCGACGTCCTCATCGACGGCGAGGTCATCGCCGAGGTCGGCACCCGCCTGCGGGCGCGGGACGCCGAGCAGATCGACGCCACCGACACGATCGTCATGCCGGGCTTCGTCGACACGCACCGCCACGCATGGACCTCCCTGCTGCGCAACGCGGGCGAGCGGGGCGCTCACGCCGAACCGGCCGACGGCGGCCCGAACGGCTACACGGCCGACGACGTCTACGCCTCCACCCTGATCGGGCTGCTCGGCGCGGCCGAGGCCGGCATCACCACCGTCGTCGATTGGTCGTCCGCGGGACCCGACGACCTCGCCGAGGCCGCGCTCCAGGCGCACGCGGACGCGGGCGTTCGCACCGTGTTCGTCGACGCGGCGCCGACGACGACAGGGCGGGCCGTCCGCCTGCGGGATCGGGCCGGCCCGACCACGACGATCGCGTTCGGAGCGATCGCCCAGGGGGTCGCCTTGGACGGAGCCGCCGCGGCGTGGGCGGCCGCCCGGGAGCTCGGCCTGCGCATCCACCTGCACGCCAACGCGAACGACACCATCTCGGCCGCTTCCGAACACGGACTGCTCGGCGACGACGTCACCGTCGTCCACGGCTCCCTGCTCTCGGCGACGGACGTCGACGCGATCGCGTCCTCGGGCGCCGCGATCTCGATCGCGCCGGTGAGCGAGATGGCGGGCGGCTCCGGATCGCCGCCGATCCAGCACCTGATCGACAAGGACGTGCGGCCGGGCCTCGGGGTCGACGACGTGCGCGTCGCGCCCGGCGACCTGTTCGCGCAGATGCGGGCGGCGATCTCGATGCAGCACGCCACGGTGTTCGACCGCAAGCTGGCGGGCAAGGGCGGCGTCCCGAAGCTGATGACCACGCGCAACGTCATCCGCTTCGCAACGAGCGACGGCGCCATCGCCGCGGGGCTGCGCGGCGTGACCGGTTCTCTGGAGGTGGGCATGCAGGCCGACGTCCTCGTGCTGCGAGCCGACCGCCCGAACATCTTCCCGATCAACGACCCGATCGGCGCGGTCGTCTGGGGCATGGACACGTCCAACGTCGACTGGGTGTTCGTCGGTGGACGAGCGCTGATGCGAGAGGGCGTGCTCGACGCGGACGTCCAACGTGCGACGGAGCCTGGCTACCGAGGCCCGGCGGCGCATGGCCGATGGATCCGGATCGATCGTCGGTGCGGCATCGGGAGGTACCGGGTGAGCAGCGATCGCGCCCGATCGCCGGCCCTCACCTCGTTCGTCGTGGCTTCCCGGTACATGCCGGTGTACGTCGCCTTGCTCCTGCTCCTCATCGTGGCGTCGATCTGGGCCCCCGCGACCCTGAGCGGTGTCGCCGTGCGCGGCATCGCTCCCTATGGGGCGGTCCTGGGCCTCGCCGCCCTCGGCCAGATGTTGGTCATCATGACCGGAGGGATCGACCTCAGCGTCCCCGGCACCATGAGTCTGGCGGCGGTGATCATGGTGGGTGTCGGGGACGGATCGAACGAGAACATCTGGATCGCCATCGCCACCGCGATCGCCGTCGCCGCGCTGATCGGACTCGTCAACGGCCTCCTGATCGGCGGGCTCAAACTGAACGCGCTCATCACGACCCTTGCGGTGGGTCTGATCGTGGCCGGCGTCGTGAATCGCTACGCGAGCACGTTCCCGGTCCAGAGCCGGGTGCCGCCGGGTCTGTCCGACTGGATCTCCACCCGCATCTTCGGTGTGAGCCCCGTCTTCTGGACGGGTGTCGGGCTCACGTTCGTCCTCATCGTCGGCCTTCGCTACACGGCGGTGGGTCGCAGGTTCCAGGCGGTGGGGGCCAACCCGGTCGCCTCCCGTGTCGTCGGTGTCCGGGTGAATCTGAACCAGATCCTGGCCTACGTGGTGGCCGCGGTCTTCTACGCCATCGCCGGAGTGGCGCTGGCGGGGCTCCTGCGGAACCCCGGGCGTCGGCGCCGGCACGACGTATCTCCTGGGCCCGATCGCGGCCGTGGTGATCGGTGGCGCTTCCCTCACCGGAGGTCTGGCGAGCCCGCTCTCCACGTTCGTGGCCGCTCTGTTCCTCACCGGTCTCAACCAGATGCTCCGGGTGATGGGGCTCCCCACCTCGCTCCAGTTCGTCGTGTTCGGTCTCGTCATCATCGGAGGGATGCTCGTTTCGGGCGATCGGATCATCCGCGGCGTCGAGCAGCTCCTTCGCGAGCGGAGACGCCCGGGAGACCCGCACACGCAAACCGTTCCTGGTCCGATGTGATCGATGGAGAAGGAGGCGCCTATGTGACGTGGACGACCGATCCGTACGGGACGAGATCGACTAGGGAGGAGGACCATGCAACGGATCAGGATCGCCGCGGTCATCGCAGCGCTGGCGTTGATGGCGGCGGCGTGTGGCGGTGACGACGGTGACGAGACGTCCGCGACCGGAGCGACCCAGGGTCAGGCGGTCACCGGCGCCACGGGTGCCCTCGCGGAGTTCGGAGAGAGTACCGACGCGGACCCTGCGCTCGTGGAGAAAGCCCTCGGCCCCGTGGAGCCATCGGACGAGGCGAGCTGGAACATCATCCTGGCCTCGATCGCGCGGGCCAACCAGGATGTCGATCAAGCCACCATCGATAAGGCGATGGAGTGTTGGAGCAGCAAGGAGTGCGACACCGGCACCGGTGGCGAGGTGGTGATGGGCTACGCCGACGGCGGCGGGGACACGGTGAACGTCTGGCGTGCGGTGAGCCACATGGAAGCGATCCTCCAGGCACTCACCTACCCGGAGATCGGGACCATCGTCTCCACCGAGGCCGATTTCAACCCGGATCCGGCCGTCCACGCCAACGACATCCGGTTCCTGATCCAGCGCGGCGTGGACTTCATCGTCGGGTACCCCGACATGGGGGTGGCCATCGCCGACGCCATCAAGGAGGCCGACGACGCGGGCATCCCGTACGTCTCGTTCTCGGCAGGCTGGGTCGGCCTTCCGGGCCAGGAAGGTGCCCTCGTTCCGGGTGAGGACTATCTGACCGTCGTCGGCGAGGACCTGTGCGCCCTCGGGAACAGCTTCGCGGAGGTGCTGGACGACGGCGTCGGTACCGGGGACGTGGCGCTGCTCGGCGGGACGCCGGGCAATGCGTTGTCCCTCGGCTGGCAGCAATGTGCCATCTCCGGGCTCTCGGACGGGATCAATCTGGTCAATCCGCCGGCCAACTCGGACAGCACGACCGGTGATACCAGTTGGTATCCCCCGGCGATCCCCGGAGTCTTCCAGGGGTTGCTGACGACCGACCCGGACATCAAGGGTTACGCGTACGAGTACGCCGACGGCATGTACATCGGGTTGCAGACCTACAAGGACCTCGGCATACCGGTGAAGAACCTGACCCTCGCGTTGCGCACCGACGAGCAGAACCTGTTCTGCGATTGGGCCGAGCGCGACGAGCCCACCTACAACATCTGGTACTCGGCCGGCGGCAACTTCCAGTCACGGGTCGGCGTCACGGCGGCGATGATGTCGCTGCAGGGTGCCGAGATCCCGCCTGAGGTGGTCGTGCCACACGTCATGCGGCAGGTGACGGCGGCGGACTGCGATCCCAACCGTGTGAACGAGGCGGTTTCCGGGACCTCGCTGGTCCCGGACCCGGTCCTGCAGGCGATGTTCGCGAGCTGATGGAGAAAGGGTGATCCCGAAGGAGGGTCGGCGGGCGGCGACCTGGTCCTCGAGCTGAGCGGAGTCTCGCGACAGTTCGGGGCGGTACGAGCGCTGACGGATGTCAGCTTCGATTGCCGCGCGGGCGAGGTCCACGCCGTCGTCGGCGAGAACGGGTCGGGCAAGTCGACCCTCCTCGGGATCGCCAGCGGGTTCGTCGACCCCGATCTGGGCACGGTCCGGATCGGGGGCGAACCCCTTCGCCGGGATTCCCCGGCGCTGGCGAGGACGTTGGGCCTGGCCATGGCGTACCAGGACACCTCGCTGATCCTGCCCGAACCCGTGAAGAACAACCTCTTCCTGGCGGCGCCCGAGGATCGGCGACCGCCGTTCTGGAAGAGGAAGCGGTGGGCGAGGAAGCTGCTGGCCGAGTTCGATCTCGACCTCGAG
Source organism: uncultured Actinomycetes bacterium (assembly GCA_963778545.1). GTDB lineage: Bacteria > Actinomycetota > UBA4738 > UBA4738 > HRBIN12 > DASSJM01. The sequence goes on along the minus strand of CAVZUW010000008.1, from coordinate 176,294 downwards.
CTGTTCCCGGACGCCCCTGCGGGTTTCCTCACCCTGGCCGACCGCCAGCTCTTCGAGGTCGCCAAGGCGCTCGTCGCCGATCCGAAGGTGCTGCTGCTCGACGAACCGACCACGGCCCTGGGGCCGGACGAGGTGGACGCTTTGCACCGCACCGTCGCCGGCTGCAGCCGTCGTGGCGTCGGTGTGGTGTACGTGAGCCATCGTCTGCCGGAGGTCCTCGAGGTCGCCGACCGGATCACCGTCCTTCGCGACGGCAGGAACCAGGGGACGTTCGACGCGAAGGCCACGACCGAGGCGGAGCTCGTCGAGCTGATCGTCGGCCGCCCGTTCGAGGCCGCGTTCCCCCCGCCCGCCCCAGAGGTGGACCACGGCCGCGAGGTGCTCGTGGTCGACGGCCTCCAGGGACAGTCGTTCGGGCCGGTCAGTTTCACCCTGGAAGCCGGTGAGATCGTGGGGATCGCCGGCGCCGAAGGGAACGGGCAGCCTCAGCTCTTCGACTGCCTGGCCGGCCGCCAGCCTCCGAAAGCGGGACGGGTGGTCTGCGACGGCAAGGAGCTGTCACTGATCTCGACCCATGAAGCGGTCGGGGCAGGAGTCATGCTGCTGCCCGGTGATCGGAAGCACGAGGCGCTGATGCCCGTGCTCGGCGTCAAGGTGAACACCACGATCCAATCGTTGCGCCGCTTCTCCGTGCTCGGCCTCCTGAGGCGACGCAAGGAGCGGCGTGCCGTCACGGACCTCGTCGAACAGCTGGAGATCCGAACACCATCCATCGAGCAACCGGTCGAGTTCCTCTCCGGGGGCAACCAGCAGAAGGTCTCGGTTGCACGCAGCTTCTTCAAGGAGCCCTCGGTGATCCTCGCCTACGAGCCGACGCAGGGCGTCGACGTCGGCTCCCGCTTCGACATCTACAAAGCCCTGCGGACGCGCACGGACAAGGGGACGGCGATGCTCGTCAAGTCGAGCGATCCCATCGAGCTCGCCGGACTGTGCGATCGGGTGCTCGTCATGTCCCGGGGGCAGATCATCGAGGAGATCCCCGGCGACGAGCTCGACGAGCTGCGCATCGTCGAGGCGATGGTGCGGGGGCCAGGTCTGTCCAGGGCAGGGCGATCGCCCCTGGGCGTTGCGATGCCGAGGGGCCCCTCGTCGAACGGGGCGACGTGAGCGGCCGCGTCGACGCAGCGCGCCGCGCCGTCCGCAAGGTCCTCCGTGACGCACGCGACAAGAACAAGTGGCGGAAGATCGTCAAGTTCCGCCTGTGGATGCCCGTCGCGCTGCAGGTCCTGCTGGTCGCAGCGCTGCTCTTCTACACCACCTCTCGGTTCCCGGGCTTCGTCAACGCCTACAACATCGAAAGATCCTCATCCTGGCGCTCCCCCTGATCGTGGCCGCGATGGCCCAGACCCACGCGCTCCTGGTCGGGTATATCGATCTGTCGGTCGGCGGCATGATCGGCCTCGGGGTGGTCATCGCCTCGTTCCTGATCGGCGACGAGGCTTCCCTCCCCCAGATCCTGTTCGGGATCGGCGTCATCCTCGTCTGCGGCGTCGCCCTCGGCCTCGTCAACGCGGGCCTGATCCGGGGACTCAAGATCCCCTCGATCATCGCCACCCTGGCCACGCTGAGCATCCTGGACGGGATCTCGCTGACGATGCGACCGACGGCGCAGGGCGTCATCGATCCCGGACTGATATCGGTGCTCACGGCGAGCATCGGGCCCATCCCTGTGGCGTTCATCGTCATCGTCGTGGGGGCGGGTCTCGCCGATCTGTGGCTCCATGCTTCCGGATCGGGTTTGGCGCTGAGGGCCGTGGGCTACGACGATCGGTCGGCCAAACGGGGAGGGGTCAGAACCAACCGGCTCCGGGTCCGGGCCCTCGTCCTGTCGGCCGTGCTGGCGGCCGTGGCGGCGTTCTTCGTCATGGCCCGGTCCCCGATCGGGAACGCGACCATCGGATCCACCTTCGCCCTGAACAGCATCACCGCCGCCGTCCTGGGCGGCGCCTCCCTCGCCGGCGGCCGGGCCACGTTCCTGGGGAGCACGGTGGCGGCGCTCCTTCTCGCGCTCATCATCACCGTCCTACCCTTCCTCGGTCTGTCACCCGACGATGGGCCGCTGATCATCGGCGTCTTGGTGCTGCTCGGGATCGTCCTGTTCCAGCTCGGCGACCTGAAGGAGCTCGCCAAGAGCAACTACAAGCGTGCCCGGCGCCTGATCACGAAGAACCGGCCACCCAAGGCCACCACGCTCCCGGCCTTCTACCCGAGCGGCCCCGACTTCCGCGTGGCGCCGTCGGGCAAGACGCTGATCCGCGGCGGGACGGTGCTCAGCATGGATCCCGCGCTCGGGGACCTCCCATCGGGCGACGTGCTGATCGAGGGGGAGAAGATCCTGGCGGTCGGGCCGGACCTGTCGAACGGCGAGGTCGAGGTGATCGACGCGGAGGGCATGATCGTCATGCCCGGCTTCGTCGACAGCCACCGCCACATCTGGGAGGGCCTGCTCCGCAACATCGGGACCGACGTCCCGCTGGAAGGCAGGACGAGCTACATCTCGTTCGTCCTGCACAAGCTGGCGCCGGCGTTCCGACCCGAGGACGCGTACGTCGGCAACCTCGTCTCGGCCCTCGGGGCGATCGACGCCGGGATCACCACGCTGCTCGACTGGTCCCACATCCAGGACTCACCCGCCCACACCGACGCGGTGATCCAGGCGCTGAACGATTCGGGGCTGCGGGCGGTGTTCGCGTACGGGTTCCCCTGGTGGGGGAAGTGGGAGGAGCGGCAACCGAGCTGGTTCGTCCGCGCCGCTACCGAGCACTTCGCCAGCAAGGATCAGAAGCTGACGCTCGCGCTGGCGGCGCCCGGTCCCGAGTTCACCGACTTCGAGATCACCCGCGACCACTGGAAACTCGCCCGCGAGACGGACGCACGCATCACGACCCACGTCGGGGTCGGGAGCTACGGTCAGGACGGCAAGGTGCAGGAGTTCGGCGAGGCGGGGCTCCTCGGCGCCGACACCACCTACATCCACTGCACCACGCTCAACGACACCGAGATCCAGATGATCGTCGACACCGGCGGCACGGTCTCGCTCGCCTCGCCGGTCGAGATGATGATGGGTCACGGGATGCCCCCCATCCAGAAGTTCCTGGACCGTGGGCTCAGCCCCAGCCTCAGCGTGGACGTCGAGACCAACGTCCCGGCCGACATGTTCAACCAGATGCGCTCGGTGCTGGGGCTGCAGCGGGCGATCGCCACCGCCGAGGGCAAGCCGCCCGTATCGACCCGGGAGGTCCTCGCCTACGCCACGGTCGAGGGAGCCAAGGCCAACGGGCTCGAGTCGAAGGTGGGGACGCTGACGCCGGGCAAGCAGGCCGACCTCATCTTGCTGCGCACCGATCGGATGAACGTCACGCCGCTCAACGACCCGGCGACCGCGGTCGTCGCCGGGATGGACACGGGGAACGTCGACACGGTCCTGATCGGTGGTCGGGTGATGAAGCGGCACGGCGAGCTCCTCCATGTCGACTGGCCGGCGCTCAGGGACAAGGCCGCCGAATCCAGGGACTTCGTCATCGACAAGTCGGGCTTCAAGCTCCCGGGCATCTGAGATGAGGGAGAACGGCATGGCGGGTGAGCTCGGCGACATCGGTTCGCGGCTCCGCGAGGAACGGGAGCGCGCGCACATCAGCCAGCGCGAGCTGGCACGCCGGCTCGGGGTGTCGGCGAGCCTGATCTCGCAGATCGAGTCCGGTCAGTCCAAGCCCTCGGTGAGCACGCTCTATGCGATCGTCAGCGAGCTCGGCGTCTCGCTCGACTACGTCTTCCGGGTCCACGAGCACGAGCTCAGGGTCGCGGCCGCCGTCGGCGCCGAGACCACGACGCCCGACGTCGAGGGGCCGGTCGTGCGCCCCACCGAACGCCACGTGGTCGAGCTCGCGTCGGGCGTCAGGTGGGAGCGGCTCACGAGCCACGAGCACGAGGACGTCGACTTCCTCCACGTGACCTACGACGTCGGGGGCTCCTCGTCCCCGGACAGTCGCCTCATGCGTCACCAGGGGCGGGAGTACGGCCACGTCCTGACCGGACGCCTGGGCGTCCAGCTCGGGTTCGAACAGCACGAGCTCGGGCCCGGCGACTCGATCGCGTTCGATTCGACCACCCCGCATCGACTGTGGAACCTCGGCGACGAGGTCGTGCACGGGGTCTGGTTCGTGATGGGACGGTCCGGCTGACCGCCCGCGAGGGCGGGAGGGGTGGGATTCGAACCCACGTACGGGTCGCCCCGTAAGCGGTTTTCAAGACTGCCGGGGCACCTTCGCTACCAGGACGAACGTCGTCGACATGCCCTCCGACGTGCGATTCCCTTTACTCGACCCTTCCCGTCAAGTCACCCCGTTTCCCGCCAGTCACGGACCCAGCACGGACTCACTCATCGCCATCGAATGGGCGGTTCGATCGTGATCCTCAGGTCGGTGGCTCCATTCCTGCCGGGGCACTCGGCCCCGTCCATCCCGGCGACGCGGCGCATACTGCCACCGTGGCCCGTGAGGTTGCCGGAGTGAGGTTCGTGGGCCGGATCCACGAGCTGGAGCGGCTCGGCGCAGCGCTGCACGATGCCGTCGACGGCCGGCCGTCCCTGCTGCTGATCGGAGGCGACGCCGGCGTCGGGAAGACCCGGTTGCTGGTGGAGTTCGTCGACGCCGTCGACGCCCGTGTGTTGCGTGGCGGCTGTTTGCCGCTCGGTGAGCGTGGGCTGCCGTTCGCCCCCGTCGTCGACGTGCTTCGGGCGCTGGATGCGGACGGCGCGATCCCGGACCCACCGCTGGTGCTGGCGCGCCTGGTGCCCGAGCTCGCTTCCGCGGCCGGAGCCGCGGGGCCCCAAACAGGTCAGGCCGATCTGTTCCAGGCCTTCTTCGAACTGCTCGACCGTCTCGCGGTTGAGCGCACGACGATGTTGGTCCTGGAGGACCTGCACTGGGCCGACCGCTCCACCCGCGAGCTCCTCACGTTCATCGCCTTCAGCCTGCGAGCGCAGCGGCTGCTCGTTGTCGCGACGTACCGCGCCGACGACCTGCATCGCCGACACCCCCTCCGGCCGCTTCTCGCCGAGCTACTCCGCAACCCCAGGGTGGATCGCGTGGATCTCATCCCGTTCACCCCACCGGAAGTCGCCGAGTACCTCGAGGTGGTGACGGGGTCACCCCAGTCGCCTGACGTCGTCGGCGCGGTCGTCGAGCGAACGGAGGGCAACGCCTTCTTCATCGAGGAGCTCGTGGCGGCGGACGGGCTGGGCGATCGCCCGCTCCCCGCGTCGCTGCGCGACCTGCTGCTCGTGAGGACGGAGTCCCTGGCTCCCCAGACCCAGCGGCTGCTCCGCGTGGCGTCCGCGGCGGGACGAGTCGTGGACGACGAGCTGCTGGCGACGGTCACCGGCATGCCCCGGCACGTCGTCGACGAGCTCCTTCGCGAGGCCGTGTCCCTGCAGCTTCTCGTGCCCGACGATCGCGCCTATCGCTTCCGCCACGCGCTGCTTCGCGAGGCCCTGCACACCGACCTGCTTCGGGGGGAGCGAGCCGAGGTGCACGCCGCCTACGCCGCGGCACTCACCGACGCGCCGCACCTGGCCCCCCCGGGTGCCGCCGCGGCGACGGCGGAGCTCGCAAACCATTGGCAGGAGTCCGGGGAACTCGCCCCCGCCTTGGCCGCGTGGATCGATGCTGGGGAGGCCGCCGAGGACGTCTTTGCCTTCGCGGAGGCCCGACATCATTTCGAGCAGGCCTTGGCGATCTGGGATCGGGTCCCGGAGGCGGACCATCCCGTCGACGCGTCACGAATCGAGATCCTGCGACGCGCAGCGGAAGACGCGTTCCTCGGCGGGGAGCCGGAGCGCGCCTGCGAGCTCGCCCGTCGCGCGATCGCGCTCATCGAAGAGGCGGCGGACCCGCTCCTCGCGGGCATGCTGCACCACCGTCTGGCCCGGTACTTGTGGGACACGAGCGAGCACGCCGCGGCCCTCGAACTGGGCCGTCGCGCGGTCGCCTTGGTCCCGGCCGATCCGCCATCGACCACGCGCGCTCATGTGCTCGCGGGTCTGGGCGGAAATCTCATGGCGCTGGGGCGATATCAGGAGGCGCGCCGAGTGAGCGAGGAGGCCGTCGCCGTGGCTCGATCTGTCGGTGCGGCGCAGGCCGAGTACTACGCGCTCCAGACGCTCGGGACGGTCACGAGCGCGCTGGACGACGTCGACGAGGGCCTCCGACTGCATCGAGAAGCGGCACGGATGGCCTCGGCGCATGGCGACGTCGGCCAGCTGTGGCGGTGCCATTGGAACCTCGTCGCGGACACGATCACCGCGACGCGATGGGAGGAGGCGCTCGCCAGATTCGGGGAGGCGGCGGAGGCACTGCCGCGGCTCGGACAAGAGCACCGACTCGTGTCACTGGCCCCGGTCGTCGCCGTCTGCCTGTTCCGACTGGGCCGGTGGGACGAGGCGGAGCAGCTCATCGAGGAGGCGAGCCGGCGCCGAAGGCCGGGCGAGCGGGTCGGGCTCCCGGAGCTCGATATCGCACGTGGAGCCTTCGGGAAGGCGCGCGCGCTCCTGGAGGCTCAGCGCGAGGAGCGACGGGTCATGCAAACGGAAGCTGAGGCCTGGCCCCTCATCAATCTAGCTGAGGTGGCCGCCTGGGAAGGGCGGTACGGCGACGGAAGGTCTTTGATCGAGGAGTGTCTGAGGCGCACCGGCGACATCGAGCAACCCATGGCGCCGGCCTTGGCGTGCACTGTTGGGCTCCGGATCGAGGCGGACCGCGCCGCCGATGCTCGCCGAGGACGACGAGCCGCGGAGCTCGAGGAGACATTGCGGGTGGGATCGGGGTTGCTCGATCGGGCCCACGAGTTCCTCGATCGCCCCGGCCCGCCGGATGGCTGGAAGCGCGAGGTCGGTGCCCTGGCCGCACAGTGCGAGGCCGAAGCGACCCGTCTCCGCGGCGCGCCCGATCCCTCGGCGTGGGACCCGGCGATCGCGGCTTGGGAGGAGCTGACCATGCCGTACGCGGCCGCGTACTGCCAGTGGGGGCGAGCGGAGGCGTCGATGGCGTCGGGCCGGTCGAGGGACGACGCCCGTGCGTCGCTTGCGGCCGCGCACGCGACCGCGGTCCAGCTCGGAGCCGAACCGCTGCTCGGCGCGATCCTGCGGCTGGCGCGACGCGCCCGGATCGGCCTCGACCGGCCCCGAGCGGCGCCCCGGGATCCTTCGACGCTATCGCCCCGGGAGCGGGAAGTTCTCGACCTGGTGGCCGCCGGGCGGAGCAATCGCCAGATCGCCGGGGACCTCTACATCAGCGAGAAGACCGTTGGCGTCCACGTCTCGAGCATCCTGCGGAAGCTCGAGGTATCGAGCCGGGGCGAGGCGGCGGCCGCTGCCCATCGCCTCGGTTTGGTCGAGCCGGGAGCTTAGGCGCGCGCACCGTTCGGTGTGAGTACGAGGTAGGCCTGCAGCCCGAGGATGACGGCGATCGCCGCCCACTTGCCGGCCGGGAGCGCCACCCCGTAGCGAAAACGCTCGAACAGAAGCAGCCCGACCTGCAGAAAGATGATCCAACCGAAGGTCACCGTGGACAGCTCGGCCACTTCCAGACTGATCGCGTAGACACCGAACAGAACGGCGAACGTCAAGAGCCCGGCCACGAACAGCCAGTGGCTCCTGCTCGCGGCCCACTCCTTAGCGAACACCGCCCCCAGAAAGTCCAGGCCGGCCAGCGAGATCATCGCCGTGAACAACGCGAGAGGTGAGCCGGTCGATCGCGCCGCGTCTATTCCAAGCATGACGTTCAGCGTGGAGTGAAGCGCGCGGTGGACGCATCAGGAGGATTCCCTATTCCTCGTCGTCGACCTACGTCGCCCACTGTAGGTGTGAACACAACGCGACCATCCGCACTCAGATACTGCGGCGCGGGGCTGAATCAATACGTAGTCGGGGAATGCCTCACAGGATCTCGATCAACCGCCGCCATCGCGCCACGGTAAGTACTTGGACCCCACCTTGCCTACCTCGGCGCCATCGGGCAGGTCGGCACCAACCCTCTGAGAGTGGCTGGCGGGAGGGGTGGGATTCGAACCCACGTACGGGTCGCCCCGTAAGCGGTTTTCAAGACCGCCGCCTTCGTCCGCTCGGCCACCCTCCCGGGTACCAATCTACCTGTGGCGCTTCCTCGACCGGATCCGCCGGCGAGGCTCCGCATCCCTCGGTTGACGAACGCGGTGCACCGCGTTACGTTCGTTAGGCAACTAATCATTAGGTAGGTAAGCGTATGGAAACCGAACCGCTCTCTCGGCAGGTCGTCATGACCGCCAAGACCATCAAGGAGCTCTTCGAGGACGCGCTCGCGAACGAGGGCGCCACGCTCGCGACCTGGGTCGTGCTGAACGGCGTCGAACGCGGCCGTTGGGCGAGCCAGACCGGGCTCGCGAAGGAACTGCGGATCGAGGGAGCCACCGTGACCCGGCACCTCGACCGCCTCGAGCGCGAGGGCCTCGTCACCCGCTCCCGAGATCTGGAGGACCGCCGGCAGATCTCCGTCGAGCTCACCGCGGCCGGCAAGGCGCTGCACCGCCGGCTCCGGTCCGTCGCCCGACGTTTGGACGACCGGGTCTGCGCGGACCTGACGGACAAGGATCGTTCCGACCTCCAGCGCGTGCTCGAGCGGATCCGAACGAACGTGGGAGGTGAGACGTGGATACCAGCATCGACCAGCGGGTCGCGGCGATGACGCCGGAAACCGGGGTCGTGATCCATACCGAGGAGCTCACGAAGGTCTACCCCGGCGACATCCGCGCGGTGATCGACCTGAACCTCGACGTGAACGAGGGCGAGATCTTCGGGCTGCTCGGTCCGAACGGCGCCGGGAAGACGACCACGGTCGGGATGCTCACGACCCGCGTCATCCCGACCGAGGGCCGAGCCTCGCTCGCGGGCGTCGACGTCGTCGCGCACCCGTCGGAAGCCAAGCGCCTGATCGGTGTCGTCTCGCAGACGAACACGCTCGATCGGAGCTTGAGCGTCTGGGAGAACCTCTACTACCACGGCCGCTATTTCGGGATGGGCGCGAAGGCCTCCAGGAGCGTGGCGACGGATCTCCTCGACGTGTTCCGTCTCGCCGATCGCGCGAAGGCGAACGTCGCCACCCTTTCCGGTGGCATGGCGCAGCGCCTGATGGTCGCCCGGAGCATCGTGCACCGGCCGAGGATCCTGTTCCTGGACGAGCCCACGTCGGGTCTCGATCCCCAGTCGCGGATCGCGCTGTGGGAGATCATCGGTCAGATCCACGCCGAGGGACAGACGGTCGTGCTCACCACGCATTACATGGAGGAGGCCGATCGCCTGTGCGAGCGCCTGGCGGTCATGGACCACGGCCGGCTGCTCGCGCTCGACACGCCCGAGGCGCTGAAGCGGACGGTCGGGGGCGACCTCATCGTGCGCGTGCGGGCCGGCTCCGAACCCGACCGCGTCGCCGCGCACCTGCGCGACCTCGACGTCGTGACCGGCTCGACGGTCGTCGGGGACACCGTCCTCCTCACCGCCGTGCGCTCCGAGGGGCTGCTGCCGCGCGTGATCGACGCGGCCGAGGCCGGCGGGTTCACGGTCCATGACGTATCCATCGACGAGCCCACGCTCGAGACCGTCTTCATCAACCTCACCGGGAAGGAGCTCCGGGAATGAGCGCCGTCGCGCACCGACCAACCGTGGCGTTGCCGACGGTGGCGCCGTACCGGAGCACGGCCTGGATCGCGTTCGGCGCGCTCATGCTGCGCGACCTGACCGTCCTGCGGAAGAACTTCGTCGAGTTCGTGCTGCGGACCGTGATGCAGCCGTTGCTGTTCGTGTTCGTCTTCACGTACGTGTTCCCGCAGATCGGCCAGGGTGTCGGTGGCGCACAGGGGCAGGCCGAGTTCGCGAGCATCCTGGTGGCCGGCGTGATCGCGATCGCGTGCATCTTCCAGGGGATCCAGGCCGTGGCCCTGCCGCTGGTGCAGGAGTTCGGTTACACCCGCGAGATCGAGGACCGCGTGATGGCCCCGCTCCCCGTCTGGGCCGTCGCCGTCGGCAAGCTCCTGGCCGGCGCGGTGCAGGGGCTGATCGCGGCCGCGATCGTCTTCCCGCTCGCGCACTGGATCCCGATCACGCCGGTGCACCTGCAGATCGAGTGGTTCCGCCTCCTCACGATCTTGCCGCTGGCCTCGGTGCTGGGAGCCGCGCTCGGCCTCGCCATCGGGACCCGCGCCGATCCCCGCCGGGTTCCGCTGATCTTCGGCGTGGTGGTCATCCCGATCACGTTCCTGGGCGCCACGTACTACCCGTGGGCGTCGCTCCAGAGCCTGCCGTGGCTCCAGACGATCGTGCTCGTGAATCCGCTCGTCTACATGAGCGAGGGCATGCGGGTCTCCCTCACCCCGTGGGTGGAGCACATGTCGTTGTGGGGGATCTACGGCGGGCTGATCGGGTTCACGATCCTGCTCGGCGCCTGGGGGATCCAGGGCTTCAGCAAGCGCGTGCTGTCGTAGGCGACGAGGGCGATCGGCAGTGGCCCGGACACCGGCGCCGTCGCGGTTGCCCGGGTGGCGCTTTCTGGCACCATGGTCCGACCTCATGACGGACAGGACCGACGGACGCGAGGGCACCGGGCCGGGGACGGAGCGCCTCCAGCACACCGACGAGGCCCGGTACCGCGCCCTCGTCGAGAACCTCCCCGCGGTCCTCTACCAGGTCGCCCCCGACGATGATCGCAGGACGATGTACGTGAGCCCGCACGTCGAGACCGCCCTGGGGTACCCGCGCGACGAGTGGCTCGGCCAGCCCGACATCTGGATGGAGCTCCTGCACCCGGACGACCGCGAGCAGATCTTGGCCGCCCACGACCTGCACAACGAGACGGGCCGCCCGTGGAGCCGCGAGTACCGGCTGATCGCGAACGACGGCCGGGTGGTCTGGTTCCGCGATGTCGCCACGCTGGTCCGCGACGACGACGGCCGCCCACAGCACTGGCTTGGCGTTCAGCTCGACATCACCGAGCTCAAGGGCGTCGAAGACGAGCTGCGCGTCGCCCGCGACGAGCTCGAACGCCGCGTCGCCGAACGCACCGCCGAGCTCGAGGAGGCGAACGCCCTCATGGCGCTCGAGATCGGCGAGCGCCGACGCGCCGAGGCCGACCTGCGAACCGCCGAACACCGCTACCGACTGCTAGCCGAGCAGATCCCCGCCGTGACCTACATCTGGGAGGCGAACCGCTCCGGCGAGACGCCCGCGTCGTACTACACGAGCCCGCGGATCGAGCAGCTGCTCGGCTACACGGTCGACGAATGGCACGCGTCCGCGGACTTCTGGATGTCCCGCCTGCATCCGGACGACCGCCACGCCGTCATCGCGGCGTACCTGCGTTCGGAGAGCACGGGCGAGTCGTTCGCGATGGAGTTCCGCTACCTGCACAAGGACGGCCGCATCGTCTGGGTGGCGGACCAGGCGATCCTGATGTCGCGCGAGGAGGGCCGGCCGAAGCTCTTCCAGGGCGTGATGATCGACGTCACCTCGCGCAAGGACGCCGAGCTCGCGGCGACCGAGACCGAGCTTGCGCTACCGCGACCTCGCGGAGCAGGTGCCCGGCGTGATCTACATGGCCGACCTGAACCCGTTGGACGGCGGGTACCGCCTCCGCTACGTGAGTCCGCAGCTGACGACGCTGTTCGGGTACGAGCCGGCCGACTGGGGTGACACGGAGCGCTGGCTCGCGACCGTGCACCCGGAGGATCGCGCAGCGTGTTCGGGCCGTCGACGAGCCGCGATCGCCGAGAGCCGGTGGCTTCGACATCGAGTACCGGATCTTCCACCGCGACGGCAGCGTCCGGTGGGTCCGCGACGCAGGCGCACGTGCTGTCACGGGACGCGCTGGGCCGCCCACCGAGATCCAGGGGCTCGTCGTCGACGTGACCGATGCCCGCACGATCGATCGGGAGCGCCGCGAGGCGCGGGTGCGGTACCGATCGCTCGTCGAGGCGATCCCCGCCATCACCTACCTCGAGCACGCGAGCCCCGAGGCGCCGGAGGAGTCACGGTTCGCGTTCGTCAGCCCGCAGATCGAGCCGATCCTCGGGTTCACCCCCGACGAGGCGACGAGCGACCCGCTGTTCTTCGAGCGGACCCTGCACCCGGACGACCTAGCAGCGCATCCGCGAGGCCAACACGCGGGCCGAGTCGACGGGGGAGCCGTTCGACGAGGAGTTCCGCCAGCTCACCAAGGACGGCGAGGTCCGGTGGATGCACGACCGCGCGGTCCTGGTTCGCGACGACGACGGCGCGCCGCGGTTCTGGCACGGGGTCACGATCGACATCACGGATCGCAAGGAGGCCGAGCGAAGCCTGCGGCTTCTGGAGGAGCGCTACCGCACGCTGGTCGAACAGGTCCCCGCGGTCACGTTCATCGAGACCCCCGGCGCGCCCCCCGACGAGACCTGGTTCACCTACCTGAGCCCGCAGGCCGAGGACATCTTCGGGCTCACGAGCGAGGAGCTCCGCGCGAACCCCTGGCACCTCGGTGAGCTCGTCCACCCGGACGATCGAGAACGCGTCTACGCCGCGAACGCGCGCGCCGAGGAGGCCGGGAACTTCAACGAGGAGTTCCGGATCATCCGACCCGACGGCGGGATCGTCTGGCTGGACAGCCGTGCCGTGCTGGTCCGCGACGACGAAGGGCGGCCGAGGTTCTGGCAGGGGGTCGCGGTCGACGTCACCGCCCACCGGGAGCTCGAGAGCCGCTACCGGGATCTCGCCGAGATGGTGTTCGGGGAGCTCGGCGTCGACGCCGACTAGGTCGGCCCCGCGGCCGGCCGGCCCCTGGGCCGCAGCTCGCGGAGGTTCTCGGGCAGGTAGGTGTGCAGGGCCGTGGGGAGCCCGACCGTCCCGTCCGCCCGCTGGTAGTTCTCGAGGATCGCGATCAGGGTCCGGCCCACCGCGGTCGCGGTCCCGTTGAGCGTGTGAAGGACCTCGACCTCGCCCGAGGCGCGCCGAACCCGCGTCTGCCCGCGCCGGGCCCCGTAGTCGGTGTAGTTCGAGCAGGACGTCAGCTCCCGGTAGCGGCCCTGCCCCGGCAGCCAGACCTCGAGGTCGTACTTCTTCGCGGCGGCTCCCCCCAGGTCCCCCGCCGCCACGTTCACGACGCGGTAGGGCAGGTCGAGGTTGGCGACGATCTCCTCCTCGATCCCGACCATGAGCTCGTGCTCGTCCCACGAGTCCTCGGGCCGCGCGAACGAGAACATCTCCACCTTGTCGAACTGGTGGACGCGGAACATCCCGCCCATGTCCTTGCCGTACGTTCCGGCCTCGCGACGGAAGCACGTCGAGTACCCCGCGTAGCGGATCGGGAGGTCCTGTTCGTCCAGGATCTCGGTCGCGTGGAACGCGGCCAGCGAGACCTCCGACGTGCCGACCAGGTAGAGCTCGTCCGGGTTCGTGACGTAGATGTTGACCTCGTCGGTCGGGAGGAACCCGCTGCCGAACATCGCCTCCTCGCGGACGAGCACCGGCGGGATCACGGGGATGAACCCGTGCGGCGTCAAGATATCGAGCGCGTGCCGGACCAGCGCGAACTGCACCTGGACGATGTCGCCCAGGAGGTACACGAACCGCGATCCCCCGGTCCGTGCGGCTCGTTCGGTGTCGAGCATGCCGAGCTGTTCACCCAGCACCGCGTGGTCCTTGGGCTCGAAGTCGAACGTCGTGGGTTCGCCGTGGCGACGCACCTCGACCGCGTCCTCGTCCGTGAACCCGTCCGGCGCGGACCCGTGCGGCAGGTTCGGGGTCCGTGCCAGCACGTCGGTGAGCTCGGCCTCGACCTGCTCGAGCTGCGGATCGAGCCCCTTGAGCTCGGCCGAGATCGTGGCCACCTCGGCGATCAGGCGCTGCTTCTCGTCGCCCTGGGCGCCGCCGATCGCCTTGCCCATCCGGTTCTGCTCCGCACGCAGCTCCTCGACCCGAACCGTGAGCGTGCGTCGGCGCTCGTCCAGCTCGAGGATCCTGTCGACGGCCTCGGCCAGGTTGCGGCGGGCGAGTCCCGTGCGGAACCGGTCGGGGTCCTCTCGGATCGCACGGACGTCGAGCACCCTAGACCTTGGCCTCCTCGGCCTCGGGCGAACCGCCCTTCGCCGGCGCGCCTGCCTTCTGCGGCGCGGTCGGTGCCGGTTGCTGATCCATGATCGACTGCCCCTGGAAGACGCCCCCCTCCTCGACGACGAGGGTCTTGGACGTGATGTCGCCGTCGACGCGCCCACCGCGAGCGAGCTCGGCCCGCCCCTTCACCGTGATCGAGCCCTTGAACCGCCCGGCGACCACCACGTTCTGCGCGCGGATGTCCGCCTCGACCTGACTCTGTGGCGAGAGCAGGACGTCGCCTTCGGCGTTGATCTGCCCCTTGACCTGCCCGTCGATCCGCAACGAGCCCGCGGATACGACCGTGCCCTCGAGCTTGGCGCCCTGTCCCACGATCGTGACCTCTCCACCCTGCTGATCTGCCATCCCTCGCACCTCCGTCCGTCCGGGAACCGTCCCGGTCGTCTCGCCCGGCCTGTCCGAACCCGCGTCCCTCGGTGCGGCGGGCAGATCGCCCGGGTCCGGCACCGGGTCGTCCCGTCGCCAGATCACGTGGCCGACACCGCCCGCTCGGCACCCGGCTCGAGCGCCTGCTTGATCGCTTCCTCCTCCTCGACCGACAGACTGTAGGGGCTCTGTCCTTCCGAGACCGGTTTCGCGTACACGCGTGTGTCGTGCCGGCCGTTGATCGAGGTCATCACCACCCCCGTGCCGCGGTCGTCGAGCAGCGCGCAGGAGAAGGAGAGCCGGCCGCCGACGTCCTCGAACGCGTCGTACCGCACCAGCCCGACGTTGCGGACCGCCCCCTCGATGTCGGTCTGCTGCTGCCGGTCGGTCCCGGCCAGCGCTCGGATCGCCGCCTCGAGCCGCGTGATGCGGTTCGACTGGTCGTCGAGGATCCCGTGCAAGATCTCGTCGACGACGACCGGCTCCTGGGCGCGACGGCGACGGCCCGGCGACAGCGCCGACAGCGCCATCGCGAGCGCCGCCAGCCCGATCGCGACGAGCACCAACCGGCTGAGGGTTTCTGGAGAGAACGTCATCGTCGGGATCCGCCGAAAGTGGGCACTGACCTGCGGGTTTCTGCGAGTGCCGCAGTATACAATCAACGCTCTCGCGGTCGAACGGGGATCGCACGCTTGGAAGCCGACCTGATACGACTCGCCTACTTCGATTGCATCGCCGGGATCTCGGGCGATTCGGCGCTGGGCGCGCTCGTGGATGCGGGGGTCGACCGGGACGAGCTGCGGGCACATCTGGCCACGCTCCCGCTCGAACCGTTCGAGCTGGAGTTCGAGGAGGTCGACGAGCACGGCGTGCGAGCGACCCGCGCCGAGGTTCGGACCTCGGGTACCACGGGGGTGATCCGGACGTACGCGAGCGTTCGTGCGCTGCTGGACGCGTCCGACCTGCCGCCGGACGCGTTGCACCTCGCGCACCGGATCTTCCGTCGGTACGCAGAGGCCGAGGCTCGTGTCCAGCGACGCGACATCGAGACCGTGACCTTCCACGAGCTCGCCGGGTTGGACGCGATCGTGGACGTCGCCGGGACCGCGCTCGCGTTGACGATGCTCGGCGTCGAACGCGTCTTCTCCTCGGCGGTGCCGACGGGTCTGGGGATGGCGCGATCCGAACACGGGGCGATGCCGATCCCCTCGGCCACGGTGGTGGAGTTGCTCCGGGGCGCGCCCGTGTTCTCTCGCGGGGTCTCGGCGGAGCTCACGACGGCCACGGGGGCCGCGATCCTGGCCGCGACCGTGGAGGGGTACGGCGAGATACCGGCCCTGCGGGTCGAGGAGGCCGGCTACGGGGCCGGGGTCGGCCGCCTGGACTTCCCGAACGTGACGCGCGTGCTCATCGGGATCGAGGAGCCGGCGACGTCGTTGCCGAGCGTGCCCGGCGTCCCCGAGCTCCGGCTCGTTCCGGAGCCGCGCGAACCGGAGGATCCGGGCGAAGCCGGCTGACGCCGGACCAGACACGAACGAGTGGGCGAGGGGGGAGTTGAACCCCCACGTCCTTGCGGACACAGGAACCTGAATCCTGCGCGTCTGCCAATTCCGCCACTCGCCCGAGCGGGAACGAATCGTAGCAGTCGTGCTCCGAGGTTCCGGGTTCGGCGTGCGGGGTAGAATCCGCGCGATCCGCCTTCCGACCAGCGGAAACAGCATCTGTGCCCATCCTTAAGGACTTCGAGCGACGTCTCGGCGGCCTCGTCGAGGGCTTCTTCGCGACCACGTTCCGCTCGGGCCTGCAGCCGGTCGAGCTGGCCAAGCGGATGATGCGCGAGATGGACGCGAGCAAGACCGTCGGCGTCAAGGAGGTCTGGGCGCCCAACCGCTACGTGTTCACCTTGTCCGAGTCCGACGCCCAGCGGTTCGAGCAGGCCGAGCAAGCGCTGGTGGGCGAGCTCAAGCAGGTCGTGCGCGAGGCCGCCGCCGAACGCGGGTGGGGTCTCGTGGGACCCCCCGAGGTGGAGTTCGAAGTCGATCCGGAGCTCGGCAAGGGCAGGTTCGACTGCGAGGCCTCGTTCGTCGAGGGCGAGGAGGAGCTGGCGCCGCAGCCCGCCGTCGGCGAGCGGGGTTCGCTGGTCCGCATGGCCGACGGGGTCAGCACCGCGCTCGCGAAGCCCTCCATCACGATCGGACGGCTCCCCGAATGCGACGTGGTCGTGGACGACGCCGGGGCGTCCCGCCAACACGCTCGCATCCGTCGCACCGACAGCGGGTTCGTCCTGACCGACCTGGGTTCGACCAACGGGACCATGGTCAACGGCGACCCGATCCAGGAGCACGTCCTCGAGCACGGCGACCGCATCACGATCGGCGAGACCGAGCTCGAGTTCCGGAGCGGCTGAGCGTGTCGCCGTTCGTCCTGTCGGTGCTGAAGTACTCGTTGCTTGTCCTGCTCTACTTCTTCGTGTTCCGCGCGATCCGCTCCGTCGCGGTGGATGTCGGCGGGCGCAAGCGAGGCGCGACGACCCAGGTGCGGGCCCCTGCTCCCGCGAGCACCGCCAAGCCGTCGAAGGGCGGCAGGGCGCCCACGCAGGTCGTCGTGCACGACGCCGGCGGTGGGAAGCCCGTCACGGTCAAGCTCCGAGACACGGCCGAGATCGGCCGCGGCGATCGATGTGCGATTCGCCTCCAGGACACGTACGTTTCACAGGTGCACGCACGCCTGTACGGCAAGGACGGCGCCTGGTACGTGGAGGATCAGGGTTCGACGAACGGGACGCTGCTCAACGACCGTCGCGTCGACGCCCCGGTCGAGGTCCACGCCGGCGACGTGCTGAAGGTCGGCAAGACCGTCTTGGAGCTCAAGCGATGAAGGTGAGCGTGGGCGCCGCGACGGACATCGGCCAGGTCCGCGAGGGTAACGAGGACTCCTACCTGGTCGTGCAGCCCCTGTACGCGGTCGCTGACGGGATGGGTGGGCACCGCGGCGGCGAGGTCGCGTCGAGCCTCGCGCTCGAGATCGTGCAGGGGATGTTCGAACGCCAGGAGGGCTCGCTCGCCGACCAGGTCGCCGAGGCCAACCGCGCCGTGTTCGACCGCTCGCAGAACGACCGCAGCGTCTCGGGCATGGGGACGACGCTGACCGCGGCCCAGGTCGACGGCAACCGGGTGCATCTGGTGCACGTGGGCGACTCCCGCGCGTACCTCCTGCGCGGCGGCCAGCTCACGCAGATCACCGAGGACCACACGCTCGTCCACCGCATGGTGATGGAGGGCGAGATCACCCCGGAGGAGGCCGAGACCCACCCGCATCGGAGCATCCTCACGCGGGCGCTCGGCGTCGACCAGACGATCCAGGTCGACGAGGGCGACGTTGAGGTCGTCGCCGCCGACCGGTTGCTGTTGTGCACCGACGGGCTCACCGGCATGGTCCCCGAGGGACAGATCCGCGAGATCCTTCTCGAGACCCCTGACCCGCAAGACGCCGTCGAGAAACTCGTCAAGGTCGCGAACCGCGCCGGCGGCATCGACAACATCACGGCCGTGATCCTCGACTTCGAGGACGACGGCGGCGGCCCGGGCGCGACGAAGGAGTCCGCGATCCCCCAGCAGCCCACGATGGAGCGGCCGATCCCCCCGGCGGCTCCCCCGAACCGCTCCGACATCACGATCGTCGGCGCCCCGATCCCGGAGCCACCGCCCGAGGCGAAGGCGTCATCGTCGCCGCGCGGCGAGCAGACGTATCGCACGGAACGGCTGACGCCCGAGCCCGGACCCCAGGGCGGACGTCCGTCGTCCCGCCGCGTCGGGAGGAAGGTGGGGATCTGGGCCGGCGTGACGCTCGCGATCGTCGCGCTCGGGGTGGTCGGCCTCCGCCTCTACCTCGACAGCCAGTGGTTCGTCGGCGTCTCGAACGGCCGCGTGGCGATCTTCCGCGGCGTGCCCACGGAGGTCGGCGGGTTCGAGCTGCACTCGGTCGTGGTCGAGACCTCGATCCCGGCCGAACAGGCCGAGTCCATCGGGTTCTATCGCGGACTTCCCGACGGCATCACGGCGGACGACCGGGCCGGTGCGGAGGCCATCGTGGAGAGCATCCGCGAGGACGTCGCCCGGTTCGAGCAGTCCACCCCGTGAGTCGCGCGGCGGCGCCGAAGAGCCGCACGTCGCTCGCACCCTCGGTGGCGTTCACGATCCTGGCGCTGATCCTGTCGGTCGGCGCGTACGTCATCGCCGGGTTCGGCAAGCGCGGTCAGCTCCCGGCCACCTTCGCGTTGTACGTGACGATCTTCGCGGCGGGCTACGCGGGCGCGCTGATCGTCACCCGCGTGTTCGCGCCGCGGGCCGACCCCGCGCTGTTCCCCACCGCGGCGGTGCTGGTCGGCCTCGGCTTCGCGATGATCTTCCGGCTCTCGGGCGGCCTGGCGGCCGAACAGGCGACCTGGATCGTCGTCGGGCTGATCGCGTACGCGCTCACGCTGATCGTCGTGCGCGACGCGCGGATGCTCGACGCGTACACCTACACGATCGGCCTGCTCGGTCTCCTGCTGCTGCTCCTGCCGGTCGCGCCCGGCATCGGCCGGACGATCAACGGGGCGCGGCTGTGGGTGCAGATCGGGCCGATCGGGTTCCAGCCGGCCGAGATCGGCAAGGTGCTCATCGTGATCTTCCTCGCGTCGTACCTGAACCAGAAGCGCGAGCTGCTCCAGGTCGCGACCTCCAGGCTCGGGCCGTTCCGGCTCCCGCCGGCCAAGCACCTCGGGCCCGTCCTGCTCGCCTGGGGCGCCTCGCTCGCGATCCTGTTCCTGCAGAAGGATCTCGGCGCTTCGCTGCTGTACTTCGGGATCTTCGTCGTGATGCTCTGGGTCGCGACGGGCCGCGCCGCGTACCTGGTGATCGGGCTGATCCTGTTCGTCGTGGGCGCGTACGCGGGGTGGCTGCTGTTCGACCACGTCCAGCTGCGCGTCGACATCTGGCTCCACGCGCTCGACCCGGCGAAGGTGTTCGCGCAGGGCTACGGACAGCTCGCGCAGGCGGAGTTCGGGATGGCGAGCGGTGGGATCGTCGGGACCGGGCTCGGCCAGGGGTCACCCGGCCTGATCCCGTTCGCCGCTACCGACTTCATCTTCGCGGCGATCGGCGAGGAGCTCGGGCTGCTCGGCACCACGGCGGTGCTGCTCCTGGTCGTCGTGCTCGTCGGCAAGGGGCTGCGCGTCGGGCTCCGCGCGCCCGACGGCTTCTCCACGCTGCTCGCGGT
This sequence comes from uncultured Actinomycetes bacterium, assembly GCA_963778545.1. Classification (GTDB taxonomy): domain Bacteria; phylum Actinomycetota; class UBA4738; order UBA4738; family HRBIN12; genus DASSJM01. The sequence continues at coordinate 156,445 of CAVZUW010000008.1, read as the reverse complement.
CGGCCTGTCGACGCTGGTCGCGCTCCAGGCGTTCGTGATCGTGGGTGGGGTGACGCGGATCATCCCGCTCACCGGCGTCACGCTGCCGTTCGTCAGCTACGGCGGCTCGAGCCTCATCTCGAACTTCGTCCTGCTCGGGCTGCTCGTGCGCGTCTCGAGCGGGCCGCTCGCGCCCCGAGAACGATCCGCGCGCCTCGGCCTGGTGGAACGGGTGGGTGGGGCAGAACGGGTAGGTGACGCCTAGATGGAGCGACAGATCCGCAAGCTCGGGATGGCCCTGCTCGCGCTGTTCCTGATCGCGTTCGTGCAGATCAACTACATCCAGGTGTTCGCCGCCGATCGCATCGCGAACGATCCCGCGAACGCGCAACGCCAGCTGATCGCCGAGTACAAGGTCGACCGCGGCAGCATCCTCGCCGCGGACGGCACGACGGTCCTCGCGTCCAGCCGCAAGAGCCCGGGCGCGCTCCGCTTCCAGCGGCGCTACCCGCACGCCGAGCTGTACGCGCACGAGACCGGCTTCTACTCGTTCGTCTTCGGACGCACCGAGCTCGAGCAGAGCTACAACGACTTCCTGACCGGCGACGCCGCCGAACTGCTCCCGCAGACGCTCACCGACCTGATCCTCGGCCGGCCCAAGCAGGGCGCGACGATCGTGACCACCCTCGTGCCCCAGATCCAGGAGGCCGCCGCGGCGGCGGCGGCGGCCGAGACCGGCGACGTCGCGATCGCGGCGATCGACCCGGCCACCGGCGACGTGCTCGCGATCGTCTCGGAGCCGAGCTACGACCCGAACCTGCTCGCCTCGCAGGACCCGAAGGTCGTCCGCGACGCGTGGGACGAGCTCAACGCCGATCCCGAGAAGCCGCTGCTGTCGCGCGCGAGCGACGAGCTGTTCCCGCCCGGCTCGACGTTCAAGCTCGTGACGGCGTCGGCCGCGCTCGAGAACGGGTTCGGCCCGGAGAGCCTGTGGCCCAACCCGAACGAGCTCGACCTCCCGCTCACCGATGCGACGATCCAGAACTTCGGCGGCTCGACGTGCTCGGGCGGTTCGCAGATCACGCTCGCCGACGCGCTGCGTCAATCGTGCAACGTCGTGTTCGGCGAGGTCGGGCTCGAGCTCGGCCCCGAGAAGCTCGCCGAACAGGCCCGCAAGTACGGGTTCACGGCCGAGGCCGGTGAGGACCTCGTGCCGTTCGACATCCCGTGGACCTCGGGCGTGTTCCCCGCGCCCGAGACGTTCGAGGGCCGCGACCCCGCCGTCGCGATCTCGGCGATCGGGCAGCAGGACGTCGCCGCGAACCCGCTCCAGATGGCGCTCGTCGGCGCGGCGATCGCGAACGGCGGCGTCGAGATGCAGCCGCGCCTGGTCACCGAGGCCCGCGACCCGAGCGGGCGCGTGATCGCCGAGTTCGACCCGCGGGAGTTCTCGCGGCCGCTGTCACCCGACGAACGCCGCCGCCCTCACGCAGATGATGGTCGGCGTCGTCGAGGGCGGGACGGGCACCGCGGCCCAGATCCCCGGCGTCACGGTGGCGGGCAAGACGGGCACCGCCCAGCACGGCGAGGGCGCGAACCCGCACGCGTGGTTCGTCTGCTTCGCGCCGGCGGAAGCTCCTCAGATCGCCGTCGCGGTGATCGTGCTCGACGGAGGTAGCCTTGGCAGCGAAGCGACGGGCGGGCAGGTCGCCGCGCCGATCGCGAGAGCGGTCCTGGAGGCCGCGTTGGGCGTGTGAGCCGAGCACGACCGAGAGGGAGGTTCCGCAGATCGATCTACCGGTGACCCTCGGGGGCCGCTACCGCATCGAGCGCGAGCTCGGTCGCGGCGGCATGGCCAAGGTCTTCCTCGGCACCGACACGGTGCTCGGCCGGACCGTGGCGGTGAAGATCCTCGCGCCGCAGTACGCCGACGACGACGGCTTCGTCCAGCGGTTCCGCCGCGAGGCGCAGGCCGCCGCGAGCATCACCCACCCGGACATCGTCTCGGTCTTCGACACCGGCTCGGACGACGGCGTGCACTTCATCGTGATGGAGTACGTCGAGGGTCGGACGCTGGCCGAGATCCTCGCGGGCGGCGGACGCATCCTCCCCGACCGCGCGATCGACATCGCGATGGACGTGTGCCGCGCGCTCGAGGCCGCGCACGCGCGGGGCGTGATCCACCGTGACATCAAGCCGGGCAACATCATGCTCGACCCGCGCGGCGACGTGAAGGTGACGGACTTCGGCATCGCGCGGGTGACCACGACGGCCGACACCGTCGCGCAGACCGCGGCGATCCTCGGTACGGCGTCGTACCTGTCGCCGGAACAGGCGCAGGGACAGCCCGTCGACGGGCGTTCGGACATCTACTCGCTCGGATGCGTGGTGTACGAGATGGTCACGGGGCGCCCGCCCTTCCTCGGCGACTCGCCCGTGGCGGTCGCGTCCAAGCAGGTCCTCGAGCAGCCGGTGCCCCCGTCGCGGCTCAACTCGGACGTCACCGCCGACCTGGACGCCGTGATCCTGCGGGCGCTCGCGAAGAACCCCGCGAACCGCTATCAGTCCGCCGAGGAGATGCGCGCCGACCTCGAACGCGCCAAGCGCGGGCTCCCGGTGCTCGCGACGCCGCTGCTCGCCGCGAGCGCCACCCAGGTGCTCGACCGACCGCCCGCCCAGCCGACCCAGGTGCTCCCGCCGCCCGAACCCGAGCGCGGCACGAACTGGGTTCCGATCGTCGTCACGCTCGTACTGATCGCGCTCCTGGGCGCCCTGCTGTGGTTCCTCGCGGCGAACGTCCTCAACAACGACGACCAGCAGACGGGCGTGCTCGTCACGGTCCCGAACGTGGTCGGCGAGAAGCGGGCGCAGGCGATCAGCCGGCTCCAGGACAACGGGCTCGAGGTCGGGACGATCACGCCCGTCCCCGCGGCCGACGACACCCAGGAGCCCGGCACGGTCCTCGAGCAGGACCCCGCCGCAGGCGACGAGGTCGACCGGGGCACGAAGGTCAACCTCACGATCGTCGCGGCGCCGGATACGGTGCCGATCCCGAACCTCGAGGGCGCGTCCCTGGAGGAGGCGCAGGCCACGCTGGTCGGTCTCGGCCTCGAACCCGGGGGTCCGGTCGAGGAGCCGAGCGACACCGTCCCGGGGGTCGGTGACGCGGACCGACCCCGCCCAAGGGCAGGAGGTCGACCCGGGTTCGACGGTGACGATCTTCGTCTCGTCAGGACCCGGGACCGTCGTCGTGCCCGAACGTGACCTGCCAGTCCTTCGGCTCAGCCCAGAGCGACCTCCGTGCTGCGGGCCTGGTACCCGGTCCAGTCCAGCGAGACCAGGCCGCGAGAACCCTCTGTGCACGAAGGGAACGAAGGTGGCCGCGCAGGAGCCAGCGGCCGGGCACCGAGGTCGAAGCTGGCACCCAGGTGACCCTGTTCGCTGGCGAGGAAGCGACGACGACGGGCCCCACGGGCGCGACCCCCTAGCATGGCGGCCTGGTTCGTCCACGAGGACTTCACGGACGAGGAGCGAGCCCGGCTCGCGCCGCACTTCACCAACCTCGACGGCCCCGTCTTCGCATTGACGAACCTGCCCGAGGTCGTCAAGGGCGCGCTGTTCGCGCGCTACTCGCGGACGCCGAAGTCGCTCCGCCGCCTGTTCCTCGACGAGTTCGCCGAGCCGCTCGAGGCCGGCGCCGTCGCGGGGCTCGAGGGCGTCAAGGTCGAGAAGGCCGAGCAGCTGTTCGACCGGGTGTTCTTCGAGTTCGGGGACGACTCGGTCGCGCAGCTCGGCGGCGTGCACCTCGCGTGCGAGCAGGCCTCGCAGCTGCTCGCCAAGGCGATCGAATGGGGGCGCCTCGCCGCGTACCTCGAGCAGTCGACCCGCTACATGCGCTACGACGACCGGCCCGGCGGGCGCTGGCGGCTGACGACCCCGCCCGAGATCGAGGGCGGCCCCGCCGGCGAGGCGTACGAGGCCTACGCCACGCGGACGTTCGAGGCCTACGGACGGATGTTCCAGCCGTTGTTCGACCTGTTCGCCGAGCGCTTCCCCAAGGACCCGAACGACTCCGACTTCCTCTACCGCTCGACGATCACCGCGAAGACTTGCGACACGCTCCGGGTGCTGCTGCCGGCCGGGACGCGTTCGAACCTGGGCGTGTTCGCGACCGGCCAGGCGTACGAGCAGATGCTGATCCGGATGCGCGCGCACCCGCTCGCGGAGGTCCGCGACTACGCGGACCTGATGCTCGTCGAGCTCCGCAAGGTGATCCCCGCGTTCCTCAAGCGCGTCGACCTCCCCGATCGCGGCGTCGCCTGGTCCCGCTACCTCGCGGAGACGCGCGATGCCACGGCCGAGGTCACCGCGAAGTTCACCGAGGGCGTCGAGCCCGGCCACCGCGACACCGTGACGCTCACCGACTACGACCCGCTGGGCGAGGAGAAGGTGATCGCCGCGGCGATGTATGCGACGTCGGACCTGCCCGACGACCGTCTCCAGTCGCTCGCCCACACGATGAGCGCCGACGAACGCGAGGCCGTGCTGCGCGCCTACGTCGGCGAACGCGGCAACCGGCGGCACAAGCCCGGCCGCGCGTTCGAACGCACCGGCTACCGCTTCGACGTGCTGTGCGACTACGGCGCGTTCCGCGACCTCCAGCGCCACCGCCTGCTCACGCTCGAGTGGCAGCGGCTGTCGCCCGAGCACGGGTTCGACACGCCGGAGGTGATCGCCGACGCCGGGATGACCGACGCGTGGCACCGCGTGATGGAGGACTCGGCCTCGACCTGGGCGACGCTCGCGGAGCAGGCCGGGCCCGACGTCGCGCAGTACGCGGTCGCGATGGCGTACCGGATCAGGTTCGTGATGCAGATGAGCGCCCGGGAGGCGATGCATCTGATCGAGCTCCGGTCGTCGCCGCAGGGCCACCCGACCTACCGGCGGGTCGCGCAGCAGATGCACGACCTGATCGACACGACCGCCGGCCACCGAGCGATCGCGTCGACGATGAAGTACCTCGACAGGAGCGACGTCGATCTCGAACGCCTCGAGGCCGAGCGCCGCGCCGAGGCGAAGCGGAAGGCAGCGCGGGCGGGCTGAGCCCTAGGCGGTGCCGAGGATCTCGGCGAGGTCGAAGCTCACCGGCTCCTCCAGCTGCTCGAACGTGCACGAACGCGGATCGCGGTCGGGCCGCCACCGGACGAACTGCCCCGTGTGGCGGAACCGGTTCCCCTCCATATGGTCGTAGCGCACCTCGACCACGCGTTCGGGTCGCAGCGGGACGAACGAGAGGTCCTTCTTCGGGTTCCAGCGGCTGCCCTCGGCGCTCCGCGGGGTCCGGGCCTCGGCCATCTCCTGCTCCCAGTCCCATGGGTGCCCGTCGAACGTCGTCACCCACGGCTGCAGTTCCTCGAGCAGCCTGCGACGGCGCTCCATCGGGAAGGCCCCGATCACCCCGACGTTGGCGAGCACGCCCGCGTCGTCGTAGAGCCCGAGCAGGAGCGACCCGACGGCATCGGGGCCGCTCTTGTGGAGGCGGTACCCGGCCACGACGCAGTCGGCCGTGCGCTCGTGCTTGATCTTGAACATCACGCGCTTGTCCTGCTCGTACGTCCCCTCGAGCGGCTTGGCGACCAGTCCGTCGAGCCCGGCGCCCTCGAACTCCTCGAACCACCGTCGCGCGACCTCCACGTCCCTCGTGGCCGGCGTGACGTGGATCGGCGAGCTCGCGTCCGCCAGCGCCGCCTCGAGCGCCTCGCGCCGCTCGGCGAAGGCTTGCCCGGTGAGGTCGTCGTCGCCGAGCGCGAGCAGGTCGAACGCGATGACGTGCGCGGGCGTGGCCTCGGCCAGCATCCGAACGCGGCTGTCGGCGGGGTGGATCCGCTGTTGGAGCGTCTCGAACTCGAGCCGGTGAAGCTCGGGGTCGGGAACCACGATCTCGCCGTCGATCACGGCGCGCTCGGGCAGGTTCGTCTTGATGGCGTCCACCACCTCGGGGAAGTAGCGGGTCATCGGCCGCTCGTTGCGGCTGCCGATCTCGACCTCGTCGCCGTCGCGGAAGACGATCGAGCGGAACCCGTCCCACTTGGGCTCGTAGGCGAACGGGCCCTCCGGGATCTCCTTGATCGACTTTGCGAGCATCGGGCCCACGGGCGGCATGACGGGTAGACGCATCCGCCCATCTTGCACGACCCCGGCTCGGGGGCGCTCCCGAACCTCAGGACGCCAGGGCCACGCTCACCCGTTCGATCGGGGCGGGGCTGGCGACCGCGACACCGGCCAGCTCGGAGCCGCTCGTCGCGTCCATGACCTCGACCTGGTCGTCGAACGCGACGTACAGGCGCTCCCCGTCGGCCGAGAGCCCGAGCCCGGACACGTCGTCCGTGTCCCACGTGCGGAGGACCTCGAAGGTGTCCGTATCGATGCGCGTGACCCCCGAGTGCTCGCCCGCCGTCGCCACGAACAGCGCCGAGCCGTCCGCGGACACGACCGCCGACGTGTGACGGACCCCCGGGACGGCGAGGTCGATCGGGGCCGTGCGGATCTCCAGCGACGCCGTGTCCATCACGGTGACGAGCCCGAGCGTCGCGTCGACGATGTAGAGCAGGCGGCCGTTCGGCGAGGTGGCCATCGCCTGCTCGCTCGCGGGCCGATCCCACAGGTCTGCGGGCAGGCCGACGCAGTGCGCCCACCCCTCCTGGAGGCTCAGCACGTGGACGAACGACACCGTCGCGTCGTTCGGCACGGCGGCGTGGTGCGGCGCGTACCCGGGGCGAGCGCTCGAATAGAGCGTGTACAGCTGGTCGGCGTTCGGCGAGATGATCTGCTGGAGACGGATGCCCGGCATCCGCTCGGGCGGAGCCTTGTACGGCCCGAACACGGGGTAGACGCGGCCTCGCTTCAGATCCAGGACGGTGACGCGGTACACGGTCGGCGCCTCGGCCGGCAGGTGCTGGATCATGAAGAGCTGGCGGTCATCGGTCGAGAAGGCTTCCGGCTCGAAGTTCCCTCGCAGGTCGTACGTCCGTGGCTGCCCGGCCCCGGTCGGGTCGGCCACGACGATCGGCGTCGTCGAACGCGGCAGCGGGACCTCCGGGTCCCAGCCGTCGGGGAGCGGATCCATCAGCGCGGCGGCCGCGCCGCTCTCCGAGACAACCCGAACGTCGAGCGTTCCGTCGAGGCGGACGTCGGATGCGGGGTCGGCGTCCGCGCCGTCGACGGTCTCGAGCAGCGTGGAACCGGCCGACGGCGTGGCCGAGAGCAGCCACGAGCCGCCGAGGCTCGCCACGGTCCCCGGACGGTCGAACAGCACCGACCCGCTCGGGATCTGGACCACGAGCGGTCCGGCCTGGGTGGTGAGGAGCAGGGTCTCACGGGGTACCGGCCGGTTGGCCGCGTCGTCCGACGTGCCCTGCGTGCACGCCGCGACCACGAGGGCCGCCACGGACAGCGCCACCATCAGTTTCCTCGGCAGCTCCCTCAGCATCTGCGACCTCCCGTTCGGTCCGGATCGGGCGAGGACGTCTCGTCGGTCCGCCTTCGACACAACTACCCCTGCGGCGGCCGGATGGTTCCCGGGAACCCGGCAGGCCTCCGGCGGGTCTGCTCGGTGGATCGAACGGAACAGGAGGAGGGGCCGGATGCGCAGACGACGGTGGATCGGCGCCGCGGTGCTCGTCGGGGCGACGTTCGCAGGTGCCCCGGTCGCTGTGGCGGACGGCGGCGCGTATCTCGACCTCGACCGGACCCACTACCTCCCCGGCCAGACGGCACGGTTCGAGGGCTACGTGGCCATCCCCCGGGCCAAGCAGGACCTGATCGAACGCGGACCGTTCTACGTGTTCGTCGTGCCGCCGCGGACGGCGGTGATCGAGGGCCGGCCGATCCCGGCCGAAGCCGTCCGGGCCGGCACCGTCGCGATCGAGCGGGACCGCGGAACGATCTTCGAGCTGCGCGGGTCGTTCGTCGTCCCCGAGCTCGCCGGCCGCTCGTACGGGCTCTCGGTCTGCAACGACCCCTGCACGATCTCGGGATTCCGCGAGCCGTTGACGGGGACGATCTCGATCGTCGCCACCGCGCGTGAGGGAGAGCTCCTCACCGAGGTCAGCCGTCTGAACGGACGGAACTGGAGCCTGCGCCGGCAGGTCCGCAAGGCCGAGCGCGCGACCCTCGAGGTCCGCGACCGGCTCGTGGCGGCCGAGGTGGCGCGCTCGGAGCTGGCGATCCGGGTTCGCGAGCTGGAGTCGGTCGGGCAGAAGGTGCCACCAGCAGCAACGCCGCGTCCGTTGTTGCCCGGTTGGTCCGCGATCGTGCTCGCCCTGGGACTGATCGCGCTGGCGCTCGCGGTGTTGCTCCGGCGCCGACCGCCGCCCGAGCTCCGCGTCCCCGACCCGATCGAGTGGCTCGAACGCGACGCGGACGTGCCGATCCCTCGCTGAGGCAGGTCAACCACGATCGGGCTTGGGTAGCCTTCGGGCGATGGACCGACAGACCGCGTTCCTGCTGGCCCTGGGGCTGCTGATCCTGGCCGCCGCGGTGGTGTCGGTGACCGGCTGGATCTTGTTCGTTCGCGACCGCCGCGCCGGACGAGGCGGCACGCAGGACCCCGAGCCGGTGCCCTTGCCCTCCGGCGAGGGGCATGCGACACTCTCGAACGATGATTGAACGGCCGTTCAACAACACCTTCGGCTTCCTCGTACCCACCCCCTAGGGGCCGTGCGCGGGCCGCATCCGGCCTGCTCAGGCGCCCCTTCGACCCTCGCGACCGCGGGGGTCGTCCGTTATCCGGCTACCTGGCCGGGGTATGGAGGGGACGGCATGATCGATCTCACGTACGAAGAGCGGATCCGGCGAGAGGCGAACAACCTCCGCACGCACTGGTCCTCGAGCCCGCGATGGGAGGGCATCGAACGGCCCTTCGAGGCCGAGGACGTGATCGGTCTCCGCGGCTCGATCACGGTCGAGCACACCCTGGCGCGGCTCGGCGCCGAACGTCTGTGGTGGCTGATGACGACCAAGGACCATGTGCCCGCGCTCGGGGCGCTGACCGGAGGGCAGGCGGTCGAGATGGTCAAGGCCGGGCTGCAGGCGATCTACGTCTCGGGATGGCAGGTGGCCGCGGACGCGAACCTCGCCGGCCAGACGTATCCCGATCAGTCGCTGTACCCCGCCAACAGCGTTCCGGCGGTCGTCCGGCGGATCAACAACGCGCTGCAACGCGCGGACCAGATCGCGTGGTCCGACGGCGACACGGGCACCTCCTGGATGGCGCCCGTCGTCGCCGACGCGGAGGCCGGGTTCGGGGGCGCGCTGAACGCGTTCGAGCTGATGAAGGCGCTGATCGAGAGCGGCGCCGCGGGCGTCCACTTCGAGGACCAGCTCGCGAGCGAGAAGAAGTGCGGGCACCTCGGCGGCAAGGTGCTCGTCCCGACCACACAGTTCGTCCGAACGCTCGGCGCGGCGCGTCTGGCCGCCGACGTCCTCGGCGTGCCGACGGTGCTCGTGGCGCGGACCGACGCCGAGTCCGCCACGCTGCTCACGAGCGACGTCGACGAGGCCGACCGGCCGTTCATCGAGGGCGACCGGACCGCCGAGGGATTCTTCCGGATCCGCAACGGCGTGGAGACGGCGATCGCCCGAGGCCTCGCGTACGCGCCGTTCGCCGACGTGCTGTGGTGCGAGACGTCGTCACCCGACCTCGAGGACGCCCGGGTGTTCGCCGAGGCGATCCACGAGCGGTTCCCCGGCAAGCTGCTCGCCTACAACTGCTCGCCGAGCTTCAACTGGCGCGCGCACCTGGACGACGACGAGATCGCCGGCTTCCAGCGCGAGCTCGCGACGATGGGCTACCGCTTCCAGTTCATCACCCTCGCCGGGTTCCACGCGCTGAACGCGTCGATGTTCGAGCTGGCGAACGCTTACGCGAACGAGGGCATGACCGCCTACGTTCGCCTCCAGGAGCGCGAGTTCGAGCTCGAGCCGCTCGGGTACTCGGCCACGCGCCACCAGGCCGAGGTCGGGACCGGCTACTTCGACCGCGTGTCCGAGGTCGTGAGCCGTGGCGCGGCGTCGACGCTCGCGCTCGCGGGTTCGACCGAGCGGGCGCAGTTCGCGGCCCCGAACGGCAAGGGCGACCGCAGGGTCGAGCGGGTCCTCGACTGACGTCGCGCCCCAGAGTCAGGGCCAAGGTCAGGCCGCAGACTCAGGCGCGGATCGGCGGCTCCGAGTCCGGCGGCGGAGCCGGTCGGGGCGACGGCTCGGGCGTCGGGGGTTCGGGCGTTGGAACGGGACCGGGGAGCGGTTCGGGCGTCGGGAGCGGCTCGGGCGCGGGCGCCGGCTCGGGCGGGCCGGGGCTGGGCGAGGGCTGCGGGTCGGGGTCGGGGATCTCGGAACGGATCATCGCTCCTCCACATCCTTTGGCACCTGTCGTTCGGCGCGTCGCTCGGCTCCTCCACCGGGTCGGTGGCCTCCTCGCTGTCCCGCGCCTCGACGGTCATGCGATCGGCGTCGGCGGTCGCGAGCGGCGTGCCTCGGACCTCGTGGCCGCACGAGAACAGGAGCACCTCGTAGCTGTCGCCGGCTTGGCGAAGCTTGATCCCGTCCGGCTCGCGATCCTCGTACACGACCTCCGTGAAGACACCCTTGCCGCACACCGGGCAGCGCTGTTCGTCGCGTTCTCGCATCCTGAGAGCCCTACCCAGACCAGGGCGTCGGGAACCACGGCTCGATAGCATCTCGCGGATGCTCAGTGGAGCGATCGCCGCAGCGGTGACGCCGCTCAAGGACGGGGGCGCCGAGCTGGACGAGGTCGCCATCGGTCCACTCGCCCGCTTCCTCGCCGAGGGCGGCATCGACGGCGCGCTCGTCTGCGGCACGACCGGCGAGGGGATCCTGCTCTCGGCGCCCGAACGCGTACGCGTCGCCGAACGATTCGTCGAGGCTCGGCCCGACGGCTTCCAGGTCGCGATCCACGCGGGAGCCCAGTCGACCTCGGACACGGTCGCGCTCGCGACGCACGCGAAGGAGATCGGGGCCGACGCGGTGGCCGTGATCGCGCCGCCCTACTTCCCGCTCGACGAACCCGCGCTGCTCGAGCACCTGCGCGCGGCGGCCGAGGCGTGCGGACCGCTGCCGTTCTACGTCTACGAGTTCGCGGGCCGGTCCGGCTACGCGATCCCCGTGGCAGTGATCGAGCGCCTCCGCGAGACCTCCTCCGAACCTCGCCGGCCTGAAGGTGTCCGACACGCCCTGGAGCGCGATCGAACCGTACGCGCTCGAGGGGCTCGACCTGTTCGTCGGGTCGGAGCCGCTGGTGCTCGAGGCGCTCGAGCACGGCGCCGACGGCGCGGTCTCGGGCCTCGCGACCGCGTTCCCCGAGATCGTGGCCGCGCTCGTGCACGATCGTGACGCGACGGCCGGCGAGCACGTTTCGCAGCTCCGAACGCTGCTCGGCCCGATCCCGTTCCACGCAGCGCTCAAGGAGATCCTCATCGCGCGCGGCGTCCCGATCCGTCCCGACGTTCGACCCCCGCTGCGCCCGCTCACGCCACAGGAGCGCGAGATCGCGCTGGACGCCGCGCGCCGCGTCGGCGCGTCTCTAGTCCTGGAGCAGCGCCGGGATCCTGCGGAGGTCGTCGATCGTCGCGCCGCTCCCACTCCTCGACCTCGGGGCGGAGCATCTCGGCCTCCTCCTCCGGGTCGCGGATCAGCACCGGCCGCATCCCCACGGCCGCCGCGCCCGAGAGCTCGCGGTACGAGCCGTCGCCCACGTAGAGGCACGCCCCAGGCGCAGACTCCGAGACGCTCCGTGGCGAGCAGGTAGATCTCGGGGTCGGGCTTGCGGAGTCCGACGTCGCACGAGAACACCTCGACGTCGACGGTGTTGTCGAGCGGCGACGCGCGCCACATCGCCGGCGCGTCCGGAGCACACATGCTGATCAGGCCGAGCCGGTAGCCCTCGGCCCGCAGACGCGCGAGCACCTCCTCGGCGCCGGGACGCGGGACGAACCACTTCCGGTACATCTCGGCGCGGGCGTCCAGGATCTCGGTGAGCTGGGCGTCCGTCGGCCAGGCGCCGGCCCGGGCCGCAACGGTGCGCAGGTTCTCCTCGACGTCGCCCAGGCGGCCGGTCTGGCGTTCGATCCCGGTCGCCTGCCAGGCGGCCTTGAACGCGTCGACGTCGGTCTCCAGGATCGCCGCGCTCGTGTCGAGCCACCCGTCCCAGTCCGCGCGAGGGAACTCGTACACCAGCGTGCCGAACAGGTCGAAGACGACGGCCTCGATCCCGGTCACGAGTGTTGCGGCCATTCGTCCTCGAGGATCGCGTACACGACCAGGTCGTAGAACCCGTTCGCGCCGCGCTCGCCCCCGCGCTCGATCCCCTCCCGGACGAACCCGAGGCGTTCGGGGATCGCCCGGCTGCGAAGGTTGTCCACCCCGGCGCGGATCTCGATCCGGTGCAGGCCCAGGTCACCGAACCCCACGTCGATCAGCGCGCGCACCGCCCGCGTGACCAGCCCGCGGCCCTCCTCGGAGGCCGCGATCCAGTACCCGATCTCCCCGCGCACGCCGAACGGGTCCCACCGCAGTCCGACGCCGCCGACGTAGCGGGCGTCGACGAAGACCCCGCACCCGTCGAGCGAGCCCTGGTCGCGCACCACGCTCTCGAGCCACCGCCGCTGGTCGTCGATCGTCCGGGTGGCGTCGATCCACGGCATCCAGGGCTCGAGGCGAGGCCGTTCGACCTCGACGAGCGCCCAGATCTCGTCCAGGTCCGCCATCGTGAGCCGCCGCAGGACGGCGCCCTCGCCGAGGTCGGCGGGCAGGGGGCTCACGAGGCCGGGGTCGCGGCCTTCTGACGCTCCTCCTCGGCGAGCACCCGGCGGAGCACCTTGCCCACCATCGTCTCGGGGAGGCTGTCGCGGAGCTCGATCTGCTTGGGGGTCCGGTACGCGGTCAGCCCGTTGGTCGGGTCGCGCGCCCACGCCACGAGCTCGTCGACGGTGGCCGACTCGCCCTCCCGCAGGACGACGAACGCCTTCACGGCCTCGCCGGTCTTGTCGTCCGGCACCCCGATCACCGCGACCTTGGAGATCTTCGGGTGCCGGTACAGGGCGTCCTCGATCTCGTTCGGGTACACGTTGAACCCCGAGACCAGGATCATCTCCTTGAGCCGGTCGACGATCCGGAAGTACCCGTCCGGATCCATCACCGCGACGTCGCCGGTGTGGAACCACCCGTTGCGGATCGCGAGCGCGGTCTCCTCGGGCCGGTTCCAGTACCCGAGCATCACCTGCGGTCCCTGGATGCACAGCTCGCCCCGCTCGCCCGGTTCGATCGACCGGTCCGGGTCCACCAGGTCGACGATCTTGCAGTCGGTGTCGGGCATCGGCATGCCGATCGAACCCGGCCGCGGCCCGTCCAAGGGATTCGCGTGCGTCACCGGCGAGCACTCGGTGAGCCCGTAGCCCTCGACGAGCTTGGCGCCGCCCGTGATCTCGGCGAACCGTTCGGCCACGGCGGTCGGGAGCGGCGCCGCGCCGGAGATGCAAGCCTTCACCGAACGCAGGTCGAACTTCGCGGCGAGCGGCGACTCGTTCAACGCGTTGAACAGGCGCGGCACGCCGGGCACGAACGTCGGCTTCTCCTTGGAGATCTCCTCCAACACGAGATGCAGGTCGCGCGGGTTCGGGATCGGGACCATCTTGGCCGCGATCAGGATCGCGACGTTCATCGTCAACATCCCGAACGAGTGGAAGTACGGGAGCGTGCCGAGGAGCGCCTCCTCGCCCTCCAGCAGCGAGAGGTAGGCGGCGGCCTGCATCGCGTTGGCCACCATGTTGCGATGCGAGAGCATCGCGCCCTTGGAGATCCCGGTCGTGCCGCCGGTGTAGATGAACCCGGCGGTGTCGGTCTCGGGATCGATCAGCGGCGCGACCGGCGCCGGGCCCGCCGCGTCGAGCCATCCCTCCCACCAGGTGACCGGGGCACCCTTCGGAACCGGTGGCCAGGGCTTGCCCTGCTCGCGCTGCACCTTCTTGAACTTCAGTGCCGGTGCGAGCTGCTTCTTCGGGAACGACATGTAGTCGTTCAGCCGCGCCACGACGACGTGCTGCTGCCCCACGGTCTCGAACACGTCCGCGAAGTCCGAGTACAGCAGGTCGAGCACGACCACGACCGACGGCGAGCAGTCGCGGAGCTGGTGCTCCATCTCGCGGGTCGTGTAGAGCGGGTTGTTGCCGACGACGATCGCGCCCAGGCGTGCCGTCGCGTAGAACGCGATCACGTACTGGGGGCAGTTCGGCATGATGAGCGCGACCCGGTCGCCCTTGCCGACCCCCATGCCGGCGAGCGCCGCCGAGCAGCGTTCGACCTCCCGCAGGAGCGCCCGGTAGGAGATCGTCCGGCCGAACCACGCGAGCGCCGGCGCCTCCGCGTGCTTGCGCGCCGACGCCTCGAGCATCCCGAACACGGACAGGTTGGGGTACGGCTCCAGGCTGTGCGGGACGCCGGGGGGGTAGGTCGCGAACCACGGCCGGTGATCGGTCATCGCGGGCATCATTCCAGACCGGCGAGGACGGGCTCAACCGCGCTGGTCGGGGCTCGGGCCCGAGCCGATAGGCTCCGGCCCCATGGTCGACCCGCTCGACGAGTTCCTGGGTGCCGCCCGCGCCGCCCTGCCCCCGGTCGAAGGCGAGCTCGAGGTCCCGGGCCTCCACGAGCCGGTCGAGGTGCTGCGGGACCGATGGGGGATCCCCTACCTGTCCGCGGCCTCGACGGACGACCTGTGGTTCGCGCAGGGGTTCGTGCAGGCGTCCGAGCGGCTGTTCCAGATCGAGCTCGCGCTGCGCGCGGCGGGCGGACGGCTCTCCGGGTGGTTCTCCGACCTCACGATCGCCGCCGACCGGTTCGCGCGGACGGTCGGCTTCCACCGGATCGGCGTTCACGAAGCTCACGCGCTGGAGCGATGCGTCGCGGTCGATGATGCGGCGGTTCGTCGACGGCGCCCGGGCGTGGGTGGGCGTCATGCCGGCCCCGCCCCTCGAGTACGCGATGCTCGGCGCCGCCCCCGACCTCCCCGAGGACCTCGAGACCTGGGCGGCCGCGTTCGCGTACCTCGCGTGGGGGCTGTCCGGCAACTGGGACGACGAGCTGCTCCGGCTGCGGCTGGGCGAACGGTTCGGGCCCGAGACCGCGGGGGCGCTGCTGCCGCCCGCGGCCCCCCCGGCCGGGATCGACGCGGGATCGCTCGCCGGGCGGCTGCTGGACGGGCTCCCGCGTTCGAGCGGCCAGGGTTCCAACAACTGGGTCGTGTCGGGTTCGAGGACCGCGAGCGGACGGCCGCTCCTGGCCAACGACCCGCACCTGCTCGCGCAGCAGCCGGCGGCGTGGTTCGAGCTCCATCTTCGAGCGCCCGGGTTCGAGGCCCGCGGGGTGGCGCTGCCGTTCGTGCCCGGGATCTTCGATCGGGACGACGCCGCACCACGCGTGGGGGGTCACCAACGTGAGCGGCGACGTCCAGGACCTGTACGTCGAGCGCCTGAACGACGAGGGGACCGCCGCCGAGTTCGACGGCGGCTGGGAACCGGTGACCGTGCACACTGAGACGATCGACGTGCGGGGTGGTCCTTCGGTCACGTTCGACGTGCTCGAGACCCGCCACGGGCCGATCCTGGAGACCGCACCGGTCGGCGTGACCGGGAACGAGTACGCGCGCGTGGACGGGACCTTCGCGCTGCGGTGGACGGCCGCCGACGGCCTCCTCGAACCCGTCGTCCTCGCCGACCTGGTCCGGGCGGGGTCGTTCGAGGCGTTCCGCGAGGCGCTGCGCGGGCTGTGGTGCCCGGGCCAGAACGTCGTGTACGCCGACGTCGAGGGCACGATCGGCT
Organism: uncultured Actinomycetes bacterium; assembly: GCA_963778545.1. Taxonomy (GTDB): domain Bacteria; phylum Actinomycetota; class UBA4738; order UBA4738; family HRBIN12; genus DASSJM01. The sequence goes on along the minus strand of CAVZUW010000008.1, from coordinate 140,576 downwards.
ACCAGTGCACCGGGCGGTTCCCGCTCCGGCGCGCCGGGGACGGTTCGGCGCCGGTCGAGGGGTGGACCTCCGACCACGAGTGGGAGGGCTACCTGCCCTACGAGGACCTACCGTGGTCCAAGGACCCGGGCACCGGGTTCGTCGTCACCGCGAACCACCGCATCCACGACGACGACTACCCGCACCTGATCGGCGTGGACTTCCACACCGGGTTCCGCGCGCGGCGGATCGCCGACCTGCTCGAGCCGAACCACGCCCAGACCGCGGCCGACTCCGCCGCGATCCAGGTCGACACGGTCTCGCTCCCGGCGCAACGGCTCCTTCCGCACCTGTTGGCGACGGAGGCTCGGAGCGATGCCGCCCGGCGGGCGCTCGGCCTGCTGGAGGGATGGTCCGGCGACCTCGAGGCCGGTTCGGTCGCCGCGGCGGTGTACGAGGTGTGGGTCGGCAGGATCGCGGTGGTCGCGTTCGGCGACGCGGGCGGGGACGGGAGCCTGATCGACGAGTACGTCGCGTGGCGCGAGGCGTTCGTCTGCGCCGCGTTGCCCGCGATGCTGGACGGGGGCACCCCGCCCCCCGGCGGCGGTGGGTGGGACGAGGTCCTCGCGGTCGCCCTGGACGAGGCGGTGGAGCTGCTGGCCGAACGGCTCGGAGACGACGAGCGCGCGTGGCGGTGGGGCGCGCTGCACCGGGTTCGGTTCGCGCACCCGCTCGCCCGACTGCCGGGGATCGGCGCGCTGTTCGTCGCGGCCGACCACGAGCTCGGCGGGGACGAGCAGACCGTCCTGCAGGGTGGGTTCGACGCTCGGCTGGGGTTCGACGCGGTGGTGGTCCCCTCGTGGCGGCTGGTCGTGGATCTCGCGGACCCCGACGGGTCGCTCGCCGTGCTCACCACCGGGCAGTCCGGCAACCCGGCGTCCCCGCACTGGAACGACCAGTCCGAGCTGTGGGCCTCCGGGGTGCTCCGGGCGTGCCCCCTGACCCGGCCGGCGGTCGAGGCGGCGGCCGAGCACGCCCAGCTGCTCGTCCCCGGGTAACATCGTCGGCGCGATGCCCAAGTCCCGACAGCGAACGAAGAAGTCGACGCGCTCCTACGCCGCGCCCCCGACGAAGGCGAAGCCCAAGCCCAGCCCCCGCTGGTACGGCTTCCTCGTGCTGGGCCTGATCCTGCTCGGCGTGCTCATCATCGTCCTGAACTACGCCAACTTCCTCCTGCCCGGCGGGACGCAGCAGCACTGGCTCTGGATCGGCCTCGGCATCATCGGCGTCGGGTTCATCGCCGCCACGCGCTGGCGCTAGCGCCGCGGATCACATCCGTGTGATTCCCCACAGCCCTCTCCACAGGTGTGGAAGGACCCGTCCGCCCTCGGAGGTGTGGACAACCGCCTGGGATCTGTGGAGAACGCCGGGAGAACCTGCCCGGAACCGGGCGCTCGCTGTGGACAACCGTGGGACTATGCCCCCGCGCCGGCCGGACGCTGCACGACCTCCATCCGCTCCCCGCAGTGCCGGGGGATCTGCAGCTCGCCCAGCCGGGTGACCCGGAGCTCGGTCCCGCACTCCCGACAGACCAGGTAGACCTCGAGGTCGTCGACGTCCTCGGGTTCAGGACGCTCGAGGTCGAGGCCGACGCCCGAGGCGGCGCGGAGCGCGGTCAGCCCGAGCCAGGCGATCACCACGGCGACCGCCACCGCGCCGAGGACGATCCACACGCTCATCGACGCGAGTCTACGCACGGACGGCCGAACGGCCGGCGGGCGGCTCGCCCTGGCCGGCCTCCTTGCGGAGCCGGCTCGGCTACGCTTCCCCACGGGAACCGACCCCCCTGGAGGCACGGAACGTGAGCGCGTACGTCGATCGGCTGATGGCGGACGTCGAGGCGAAGAACCCGGGCGAGCTGGAGTTCCATCAGGCGGTCCGAGAGGTCGCCACCTCGATCGAGCTGCTCCTCGAGCGCAAGCCGCTGTACCGGGACCACAAGATGCTCGAGCGCATGATCGAGCCCGAACGCGTGCTGATGTTCCGCGTCCCGTGGGTCGACGACCGCGCCGAGATCCACGTGAACCGCGGTTTCCGCGTCGAGATGAGCAGCGCGATCGGCCCGTACAAGGGCGGCCTGCGGTTCCACCCCACGGTCTACCTGGGCCTGCTGAAGTTCCTCGCGTTCGAGCAGGTGTTCAAGAACGCCCTCACCACGCTCCCGATGGGCGGCGGCAAGGGCGGCGCGGACTTCGACCCCAAGGGCAAGAGCGACGCCGAGGTGATGCGCTTCTGCCAGTCGTTCATGACCGAGCTCCAGCGGCACATCGGCCCGAACACCGACGTGCCGGCCGGCGACATCGGCGTCGGCGCCCGCGAGATCGGCTACCTGTTCGGGCAGTACAAGCGGATCCGCAACGAGTTCACCGGCGTCCTGACCGGCAAGGGGCTCGAATGGGGAGGCTCGCTGATCCGTCCCGAGGCGACGGGCTACGGCGCGGTCTACTTCGCGCACGAGATGCTCCTCACGCGCGAGGACAGCCTCGAGGCGAAGACCTGCCTGGTCTCGGGCAGCGGCAACGTGGCCCAGTACACGATCGAGAAGCTCCTGGACATGGGCGCCAAGGCGGTCACGCTCTCGGACTCGACCGGGTTCGTGCACGACCCGGCCGGGATCGACAACGAGAAGCTCACGTGGGTGATGGAGCTCAAGAACGAGCGGCGCGGACGGATCTCGGAGTACGCCGAGCACTTCGCGGGTGCGACCTTCACGCCGTTCGATCCCGACGGCCGACGCCAACCCGCTGTGGAGCCTGCCCGCGGACTGCGCCTTCCCCAGCGCCACGCAGAACGAGATCAACGCGAAGGACGCGGCGAACCTGCTCGCCGGGGGCGTCTACGTCGTGAGCGAGGGGGCCAACATGCCGACCTCGCCGGAGGGCGTCGACCAGTTCGTGAGCGCCGGGATCCTCTACGGCCCGGGCAAGGCCGCGAACGCCGGCGGCGTCGCCGTCTCGGGGCTGGAGATGGCGCAGGACTCGCTCCGGATGGCGTGGCCCCGCGAGGAGGTCGACGCCCGGCTGAAGGACATCATGAAGTCGATCCACAAGCAGTGCCGTCAGACCGCGGAGGAGTACGGGACGCCGGGCAACTACGTGAACGGCGCGAACATCGCCGGGTTCGTCAAGGTCGCCGACGCGATGCTCGACCAGGGCCTCGTCTAGGCCGGCACCGCCTCGATCCGGGCATCGAGCAGGAACCCCGAACGGCAGCTCCGCGTCTTCGAGATGTGACGGTCTTGACGGTGGATCGCGAGCGGCGAGCGGCGGGTGAGCGGGGCATCGATGCCCTGTACCGGGCCCACGTGGCCGAGGGACTTCGCCTCGCCTACCTGCTCACCGGCGATCGCGGCCTCGCCGAGGACCTCGTCCAGGACGCGTTCGTCAAGGTCCTCGGGCGCTTCCACGATCTCCGCAACCGCGACGCCTTCTGGTGGTACCTGCGTCGCACGATCGTGAACCTGTCGACCTCTCACTTCCGCAGGCGGCGCGTCGAGCGTGCCTGGCTCGCCCGTCAGCGGCCGGAGGAGACCGCCCCGGCCCCCGACGACCTGGGCGAGCGCGACCGCCTGCGCGAGGCGCTCATGCGGCTGCGACCCGAGCAGCGCGCCGCGATCGTCCTGCGCTTCTACGAGGACCTGAGCGAGGCCGACACCGCGGAGGCGCTCGGCATCCCTCGCGGCACGGTCAAGTCGACCGTCTCGCGCGCGATCGAACGGTTGCGCCGAGAGCTCCCCGAGCGCGAAGCGGAGGACGAGTGATGGACACGCGGCTGCGGAGCCTCTTGCACGACCTCGCGACCGAGATGCCGGTCGACGTCGAGGGCTCGGCGCCGCCGACGCTCCGAAAGGCGCGCGGCCGCCGCGTCCTGACGGCGGGGGCGGGCGCGGCGATCGTCGTCGCCCTGGTCGTGGCGAGCGCCTCCGTGCTGTCGCTGGGCAGCGAGCCGTCCCCCGCGCCGGTCGTGATCGGGCCGAACCCGGCGACGTTCGCCGGGCTGTGGCCGGAGACGGATCCCCAGGCGCTCGCGGAGACCCAGGCAGCGGTCGACGAGGGACACCAGCCGATGCGCACGACGGCGCAGGGCACCGCCACATTGTTCGCGACCGACCTGCTCGGGTGGCAGTACGAGGGGTACATGATCTCCTCGTACGACGTGCGCGGCGACGAGGCGGAAGTCGTGCTCGACCAACCCGATGTTCAGCGACGACGTCGGGGTGATCGTCGTCGACCTTCGACAGCTCGGCATCACCGGCCCCGACGGAGCCTGGAGCATCGTCGCCGTCTCGGAGCCGCCCGTCAGCTACCCACCGGTCATCGTGCTCGACGAGGTCACGGAGGTCGCCACCGGGACCCTCCGTGTCTCCGGACACGTCGACGACCTGTACGACGGCGCGCCCGCGGTCGAGGCCCACGTGTTCGACGGGCCCGCGTTGGAGCCGTCCCTCGGTGCGGCTCGGTACGAGCTCACCGACCGAGACGTTCGCGTTCGAGGTCGAGGTCGGGCCGACACCGGACGGGCGGGCCACCCTGCTCCTCACGATGCCCGACGCTGCCGGCGAGAGTCTCGGCGCCGCCCTCGTCTCGGTCCCGACGCCGGTCGGAGCCGCCAGAGCCCGAGGCGACCGTGAACGTCGAGGGGGTTCCTCCCGACGTCGCCGTGACCGCGCAGCGGATCTACGACGCCGCGAAGACAGAGGACTTCGACGCGCTCGCGGAGCTCCTCGACCCGAACACGTTCGTGTACAACCTCGACGACGGCAGCGATCCCATCCCCGCCTGGCGTGCCGATCCCGAGGAGCTCGACATCATGACGGCGATCCTGGAGCTGCCGCCGACCAGCCGCGACATCGGCGAAGGGTACGGCACCTTCTACTTCTGGCCGTACCTGGTGAACAGCGACTTCACCGCGCTCACCGAGCGCGAACGCGCCGACCTCGCCGCGCTCGGGTACTCCGAACAGGAGATCCAGCTGATGATCGACGGCGGGGCTGGCTACCAGGGTCCGCGCCTGGCCATCGACGAGGACGGCCGGTGGCGGAACTTCATCACCGTGGGTGAATGACCGGCGGCTCCGACCTCAGGGCCGGACCCGACGACGGAGGAACTCGAGCACCGCCGCCCACTCCCGGACCTCTTCGTCGACGATGTACGAGCTGTGGCCCTGCTCGTACGAGTACAGCTCGACGTCCCCGCCCGCCTTCTTCAGCGCCCGCACGTACCGGTAGACCTGTCCGGGCACGCACCGCGTATCGTGCTCGCCGACGAGGACGAGGACCGGCGCCCCCACCCGATCGACGTAGGTGATCGGCGAGCGCTCCGCGATGAACTCGGGGATGTCGTGCACCACGCCGCCGGCGAGCGATCGGTCGTACGCCTGGAGCGACGGGGCGGAGTCGTCGTACGAGTCCAGGTAGTCGCCGACCGGGACGCCGGCCACCCCCGCGACGAAGCGATCCGGGTGCATCCCGAGCGCGAGCAGCGTGATGTACCCGCCCCAGGACCACCCCCCGATCACGACGCGTTCGGGGTCGGCGATCCCGCGAGCGATCAGGTCGTCGCAGCCGGCGAGGACGTCCTCGACCTCGGGGAACCCGATGTTGCCGATGATGTGATCGCGCCAGGTGCGGCCGAAGCCGATCGAGCCGCGGTAGTTCACCATGGCGACCGCGAACCCCTCGTCGAGCAGCCCCTGGACGTCGGGCCACCAGGTGTCGAGGTAGAGCCAGTTCGGGCCGCCGTGCACCTTCAGGTACAGCGGGAAGGGTCCGTCCCCCGGTGGCGTCACGAGCCACCCCTGGACCTGGTCGCCCGCAGGGTTGCGGAAGAGCCACTCGCGGTACGGCCGCCCGTCGCGGACGCCGCCGGGCGCGGGAGCCAGGATCTCCACACCCGCGTCGTCGAGCAGCACCGGCGCGTGCCCGCCGCTCGACACCCGAAGCCAGACACGGCCGTCGGGGCGCACAACGCGCGCCGTGGATCTCACCGGCGGGGTGCTCGATCTCGGTCAGCGTGCCGCGCCCGAGCTCGTAGCGGTAGAGGCGGTCCCGCCCGCGGAACAGGTGGACGAGCAGGATCGATCGCGCATCCGGCCACCAATCGACCGGGATCACGTCGCCGGGCAGGTCGACCTCGAGGTCCGCACGCTCGCCGTTCGTGGGGTTCCACACACCGGGGCGTGTCGCGTCGTCGCGCTCGTGCGTGAAGAGCATCCGCTGATCGCCGGGGATCGGCGACCACCCGAACGCGCTCACGCCGAGACCCGGACCATCGGCCAGGACCCCCACCTCCTCGCCGGACCGCGGGTCCAGGACGAGCAGCCGCCGATGGATGTTGTCGCCCTCCTGCGCCGTCTCGACGGCCACCAGGGTCTCGTCGGCCGAGAGCCCCACGCGGTCGAACCCCTCCAGGTGCAGGTCGGAATCCGAGAAGCCGATCACGTCGGGGTGGCGGAAGATCTCGGTCGCTTGGCCGCCACGCTCCGAGACGTGCACCGCGAACCCGCTCCGATCCGCGATCACGCCGACGGCGAGCTCTCGGCCGAGCGCGAGACCCTCGGGCCAGCCGTTCGGGGCGCCCGGGAACACGTCCCGGGGCTCGCCACCTTCGAACGGCACCGCGAGCCACCGGCCGGACTCGTCCCCGGTGGGGTCGGAGAACCAGACGACGCTCGAACCGTCGGCGGAGATCGTCGCCGTGGTCACCCCGACGGGTTCGGCGGTGCGGCGGCTCGGTCGGTCGGCACCGAGCTCCCACGCGTACGCCTGGTACGACCCCTCCTCGTCCGAAAGGAAGACGAACCGTTCGGGCGCGGCGGGACCCCAGGCGGGGAGCGTTCGGGTCGGCGCGCGGAACCGTCGTTCCCAGAGCGGTGGTTCGGGCATCGGCCGGACCCTAGCAGGGGTTCCGCGGCGCGAGCGGGCCGGAACTCACGGCGGGAACAGCATGACCGGGACGCTCGAGAGCGCGGGATCGCCGTCGGTGCCGGCGCCGGTCACCTCGATCGTTCCCGGTTGCCTCCGGTCGACGAAGTACGAGAGCTCGGTCGCGAAGGTCCCGCGGCACCCGTCCCCGCAGCTCGCGTCGACCACGATCGCGGCGAGCTCGTCGCCATCCTCGCCGAGCACCCGAACCGTGAGCGCCGCGTCGATCACGTCGGCCGTCCCGGTGACCGAGACCGGGCTCCCCACGTCGCCGTCCACGAACGGCGTCTCGATCGCGATCGCCGGGTCCACGACCGCGGTCGTGACCGGGCCCGTCGATGCGGGGACCGAGGGTGAGGACGTCAGCGGTTCGATCACGTCGTCGGCCCGGTTCGTGCATCCGGCCAGGAGGCAGCCGATCACCAGGGCGAGGGCGGCGTAGATCCTCATCCGTTCGCCTCGCGGGCATCGGACGTCTCCGAGCCCTGGACGCGGCCGTGCGCGATGATGGGGCGGACGAAGCAGGCGCGCGGCCCCTTCGGCCCGAGGATCGAGGTGGTCATGCGGACGAACTGTAGAGGAGCCGGCATGCGGAGACGGATCGCGCTCATCATCGGAACTTGCCTCGTAGCCCAGCTGGCGCTGGCGTCCACGCCGGCGTCGGCCGGTTCGCGGATCCGGGCCCGTCAGGTCGTGGGCGGCCTGAACCAGCCCGTCGCGTTCACGTTCGGGCCGGGCAGGGAGATCTGGTACGTCGAGAAGTCGACCGGCCAGATCCGGATCCACGATCTCGACACCGATGCCGACCACCTGTTCGCGACGGTGCCGGGCGTCAACGGCGACGGCGAGCGGGGGATGCTCGGCATCGCGCTCCACCCGAACTATCCCAACAAGCCGCTCGTGTACGTCTACGCGACGCGTTCGGCCGGCGGAGGGTTACGCAACCAGATCCTGCGGTACCGCGACGACCACGGCTCCGGCGTCCAGCGAAAGGTCCTGCTCTCGACCGTCGCGGGCGGCAGCCCGTACCACAACGGCGGGCGGATCGCGTTCGGTCCCGACGGGATGCTCTACGCGATCGTCGGCGATGCGCACGACTCCTCGAACGCGCAGGACACCAGCGGCGAGGAGCGAGGCAAGATCATCCGCATCGCACCCGACGGCGGCGTCCCGAACGACAACCCGTTCGGCGATCGCGTGTGGGCGTTCGGGATCCGCAACTCGTTCGGGTTCGCGTTCGACCCGGAGACCGGCGACCTGTGGGAGACCGAGAACGGCCCCGAGTGCAACGACGAGATCAACCGGATCCGCAGCGGCCAGAACTACGGCTGGGGACCCAACGAGACCTGCAACGGCTCATCCCCCGGGAACACGAACCAGGACGGCCCGAACCCCGTCCTGCCCGAGCTCGTCTACGAGAACACGATCGGCATCACCGGCATCGCGTTCTGCGACGGGTGCCACCTCGGCCGCCGGAGCGACGGCGCGTCATTCACCGGCGCCGTGAACAACGGCGACGTGACCAGGCTCCTGTTCAACGACCAACGGACGGGGGTGAACGGCCACGCGGTGGTCTACCACCACGGCGGGAGCACCTTGTCCTTCGAGATCGGGCCGGGGGGACGGATCTACTTCAGCGACTTCGACGGGATCAACAAGCTGGTCCTCGCCTGACGGGCGCCGCTGGCCGCGGCCCGGAGGACAGGAGTACGCTCGGGTTCTGACCGTTCGAGGGAGGCCCGCGTGGACATCGGTCGGCCGCAGCGGATCATCGAGGTCGAACCCGTCTCGCTCCCCCTGCCCGAAACCGTCCCCGACCTCGAGCCGGCCGGACCCGAGCCCGCACCCGCCGAGCCCGACCGCTCGCGGACGGCCTCGTAGCCGATGGCGACGGCCCGGCTCGAGACGCCCGTCGTCACGCTGACCGAGCCGATCCAGGCGTGGCGGACCTGGACGCTCGCGGGCTCCCGGGACGGCTCGGACGTCCGGCTCACGCCGATCGCCGGCGACGGCCGGCCTTGGCCCCCCCGCCGACCGGCAGAAGCCTCGTGCACGCGGCATCGGTCGCACGTTCGGCCGGAGCTCGGGTGTACGTGCGGGCTCCACGCCGTCGTGCACCCCGACGAGCTCCGGCGGACGCGGGACCCCGCGGTGCTCGGCACGGTCGCGTTGTGGGGCACGATCGTGGAGCACGAGCGCGGGTTCCGGGCGATGCTCGCCTATCCGCAGCAGCTCCGGTTGCTCTGCTACCTCTGCTTCTCGCTGTGGGGACGACACGGGCCGGGCGACTGCGACGTCGTCGTGCGACACCGCGGCGGGAGGATGGTCCCGCTGTGCGGACCGCACCTCGAGCTCAGCCGGCGGTACGAGTACCGCATGCCGAGGATCCTGCCGGCGCGCCGGGTGGAGTCGGCGCTCCTCGCGGCCTACGCGGTCGATCCGCTGCGAGAGCTCGGCCGCCCGAACCGCGGGACGCCCGACACCCCCATCAGCTGAGCCGCTTCCGGCCTGCCGCGGCTCGCGCCAAACGCTCGCGGAGCGACAGGCCTTCCTCCTCGGGCTCCTCGACCGTCGGTTCGGGTTCGGTCGGCGGGCCGGTCGTCTCCCACGTGTGGGGAGCCCCACCGTCACCGAACGCCTCGACCGAGGGGTAGCCGTCGTCCACGTCGTCCACGTCGTTCGAGGCCGGACGCCCTTCGTCGGACGCGGTCACGTAGTCCGGGACCGCGGCGGCGTCGCCGTTCGCCTCCTTGGCGGCGGGCACGGGTCGGGTGTGACCGCCGCGTTCCAGCTCGCGTACCCGAGCCTCGGCTTCCTTGAGCTTGCGTGTCGCGTTCGACAGCTCCACCTGCGTGTTCCCGAACGATTCCTGCGCGCGCTGGAGGGCCTCGACGTCCGCCCGCCGGGCGCTCTCGAGCTCGGCGATCCTGGCCTCGAGCTCGTTGCCGGTCAGGCTCGGCCGCGGCACGGTGGCCTCCTCGAGCTGGGTGAGCGCGTCGGCGAGCTTCGCCTCCGCCTCGGCCAGCCGGCTGTGCGCGTCCGTGAAGCGCTCCTCCGAGTCCGCGAGCCGGAGCTCGGCCGTCTGCGCGCGATCCTCGAGTGCCTGGGACGCGGCGGTCGCGCCGGCGGCGTTCGTGAGCTGGAGGTTCGCCACGGCGAGGTCGCGTTCGGTCGTCTCGATCCTGGTCTGGGCCTCGCCGAACGCCCGCTCGAGCTCTCCGATCTTGGCGACCAGATGATCGCGCTCGCCCTCGGTCCGCTTGAGCTCGGCCGCGATCCTGCGCTCGCCCGAGTCGCGTCGCTTCCCGCCTGCGTCTTCGCCGCCGGCCGCGGCCGCACGCTGCTCGGCCTGGAGGGCCCGCTGCTCGGCGTCGGCGGTCCGGCGCTCGGCGTCGGCGGCGCGCTGCTCCACCTTCGCGGCGAGCTTCTCGGCATCCGAGGCCCGCCCCTCCGCCTGCGTGACGAGCTGCGCCGTCTCGGCCACCCTGCGCTCGGCGTCGGCGGCCCGCTGCTCGGTGGCCGTGACCGTCTGTTCGGCACGCGCGGCGCGCTGCTCGCTCGCGGTCGCGCGCTTCTCGGCCTCGGCCGCCTGGCCCGCGAGCTCTCGGCCCTGCTGCTCCGCCGTGCCGGCGCGCTCCCCGATCTCCTTCGTCTTCTGCTCGGCCTCCAGGGCCCGGCGCTCGGCATCGGCGACCTTCTTCTCGGCCGACGAGCTGCGCTTGTCCACGGTGGCCGCGAACTTCTGGGCGTCGGCGGCCTTCTGCTCCGCCTCCTTGAGCAGCGCCTCCATCTCGAGCATCCGCTCGGCGGTGACGCTCGCCCGCTTGGCCGCCTCCTGGGCCTTCTTGTCGGCGGCGGCGGCCTTGCGGTCGGCCGCGACGACCTTGCTCTCGGCGTCCGCGATCAGCTTGTTGATCCGCTTGGTGTTGGCCCTGGAGCCGGATCCGTCGCGCGCCAGCGCGACGTCCGCATCCCTTTCGGACAGGTTTCCCTGGAGCCGCAGGACGGTGGCGGCGAGCTCTTCGCGCTCGGCCTCCGATGCGCGCAGCTTGAGGTCGAGCTCCTCGAGCGCGGCCGTGGCGGTCGCGGTGCTCGGTGCGGCCGCGACGGCCGCCTCGAGCTCGCGGAGACGCTCTTTGGCTTCGCGAGCCGTGCGCTCCGCGCGGTCGGCGCGGGCGAGCACGTCGCGCACATCCTGATCCTCGGCCCGGCGACCGTGCCCGAGCCGGCGTTCGGCCGGCGTGGGGTGCTCGACGATCGCCGGCGCCTGCCGGAACCACCGGACGAACATGACGCCGACGCCGATCAGGAGCAGGAAGACGACGACCTGCAGCGGGCGCCAGATGCGGTACGCCTGGTTGTGGATCGCCGAGTACCGCTGGTCGATCTGCGCGACGCCCTCAACCGTGCCGGCGTCCGACAGCGTGATGGGGACGAAGGTCTGGAACAGTTCCTCGTTCGGTCGGCGGAGCCCGTCATGGTACGTGCCCTCGCTCGAGGGGACGCTCACGGCATGCCCGTCGAGCGCCTGCCCGATCCATTGGTCGTCGGCTGCGATGACGCTCGTGTCGTCCCGCTGAGCGGTCGAGTAGATCAGCGCTCCGTCCAGACGCCAGATCCGAACGGTCGTGAACCGTTCGTCCGACAGGATCCCCGCCTGGACCCGGACCGTCAGGTCGCGATAGGCGGTCCCGGTGATGTCCCGCGCGAGCAGGGCGGCGGTGACCGCGTCTTCGATGACCGCGCTCGAGAGGCTCTCGGCCCGTGACTGGGCATCGCTCTCGGCGCCTCCGACGGAGGAACCGGACAGGACGACCGACCCGAGGAGGACGAACAGAAGCAGCAGGGCGGCTCCGCCCCACAGGTAGCGGCCGTACCGGCCGAGCACTCCCGTTGTGTGTTCAGTCATGTGGCGTCCGACGGCTGCCCGCTCACGCGTCGAGCAGTCCCCACCCTTGTGTCGGCCCTGCGGCGCTCAGGCTTGAACCCTGAGGGGATCCGCTTCCGAAGTGATGGGTCGGCCAGCCCCTTCCAAAGGCGATGTCGTGCGTGGGGCGGGCACCAAGGCTCTTCCACCCGGACCATGGGATCAGTGGAGACGAGCGGACTCGAACCGCCGACCCCCTGCTTGCAAAGCAGGTGCTCTACCAACTGAGCTACGTCCCCGAACGGGAGTGAAACTCCGAGTCTAATCGGCACGAGTCGCCTCCCAGGCAAGCGGGCTCGACTCCCTCTCCCCCGGGCTCTATCGTCGCGGCAGGACGCGGCCGCGCGATCGTCCGGGGGCCGGGCGACGGGCCGCCAGGGGGAGGGAACTCGGACATGCGCCGAACGACCCGCATCGTCACGCCGTTGCTGCTGCTGATCGGGCTCATCGTTCTGAACGCGGGCTTCGCGAGCGCGGCTCCGCCCGCCCCCCGCGCGAAGTGGACGGTGATGGTCTACATGTCCGGCGACAACAACCTCGAGGACTTCATCGCAAAGGATCTCGAGACCGAGCTGGCACCCACCGGCTCCACCGCGGACGTCCAGGTGATCGCGCTGGCCGACCGTGGCCCCGGTTTCGACAAGTCACACGGCGACTGGCAGACCACCAAGCTCTTCCACGTGACGCAGGGGATGACCGCCTTCCCCTCCAGCGCCGTCGCCGACTGGGGCGAGCGCGATATGGGCGACCCGCAGACGCTCGTGGACTTCGTGACGTGGTCGAAGACCAACTACCCCGCCGACCACTACGCGCTCTACTTCTGGGGACACGGATGGTCCTGGCACCCCGGCGTCGTGATGCAGGACGACACGAACGCGGACACGCTCGACTACCACGAGATGAAGCCGATCATGAACACCCTCGGCTTCATGGACGTCGTGGGTTACGACGGATGCAACATGGCGTCGATCGAGATCGCCAGTCTGTGGCACGGCCACGCGACCGCGCTCGCGGCCTCGCAGGAGTGGGTCGGATGGGACGGCATCGAGTACGACCTCGTGCTCGCGCAGCTCGCGGCGAACCCGACGATGACCGCCGATCAGGTCGCGATCGCGACGGCCCAGAGTGCCTCGAACGAGAAGACCTTCTCCGCGGTCGCCGTGGACGGTCGGTGGGACGCCTTGCGGACCGCCGTCGACGGTTTCGGCACCGCGATGAAGAACGGTGCCGCGGCGAACCGATCCGCGATGACGAAGGCGTTCGGCTTCACGAGGACGATGTGGCAGGCGCCGGTCGACAAGGACCTGTACGACATGGCGATGGAGATGAACAACCGCGTCAACGACGCCACTATCAGGGCGAAGGCGCAGGCGGTCATGTCGGCGATGGGCCCCGTCGTGCTCTACGAGCGGCACGTGAGCCAGTACGCGGATACGCACGGGATCACGATCTTCCACATCTCGAAAGCCGCGGACAAGACGACCTCGTGGATCAACTGGTCCTACTACCCGAACACGGACTGGGCCGCGCAGACGCAGTGGGACGAGTTCCTGAACGCCTGGGCGATCTGAGGGACGGAACCTCAGCCGGCTGAGCCGACCGACGGCGAAGGCGTCGGTGTGAGCGACGGCGTCGGCGTCACGCTGGTGAGGGGCTGCTCGATCATCCCCTCGTCCGGAACGGCGTCGAGGCACGTCTGCGTACAGTTCCCGCCCGTGAAGCTCGAGAGCGCCGACCAGGAATACGAGGTGCGGTTCGGTCCGATCGAGACCTCCCGCAGCGGGATCGTCAACGAGACGGCCTTGGAGCCGTCCTTGTCGGTCCGGAGCGCGGTCAGCTCGATCTCGCGCCCGTCCCGCCGGAGGCGGTACAGCGCGGCGACGAGCCGCCGGCCGTCTGACCGGACGACGGCGATGAGGTCGATGGCCGCGTCGCCCTTCGTGTCGAGCTGCACGATGAACGTGCCGCGATCCCAGATCGAGCGCACGGTCCACGTCGGGAACGTGACCATCCGCCAGGTCGGCGCACCCTCGTGATCGAACGCCACCTGATCCAGGTCGAGCTTCCCCTCCGAGTCGTCGGGGTCGACCTGGTCCGTGTGGTGCGCCAGGGCGGGCAGTGCCAGCGCGACCACCGTGACGGCGACCATCGCACAGATCGCGAGTGCGCGACCCCTCAACGCGCGGACCTCCGGCCGCCGCCGGCGAACGCGGCCGCCCCGACCCAGACGGCGAGCGCGAGCCCCGCCACCACGAGGGCCACGGGGAGCAGGTCCGCGGCCCCGGGCTCGCCCAGCGACCGCACGAGCGGTGCGTCCTGGCCCGCCGTCCACGCCACGAACGCGACCCCGGCGAGCGCGAGGTTGCGAGCGAGCAGCACCCGGTAATCCCGGGTCGGCCGAACCACCGAAGCACCCGCACTCGAGACGCCGCCCCGCCCGAACGCGGCCCGCCACGATCGCCGCGGAGAACACCACCAGCGCGGCGAGCGACACGATCCCCGCCGTCGAACCGAGCCCCACCACCACCAGCGCAACGATCGCGAGCTCGACGATCGGGACCCCGAAGGCCGCGACCCGCGACGCCCCGGCCGGGAGTCGGTACGCCGCGAGCGTCCGCCGCCACGCGGCCCCCCGGGCGAGCTTCGTCACCGCGGCCGCGGCGAAGGTGAGCGCCAGCGCGGCGGCCGCGAGCGCGCCGAACTCGGACGGGCCCCCGATCGTTCGGATCTCGACCACCAACGCCGCCGAGCACCGCGATCAGAGCGACCAGGCGTTCGCGACCCGCCAGCGCGCCCGCGACGCCGAGCGCTCGAGGCGTTCGACGAGGGCCGCGCCGTCGCTCGGCGAGCGCACGCCGAACGCCAGCACGGGCCCCAACCCGCGGGCGAGACCGAACGGCGCCAGCACCGCCGCCCCCACGAGCGGCCGTCCGCTCGCGAACGCGGCGACCGAGACGACGACGAGCGTCCCGTGTCCGAGGTACGTCAGGAACCCGGGCCCGAGCCCGATCCCGTACAGGAACGCCGCGACGTGCGGCGGGAAGAACGTGCGCCACCAGTCCGGCACCTGACGCCGCAGCTGCGGCACCGGCACCGGCGCCCCCAGCTCGCGCGCGACGTACAGCACGGCCGACGCCGCGACGAGCCCCAGGCCCGCCACGCCCCATGGCGCGCCGAGCAGCGCGCCGGCCCCGGCAAGCAGCGCGCCGGCGACCGCCGCGGACGCGGCGGCCCCGATCGCGTGCAGCGCGACCGAGCCCGCCCATCGGCTCCGGCTGCCCCCGTGCACGACGGGGGTGATGGTTTCCACCATCGAGAGGCCTCAGGGTCCGAACAGGCTCGAGATCCCCGCCACGATCGCCGCGGCGACGAGCGCGAGACCTGCGGGTTCGCTCAGCACCGGACGTTCAGCTCCCGGTACGTGATGCAGAAGACCTTGCGGCCGCGCGGGCAGTAGCCGCGCACCGCGCCGTCACCGTTGATCCGCCTGTCGGAGGTCGAACAGCAGTCCTGGATGTGCCGCACCCGGCCGTTGCAGCATCGGCTCCAGCCACCGCCGTAGCGCGGGTTCGGGACGAACGGGTACCGCTCGGGGACGACGGTCTGACACACCTTCCGCCGCGTCTGCCGTTCCGAGAGGTAGATCGCACCGTCGTCGTCGACCGGGTAGCCCAGTCGCGGGTGCACCGGGAACCCGGACGCGTCCGTCCGCGAGTGCGGCGCGTAGGGATGGGGGCACGACTCCGTCGTGTACAGGTGACCGCAGATGTGGTGGGCCTCGGCACGGTCGGGGTCGAGCGCGACGGCCACCACCCCGCCGCCGGCGACCGCGACGACCGTCCTGCCGAGCCTGCCGAGGAACGACCGACGGCTGGTCCGACGCGCGAGCTCGGTCCCGGCTCGCTCGACGGCCCCCATCAGCCGGCCCGGAGCTCCTGCGTCGTTCGACGCCGCGCGGTGTCGACCAGACCCTCGACCTGCTCGAGCGAGTTCACGGTCCCCTTCGACCGGGCGACGCCGACCTCGTCGAGCACGACGACGAACGGCACCCCGGGGACGCGGTACGCGACCTCGAGATCCGGATCCGACACGACCTGCAGCTCGAGCCCGCTCGCGCGGGCGGCCGCCGGCAGCGAGGGCGCGACCTGCTCGCAGATCGGGCAGGTGTCCGAGACGAACGCCACCAGCCGGCCGCTCCCGGGACCGCCGATCACCGTGGACGAGCCGTCGGGCGTTCGTGCCACCCGAGCCTCGGGCGCCTCCCCCAGCGGTGGACCCTCGTCGTCGACCTCGAGGGCCCCGAGCGGGGCCAGCCGGAGCTGCAGGACGCCGATCTGGCGCGCGAGCGCGACCACCACGATCGCGAGCACGGCGAGCAGGATCCACTGGACGACGAACGCTGCGGCCCACCAGCCCGACACGCCGTCAGCCTCGCTCCCGGGCCTCCGGCCCGGAGGGTTTCGGCGCATCGACGGGGACGTCGTCGGTCGGCGTGAACGAGGTCGGCGCGGTCCACTCGGGTTCGCCCTTCGCGTCGAGGAACTGCATCACGGGCGTCCCGTCGGCGGTCAGACCCATGATCGCGCGGAGCTCGCCCTCCTTGTTCAACAGCCGCAGGATCGGCGAGCCCTCGGCCGCGAGCCCGATGCGAGCGCGCACCTTCCCGTCCTCGTCCTGCAGCGAGATCGTCGGCGAGCCCTGTTGGGCGAGCGAGTACACGAAACCGAGCTGACCGTCCTTGTTGCGGAGCGCGAGGGTCGGCGAGCCCTCGGTGCCCAGGCCGAACTTCGCGCGGACCCTCCCGTTGCGATCGACCATCGCCATGCTCGCCGACCCGTCGGAGAACAGGCCGAACGTGGCACGGACCTTGCCATCGTCGTCGGCGATCGCCAGACCGGCCGAGCCGTCGGGCTGCACGCCGAACCGCGCGCGCAGCTTGTCGTCCGCACCGTAGAACGACATGAACGGGAGGTCCTCGTTCGAGACGCCGAACCGGGCGCGCACGCGCCCCTCCGAGTCCTCGATCTCGATCTCGCCCGCCCTGATGACCCGTTTGCGCATCCCGCAGCCTCTCGTCGATCGGAGTCGACTGAGTCTAGGACGAGCAGCAACCGGGATGTGCGGCTTGCGCCACCGAACCGACGGCCGGAGCGGATGAGGAAGGTCAGCGGGTCGAACGACCGAAGAAAGTGAGAAACCGCCGCGACCCGAAGGTCACAGCGGTCTCTCAGCGCGCACTGTAGGTACGGCCTCGCGAACGGTCAACCCGGGCGGCGAGCTTTTGTCACTCTTTCTCCAGCC
This sequence comes from uncultured Actinomycetes bacterium, assembly GCA_963778545.1. Classification (GTDB taxonomy): domain Bacteria; phylum Actinomycetota; class UBA4738; order UBA4738; family HRBIN12; genus DASSJM01. The sequence continues at coordinate 123,387 of CAVZUW010000008.1, read as the reverse complement.
GCTCGATCCGCCGGGTGACGGCCTCGAGCCGCCCGGGGTCCGGGTCAACACCGATCCCCGGTCCGTCGGGGACCGGCAGCGTCCCGTCGGGGGCGAGGACGAGCGGCTCGGTCAGGTCCTCGGCGAAGTACCGCGAGGTCGCGCTCGTGTCGCCGGGCAACGTGAAGTTCGGCAGCGCGGCGAGCGCGACGTTCGTCCAACGCCCGATCCCGGTCTCGAGCATCCCGCCGCACCAGACGGGAACGCCGAGCTCCGCGGCGACGTCGTGCACCCGCTTGGCCTCCAACAGCCCGCCCACGCGGCCCTGTTTGATGTTCACGATCCGGCACGAGCCGAGCTCGATCGCCGCACGGGCATCCGCGGACGAACGGATCGACTCGTCGAGACAGAGGTCGGTCCGGATCTGCCGTTGGAGCAACGAGTGCTCGTAGAGGTCCTCGTGGTGCAGCGGCTGCTCCACCATCAGCAACCCGAACGCGTCCAGCTCCCGGAACACGTCGACGTCGGCGAGGCGGTAGGCGGCGTTCGCGTCCACCGAGAGCAGGATCTCGGGGTTCGCCTCGCGGACCGCCCGGACCCGTTCGACGTCGGTGCCCGGTTCGATCTTGAGCTTGACGCGCCGGTACCCCTCGGCGAGGTAGCCGGCTACCTGTTCGAGCAGGGTCTCCGTCGACGAGGCGATCCCGACCGAGACGCCGCACACGACGCGGTCGCGGACCGCGCCGAGGAAGGCGGCGAGCGAGCGGCCCTGCGCCCGGAGCTCCGCGTCGAGGACCGCGTTCTCGATCGTGGCCTTGGCCATCGGGTGCCCGCGGACGAAGGAGAACACCGAGGCCACCCTCGAGGCCTCCACCTCCCGCTCGGCGAACAACGCCGGCGCGAGGAAGTCCCGGATCATCAGCCAGGCTGCGTCGTTCCACTCCTCGGAGAAGTTCGGCTCGACGTCGCTCACGCACTCCCCCCACCCGAACGCATCGTCGGTCTCGACGCGCGCGAGGATGCACACCTTCTCCGTGGACTCGCCGAAGCTGGTCCGGAACGGCCGCACCAGAGGGATCGCGACCAGCCGCAGCTCGATCGAGCGGACCCGCGTCACCTGGGCACGTCCTCGGCGAGCGCGAACACGTAGCTCGAGGAGTCGCGCTCGAACCCCGCCGCGATCATGCCGGCCGTCAGACAGGCCTCGATTGCCTGCGCCGAGGCGTCGCGCCACGCCGAGGCGCGCGGAGCATCGTCGGACCGGATCTGCGCGTACTCGCTGGGAACGGCGACGAGCGCCGACCGTCCGGACGGTGCTCGAACGTCGCTCGGCCATCCATCGGCGTCTCCGAGCGCGGACTCGTGAGCGCCGACCTCCCTCGGGCCGGGCTCGCGCCCCAGATCCCACCGGATGGTGAACCGATCGCTCCGCTCACCGGCGTTCACCTCGTCGACCATCGCCCCGTAGTGGTTGCGGTCGAACCGGTCGGCGACCGCGCCGAGCTTGGAGAGGTTGAAATATCCGTTGCGCGCCACCAGCGGGTCGAACGTCCACCGGATCTCGGTGATCCCCTGGTCGAGCGCCTGCGCGCGCTGCGCGAGTTTGAGCGCGTACCCGACCCCGCGGTGACGCCGATCGGGCAGCGCGGCGAGCATGTGCGAGTGGGTGTGCAGCCCGTCCTCGGGATCCACCCCCGCCCACCCGAGCACGTACCCGATCGTCTCGTCGCCGTCGAACGCGCCGAACGGCACGTTCCCGCTGTCGGCGAGCGCGCGGAGCAGCTCGCGCGGGAAGGGTTCGGGGCCCGCCCACGTGGCGTTCATGACCCGAAGGATGCGATCGGCGTCCTCGAGCTCGCCGAGCGGTCGGAGCTCGATCCCGGCCGTGCGAGCGGCCTCGAACGCCAGATCCCACGGTTCGCGCTCCACGCCGCCGGAGTCTAGCGAGCCCCGCCGGCCGGCAGGGCGGCGGATCGTCGGCGGCCCAACGCGAAGGGCCCGCGACGAGCGCGGGCCCTCACGGAAGATCCTCGGCTCGGCTACCCGCCCGCGGGGGGCGGCAGCTCCTGCCACTCGTCCTCGTCCAGATCCTTGCCGCGCCGGCGCTTGAAGACGGCCACGACCGCCGCCACGATCGCCGCGATGAACGCGATCTTCATCAGCTTGCCGAAGAAGCCGCCCTTCTTCTTTTCCTCAGTTCCTTCGGACATCGCCGCCTCCTCCTCGCCGGGTGGGCCTGGTTGGACTTGAACCAACGACCTCATCCTTATCAGGGATGCGCTCTAACCGAGCTGAGCTACAGGCCCGGGGGACGCTGCAGGGGCCTTCACCCGGCCCGTCGGCAAGCGTACGCGTGGCTTCGAAAGGGTGTCAATCGTGCGCCTGACCTGCGCGTGTGCGGGGCGATCGGGTCCGCCTACCGGCGTTCGGAGAGCGTGACCTCGATCCCGCCGACGACGTCGGAGAGCAGGTTGTACAGGAACACGATGAAGACGTTGATGAGCGTCCACAGCACGACGAGCGCGAGCCCGATCGACAGGCCTCGGCTGAACAGCCACCCGCCGTGGATCTCGAAGGACTGGTCGGCGAACAGGTCCCGGATCAGCCGCGTGAGGGAGTCGAGCGCGCCGATCGCCCCCAGGATCGCGTACAGGATCATCATCGCGCCCAGGATCACCACCATCACGCACAGGTAGAACAGGAACGAGATCTTCAGCACCGACCACGGGCCGACCTTGCGGAGCACGACCTTGGCCTGACGCGACCGGGCGGGTGAGGAGCGTTTCGAGCGCCCGGGCTCGGCGGGGACGGGAGCCTCCGCGGGCGCGGGCTCGGGCGGGGCGACGGTAGCCTGATCGAAGGGATCGCTCACGGGTTCGGGCCCTTTCTACGCGGCGGCAGGCCCGGCGGCAACCACATCGGCTCGCCCCGGCGGCCCGAACACGAGCCGCGCGTGCACGGGTCCGATCACACCGAGCACGGCGACGGCGAGCACCCACGACGCCGGACCGACGTCGTCCTGGAGGAGGAGGCCGCCCACCGCCACGCCGATCCCCCAGACCGTCGTGAGCGCGTACGCGACGGCCGGCGCCACCCGATGCCACAGGACGAAGACGGTCAGCAGGCCGAGCGCGCTCGCGATCACGATCGTCGCGACGCCGGATCCGGTCGACACGAAGGGATTATCCCTCGACGAACCCGGCGGATGACGAGCTACTCGAGCTCGACCGCGCGATGACCGGCGCGAGCGCGACGACGGTCGCGCCTTCCTCGACGCGCATCGTCCGAACGCCCTGCGACGCCCGGCCGACGCGGCGGATGTCGGCCGCGGCCACCCTGATCACGATCCCCGAGGACGAGATCGACGAACATGTCCTGGTCCTTCGACCCGACGAACGCGCCGGCGAGCAGCCCGGTCTTCTTCGTGAGCGTGTGGCCGATCACGCCCTTGCCTCCGCGGCCCTTCACCGGGTAGTCCTTGAGCGGCGTCCGCTTGCCGTACCCCTGGTGGGTGACGCTGATCATCTCCTCGCCCTGCGACGCGACGCCGAGGACGATCACCTCGTCGTCCGGCGCCAGGCGCATCCCGATCACGCCCGCGGTCTGCCGGCCCATCGGTCGCGCGAGGCTCTCCTTGAACCGGATCGCCTGGCCCTTGCGGGAGACCAGGAAGACGTCGTCCTTGCCGTCGGTCAGCCGAACGTCGATCAGCTCGTCGCCCGGCTGCAGGTTGATCGCGGCCAGGCCGGTCCGCGGCGAGTCGTACTCGGGCAGCGTCGTCTTCTTCACCATCCCCTTGCGGGTGGCGAACAACAGGTACCGCCCCTCCGCGTACTCCTTGAGGTCGATCACGGCCTGGACCTTCTCGTCTCCCGTGATCGAGACGCCGGGCAGGTTCGCGGCGTAGGTGCCTCGCGCGGTCCGCCCGGACTCGGGCACCTCGTGGACCTTCACGCGGTAGACCTTCCCCTTGCTGGTGAAGAACAGGAGCCAGTGGTGCGTCGTCGTGGTGAAGACGTCGTTGACCACGTCCTCCTCCTTGAGGTTCGCGCCTCGGATGCCCTTGCCGCCTCGGCCCTGCCGGCGGAAGTTCTCGATCGGCTGGCGCTTGACGTACCCGGCGCGGGAGACGGTGATGACGACGTCCTCCTCGGCGATCAGGTCCTGCACGTCGAGGTCGCCCTCGTCGGCCTTGAGCTGCGTGCGCCGCGGGTTCGCGAACTTCTTCTTGATCTCGAGCAGCTCCTCCTTGATGACGCGCGCGGATCTTCTTCGGGTCCTTCAGCAGGCCCTTCAGGTAGCGGATCCGCGCGAGCAGGTCCTTGTGCTCCTGCTCGAGCTCGGCCCGGGCCAGCCGGGTCAGCCGGCGGAGCGGCATGTCGAGGATGTGGTTCGCCTGGATCTCGCTGAGCTTGAACTGCTTCATCAGCTTGCCGCGCGCCTCCTCGGCGTCCTGCGAGCCGCGGATCACCTTGATGACCGCGTCGAGGTTGTCGAGCGCGATCAGCAGGCCCTGGACGATGTGGTCGCGCTCCTCGGCCTTCTTCAGCTCGTAGCGCGTGCGCCGGGTGACGACGTCGATCTGGTGGTCGACGTAGTAGCCGATCATCTCGGCCAGGTTCAGCGTCCGGGGGACGCCGTCGACGAGCGCGAGCATGATCACGCCGAAGCTGTCCTGCAGCTGCGTGTGCTTGTAGAGCTGGTTCAGGACCACCTGCGGGTTGGCGCCGCGCTTGAGCTCGACGACGAGGCGCATGCCCTCGCGACCGCTCGAGTGGTCCTTGACGTCCGCGACGTCCTTCAGGCGCCCCGCGCGGACCAGGTCCGCGATCTTCTCGGCCAGGCGCGCCTTGTTCACCTGGTACGGGCAGCTCGGTCACCACGATCCGCTGCCGGCCGTTCGGCGGCCTCCTCGATCGTGCACACGGCGCGAACCTTGATCGAGCCCCGGCCGGTCTCGTAGGCGTCCTTGATGCCGTCGCGGCCCATGCACGATCGCGCCGGTCGGGAAGTCCGGGCCCTTGATGAACTTCATCAGGTCCTTCGGCTTGGACTCGGGATGCATCGATGAAGTGCACGACCGCGTCGATCACCTCGCCGAGGTTGTGGGGCGGGATGTTCGTCGCCATCCCGACGGCGATCCCTCCCGAGCCGTTGACGAGCAGGTTCGGGAAGCGCGACGGGCAGCACGACCGGCTGCTGCTCGTAGCCGTCGTAGTTCGGGACGAAGTCGACCGTCTCGGCCTCGATGTCGCGGAGCAGCTCGAGCGCGATCGGGGCCAGGCGCGCCTCCGTGTAGCGCTGGGCCGCCGGCGGGTCGCCGTCGACCGAGCCGAAGTTCCCGTGACCGTCGACGAGCGGTGCGCGCAGCGAGAAGTCCTGCGCCATCCGGACCAACGCGTCGTAGATCGGCGAGGTCGCCGTGCGGGTGGTACTTGCTCATCACGCCGCCGACGACGTTGGCCGACTTGCGGTACGGGCGGTCCGGCCGCAGGCCCTGCTCGAACATCGACCACAGGATCCGGCGGTGGACCGGCTTCAGACCGTCGCGGACGTCGGGCAGCGCTCGCCCGACGATGACGGACATCGAGTAGTCCAGGTACGAGGTCTGGATCTGGTCCTCGAGCTGGACGTCCTCGATCCGCCCGCCGAGCATCGATTCCTGCGCCACCGAGCCTCCCGATCCTCGGCCTACACGTCCAGGTTCTGGACGTCGGCCGCGTTGTCCTCGATCCACTCCTTGCGGGAGGCGACGTCCTCACCCATCAGGATCGAGAACAGCCGGTCGGCCGTCGCCGCGTCCTCGAGCGTGACCCGCAGGAGCGTGCGCTGCTCGGGGTCCATCGTGGTCTCCCACAGCTGCGACGCGTCCATCTCGCCGAGGCCCTTGAACCGCTGCGGCTCGAGCTTGCGCTGGCCGTCGATCTCCTTGCGGTACGCGTCCCACTCGCGCTCCGTGTAGAAGTACAGCTCCTGCTTGCCCTCCTTCAGCAGGTACAGCGGCGGCTTCGCGAGGTACATGTAGCCCGCGTCGATCAGCTCGCGCATGTACCGGAAGAGGAACGTCAGCAGCAGCGTCTGGATGTGCGCGCCGTCCACGTCGGCGTCGGCCATCAGCACGATCTTGTGGTACCGCGCCTTCCCGACGTCGAACTCCTCGTCGCCGACGCCCGTGCCGATCGCCGTGATGAGCGCCTGGATCTCGGTGTTCTCCAGGATCTTGTGCAGCCGCGCCTTCTCGACGTTCAGGATCTTGCCGCGGATCGGCAGGATCGCCTGCGTGGCCGGGTCGCGCGCCTGCTTGGCCGAGCCGCCCGCCGAGTCGCCCTCGACGATGTACAGCTCGGTCGCGCTCGGGTCGGTCAGCTGGCAGTCGGCGAGCTTGCCGGGCAGGCCTCCGCCCTCCAGGAACGACTTGCGCCGCGTGAGGTCGCGGGCCTGCTTGGCCGCCAGGCGCGCCTTCGCGGCCTGGCTGGACTTCGTGACGATCCGCTTGGCGTCGCCGGGGTGCTCCTCGAGCCACGTCATCAGGTGCTCGTTCACGGTGGTCTCGACGAGCGAGCGCATCGTGGTGTTGCCGAGCTTCGTCTTCGTCTGGCCCTCGAACTGCGGCTCGCGCAGCCGAACGCTCACGATCGCGATGAGCCCTTCGCGCACGTCCTCGCCGAGGAGGTTCTCCTCCTTCTCCTTGAGGAGGCCCTTGTTGCGCGCGTAGCGGTTGACGACGTTGGTGAGCGCCTTCTTCAGGCCCTCCTCGTGCATGCCGCCCTCGTGCGTGTTGATCGTGTTCGCGAACGAGTGGATCGACTCGGAGTAGCCGGTGGTCCACTGCAGCGCGACGTCGGCCTCCGAGTCGGCCTCGCGCGCCTCCATCGAGATGATCTTGGTGTGGATCGTCTCCTTGCCGGTGGCGAGGTGCTTCACGAAGTCGGCGATGCCGCCCGTCGCCTTGAAGACCTGCTTCACGGGCTTGTCCCCCCGCTCGTCGATCAGCTGGATCTCGATGCCCTTGGTGAGGAACGCCTGCTCCTGCAGCCGCTCCGCGAGCATCCTGGCGGTCGAACTCGACGCCCTCGACGAAGATCTCGGGGTCGGGCCAGAACGTGATGATCGTTCCGGTCTTGCGTGGTCGGCTTGCCCTTCGTGAGCTTGGTGGTCGCCTTGCCGCGCGCGTAGGTCTGCGTCCACGGAGCTGCCGTCCCGCATCACCTGGACGACCAGCTTCTCCGAGAGGGCGTTCACGACGGAGACGCCCACCCCGTGGAGCCCGCCCGAGATCCGGTACCCGTCGCCGCCGAACTTCCCGCCGGCGTTCAGGGTCGTCAGGACGACCTCCACCGCCGGACGCCGGTCCTTGGCCTTGGGGATCGGCTTGATCGGGATGCCGCGGCCGTTGTCCTCGACCTCGACCCCGCCGTCCTTGCAGGAGGCGGACGATGATCCGGTCGCAGTGCCCGGCCATCGCCTCGTCGATCGAGTTGTCGACGACCTCGTAGACGAGGTGGTGCAGACCCCGGCTCGACGTGGTGCCGATGTACATCCCGGGGCGGAGCCGAACGTGCTCGACGCCCTCGAGGACCTGGATGTCCGCGGATCTCGTACTGTCCGGGCTTGGTCGCGCCTGCCCCTTCCCCTGTCCGCTTCGTTGCCGTGCTCGCCACTTCACCTCCGTCGTGGGAACGCGGACACGCCGGACTCGAGACGACGCGTCTCGGGGGCCGACGGAACCGCGGTGCTAACGCCCTAGATTCTACCAATCGGAGGTGACACCGAACGCGTTTCGGGGCACCATCCGAGGCTCATCACGGTGCTCCGAACGCCTTGCGCTACAAGGCCTTTCCGGGGTCGTCGCGGACGACCACCTGCACCTTGACGACGCTCCCGGGGCCGATCGTGGTCTCGGCTCGTTCGCGGATCTGGTCGGCCAGGAAACGCACCTGCGCGCCCCAGGGTCCGGTGCTCGCGGCGACCACGAGGACCCCGCGTTCGAGGCTCACCGGGGCCGACTCGGCGGCCAGCCGTGGACCGACCACCGCGGCCCACTCCGACGCCAGCTGGCCGATCGGCATGCCGCGCGCGAACGTCCGCTCGCGGAGCAACCCGTCGACGACGTCGCCGATCGGGGTCGCCTTGAGGGTCCGCTCGTCCTTGCGGTGCGCGCAGCCCTTGCTAGTGCGGCATCCTGTCAGGCTCCCCGGGCGGCGACCGTGCCGGCCGAGACGTCGAGGACCAGCGTCGAGGGTTCGGGCACGTGGGCCTCGTCGGCGACGCTGACGAGGACCTGTCCGCGGCCCGGAGCCGCTCCCCGACCAGTCGCTGCCGTCGCGGGTCCAGCGCCGAGAACGGGTCGTCCAGGAGCAGGACCGGCCGCTCGCGGACCTCGTCCGCCACGGCGCTCGCGAGCCCGAGCCGCAGGCACAGCGCCGCCGCCCATGCCTCACCGTGGCTCGCGAAGCTCCGGGCGCCGAGGTCGCGCACGGCGAGCGTCAGATCGTCGCGGTGGGGCCCGACCAGCGTGGTCCGCCGGATCGAGCTCGTCGCTGCCGGCGTTCGGCCAGCCGGGCTGCGAACGCCTCCTCGAGCGGCTCCCCGGTCACGTTCGGAGCGTACTCGCACGCCAGGCCGTAGCCGGCGAGGTGCCGGTACTCCTGTTCCGCGGACGGCGCGAGCCGAGCCGACGGCCTCGGCGCGGAGCCGGATCAGCGCGCTCCCGTTCTTCGACGAGCTCGGCGTCCCAGGCCTCGAGCCCGGTCGGCGCGCCGCGCCCCTCCCACTCCTTCAGCAGCCGGTTGCGCTGGCGCAGCGTGCGTTCGTACGCGGTGATCGCGGACTCCTTGAGCGGCCACAGCGAGCGGATCGCGTCGTCGATGAAGTCGCGCCGCTTCGACGGGATCCCCGATCACGATGACGAGGTCGTCGGGCCCGAAGTACACCGCGCGCACCTGCCGCCGCAGATCGCGCTTGCGCCGCACCGGCGAACGGTTCACCTGCACGCGGTTCGCGCCGCGGCCCGGGATCTCGACCTCGACCAGCACCTTGCCGGCCTCGTCGGTGATCACCTCGCCGCGCGCGTAGGCGGGCCCGTCCGCATCGCGCCGGACCACGGGTTCGGTGGACGAGGTCCGCGGCGACTGGAGGAAGAACAGGAAGGCGATGCCCTCGAGCAGGTTGGTCTTGCCCTCGCCGTTGGGACCCGCGACCGTGACCAGGCGCGTCGGGGAGCTCGTCGAGCCGCGTCTCGACGTGGTTGCGGAAGTCCCGGAGTTCGACCCACGCCAGCCGCAACGCGGCATCAACCGACCGGCGTCGGCAGCCGGACCGGCATCACGAGGTACGTGAACTCGTCCGACTCGCCCCGCACGATCCCGGGCTTCAGACCGTCCCGCACCTCGAGCCGCACGGACTCGCCCGAGGCGGCGGCGAGGCCGTCCGCGAGGTAGTTCGGGTTGAACGCCGCCGTGATGTCCTCGCCCTCGTACCGGGCCTCGACCGCCTCGACCGCCTGGCCGAGGTCGGGCGAGGACGACGAGAGCTTGACGCCGAGCGCGTTGAACTCGAGCCGGACCGGCGACGTGTCGCGGGCCAGCAGCCCGACGCGGCGCACGGCGTCGATCAGCTGCTGCCGCGAGACCGTCAGCCGGCTCTCGTACTGCTCGGGCAGCAGCTGCCGGTAGTTCGGGAACTCCCCCTCGATCAGCCGCGACGTGAGCATCAGCGGCCCGACCTGGAACGAGACCTGGCTCTCGTCGACGAAGACCTCGACCTCGCCCTTCTCGATCGCCTGGGCGGCGCGGCCGGCCTCCGACAGCGCCCGCTCGGGCACGATCGCCTCCGCCTCGCCGGCGGCGGTCGCCACGAGGTCGCGCACGGCGAGCCGGTACGAGTCCGTCGCGACGAGCGTCACGCCCTCGCGGCTCACCTCGACCAGCACCCCGGTCAGCACGGGCCTGGCCTCGTCGCGCGAGGCGGCCCGCGCCACCTGGCCGACGGCCTCGGCGAACCGCGGCGCCTCCGCGACGATCCGGGTTCCCGACGGCGGCTGCAGCGCCGGGAAGTCCTCGGCCGGCAGCAGCCGGAGCGCGCCCTCGTACGCCGCGCATCGGATCCGCGCCTGCGACTGATCGGTCTCGAACTCGACCGGGCGCGTCCGACAGGCTCTTCACGGTGTCCGCGAGCAGCCGCGCCGGGACGAGCGCGACCCCCGGCTCCCCCACCTGCACGTCGATCGACAGCCGGGCCGAGACCTCCAGGTCCGTCGTCGTGAGCGTCAGCGTGCCCTCGGCGGCCGCCTCGATCAGGACGCCGGTGAGGGCCGGGATCCCCGGCCGCGACGAGACGCCGCGCTGGACCGTCTGCAGCGCCTCGGACAGCGCGTCGCGGTCACACCGGAACTTCACGTTGTCCACCCCCTCGCTGCTTCTTGATTCATCTCTTACCTCTTTCAGTAGTAGTAGGGGCTGGGGAAAACGGGATACCATGCCTGTTTCCCGAGCGTAGCGGGCCCGTCGGACATGTGGACGGGGTGGGGGAATCGGTGCACCCGGCCGAGGTCGCCTCGAGGGTGTCCCCGGCGCCTCCCACGTTCCCCACAGGTCCGTCCACGGGCTCACGAGGGCCCTCATCCGGCCCGGGCCCGGCCGCGGATGATCCGGGAGAGGTCCTGGACCTGGCGGTACGTCGCGGTCCTGGCCCGCATGTCCTTCTCGACCTTGAGGATGCCGTGGCGGGCCGTCGTGTGGTCGCGTCCGCCGAACGTCTCGCCGATCTTGACCAGGGACTGGCCGCTGCACTCGCGCATCAGGTACATCGCGACGTGGCGGGCGGTCGTGAGCGGCCTCGAGCGGTTCGGCGAGATCAGGTCCTGGACGGACAGGCCGAAGTACCTGGCGCTCTCCTCGAGGATCAGGTCGGGCGGGATCTCGGCCTCGGCCTGGGGCAGCAGGTCCTCGAGCGCCTGCTCGGCGAGCTCGCTGGTGATCGGCTGCCCGGTGAGGTCGCTCCACGCGACCACCCGGACGAGCGCGCCCTCGAGCTCGCGGATGTTCTGGTCGAACTTGCTCGCGATGAACTCGATCACGTCGTCGGGGACGTGGAGTTCGTCGCGCTGCGCCTTCAGCTGCAGGATCGCGATGCGGGTCTCCAGGTCGGGCGGCTGCACGTCGACGCACAGGCCGAGGCGGAACCGCGACTGGAGGCGCTCCTCCATCCCGAGCTCCTGCGGCGGCCGGTCGGACGCGATCACGATCTGCCGGTCCTTCTGGTGCAGCGCGTTGAACGTGTGGAAGAACTCGGTCTGCGTCTCCTCGCGCTTGGCGAGGAACTGGATGTCGTCGACGAGCAGGACGTCGATGTCGCGGTACCGCGCGGCGAACTGGTAGCCCTGGCGTTCGCGCACCGCCTTGATGAACTCGGCCATGAAGCTCTCGCTCGTCACGTACTTCACGCGCAGCCGCGGGGACAGGCGGAACATGTGGTGCCCGATCGCGACGAGCAGGTGGGTCTTGCCGAGGCCCACGCCGCCGTAGATGAACAGCGGGTTGTACGCCTTGGACGGCGGCGTGTCGGCCACGGCCATCGCCGCGGCGTGCGCGAACCGGTTCGACGGGCCCGGCGACGAAGGTCTCGAACGTGTAGTTCGGGAACGGCAGGCCCGGGGCGCCGTACCCGGCCGGCGCTCGCCGGTCGGCTTGTGTTCCGGCGGGGTCCGGCGGTTCGCGTTGCGGCGCAACCGTCTTCGGGGGGCGCCGCGCTCGAGCTCGATCGTGACGGGGACGCCCGACGGCCTCGGTCGCCGCGTCCTGGATCAGCGTCGACGTAGTGCTTGGCGAGCCAGTCGCGCACGTACTCGGAGGGCGCGACGACCTCGAGGACCCCGTCGTGCAGGCTCGTCGCGCGAACGCCGCCGAACCACATCGAGAACGAGCTCTCGGTGAGCTCCTCGCTGCGCGCGCTCGACGACGTGCGCCCAGGTCCGCTCGGCGGCTTCCTCGAACGATGCGACGGCCATAGCTATCCACAGCGCCTTTCCACAGTTGTGGAAACTCTTGGGGGAAGAGAGGCGTCGCGTGGGGAGGATCGACGCCCCGGGGAAGCGCGGCCGGACTATAGCACCGCGGTTTTCCCCACCGCCCGCGCCGGCGGGGCTCTTGTCACACTTTCTCGCGCTTCAGTCGCTGCGCGGTCGCCGCGACGCGCGCGACGGGCCGGCGCCGGAACGCCGTCCGCTATACTGCGCGAACCGGCCCGAGCGGCCTCCGTTCGAGCGCGACGACGAGGAAGATCCCGATGACCAAGCGAACGTTCCAACCGAACAACCGCCGCCGCACGAAGCGCACGGCTTCCGCATCCGGATGCGCACCCGCGGCGGGCCGGCGATCCTCGCGCGACGGCGCGCGAAGGGCCGGACGCGGCTGTCCGCGTAGGTACGCCGACGAGCGCGGATCGACGTCGCCCGGACCCTGTCCTCCGGCCAGGCATTCCACGGAGACCGGGTGGTAGTGTTTGTCGCCCCCGGGGCCGGGTCGGCGGCGTTCGTTGCCGGCCGGCGGGTCGGCGGCGCGGTGCTCCGCAACCGGGCCCGGCGGATCCTCCGGGCCGCGTGGCGGGAGCTCGCTGACGAGGTCGAGGACGGATACGACGTCGTCGTGGTCGCCAGGGCGGCGATCGTCGGAGCCCGAACGCAGGAACTGGTGGCGGAGGTTGAGGAGTTGCTCTCGCGCGCGCAGGTGATCCGGACGTGACCGCATGTGCGCCGCATCGCTCTGGATGGCGGGAGCGCCGGCGCGTGCTCGCGTTGCTCGGTCTGATCCGCGTGTACCGCGTGACGCTGTCGGGCTGGCTCGGCGGGCAGTGTCGCTTCTACCCCTCCTGCTCGCACTACGCCGAGGACGCGATCCGGACGCACGGAGCCCTCCGCGGAACGCCTCTGGCCGCCTGGCGGATCGCGCGGTGCGGTCCGTTCACGCGCGGCGGCGTCGATCACGTCCCGGCCCCGACGCGATCCACGGGATATGACGCCGTCATACATCGCGGAGCCTGGTCGATGATCGCGCTCGCCCCGTGGCAGGCGCTGCTCGACGCCCTCGGCTGGGTCGTCGCCCAGATCTACGACTTCATCCCGAACTACGGGGTCACGATCATCCTGCTGACCGTCACGATCCGCCTGGTCCTGCTGCCGCTCGGGATCAAGCAGGTCCGGTCGATGCAGCACATGCAGATCGTGCAGCCGAAGATCAAGCAGATCCAGACGAAGTTCAAGGGGAACAAGCAGCGTCAGCAGGAAGAGATCATGAAGCTCTACAAGGAGTACGGGGTCAACCCGTTCTCCGGCTGCTGGCCGGTGCTGCTGCAGTTCCCGATCCTGATCGCGATGTACTCCGTGCTCCGGTTCCCGCAGCACCCGATCCACGTCCCCACCGACAGCAGCCTGTACGCGGCCGTGTCGCAGCAGATCCCCGAGACGCTTCCTCCGGGCGATCCGAACGGGGAGCCGATCACGACGCAGGCGCAGATCAACGCCCTGGATCTACCGGGTCCGACCTCGGGCACCTCGTTCCTCGGGATGAACCTGCTGTGCTCGGCCGTGCACGCGGGCAACACGGACGCGACGCTCGCCGACCAAGAGTCCCACCGGGCAGGACCTCGCCGTACCCCGTCAACTGTGGGAGCGAGGTGGTCGACCGGATCCCCTACTACGTGTTCGCCGCGCTGATGTTCGCGACGACCTTCTACCAACAGCGCCAGATGCAGAAGGCCAGCCCGCCGGGCGGCATCCTCCCAGCAGCAGGCGCTCCTCAAGATCATGCCGATCATGTTCGGCGTCTTCGGCATCTTCTTCCCCGCCGGGCTCGTCGTGTACTGGACGACCTCGAACGGGTGGCAGATCGGTCAGCAGTACTTCATGCTCAAGAGCCGGCCGACGGCCGAGCAGCTGGCCGAGAGCGCGAAGTCCAAGCCGCAGAAGGCCGAGAAGAAGGGCTTCATGTCCTCGATGATGGAGCGCGCGGAGCAGCAGCGAGAGCTCCGAGCCGGGGGGACTCCCAAGCCGGGCACGAAGAAGCCCGGAACCACCAAACCACCCGCGCCCAAGGGCGGGACCAACGGCACCACCGGGTCCGGCCCCACCAAGCCGGGGTCCAACCCGAAGGGATCAGGGTCCGGAGGCAACGGCCGTGGAGGAGATCCGAAGAAGCGCCCCAAGCGTTGAGGAGGCCGTCGAGGCCGCCCTCGGCGAGCTCGGCCTGACCGAGCAGGAGGCGGACGTCCAGGTCGTCCAGGAGCCTCGCTCCGGCGTGTTCGGGGTCGGCGCCCAGGAGGCGATCGTGGTCGTCCGCTCGCGGGTCAAGCCCGACGGGGAGGTGAGCGAGGACGATCTCGACGAGCAGGCCGAGATCGCGACCGAGTTCCTCGAGGGCATGCTCGAGCGGATGGGCATCACCGCGACCGTCGAGTCGGCCTTCGAGGACGGGACGATGTACGTCGACGTCATCGGCCCCGAACCCGACGACGAGGACATGGGCCTGCTGATCGGCCGGCACGGGCAGACGCTCGAAGCGATCCAGGAGCTGACCCGCGTCGCCATCGGCCAGCGGACGGGGCTTCCCGCCCGGGTCGTCGTCGACATCGAGGACTACCGGAAGCGCCAGATCGACCGGCTGACCGCCCGCGTTCGCGAGGTCGCCACTCGGGTCGCCCGGACCGGCCGCTCGGAGACGCTCGAGCCGATGAACCCGTTCCTCCGCAAGATGGTCCACACGGCGGTAGCCGAGGTGCGACGGCGCAGAGAGCTCGAGCGAGGGCGAGGGTGCGGAGCGGCGCGTCGTCATCCAGCGAGCCCGGTAGCCGTCCTCGGCGCGGCCGGCGGCCCTCAAGGTGTCGTTTCACGTGAAACATCGATGAGCGACGACGACGTCCTCCGAGCCCAGGCGGCCGATCTCGGGGTGCCCTTGGATCCCCCGCAGATCTCCCGGCTGCGCCGGTTCGAGGAGCTCCTGCCCGACCGGGCGATCCCGCTCGGGTGCGATCTCCCGCTCGGACTCGGCCCGGCTACGGGAACGGCACACCCTGGACAGCCTCCGAGCGGTCCCCGTCGTCGAGGGCGTGGACGTGGCCGCCGACCTGGGTTCGGGGGCCGGGCTGCCGGGCGTGGTCGTCGCCATCGCGCTCCCCCGTGTCCGGATGCTGCTCATCGAGCGCCGCCCCCAGCGGGCGGCGTTCCTCGAGCTCGCGGTCGAGGATCTGGGTCTGTCGAACGTCGCCGTGGTCGCCGGTCGCGTCGAGGACGTCCACGACGACGGTGGACGTCGCCCTCGCGAGGGCGTTCGCGCCGCTCGAGCGAGGCCTGGGCTCGGGCCCGCGAGATCCTTCGACCGGACGGACGGCTCGTCTACTTCGCCGGGGCCGGGACGGGGAGCCCCGAGCCGCCGGCCGGATCCGTGATCCAGGGCGTCCTGCGCACGCCCGTGCTTGAAAGCGCAGGCGCCCTGGTTATCATGACTCGTCAGTGACGAAGCCCTCCTCTTCTCGGGCAGCTCGTTCGTCCTCCAAGCCGAAGCCCGCCTCCACACGAGCAACCAAGGCTGCAGGGACGCAACCGACTGCTGCGCAACGCCGTTCGAAGGCATCCGCACGCAAGCCGGCGGCCTCGAACGCGGTCCCACCAGCCCTCCGGCAGGGCCGGATCATCGCGGTCGCCAACCAGAAGGGCGGCGTGGGCAAGAGCACCACGGCCGTCAGCCTCGGCGCCTCGCTCGCCGAGCTCGGCTACAAGGTGCTCGTCGTCGACCTCGATCCGCAGGGCAACGCCTCGACCGGGCTGGGCATCCGTCACGAGGAGCGTGAGGTCACGGTCTACGACGTGCTGGCGGACGAGGCCCCCATCGAGGGGGCGATCGTCCCGACGCCGATCGACAACCTGTTCGCGATCCCCTCCACGATCGACCTCGCCGGCGCCGAGATCGAGCTCGTGAGCCAGTTCTCGCGCGAGCTGCGGCTGAAGAAGGCGATCGAGCCGCTCAAGCAGGACGCCTTCGACTTCGTCTTCCTGGACTGCCCGCCCTCGCTCGGCCTGCTGACCGTGAACGCGCTCGCCGCCGCCGAGGAGCTCCTCGTGCCGATCCAGTGCGAGTACTACGCGCTCGAGGGGCTCGGGCCAGCTGCTCCGCAACGTCCGGCTCGTCCAGCAGAACGTGAACACCGGTCTGCGCCTGACCGGGATCGTCATGACGATGTTCGACCCCCGGACCAAGCTCTCCGAGCAGGTGGTCGCGGAGGTCCGGCGGTACTTCGGGGATCGCGTCTACCAGACGATCATCCCCCGGACGGTCCGGCTCTCCGAGGCGCCCGGGTTCGGGCAGCCGATCACCGTCTACGACCCGCACTCCAAGGGCGCCCAGAGCTACCGGGCTCTCGCGCACGAGGTGGCGTCGCGCCTGCCGGACGAGAGCCCGCTCCCGAACGTCGACGATGTCCCGAGCGTCGTGATCCCCCCGCCCGAGGCGCAGCCCGGGAGGGCCCCGCGACCGCTCGTCGGCCCCGACGACGTGCCATCGCCGAGCCCCGCTCCCGACCCGATCGTGCCCGAGGAGGCACCGGCGGGCGTCGCCGAGGCTGCACCTGAGGACGAACCGCCGACCGAGTCGACCGCCACCTCGCAGAGACGAGGACGCGCCCGCGACCCCTGACCCTGGAGGCGAACCCGACGCCGACCTGTCCGGCGAGGTTCCCGGTCCGACCGCCGAGGCTCCGCCGACCGAGGACCGGCGGGTCTGGACCCGAACCGGATGGCGAGGCTCGAGCCGGCGCCCTCGGTCGCCGATCCAGCACCCGACGCCGGCGGCGTCTCGGACGCCTCTCGAGGAGTCGAGCCCGACCGTCGACCAGGGGTCCAGGGATGCGGGCGAGGAGCTCGTCCGACCTGAACGGCGACCGGACCCAGGCTGAACCACAGGACGAGATGCAGCTGGACCGAGGAGGGGTCGATCGAACCGGGCGAGAAGAAGCGCCGGCGCGGTCTCTTCCGCAGAGGAGGATCCTGATGAAACGAGGAGGTCTAGGCCGCGGGCTCTCGGCGCTGCTCCCGGGCGCCGTCGAGGAGGGGTTCGGTCTCCTCGAGATCCCGGTCGAGGCGGTCGCCCCGAACCCGCGGCAGCCCCGGACCACGTTCGAGGACGACGCGCTCGAGGCGCTGGCGATGTCGATCCGCGAGGTGGGCGTCCTCCAGCCGATCGTCGTGCGCAAGGCCGGGAACGGCTTCGAGCTGATCGCGGGGGAGCGGCGGCTCCGGGCCGCCAAGCTCGCCGGCCTCGCGACCGTGCCCGCGGTGGTCAGGGAGAGCGACGACGCCGAATCGCTGCGCGAGGCCCTGATCGAGAACATCCATCGCGAGGACCTGAACCCGATCGAGCTCGCCGAGGCCTTCCGCGAGCTGCTGGAGGAGCTCGGTCTGAAGCAGGAGACGCTCGCGGAGCGGCTGGGCATGTCGCGCTCGCACATCGCGAACACGATCCGCCTGCTCCAGCTCCCGACCGAGGTGCAACAGCTGCTGGCGGAGGGCAGGATCCAGGCCGGCCACGGTCGAGCGCTGCTGTCGCTCGGCGACGCCGAGGCGCAACGGACGCTCGCCGTCCGCATCGCCGCGGAGGACGTCTCCGTCCGCGAGGTCGAGGAGCTCGTCCGCAACTACATCGACCATCCGTCGCACGCCGAGCGTCCGGCGCAGCTCACGGCGGTGCCGGAGCCGCAGGAGAACCCGCTCGCCGAGGTCGAGGAGCTGCTCTCCGAGCAGCTCGCGACGCGGGTGACGATCCAGATGAGCAAGCGGCGCGGCAAGATCGTCGTCGAGTTCGGCTCGGCGGACGACCTCGAGCGCATCGTCTCCGAGATCATCGGGTCCGGCCCCGGGTCGCGCCCCGGAGTAACAGTAACGTCCCGAAACTCGTTGCGCTGCAACGAGTTTCGCGTGGAGCCGGCTGCGACCTAGGCGCCGACCTTGGGGAGGATCTCCTCGGCCAGGAGCTCGATCTGCTCGAGGTCGTCGAACAGCTCGTGGTTCAGGACGAACCGCTGCACGCCGGCGGCCGCGTACTCGTTCATCCGTTCGACCGCCTGGTCGACCGTCCCGACGATGCAGTCGCGCGAGATGTCGTCCAGGTACTCCTCGAGCGATCCCGCGGTCGGGTCCATCCGCCGAGCGCGATCGGCCCGGTCGTGCCACTCGGCGTCGGTCCGGCCGACGAACACCCACGTCATGAACGACATCGTCACGCTCGCGCGGTCGCGCCCGGCGCGGGCGACCGCATCGCTCACCCGCTCGATCGACGCGCGCACCTCGCCCGGCGTCCCGCCGACGCGGTTGTACTCGTCGGCCCATCGCGCCACCAGACGAGCGAGCCTCGGTCCGCCCTTGCCACCCAGCACGATCGGGGGATGTGGTCGTTGGACGGGCTTGGGGAGGAACCGGCACTCCTCGAGCGCGTAGTAGCGCCCTTCGAACGAGAAGACGTCCTCGGACCACAGGCCGTGGACGATCTCGAGCTGCTCCTCGAGCATCTCGAACCGTTCGGGGACCGCGGGGAAGGGGATCCCGTGGGTCCGGTGCTCCTGGTCCCACCACCCGGCGCCCATGCCGAGCTCGACCCGCCCGCCCGAGATCCGGTCGACCGTCGTCGCGGCCTTCGCGAGGACCGCCGGCAGCCGGAACGTCACCGGCGAGACCATCGTGCCGAGGCGGAGGCGCTCGGTGCTCGCCGCGAGCGCGCCGAGGAGCGTCCAGGCGTCGTTCGAGCCCGGCTCCTCGGTGTTCACGACCGAGAGGTAGTGGTCGGAGGTGAGGAGCGCGTCGAACCCGAGCCGTTCGCAGGTGCGCGCGATCTCGATCCACTGCGGCCAGGTGACGCCCTCCTGACCCTCGAGCATCAGGCTGTAGCCGAGGGACCCCACGGCCGTACGATACCCATCCGATGGAAGCTCCCTCCGACGCCGCCGAGCTCCGGCGCGCCGGCAAGGCGCTCGCGCTGGGGTTCGTGCTCGGCCTGGTGCTCTTGCTCGTGGCTCGCCGCGCCCCGAGGCAACTCGCCGGCGGACCTGACCCCCGCTAGGCCGACGCGTCCGGCTCGGTCAGCGCGCGAGGTCGGCGGGCGCGGGGCGCGAGAAGGCGATCACGCCGTCGACGATGGCGCGCGCCACGTCGCCCGCGAACGCCGGCTCCCCGATGCGGGATGCGTCGAGCTCGTCGAGCGCCACGGCCGGCTCGATGCGCGCCGCCGGCATGCGCGTCTCGCGCAGGATCGCGATCGAACGCGGGTGCAGCCCGCCGTCGGGCAGACCGAGGCGGACGAGCGCATGCTGGATCGACTCGGCGAGTCGGCGTCCCATGGGGGAGTGCGTGGTGGGTGTCCCGTAATGGAAGCACGCCGACCCGCGCTCGACCTGCTCGCCCGAGCCGACGGCGATCGAGATCAATGCGGCGGCGTCGCCGGCGTTGGCGCGCCGGATGCGTTCGTCGACGGGTGCCGGCTCGGAATCCTTGCGCAGCAACAGTGGACGGGCACCGAGTCGGGTGAGCTCGTGCGAGAGCTCCGACGCGATCGCCAGCGCGAGATCGAGCTCGTCCGCGTCGATCCGGTCCGGGTCGATCGCGATCGTCGAACCGGCGAGCGCGAGCCCCGGTCCCCGCGCCGCCTCGCCCTCGCGCACGACGGCGCGGCTCGGAGCGTCGACCGCAGGTCGGTAGCGGGTGATCGCGTGCACGGTGTCGAGCCCGACGATCCCGTCGACGTCCGAAGCGACGTTGCGTTGGAACTCGCGGACGCCGCGATCGGTCCGCGGCCCGAAGATCCCGTCCTGCTTGCCCGCGTCGAAACCGAGGGCGTTCAGCATCCGCTGGAGCTCGCGGACGTCGTCCCCGCGGAACGCCGGCGAGCGCAGGTATAGGGTGCGGTCGCCGAGCCGGTAGCCGGCCTCGACGAGCTGCTCCCACGTGTCGGGCCCCAAGATCCCGTCCGGCGGGAGCCCGCGGACGCGCTGGAACTCGCGCAGCGCCGCCTCCGTCGAGGCGCCGAACGACCCGTCGAGCTCGGCGGGTTCGATGCGCATCCCGGCGCCGAGCAGCCGATGCTGGACGTCACGGACGTCCTCGCCCCGCGCGCCGGTTCGGATGAGGTCCACGTCCGGAGTCTCCGCGGAACGAGGCCCTGCGGCAACCGGCGGCGAGGGAACGCGCCGCGCTAGGCGGCGGGAACGTGCGGGTCGATCTCCTTCAGGAGCGCGTCCTTGCCCCGGGCGCCCACGACGCGCGCGATCTCCACGCCGTCCTTGAACAGCATCAGCGTCGGGATGCTCATCACGCCGAAGCGCCGCGTGATGTCGGGGTTGTCGTCGATGTTCAGCTTCGCGACCTGGAGCGTCTCGCCCTTGTCCTGCCCGATCTCCTCGACCACCGGCGAGACCATGTGGCACGGCACGCACCATTCGGCCCAGAAGTCCACGAGCACGGGGGTCTGCGAACCGAGCACCCGCTCCTCGAAATCGGCGTCCGTCACGTCACCCATCATCGCCACGTCTCATCGTCCTTTCCGGTTCCATCGTCGTTCTCGTCGTACCCAGCTCAACCCGTTCCGTGCGCCTGCTCTTCCAGGAACCGCTCGGCGTCGATCGCGGCCTTGCACCCCTGGCCCGCGGCCGTGACCGCCTGACGGTAGATCAGATCGGTGACGTCGCCGGCCGCGAACACGCCGGCGACGCTCGTCTTCGTGGTCGGTTCCTGCACGACGACGTAGCCGCTGTCGGTGAGCTCGAGCTGTCCCTTCACCAGGTCGGTGTTCGGGGTGTGCCCGATCGCGACGAACACGCCGTCGGTCGGGTGCTCGCTCGACTCACCGGTCCGCACGTTCCGCAGGCGCGCGGCGGTCACCGCGCTGTCGCCGAGGATCTCCTCCACCACGGTGTCCCAGATCACCTGGATCTTCGGGTTCGAGAGCACACGCTCCTGCATGATCTTCGAGGCGCGGAACTCGTCGCGGCGGTGCACGATCGTGACCTTGCTCGCGAACTTCGTGAGGAACGTCGCCTCCTCCATCGCGGTGTCGCCACCGCCGACCACGACGAGCTCGCGGTCGCGGAAGAAGAACCCGTCGCACGTGGCGCAGGCGCTGACGCCGCGCCCGCGGAGCTGCTCCTCGCCCGGGACGCCCAACCATCGCGCGCTCGCGCCGGTCGCCAGGATCATCGTCCGGGCCCGCCACTCGAGGTCGCCGGCCCACACACCGAACGGCCGGGACGACAGGTCCACCCGCGTGACCGACTGGGCCACGATGTCGGTCTCGAACCGAGCCGCCTGCTTCTCGAACGCGTCCATCATCTCGGGGCCGAGGATGCCGTCGGGGAAGCCCGGGTAGTTCTCGACGTCCGTGGTGAGCATCAGCTGCCCGCCGGCCTCGAGCCCCTTCACCAGCAGGGGTCGCAGGTTCGCCCGGGCAGCGTAGAGGGCGGCCGTGTACCCGGCCGGCCCCGAACCCAGGATGACGGTGGTGCGCTCGTCGACCATGTGACCTGCTCCTCCACCGAGGATAACCGCAGCCTATTCCCGTTCAGTCCCGCGGCAACGCAGCACGTCGAAGCTTGCCCGACGGCGTCCGCGGGAGCCGCTCCGCCAGGGTGAGCTCGCGCGGCGCCGCGTAGCGGGGGAGGGTTCGCGCGGCGAACGCGCGCAGATCCTCGAGCGAGGGGGGGTCCCCCGGATCGGCGGGGACGACCCAGACGGCGACGCGCTGCCCCCATTCGGGATCGGGCCGGCCGCCGGCGGCCACGTCGCGGACACCGGGGTGCTCGCGCAGCGCCGCCTCGACCTCGTCGGGCCACACCTTCTCCCCGCCGGTGTTGATCAGGTCGTCGAACCGACCGACGACGTGGAGGCGGCCCTCGCGGTCGATCTCGCCGGCGTCGCCGGGCCGAAGCCAGCCGTCCTCGGTGAAGGCCGCCGCGCCGGCCTCGGCGTCGAACCGGTACCCGCGCATCAGCGTCGGGCCGCGGAGCTCGATGCCTCCTTCGGGGTCGATCCGCATCTCGGTGCCGGGGAGCGGTACGCCGTCGTACACGACGCCCCCGCACGTCTCCGTGAGGCCGTAGGTCTCGACGACGTTCGCCCCGGCGCGCTCGGCGTTCGCGCGCAGGTCCGGCGAGAGGTGGGCGCCGCCGACCAGGATCGCCCGGAACGCCGACAGGTCGGCCCCCGCCGCGACGAGCCGGCCGAGCATCGTGGGGACGAGGGAGGTGAAGGCCGCAGCCCGCTCGGCCGCGACCACGCCGGCGTCGAACCCGGCGTGGATGGTCACCGGCGCGCCGAGCAGGATCGCCCGGAGCAGGACCAGCAGGCCCCCGACGTGCGCCAGCGGGAGACAGCAGAGCCAGCGGTCCTCGTCGGACGCTCCGAGCGCCAGCGCGGAGGACGCCACCGCCGCGTCGATCGCTGCCGCGGTCGAACTGCACGAACTTGGGCGCTCCGCCCGTCCCGCTCGTCGGGACGATCAACGCGATCTGGGGATCGGCGGGCGCGCCGTCGATCCGCCGCGATCCGTCGGCGTCGAGCGTGACGGTCGGCCGGGCGCGTTCGAGGAGCGCGCGCATCTCCGACCCGGGCAGGCGGTGGTCGATCGGCAGGAGGGCGGCCCCGGCGCCCCAGATCTCGGCGACCAGGTCGAACCACGCCGGGCCGGGCTCCCACGAGACCGCCACGACGTCGCCCGAGCTGACCGAGACGTGTTCGAGAGCGGGCACATCCGCTAGGCTAGCCCAGACCGTTCGAGTGTTCGCTCTAGGAGTGCGCAGTCATGACGTCAGACACCCCGGTCCCCGCCCAGGGACCGAGCTGGACGAGCGCCGGCGAGTACACGGACATCCGGTACGAGACGGCGGAGGGCATCGCCAAGATCACGATCGACCGTCCGGAGGTCCGCAACGCCTTCCGACCGCTCACCGTGCGCGAGCTGATCCGGGCGTTCGACGTCGCGCGCGACGATCCGGAGATCGGCGTGGTGATCCTCACCGGCCAGGGATCCGAGGCGTTCTGCAGCGGCGGGGACCAGAAGATCCGAGGCGACGACGGCTACGTCGACGAGCAGGGGATCGGGCGCCTCAACGTCCTCGACCTCCAGATCCAGATCCGGCGGCTCCCCAAGCCGGTCGTCGCGATGGTGGCCGGGTACGCGATCGGCGGCGGCCACGTCCTGCACGTGTGTTGCGATCTGACGATCGCGGCGGACAACGCGAGGTTCGGCCAGTCCGGGCCGCGGGTGGGGTCGTTCGACGGCGGCTACGGGATCAACCTGCTCGCGCGCCAGATCGGCGAGAAGCGCGCGAAGGAGGTCTGGTTCCTCTGCCGTCAGTACGACGCGCCGACCGCGCTCGCGTGGGGGCTGGTGAACACCGTCGTGCCGCTCGAGGAGCTCGAGGCCGAGACCGTGTCGTGGTGCCGCGAGATGCTGCGGATGAGCCCGCTCTCCCTCCGGCTGCTGAAGGCCGGTTCGAACGCCGGGATGGACGGCCTGGCCGGCGTGCAGCAGCTCGCCGGTGACGCGACGCTCCTCTACTACATGACCGAGGAGGCGCAGGAGGGCCGGAACGCGTTCGTGGACAAGCGCGCGCCGGACTTCACGAGGTTCCCGAAGCGGCCGTGAGCCGTCTCGGCGTCTGGGTCCAGGGCGCGCGGCCGCGGACGCTCGGGGCCGGCGTCACCCCCGTCGTCGTCGGGACCGCCGCGGCCGGGGTGTTCGTCCCGTGGCGGTTCGTCGCGGCGCTCCTCGTCGCGCTCGGGCTCCAGGTCGGCGTGAACCTCGCGAACGACTTCCACGACGGCGTGCGCGGTGTCGACACGCCCGATCGGCTCGGACCCCCGAGGCTCACCTCCTCCGGGCTGGCGCCGCCGCGAGCGGTCCTGCTCGCGGCGCTGCTCTCGATCCTCGTCGCGGGGGTCGCCGGGCTCGCGCTCGCGGCCGCGACGACGTGGTGGCTCGTGCCGATCGGCGCGCTCGCGATGCTCGCGCTCTGGCTCTACAGCGGCGGGCCGAGACCGTACGCCGAGCTCGGCCTCGGCGAGGTGATGGTCTTCGTGTTCTTCGGCCTGATGGCGACCGCGGGGAGCGCGTACGTCCAGGCCGAGACCGTTCCGGCGGCGGCGTGGTGGGCCTCGGTGCCGATCGGCCTGCTCGCGGTGGCGATCCTGGTCGCGAACAACCTGCGCGACATCCCTACCGATGCGGTCGCCGGCAAGCGGACGCTCGCCGTACGGCTCGGCGACGCGCGAACGCGGGTGCTGTACCGGGCGTGCGTGGTCGCGGCGTTCGGCGCGGTCGTGCTCGGAGTCCTGGTCGACGCGTTCGATCAGGGGAGCGGGCTCCCGACATGGTCCCTGCTCGCGCTCGGGGCGGCGGTCGTCGCGGTCCGGCCGTTCGAACAGCTAGGCCGCGCCACCGGCCGCGAGCTGGTCCCGGTGCTGGTGGGGACGGCGAGGCTGCAGGTGGTGTTCGGGGGTCTGCTCGCGATCGGGCTGTGGATCGAGTGGTGACCGCGTGAGCGAAGCCGAGCGCGCGTTCGCGGCGGCGTGGTGGATCGTCGACGACCTCGTGCGGTTCGGCGTGGAGCATGCGACGGTCTCGCCGGGCTCGCGTTCGACGCCGCTCGCGCTCGCGCTCGCTCGTCATCCGAGCGTGCGGGTGCACGTCCATCTCGACGAGCGGGCCGCGGGGTTCTTCGCGCTCGGCATCGCGAAGGCGACCGGCCGGCCGGTCGCCGTAGCGTGCACGAGCGGGACCGCCGCGGCCGAACTCCTCCCGGCGGTCGTCGAGGCGTCGCTGGCCCGCGCGACGCTCGTGCTCCTGACCGCCGACCGGCCGCCCGAGCTGCGCGGCGTGGGCGCGAACCAGACGATCGACCAGGTCGGGCTGTTCGGCGGCTACGTTCGCGCGTCGATCGACGCGCCCGTTCCGGGAGACGTGGCCGACGAGCAGACGTGGCACGACGTGGTCCACGAGCTCACGCGGGCGTCGATGGGCCTGCCGCCCGGCCCCGTGCACCTGAACCTGCCCTTCCGCGAGCCGCTGGTGGGTGCGTCCCAGGTGCTGCCCGCCTCGCCGCCGTCCGGAACCGACGTCACGCTGTCGGCCGTCCCCGAACCCGAGGAGATCGACGCGCTCGAGCGCGAGCTCACCTCCACGACGGACGGCGTGATCCTCGCGGGCTCGATGCGCGAGTCCCCTCCGACGTTGTCGGAACTGGCGGGCCGGGCCGGATGGCCGCTGCTCGCCGAACCCACCTCGAACCTCCGCGTCCCGGGCGCGCTCTCGGCGGGTTCGTTCCTCCTCGCCGACGCGCGGTTCGCCAACGAGCACGTCCCGGAGATCGTGCTGCAGTTCGGCGCGGCGCCGACGTCGAGGGCCGGGCTCGAGCTCGTCCGCAGGGCTGGCCGGCTGGTCATCGTCGACCAGGACCATCTCGTCGCCGATCCCCACCGCAAGGCCGCCTGGACCCTCCGGGCCGAGCCGGCGGGTTTCGTGCCCGACCTGCTGTCGGGATCCGAGCCGGTAGGGGAGAGCGCCTGGCTCCGCGCGTGGACCGATGCGGACGAGCGCGCTCGAGACGCCGTCGATGCCACGGTCGACGGCTGGGAAGAGCCGTTCGAGGGCCGGATCGCGCGCGACGTCGCCGCGTCGGTCCCCGAGCGCGGCACGCTCGTCGTCGGTTCGAGCATGCCGGTGCGCGACCTCGACGCCTACATGCGGCCGCGCAACGGACTCGGGGTCCTCGCGAACCGCGGGGCGAGCGGGATCGACGGCTTCGTCTCGACGGCGCTCGGGGTCGCGGCCGCGGGCGCTCCGACGACCGCGCTGTGCGGCGATCTCACGCTGCTGCACGACCTCGGCTCCCTGATCTGGAGCGCAGGCCGAGGGTACGACTGCGTGTTCGTCGTCCCGAACAACGACGGCGGCGCGATCTTCTCGTTCCTCCCGCAACGCGAACTGCCCGAGTTCGAGGAGCTGTTCGTGACGCCGCACGGTCTCGAACTGGGCGCGATCTGCCGGGCTGCCGGCGCCCAACACGCGCTGGTCGAACGCGCGGTCGACCTGATCCCCGCGGTCGAACGAGCGCGGGAATCAGGTGGGGTCCACGTCGTCGAGGTCCCGACCGATCGCGCCCGCAACGTCGAGCTGCACGCCGCGGTCCAGGACGCGGTCGCCACGGCCTTGAACGGGCCTACGATGTGAGCGTGGGCAGGTTCGGAGCCTGATGGTCGAGATCCGCCGGGCGACGGACGGCGATGCCGACGAGCTCGCGCGGCTCCGATGGGACTTCCGTGTCGAACACGGGACGGTGGCCTCGCGCACGTTCGACGCGTTCGGCGAGGAATTCCGCGCGTTCGCGAGCGACGTGCTCGCGGACGGAACGCCGTGGCGGGCGTGGGTCGCGGAGGAGGAGGGTCGGCTGATCGGGTGCGTGTGGCTGCAGCTCGTCGAGAAGATCCCACACCCGAGCCGCGGCCGATGGGAACGCCCGATCGCGTACGTCACGAACGTGTACGTCGAGCCGGCGCTGCGCGACGAGGGGCTCGGCGCTCGTCTGCTCGACGCCGCGATGGCGTACGCGCGCGAGCACGAGGCGGCGGAGGCCGTCGTCTGGCCCACGCCCCGGTCGGTCTCGTTCTACGAGCGCGCGGGGTTCGGAGCCGAGGCCGCACCGCTCGGCATGGATCTGGCCGGGGACTGACTCACCCCCACCGGAGCGCGTCGAGCAGTGCACGGAACTTGCGTTCGGTCTCGTCGAGCTCGGCCTCGGGCTCCGAGTCGGCGACGATGCCGGCCCCCGCGAACAACCGGGCCATCGATCCGGTGATCTCGGCGCAGCGCAGCGCGATCGCCCACTCGCCGTCGCCGTTCGCGTCCATCCAGCCGACGGGTCCCGCGTACCCGCCCCGCTCGATCGGCTCGAGGTCTTCGAGCGCCTCACGAGCGGCCTCGCGCGGCGACCCGCAGACGGCCGGTGTCGGGTGGAGCGCGGCCACGACCTCGAGCGCGGTGACCGACGGGTCGTGCAGCTGGCCCCGGAACGGTGTCGCGAGGTGCCACACGTTGGCGGTGCCGAGCAACTCGGGTTCGTGCGGATGCACGAGGTCGTCGCAGAACGCCTCGAGGACGTGGTGGACGTCCTGGACAACCACATCGTGCTCCTCGCGATCCTTGCCCGAACGGAACAGTCGATCGGCCGAGGCCCGGTCGCGCCCGGCGTCGCCGAACCGCTGCGACGAACCCGCGAGCGGCGTCGCCTCGACGAGCTGTCCGCGGCGGCGCAGCAGGAGCTCGGGCGTGGCGCCGACGAGCATCGAACCCATCACCGCGTTCGGCTGGGGGGCCGCGAACGCGTAGCAGTCCGGGTCGACGGCTCGCAGGCGCCACAGCAGCTGCTTGGCGTCGAGCGTCCGACCGGCGTTCACGAGCATCGTGCGAGCCAGCACGACCTTGCGGAGCTCGCCCCCGCGGATCCGCCCGGTCGCCCGGGCCACCGCCGCCGCGTACTCGTCGGGCTCGGGATCGGGCCGCAGCTGGATCTCCTCGAACGCGTCGTGCGGCAGCGTCCGGCCGGTCCACCGTTCGCGCTCGCCCGCGTGCGGGGTCTCGCCCCTCGGGGCGATCTCGATCTGCCAGGTCTCGCCGGCGTCCAGGCGCACGGTCGTCCGTCGCGGGACGATCGCCTCCGCGGGCTCACGGTCGTCGAACGGGATCGACGCCACGACCGCCGGCGCGGGCGAGCCGGGCGCCGCCTCGATCGCGGCGAGCGCCTCGACCACCGAACGCGACAGGCGCAGGATGCGCTCGGGGCCTGCCTCGGCCGAGACCCGGTCGACCTCGCCGCTGGTGGCGAGCCCGACCCCGGAGCGTTCGAGGAAGAAGCCGCCCTCGCGGTACCCGGCGAGCAGGTCGAAGGCCGGACCGAGCCGGGTCGCGCTCGCGGCCAGGGCGGTCACGCCGCGGGCCTCAGGGCGGAGGTCATCGCCGGGTCCCCAGGAGCAGTTGCGCCACGCCGCCGCCGAGCGGCGTCCGCTCCGCCTGCACGAAACCCGCCTCGCCGAGCATCTCGAGCAACCGTTCGGGCTCGGGCAGGTAGGCGGTCGAGCGAGGGAGGTACCGATACGCCTCCTTGTCCGAGAGCGCCCCGCCGATCAGCGGCACGATCCGCCGGAAGTACAGAGCGTGGCCGGCGCGCAGGACCCGCCCGTCGGGCTCGCTCGTCTCGAGGAACGCGACGCGCCCCCGAGGCCGCAGGACCCGCGCCGTCTCCGCGAACAAGGCGGCCAGATCGGTCACGTTGCGCATCGCGAACCCACACGTCGCGCCGTCCACGCTCCCGTCGGCGAGCGGGAGCCGGAGCACGTCCGCCTCGACGACCGGCGCCACCGTGCGGGCGTTGCGCAGCATCCCGTGTGAGAAGTCGAAGCCGACCGCCCGGTACCCATCGGCCAGCAGCTCGTCGCACAGGTCGCCCGTCCCGCACGCGAGATCGGCCACGAACGCGTCGCCGGGCAGATGGAGCTCGGCCACCGCGCGCCGGCGCCACCCGACGTCCATCCCGAACGTCATCACGCGGTTGACCAGGTCGTACCGGTTCGAGATCCGGTCGAACATGCCCCGGACGACGCGCGCCTTCTCGCCCGGTTCCGGGAGACCCTCCGGGGTCGCGCTCATTCCAGGCGCTCCTCGGCCTCGGCCAGGAGCACCCGCCGGAAATGGTTGGCGACCAGGTTCGTCACGGCGGGGAGCAGCGTGTCGAACGCCTCGACGAGCTGCGCCGCAGCGTCCTCCGCACCGGCCGTGTCCCGGATCGGCTTGCGCACGTGCTCGTCGAACAGCTCGACGGCCCGGGTGGCGAGGGCGACCATCGCGTCGTTCGTATCCCGCGCGAGCGCCAGGAGCTCGCCGAGCGGGAGCCCGTACTCGAGCAGGCGGAGCGCGCCCCGGACCATGTCGGTATCGGCCGCGGTGTACCGAACCTCGCCGTCGACGGTGCGCCCGAGCTCGATCCCCTCGCGTTCGACCGCCTGGATCAGGGAGGCTGGGACCCCGCTGCGGCTCGCGAACCCGTCCAGCGTGAGGAGCTCGTCCTGCCGCGCCTCGCCGCGCGCCGCCGCGATCGCGACGGCGAGGTCGGCGTCGGCCGGGTCCAGCCCGTCGCCCAGGACTCGCTCGATCGCCGCGAGCGTGAGCCCCCGGCGCCGGAGCTCGCGCACCTCGCGGATCCGTTCGACGTGGCGGTCGTCGTACCAGGCGACCCGGCCCTCGCGCGCAGGCGGCGGGACGAGGCCCCGGGTCTGGTAGTAGCGGACCGTGTCGACCGAGACGTCACACGCGGCCGCGAGCTGCTCGACGCGATACCTCACGACCGGTAACTCTACGAGTGAACGCTCGAACCTTCACCCGGCCGTGCCGGTCCGCAGCCCGGCTCAGCCTGGCGGGATCCTCTGGGAGGCCGTGCTCAGGATGCGGCAGTCGTCCTTCGCGACCACGAAGACGACGATGTGGTCGGGGGCTTGCCCGGCACCCGGGCCCTCGGAGAACACCGCGATGTACGCGGGCGTTCCCTCGAACTCCGCCTCGATGAGGCGGATCAGGACGTCCTGCGGGCCTTGGATGCCGCTCTGCAGGACGCAGTCCTTCGCCAGGGTCGTGCGTTCCTTCGCGTCCTGGTCGGCGCTCGCGAACGCCGTCGGGGGAGCGGGGGTCGCCTCGGCCGCCTGCGCCGCCTCGGCCGCCACCACCGCGTCGGCGGCCTCGAGCGCCACCGCCTGGATCCCCGGGTCGTCGTAGTTCACGTCCGGCTGGCGTTCGATGCCCGTGAAACGGATCGCGCCGGGCGCCGTCGTCTCGGCACCCGCCGCCGCGCCCGTACCCCCGGACGCACCGGTGGTCGTCGCGGGTGTTGCGGCGTTCCGGGTGTCCCCGTCGCCCACGTTGAGGGCCACCACGACGATGAGCGCGGCCGCCGC
Organism: uncultured Actinomycetes bacterium; assembly: GCA_963778545.1. Lineage (GTDB taxonomy): Bacteria > Actinomycetota > UBA4738 > UBA4738 > HRBIN12 > DASSJM01. The sequence continues at coordinate 93,383 of CAVZUW010000008.1, read as the reverse complement.
CGCCAGGCCGGCGGCCCACTGGAAGCGCTCCCAGGCCACGCCCCGCCGGCGCTCGAACCGCCGTCCCGCCTCGGCAAGCACGGGACCGGTCACGCCGAACGGCACCGGGACCTCCTCGAGCTCGCTCAGCGCGGTCCTCGCGGCCTCGGCCTGCCGGATCTCGGCGCTGCAGCGCACGCACCCGTCCAGGTGCGTGTCGACGACGGCACGCTCGCGTTCGGCCAGCGTGCCGTCGACGTAGTCGGCGAGGAGATCTTCGGGATGGCTCACGGGGATACCGTCCCTTCTGACGGCCCGGCGGCATCCGCCCGTTCCCCGAACCCGGGACCGCCTGGCTCATCGGCCGTGGCTCCGGGCTCATCAGACGCCCGTCCCGCCTGCTCGAGCCCCATCGCCTTGGCGAGCGCGATCCGGCCTCGGTGCAGCCGCGACTTCACGGTGCCGACCGGAACGCCCACGATCGCCGCCACCTCCTCCTGCCGGAGGTCGTGGACGTCGTGCAGGATCATCACCGCGCGGAAATCCTCGGGCACCTGCAACAGCGCCTGCTGAACGTCCATCGACAGGCTCGAGGTCTCGGCGTGGTCCGGAGCCGGCGGCGGCTCTCGCGCGGGCAGGTCGTCCTCGCCACGGTCGAGCAGCGGTGCCCGCTGGCGCTTGCGCAGCAGGTCGTAACAGGCGTTGACCGTCACGCGATGGAGCCAGGTCGTGAACGCTGCCTCGCCGCGGAACGAGGAGAGCTTCCGGAGCACCGTGAGGAAGGCGTCCTGCGTCGCGTCGCGCGCGTCCTCCTCCCGTCCCGTCATGCGGAGGGCCAGGTTGTAGACGCGTCGCTCGTGTCGTTCCACCAACGCCGCGAACGCGGCTCGATCTCCCGACAGGTACCGGCGGACGAGGTCTTCGTCGCGGCCCGGCGGGTCAGGCACCGACCGTCTCGGCGTCGGCGTTCCGGACCACCACCCGCAGCTCGGCCACCTCGGCGCGGATGCCGTCGTCGACCGGCACGACCGAGGTGATCCACACGAGCGCGTACCGGCCGGCGCCTCGCACGGCGACGCGGGACAGTGACGTCGCGGTGATCTCTCCGCCGACCTCGTCGACGAGCGCGTCGGGATCGTCGCCGACCGCGACGCCGAAACGGAACCCGGGATGCGGCGTCCACAGCCGGAGCCCCAGGACCTCCTGCTCCGCGCCCAGGTCGAGCAGGAGCCCGAACCCCGGCTTGCCGAGCTCGCCGTCGAAGTAGTTCTCCGACCGCCATGCGGTCTGGGTGTCGCCGTCGGCGGCGAGGGCCGCGTTCGACGAGAGCTCGTCGCCGTCGCCGAAGGGGTCGATCGCGAACACCGACGTCGGCCGGATCGCGGTGGGCGCGATCTCCGCGGGCGGCGCGGGCTCGTCGGGCGCGGCGCGGATCCCGAGCGGACCGCCGACCTCGAGCTTGCCCATCCACACTCCCAAGGTGATCGCGGCGATCGCGATCGCGACCACGACGAGCGGCACGCCGATCCAGGTGAACAGTCCGGTCGACCGCCCATCGTCGGATGTCTCGCCGAGGTCGGTCTCGACCGAACGCGCGAGCGCCTCCGCGAAGGAGCGCGCGTCGGGGAACCGACGTTCGGGATCGGGGTCGAGGGCGCGCGTCAGGACGCGGTCGAGCGTCCGGGGGACGTCGGACCGGATGGCGCGTGGAGAGGTTCGACCCCGGGGAGGCTCGCCCGTGAGGAGCTCGAAGAGCAGGGACGCGATCGCGTGGACGTCGGTGCGCGCGTCCGGTTCCGTCCCGGCGAGCTGTTCGGGGGCGAGATGCTCGCCGCCGAGCAACGCCGCGGCTTCGGCCGGCCGGCTCGCGGCGACGGCCGCGCCGATCCCGAAGTCGATCAGACACACCCGCCCGTCCTCGCCGACGATCACATCGTCGGGGTCGAGCGCGAGGTGGAGGACCCCGCGGTCGTGTGCCTGTGCGAGCGCACCGAGGGCGGCCACACCGATCCGAACGGCCTCCGAGGGCGAGGCGGGGTCCGATCGAGCGAGGCGGTCGCGCAGGCACGATCCGGGGGCGTACTCGCGCACGAGGTACGTAACGCCGTCCTGTTCACCGGTATCGAGCAGGCGGGCGATCCCGGGCACCGACAGCGCCGCCACGCGCCGTGCCTCCTCAGCCAGAGCATGCGCGAACCCCGGGTCGTCCGCGAGACGCGGGTGGATCAGCTTCACGGCGACCGATCGTTGCAGCAGAGGGTCCTGCGACCGCCACACCATCCCGGTCCGGCTCCTGCCGAGCTCCTCCTCGAGCGCGTAGCGGCCGGCCAGGACGTGGACGGGCTCGATCGTCTGGGTCACGGTTCCGAGTCTATGCCCGGCGACACCGCTCCCGACCCTGCGGGAGCGAGTTCGCTCAGTCTCGCGGGGGCGCGGTGGAACCGCTGACCGTGACCCGCCCGAGGTCGTCGAGGAACGGGATCCGCCCGACCACGAGCGTGTCGGCGTGGACCACGAGCACCACGGTGACCTCGCGCCGCCCGACGTCGATGCTCCTGAGACGCACCGGCTCGTCGGCGTCGGCGATCGTGTCGAGCGCCGCGAGCTTCGCCTGCTCCTCGTCGCCGCTCTGCCGGAACGCCTCCGCCGCCGAGACCGAGGCGTCCTTCGCCAGGTCGGCCGCCCGGGACCGCGTCAGCAGGATCGAGCCCGCGTCGATCGCGCCGACCACGAGGACCGCCAGCAGCAGCAGCCACACGAGCAGGATCTTGCCGACCAGCCCTCGATCGTCGCGCCACGCCGGTCGCCTCGACGGCGCCTTCATCGCCATCGCGCGGCGATCTGCCGGCGCACGAGGCCGACCTCCTCGATCCGGAGCGCGGCCGCGGACGCGACGAACACGGCGAGCCCCGCCACCACCGCGCCGAGCACCTGCGCCGCCTGCGTCGCGATCGTCGTGGTCCCGAGCCACCGTTCGAACCCCTCGGCGACCAGCCAGGCCACGGCCGCGGTCGCGAGCCCCGCCACGAGGATCCGTCCGAGCGACGCGAGGATCCTCCGCCCACCGATCGGTCCGATGCGCCGGCGGATCAGGAGCAGCAGCACGGTCGAGGCGAACCAGTACGAGACGGCGTGACCGAGCGCGAGACCGGGGACGCCCAGATCCAGCACGAAGAAGAACAGGAGGTCGACGAGCACGTTCACGGTCACCGCGGCGACGTTCACGAGCGCGGGTGTTCGGGTGTCCTGCATCGCGTACGAGGCCCGGAGCAGGAACTGGAACGCCGAGAACGCGACCAGCCCGATCGCGAACGCGAAGAGCACCTCGGAGACGAGTTCGGCGCTCACGGCCTTGGTCGCGCCGTGCTCGAGCAGCAGCCGGACGATCGGTTTCGCGAGCACCAGGTAGCCGAGCGCCGCGGGGATCAGGATCGTGGCCGTCGCCCGGATCCCCTGGGAGAGCAGCGCCTTGTACCCGTCGACGTCCTCGGCCGCCCACCGCGAGGACATCGCCGGCAACAGAGCGGTCAGGATCGAGACGGCGAAGATCGCGTGGGGGAGCTGGAACAGGATGAACGCCGCCGCGTACGACGAGTAGCCGCCCGTCGGGCCGCCGGCGAGGATCACGATCACGAGGTAGCCGAGCTGGTTCGCGACCACGTACACGACCACCCACGTGGCCAAGCGACCGATCCGGACGATCGCCTCGTCGCGGATCCCGCCGAGCCAGCGGAACCGGAAGCCCGTCGCGCGGACCGAGGGCCACAACGCCGCCGTCATCGCCACCACGCCGAGCGTCGTCCCGATCGCGAGGACGAGCTGTTGCGCGCCGGTCGCGAGCTCCTTCGGGTTCGCCGGATCCGGCATCGCGGCGAAGATCAGGAACGTCGCGATGACGATCAGGTTGTTCGCGATCGGTGCGAACATCGGCGCGGCGAACCGCCGGTGTGCGTTCAGCAGGCCGGCGGCGACGGCGCCGATCCCGTAGAAGACGACCTGCGGCATGAACCAGCGCAGGAAGAACGTGGCGAGCCCGTGCACGGCCTCGCGTTGGGCGTCGGGGTAGCCCACCGTGTAGAGGTCCATGATCCACGGCGCCAGGACGATGCCCAGGAGCGCGATCGCCGAGAGCACCACGATCGCGATCGTGAACAGGCGCCGGACGACGTCCCAGGCCACCTCGCGACCGCGCGCCTGCATCCATTCGACGACGACGGGGACCACGACCGAGGTCAGGATCCCGCCGAGCGCGAGCTCGTACAGGATGTTCGGCGTGATGTTCGCGACGTTGTACGCGTCGGCCAGCCGCGTCTCGGTGATGCCGATCGCGAAGGCCATCGCCGACAGGCGCAGGAACCCGGTCAGCCGCGAGATCGCGATGCCGGTCGACATCACGATCGTGTTGCGGACGAACGAGGGCGTCGAGTCCTCGGCGGGCGGTCCCGGGCGCGCCGGGGGGGCGGGCGGTGTCGGCGGCTCGACGCCGCCCGGCGTCAGGTCCTCGGTCAGGTCGTCCGACATCCCGTCGTCAGGTCCTCTCCGGGCGCGGCCGGCCCGGCACGAACCGTCGCACCCACAGCAGGAGGAGCACGAGCGCGGCGCCGATCGTGATCAGCAGCGCGAAGCGGTTGTACGCCGTCGAACGCACCACGAGCGTCTCGTCGCGGATCGGGCGGCCGCTCGGCGAGACCATCAGCACGTGGACCTCGAACCGTCCGGTCGACCGCAGGCTCGCCTGGAGTCGCAGGGTCTCGGTTTCGCCGGGCGCGAGCTCGACGTGGGTGGCCGGTGCCTCTCGGATCCGGGTGGAGACGAGCTGCACCGAGAACTCGAGCGAGTGCGGTCCCTCGTTCGAGACCGTGACCGGGATGCCACCCGAGTCCGAGGTGAGCGTCACCGAGTCCACGGTCTCGAGCAGGAGATCGTCCACCGTCGCCCGCACGCTCTGGCGGGCCGCGTCGATGAACGCGAGCCCCTCGGTCGTCGAGGTCAGGAACTGGCGCGACTCGGCGAGCAGCAGCATGGTCTCGAGGCGGTCGGGCTCGAGGCTGTTCAGGGGCAGCATCGAGGCGAGGGTGTCGATCCGGCGCCTCGCTTGCTTGAGCGCCGCGACGTAGCTCGTCGGGAACCGTCGGAAGGACGGCGACGCGAGGACAGACCCGTCGGACGGCGGGAACGTCGCGACGAACCCGCCCACGGCGCTGGGCGCGAGCCACGGTGCGGTCGCGACCCCTCGGACCATCGGCGGGAAGAACGGGCCGGGGAGCGGCGCGTCCTCGCCGAACACCAGCGCGACGCCGCGCGTCTCGCCCGGCTGCTCCTGCCAGATCGTCGCGAGCTCGCCGAGCAGCACCTGCGCCGCGCGGACCGGATCCTGCTCGACCACCGATCCGAGGAGGGCATCGCTCGCCGGTTCGGGCACGACGGCCGCGAGCGATCCGTCGCCCAGCGTCGTGGTCGGCGGACCGGCGAACCCGAGCGGCTGCTCGGGCAGGTCGACGGTCGAGGGGTCGACGATCAGCGTTCGGATGCCGTCGCCCGCGAGCCCGCGCAGGGTGGTCTCGTCCAGGGCGGCACCCGGCGGCCGCAGGATCGTCTCGGGGATCTGGGCTCCGACCAGCGTCGACGTCACGTCGCGTCCGTGCTGGAGCTGGACGACGACGTCCCGTCCCAGACCGCCGCCGTAGAGCGACGGGATGTCGGGAGCCGAGAACGGGAGGGCGGTGACCTCGACGTTCGGGGCGGCGACGATCGTGCGGAGGTCGTCGAGCGCCTGTTTGGCCAGCGCCGAGCCGCCCTCGCCCGGCGGGACCTGCCGATCCCCGCCCTCCTCGGCGACCCGATACCCGTCGACCATCCGTCCGAGCTGGGTCAGCAGCACCGGGGCGATCGCCACGTCGACCTGCGGTGCGGTGGGGTCGGCCGCGAGCTCGAGCAGCGAGCGGATCTCGCCGTTCAACCGGCCGCCCGGCCCGAGCGCGAGCTCCAGGGAAGCATCCTCGAACGTGCCGTCGGGCGCGAACGTGATCGGGTGCGACAGGACGAACGTCCACGACAGACCGAGCGGGATCTCGGGCTCGCGGACCAGGAAGATCACCGGCGTCCGCAGCGCGGCCACCGATTCGATACCGGTGCGGAGATCGACCTTGAGCGGGTACACGCCCGATTGGTCGGGGTCGATGCCCGGGCCGAGCGTCAGCGAGACCTCGAAGTCCCTCGTCGAGCCGGGCGCGATCGCGTCCTCCCTCAGCACGGTCCCCCCGTCGATCACGATCGACGGGTCGGAGGCGAGCGAGGCCTCGTACGCGCTCCGGGTCAGGACGCGCGAGTACAGCGTGACGCCGATCGCGAGCTCGTCGAGCGGGGTCGTCCCCAGGTTCTGCGCCCGGAACCGCACCACGAGCTCCCGCCCGGGCGGGCAGCTCCACGTCGTCTGCCCCGGCGCCAGGTCCGCGGTCGCGGTGGGGCAGTTCCACGAGGTCTGCGACAGGAGCGTGACCAGGACCGAGGGGCTCTCCTGCGCGATCGCGGACGGCGTCGGCGTCCCGAGCGCGAACAGGAGCAGGGACGCGAGCACGGACGTGAGCGGGCGGACGAGCGGCACGAGCCGTCGCATGATCGGTCGCGCCATCCTACCCTCGCCCCTCGGCCAGGGCCGTGAGCTCGGCCGCCGCGTACGCGATCGCCACCACGAGCAGGAAGGTACCGACGGCGACGCGCAGCGTGCGTTCGCGGACGCCGAGCGCGATGCGGGCCCCGAGCCGGGCCCCGGGGATCACGCCGAGCGTGAGCACCAGGAAGATCGCCCAGTCGATGTTCCCCAGGAGCGCGTGGACGATCGTCCCCGGGATCACCAGGACCGCGATCACGAGCAACGAGGTCCCCAGCGCCCGGCGCAGCGGCATCCCGATCCAGATCGTGAAGGCGGGCACCATGACGATCCCGCCACCGACGCCCAGCAGCCCGGAGACGAGCCCCGCGAGCAGGCCGATCGCCGCGTACTTCCACCCCGGCGTCTCCCCCAGGACCCACGGCGTGCGAGGGGTGCGTCCGACGACCACCTGGACGGCCGTGATCGCGATCAAGCCGGCGGTGATCAGGAGCAACAGGTGCGCGTTCACGACCTCCGTGAGCAGCGCGCCGACGATCGCGCCGCCGACCCCGGGGATCGCCGCCCACTTCGCGGCGCGGAAGCTCACCTCGCCCGCCTTCGCGTAGGTGTACGAGCCGACGAGCGAGGTCGGCAGGATCACCGGCAGCGGCGTCGCGATCGCCTGGATCGCGGTCCCGCCAAGGATCGTGTTGACCGCGGGGGTGGTGACGATGCCGCCGCCGACGCCGAACAGACCCGACAGGACCCCCGCGGCGAACCCCACGGCGACGCCGAGCGCCGCCTCCAGCGGCGTCACGTCAGCCGTTCGACGGCGCGCTCGATGACCTCGCGTTCACCCTTGTACGCGGCCCGCTTGACGGCCGATCGCAGCGGGAACCACCGGACATCCTCCATCTCGGTGTCGTGATCCTCGACGTCCCCGCCGGTCATCCGCATCAGGAAGAAGTGCACGCGCTTGCGGACGCGAACGCCCTCCCACACGTAGAAGTACCGGATGTCGCCGAGATCGGCCTCCACGTCGACCTCGAGCCCGGTCTCCTCGAGGACCTCGCGCACCGCGGCCTGCTCCTCGCTCTCGCCGGGTTCGATCGCGCCCTTGGCCAGGCCCCACGCGAGGTCGCCACGTCGCGTTCGGCGAGCGGCGAGCGCCATCTCGATCCCGTCGCCCTCGCGGCGATAGACGACGCCGCCCGCGGAAACCTCGTTGCGGGATTCCATCAGTCGGAGGCAGAGCCCTTCCTATACTGGGCCGCCGTGCTCGGTCGGATCATCGAATTCCTGCGCCCGTACCTCGAGCCTCCATGGGGATACGCCATCGTGTTCGCGGCGACGTTCCTGGAGAACTCGGTGGGTGCAGGCGTCATCGTGCCGGGCGAGACCCTGGTCATCATCGGCGGATTCTATGCGCGCATCGGCGAACTCTGGCTGCCCGGCGTGGCGCTCGTCGCGATCGTCGGGGCCGTGCTGGGGGACAACCTCGGGTACTGGATCGGGCGGAGGTACGGTCGGGGCTTCCTCGAACGCCACGGACGCAAGCTCTTCGTCACCCCCGAGCGGCTCGAGGCCGCCGAGGGCTACTACCGCCGGCACGGGGGCAAGACCGTGTTCCTGGGGCGATTCATCCCGGTCGTGCGGAGCGTCGGGTTCATCGTGGCCGGGGTCGCCCAGATGGAGTGGCGCCGGTTCATCGTCTACGACATCGCCGGGGCCACCCTGTGGGGGATCGGCCATTCCCTGCTCGGCTACGGGCTGGGGGCCAGCTACCAGCGCTGGGAGCGCTACCTCACGCCGATCGGGATCGTCGTGCTGGCCCTGCTGCTACTTCTGATCGGGGGCTCAAAGATCCTGGCTGCGCGCCGACAAGTGAACGAGGACCTCGAGGACCTCGAGGAGGTCGAGGCCGGACCGACGCACGAACGGGAGCACGAGCGGGAGGCTGAGTAGGCACGTGGAGATCAACGAGCTGCTCCGGCACACGGTCGAGGTGGGCGCCAGCGACCTCCATCTGAAGGCGGGCAACGTGCCGTTCGTGCGCGTCGACGGGGAGCTCAGCCCGACGGCGTTCGGGGCCCTGTCGTCCGCTGACACGGAGGCCGCCGCCCTCGCGCTGATGCCCGAGCACAAGCGCCGCGAGTTCGAGGCGACGAGCGAGGCCGACTTCGGTCACACCCTGGCGGGCGTCGGCCGGTTCCGGATCAACGTGTTCCGGCAGCGCTCGATGGTGGGCCTCGCGATCCGGCGGGTGCGTTCGGAGGTCCCGACGGTGGCCGAGCTGATGCTCCCGCCGGTGATGGCGGAGCTCGCCGACTCGAGCCGCGGGCTCGTCCTCGTGACCGGGCCCACCGGGACCGGCAAGACCACGACGATCGCGTCGATGATCGGTCACATCAACCGGACCCGGCGCGCGCACATCGTGACGATCGAGGACCCGATCGAGGTCGTGCACGACGACGATCGCGCGATCATCCAGCAGCGCGAGGTCGGGCTCGACACGGATTCGTACGCGGCGGCCCTGCGGCACGTCGTGCGGCAGGACCCCGACGTCATCTTCGTCGGCGAGATCCGCGACCCCGAGTCGGCCCTCTCGGCGATCCAGGCCGCGGAGACCGGTCACCTCGTGATCTCGACGATGCACACGATCGATTCGACCGAGACGATCAACCGTCTGCTCGACCTGTTCCCCGCGCAGCAGCAGCGCGAGGTGCGCACGTCGTTCGCGGGCGCGCTGCGCGGGATCGTGTCGCAGCGGCTCGTGACGAGGGCCGACGGCAAGGGGCGTGTCCCCGCGGTCGAGGTGCTCGTCTCGACGGGTCGGGTCTACGACCGGATCATCGACCCCGAGGCGACGATCGAGATCCGCGACATCATCGGCGAGGGTGCCTTCTACGGCATGCAGACGTTCGACCAGGCGCTCGTGAGTCTGGTCGAGAGCGGTCTGGTGACCGAGGAGGACGCCCGGTTCGCCTCGACGAGCCCGCACGACTTCGTGCTCGCGCTCCGCGGGACGCTCACCCGCAGCTGAGCAGCTCCGTTCACGCCTCCTCGCCCGCCGCGCGCCGCGCCGCTCGCTCCATCGGGTGCCGGCGGTAGCCGAACGGGATCGCCAACAGCAGGTACACGGGGATGAAGAACGGCCCCCACACCATGTACTGGCGGATGTGATGGCGTTCGTGGACCAGCAGCCGCCCCTCGACGGGGACCGCCGCGACGATCACGAACCCGACCGTCATCGCGGTTCGGTGCATCGATCGGAGCAGCCGGGTCAGCCCGCGTGGGACGCGGTCGAACACGATCGCGCCGCCGTGGGCGCGCGGCGCCTGGAACGTGAGCCCGCCGAGCAGGAGCCCGAGGATCGTGTTCGGCACCGTCCAGAAGAACCCGAGCCATTCCGATGGGCGCACGGCTCGGACGGTACCGCAGGTCCTCGTGGCGTTCGGTGAGCGGTGGGCCTGGGAGGCAGGGGTATCCTGAGCCCGTCATGGCCGACCGGTCGCGTCCGAACGGCGGCGCACGCCTCGAGATCCCCCCGATCGCCACCGAGCTCGGCGAGCGTTTCCGCCTGGCCGGTCACGAGCTCTACCTCGTCGGCGGGGTGGTCCGGGACCTGCTGCTGGGCCGCGGCCTCGGGAGCGATCTCGACTTCGCGACCGACGCCGTCCCGCAGGAGACGACGAAGGTTCTGCGCGGGTGGGCCGAGCGGCTCTACCTGGTCGGCGTGAAGTTCGGGACGGTCGGCGCTCGCAAGGGTGGACCAGGTCCTCGAGATCACGACCTTCCGCGAGGAGGTCTACGCGGAGGAGCACCGCAAGCCTGCGGTGACGTTCGGCAAGGACCTGCAGACCGACCTGTCCCGGCGCGACTTCACCGTGAACGCGATGGCGATCCGGCTGCCCGAGGGAGAGTTCGTCGATCCCTTCGGCGGCGTGAAGGACCTCGCGGCCAAGCGGCTCGATACGCCGCTCGACCCCGAGATCGCGTTCTCCGACGACCCGCTGCGGATGCTCCGCGCCGCCAGGTTCGCCGCGCAGCTCGAACGCAACCCCGGCCCCGCGCGTGGTGCGGGCGATCGAGCAGATGCACGACCGCCTCGAGATCGTGTCCGCTGAGCGGATCGCGACGAGCTCACCAAGCTGCTCACCGCGTCCGCCCCCTCGCGCGGACTCGAGCTGGTCGTCTCGACCGGTCTCGCGCAGGAGTTCCTGCCCGAGCTCGCCGCGCTCCGGCTCGAGCAGGACCCGGTGCACAAGCACAAGGACGTGCTGCATCCACACGTTCGCGGTGGTGGAGAAGTCGGAGGCCGATCCGGACGATCCCACGCTCCGGCTCGCGGCGCTGCTCCATGACGTCGGAAAGCCGAAGACGCGGCAGATCACGCCCGACGGCGTCTCGTTCCACCACCACGAGGTCGTGGGCGCGCGCATGGCTCGCGAACGCCTCCAAGCTCTTCGATACCCAGCGCACGTCGTCGACGATGTCGCCCGGCTCGTCGAGATGCACCTGCGCTTCCACGGGTACACCGAGTGGAGCGACAGTGCGGTCCGCCGGTACGTCCGGGACGCGGGGCCGCTGCTCGACCAGCTGAACCAGCTCACCCGTGCCGACTGCACGACGCAGAACCGGTTCAAGGCGAAGAAGCTGGAGGCGCTCCAGGACGACCTGGAGGAACGGATCGCGCGGCTCGCCGAGGAGGAGAACCTCGACGCGATGCGCCCGCCGCTCGACGGCACGCAGGTGATGGAGCACCTCGGGATCCCGCCCGGGCCCGAGGTCGGGCGCGCGCTCGATCACCTGATGGAGCTCCGCCTCGAACGCGGTCCGCTCGACGAGGACGAGGCGTTCCGTCAGCTCGACGAGTGGTGGCGGGCCGAGCGAGACACCCCGGGCGTCCGATAGCGCGCACCGTGCCCAGCGCCGAGGGCCTGACCGCGCAGGAGGTCGCCGAGCGCGTCGCGCGCGGCCAGGTCAACGACGTGCCGGCCGTCCCCTCGCGCACGGTCGGGCAGATCGTCCGAGCCAACGTCTTCACGCGGTTCAATGCGCTGCTCGGTTCGCTCTTCGTGGTGACCCTGATCGTCGGCCCGATCCAGGACGCGCTGTTCGGGTTCGTGCTGGTCGCGAACTCGGGCGTCGGGATCTACCAGGAGCTGCGCGCGAAGCGGACGCTCGACTCGCTGGCGGTGCTGACGTCGCCCCACGCGCGGATCCTCCGCGACCACGAGGTACGCGAGATGCCGCTCACCGAGGTCGTCCTGGACGACGTGCTCGAGCTCCAAGCGGGCGATCAGATCGTGGTCGACGGCGAGGTGCTCGAGGCCGCCGCGCTCGAGGTCGACGAGTCGCTGCTGACCGGCGAGGCCGAGCCCGTGATCAAGTCGCCGGGTGACGAGGCGCTCTCGGGGTCGTTCGTCGCGGCGGGGAGCGGGCGGTTCCGGGCCACGCGTGTCGGCGCGCAGGCGTATGCGGCGCAGCTCGCCGAGCAAGGGCGGCGGTTCAGCCTCACGCGTTCGGAGCTGCGGACCGGGATCGACCAGATCCTGCGGATCGTGACGTGGCTGCTGATCCCGACCGCCGCGCTGCTCGTCGTCAGCCAGCTCCGCTCGAACGCGAGCCTGCGCGGCGCGATCCTCGGTTCGGTTGCCGGCACCGTCGCGATGGTCCCCGAGGGTCTCGTGCTGCTGACGAGCGTCGCGTTCGCGTTCGGCGTCGTCCGGCTGGCCAAGCGTCGTGTGCTCGTCCAGGAGCTGCCGGCGGTCGAGGTGCTCGCGCGCGTCGACGTCCTGTGCATCGACAAGACGGGCACCCTCACCGAGGGCCGGCTCGTCGTCGACGAGGTCGAGCTGCTCGGCGAGGACGGTGTGCACCGTGACGCGCTCGCGGCGCTCGCCGCCGCCGAACCCCACCCGAACGCCACCCTCCTCGCGATCCGCGAGAGCTTCCCTGACTCGCCCGATGGTTGGCTCGCCTCCTCGACCGTCCCGTTCTCGTCCGCCCGCAAGTGGAGCGGCGCCGACTTCGGAACCAGAGGGACGTGGGTGCTCGGCGCGCCCGACGTGCTGCTGGGCTCGCCGCACGACGACGCCCACCTCGCGAAGGCGCGCGCACACGCGGAGGCCGGCCGGCGCGTGGTCCTCCTCGGCCGCACCGAGGCCTCGATCGGAACCGATCGCCAGCCGGAACGGCTGGTCCCCGTCGCGTTCGTGATCCTGACCGACCGGGTCCGTGAGACGGCGTCGACCACGCTCGCGTACTTCGCCCGGCAGGGCGTGGACGTCAAGGTCATCAGCGGCGACCACCCCGAGACCGTGGCCGCGGTCGCCCGGCGCGTTGGCCTTCCGGGCGCCGAGGCGCCGTTCGACGCGAAGGCCCTCCCCGAGGGCGGCGAGGAGCTCGCCGAGGTGCTCGAGACGCACGCGATCTTCGGGCGGGTGACCCCGCAACAGAAGCGCGCGATGGTCGAAGCGCTCCAGTCTCGAGGACACGTCGTCGCGATGACCGGCGACGGCGTGAACGACGTCCTCGCGCTGAAGGACGCCGACATCGGGGTCGCGATGGGCTCGGGGAGCTCGGCGACCCGCGCGGTCGCGCAGCTCGTGCTGCTGGACTCCACGTTCGACGCGATGCCGTCGGTGGTGGGCGAGGGCCGCCGCGTGCTCGGCAACATCGAGCGTACGTCGAACCTGTACGTGACGAAGACCGTCTACGCGATGCTGATCGCGCTCGGCGTCGGGGTGGTGGGGCTGGAGTTCCCGTTCCTTCCGCGGCAGCTGACGCTGATCGGCGCGCTCACGATCGGGATCCCTTCGTTCTTCCTCGCGCTCGCACCGAACGACGAACGCGCCCGGCCCGGGTTCCTCGCGCGCGTCCTCCGGTTCACGATCCCCGCGGGCTCGCTCGCCGCGATCGCGACCTTCCTCGGCTACGTGCTCGCGAAGCAGGAGCCGGGCGTCACGCTCGCCGAGGCCCGCACGGCGGCCACGATGGTGTTGCTCTACATCGGGTTCCTGGTCCTCACGATCATCGCGGCGCCGCTCACGACCTGGAGGCTCGCGCTCGTGTGGGCGATGCCCGGGCTGTTCGCGCTCGTGATGGCGATCCCGGCGGCTCGAGAGTTCTTCGCGCTCTACCCGCCGCCGCTGATCGTGTGGCTGGCGTCGTTCGGGATCGCGGCGCTGGTGTGGTCGTTCGCCCGGTTGTTCCTGCCGCCCGAGCGGCCGGTGGGGCCGGGCGCGCCGCCGGCGCCCGTCTGAGCGCTCGCGCCGTTCGGGCTAGTCGATCCCGCCGATGTGCGACGGCGGCCAGATCAGCACGAACGCCTTGCCGATCACCTTGTCGAGCGGGACGAAGCCCAGACCGTACCGGCTGTCCGCCGAGTTGCCGCGGTTGTCGCCCATGACGAAGAGCGCGTCGTCGGGGACGGTGTGCAGCGGGTAGTCGCCGGTCGCGTCCTTGGCCGCTTGCGTCAGGTACGGCTCGTCGAGCGGTTCCCCGTCGATGTAGACGACGTCGTGGCGGATCTCGATCGTCTCGCCGGGGAGCGCGATCACGCGCTTGATGAAGTCCTCGTTCTCCGGCTGCGCCAGCCCGACGCCCTCCCCGAGCCAGTGCAGGACGCTGCTGATGCCGCTGCGGTCGGGGAGCTCGGCGGCGTTCGGGTTCTCGAACACGATCACGTCCCCCCTCGCGACGTCCCCGCCGTCGAACATGAACTTGCTCACGAACACGCGGTCGCCGACCTCGAGCGTCGGGACCATCGACTCGGAGGGGATGTAGAAGGCCTGGATCACGAAGGTCTTGACGAGGATCGCGACCGCGAGCGCGACGAAGATCAGGAACGGCGTCGAGCCGATGAAGCGACGCCCGACCGAGCCCCGGTCCTCGTCGTCGGGTTCCTCCGGCCCCGCCCCGGGCTCACCGTTGCGGTCGCGGACGTCGGGGCCCGGCTCCGGGTCGGTCTCGCCCGTCGCGTGCAGCGGCGCGCGGGCTCGGAGGTGCGGAGCGCGACGCCGTCGGGCTCGCCGCGGGCGGCGTGGTGCGCGGGCTCGATCTCGGCCATGGGTGGTCAAGGATACGTGTTCGGTCCCGCGAGGACGGGACGTGGTGCCGGAGGGGACGGTCGCACCGACCGGGGCCGACATCGAGCGGGAACCTGGTGAGCAGGAGGCTAGACGGCGAAGCGGACGTGGAGGATGTCGCCCTCGCGGACCGGGTAGTCCTTGCCCTCGACCCGCACCTTGCCCGACTGCTTGGCGGCGTCCATCGAGCCGGCCGCCACCAGCTCGTCGTACGAGATCACCTCGGCGCGGATGAAGCCGCGTTCGAGATCCGTATGGATCACGCCGGCCGCCTCGGGCGCCTTGGCGCCGCTGCGGACCTCCCACGCACGGGTCTCGTCGTCCCCGGTCGTGAGGAAGGTGATCAGGTCGATCGCGCGGTAGCCGGCGCGGATCACGGTCTCGAGCCCGGGCTCGTGGACCCCGAACTCGTCCAGGAGCGCCCGCGCCTCCTCGGCGTCCATCTCCGCCGTCTCGGCCTCGATCGAGGCATACACGCCGACCGTCCCCTCCGGCAGTCCCTCGGGGACGTCGGTGCCCTCCTCGAGGTTCGCGACGACGATCGACGGCTTGATCGTGAGCGGCGCGATCGGCTTGAGCTCGCGGCGATGCTCCTCCGACAGCGCGGCGTCCGAGAGCGGGATCTCGGCCTGCAAGGCCGCGTTCGCGGCGGCGAGCGCCTCGGTCTCGGCGGTCGGCTTGCCCTTCGCCCGCTTCTCGGCCTTCTCGAGCGCCGGCTCGATCACGGCCTGGTCCGCGAGCAGCAGGTCGGCCCGGACCCCCACGACCTCGGACGCCGGCGTCGCGTCGGGCCCGAAGCACCGGACGACGATCGCGAGGGCGTCCGCCTCGCGCAGCTTCGCGATCCCCTGGGCGGACGCCGTCCCACCCGGGACGTCGACGAACCCGACCTGCGCGTGGACGGTCTTGCGCGACCGCTCCATCTCCGTCAGGACGCCGACCCGGGGGTCGGGGACGGGCACGATCGCGTGGTTCGCCTGGCCCCCGTGACCGCCGGTCCGCGTGAGAGCGGTGAACAGGGTCGACTTCCCGCTGAACGGCACGCCGACCAGACCGATGTCCTTCACGCGGTCAGTCTAGGAGCGGATGTGGGTCCGAACCCGGACGCGACGAAGGGCGGAGCCCGCAGCTCCGCCCTCCCGCGTTCGGAACCGGTCCCTTACTTCTTGGACTCCGCGAAGACCTTGCCGATCTCGTCGATCGCGTCCAGCAGCTTCTGGCCCTGGGCGGGGTCCTGCGCCTTCTTTGCCAGGCCCGCCTCCTTGGTGGCGTTCCAGAACAGATCGTGGAGCTGCGGGAACTTCTCCAGGTGCTCGGGCTTGAAGTAGTCGGTCCACAGGACCCACAGGTGCTCCTTGACCAGATCCGCCCGGGCCTCCTTGATCGTCAGCGCGCGGGTCCGATAGTCCTCCACGCTCTCGCCGGCGGTCTTGAACTTCTCCGCGTCCTGGTACCGGGTCTGGATCGCCTTCACGGACTCGGCCTCCACGCGGGCCTGCGCCGGGTCGTAGATCCCGCAGGGCAGGTCGCAATGCGCATGGACGATGCGTCGCGGTCTGAGCAAAGCTTCCAGCATGCGTTCCCTCCTCCTTCAGACGATGGTTGTTCCGTGACCCGAACCTACCACCGGGGTGCGCAAGCGCGGAAGGCGATGCTCGTCGTCCTGTTCGCCGGTATCGCTGCAGCGTACGGGTTCCAGCGCTGGCGGCCGTCCCGGGTCGAGGTGGCGGGGACGTCGATGCGTCCGACGCTCGAACCCGGCGACTGGGCGCTCGCGGTCCGCGTTCCGCGCGTGCGCCGCGGTGACGTCGTCGTCGTCGAGCACCCCGAGCGTCCGGGCTTCGAGCTCGTGAAGCGCGTCGTCCACGTCCCCGGCGACGTGGCCCCCGACGGGCGCGTGCTGGTGGACCAGGTGTGGATCGAGGGGGACGAACCCGAGGGTTCGACCGACAGCCGGCGGTTCGGACCGGTGCCGATCGGGCGCGTTCGCGCCCGGGTGCGGTGGGTGTGGTGGCCGCCCGAACGCGTTCGGTCGCTCTGACGCCGATCGCCGCCCTGGTCCACATCAGGTGCGCCGACCTGGTTGCGGTATTTCCCATCCCGCCGGTAGCATTTGCAGTTGCAATGATCCGGACACGCTGCCGTGGTCTCGTCGGGGCGATGATCCCCGACCGATGCTGCTGTCCTGGGGTGCCCGGCGAGGGCCGCTAGGCCTCGTCCCTGGCACCGGCACCCCCCGCCACCACCCCAACGTTCGTTCCCAAGGAGGTTCCCACCGATGGATGTCATCACCGCCACCGTGGACGCACGTGGCCAGTCCTGCCCCGGGCCGCTGGTCGCGCTGCACAAGGCGCTGAAGGAAGCTGAGCAGGGCGACCTGCTCGAGCTCCTCGCGACCGACCCGGGTTCGAAGTCCGATGTCCCGTCCTGGTCGAAGCTCTCGGGTCACGAGCTGCTCGATGCGAGCGAGACCGCGGGCGTCTACCGCTACGTGATCAGGAAGGTGTGAGCGGGATGGTCCAGACCGCACGCGACGCGACGAACGAGGCCGAGGCTCGCCCCGACGCCGGCCCCGACGCCGAGGCGATCCGAGAGTTGATCGACCAGGCGCTCGCCGAGCGCGACGCCGCCGACGGGTCCAACCGGAAGAACAAGGTCACGATCGTCGCCTGGGACGGGCATCTCGACCGCGTGTGGCCGACACTGATCCTGTCGACCACGGCCGCCGCCTCCGGGATGGAGGTGAGGGTGTTCTTCACCTTCTGGGGGTTGTTCGCGCTCGTGAAGTCGGAGCGCCGGCGCAAGACCGGGAAGGACTGGATGACGAAGGCGCTGGGGCAGATGAACCCGGGTTCGACCGCGAAGGCGAAGCTGTCCCGGTACAACTTCGGCGGCATGGGGCCGTGGATGCTCGGCAAGGTGGCCGAGGACTACAAGACCCCGCATCCCACCGAGCTGCTCGAGCTCGCCCGCGACATGGGCGTCCGGCTGATCCCGTGCCAGATGACGATGGACCTGATGGGGATCGGCACCGAGGACCTGATCGAGGGGCTCGAGGAGCCGATCGGCGCCGCCACCGCGCTGCTCGAGATGAAGGAGAGCGCGATCCAGCTGTTCATCTAGGGCCTCGCCGCCCGGGTCGTTCGCGACGCTAATTAGCATTGCGTAGTATCATGAGGGCGTGACCACGATCGCGTCCGTCGACGCCACCGCCCTCGCCGCCCGGCTCCGACTCGGCGTGACGCGGCTGGCCCGCCGCCTCCGGCAAGAGGCCGAGGCGGGCGTAACGCCCTCGATGCTCTCGGCGCTCTCCTCGGCCGAACGCCAGGGCTCGCTCACGATGCGCGACCTCTGCCACGCCGAGCAGGTCCAGCCGCCCACGATGACGAGGATCGTCGCGGCCCTCGTCGAGGCCGGCCTGGTCGTGCGCGAGCAGGACCCCGCCGACGGTCGGGTGACCTGGGTCAGCGTCACGACCGAGGGCAAGCGCCTGCTCGAGCGGAGCCGGCGCCGCAAGGAGGCCTACCTCGCCAAGTCGCTCCGCTCGCTCGAGCCGGAGGAGCTCCGGACGCTCGAGGCCGCGGCCGGGATCCTCGAGCGCCTCACCGACGCGCCGTCCGTCCCGCAGTCGGGGGCACGCTCGTGACCCCCGTCCGCGTCACGTTCCATCGGACGTTCCACTCCCTCGGCCACTCCCAGAACTTCCGCCGCTTCTTCATCGGGCAGGCGATCTCGGTCACCGGCACGTGGATGCAGATGGTGGCCGCCGCGTGGCTGGTGCTCCAGCTGACCGGGAGCGGGGTCGCGCTCGGGATCGACACCGCGCTCGCCTTCGGGCCGATCCTGCTGTTCGGCCCGCTCGGGGGCGCGCTCGCGGACCGGCACGACAAGCGCCGGATCCTGCTCGCGACGCAGGTGACGTTCGGCGTGCTCGCCCTGGGGCTGTGGGCCATCGTGGCGTCCGGCGTCGTCGAGCTCTGGATGGTCTACGCGCTCTCGTTCCTGCAGGGCGTGACGACCTCGATCGACCAGCCCACCCGCCAGAGCTTCTTCTCGGAGATGGTCGAGGAGAAGGATCTCCCGAACGCCGTGAGCCTGAACAGCGCCGTGATGACCGGGACCAGGATCGTCGGCCCCGCGCTGGCGGGCGCGCTGATCGCGGGTGTCGGGCTGTCGTGGTGCTTCTTGCTCAACGCGATCTCGTACCTGGCGGTGATCGCCTCGCTCCTGTCGATGCACACCGAGGCGCTGCGAACGCAGCGCGCGCCCCGCGAGGCCGGCGCGATCCGCGAGGGGTTCCGCTACGCCTGGCGGACGGACGAGCTTCGCCGGCCGCTGATCCTGATGTCGGTGCTGTACCTGTTCAGCTTCAACTACTCCGTGCTGATCCCGCTGTTCGCCGAGCGCACGTTCGGGGGCGATGCCGGGACGCTCGCCCTGCTGTTCTCGGTCGCGGGGGTGGGCTCGCTGGCCGGCGCGCTCGTGATGGCGAACCATCCACGGCCCGGCGAACGCATGCTGGCCCTCGCCGCCGTCGGCGTCGGGATCGTGACCGTCGCTCGTCGCGTTCGCGCCGAGCCTCGACGTCGCGGTGATCTCGATGCTCCCGCTGGGCGTCGCGTCGATCGTCTTCTTCGTGACCGCGAACTCGACGCTGCAGCTGACCTCGCGACCCGACATGCGCGGCCGCGTCATGGCCCTGTACGGGATCGTGTTCCTGGGAACGACGCCGATCGGCGCCCCGATCGCCGGCTGGGTCGGCGAGCACCTCGGACCCCGGATCGCGTTCGCGGGCGGCGGTCTGGTCGCGCTCGCGACCGGGCTCGTCGGCCTGTGGGTCCTCTCGCGGCGGGCCGCCGCCGAACGGCTCGAGCTCGAGCCGGGGCAGCTCGAGGCCGCCTGATCCCGCGGTCCCGCTAGCCCGCCCGAACGGCGTCCATGTTGAGCCGCACGTAGTCCAGCTCCAGTCGCGGCAGGCGCGAGGCGACCTCGTGCGTGAACGCCGCAGCCTCCTCGCCGGTCATCGCCGTGACGTGGTCGCCGAGCACGACCGTGCGCAGGAACGTCTCGAGCGACCCGAGGGTCTCGAACGGCGTGGGCTCCGTGTGGAGCCAGCACGCGATGTCCGTGAACCCGGCCGAGCGCAGGCGCTCCTCGGTCCGCTCGGGCGTCGCGAACACCTTTCCCGTGAACGGATCGGCGCCGAGCTCCTCGAGCACCTGCACCACGCCGACGAGGTTCCCCGCCCCACCGCACTGCGCGGTCAGCCGCCCTCCCGGCCGGAGCACGGCCGCGAGGTTGGCGAACAGCGCGTCGTGGTCGGCGACCCAGTGGAAGGTCGCGGTCGAAAGGATCGCGTCGATGGGCTCGTCGATCGGGAGCGGCAGCATCAGATCCCCGAGCACGAACCGGATCCGGTCGCCGAACGGCGCCAGCCGGCGCCGCGCGGTCTCGAGCATCGACGTCGAGCCGTCGAGCGCGACCACGTGGCCTCGAGGGAGCCGTTCGGCCAGGAGCGCGGTCACCCGCCCCGAACCGCACCCGGCGTCCAGCACGGTTTCGGCGCCCTCGAGCTCGAGCCGGTCGACGACGGCCGAGCCCCACCGGAACTGCGGGTCGGCGATCGCGTCGTAGGTCTCGGCGTCCCACTCGCGCGGCATGGCCCGGACGCTACCGCTCCGTAAGTGAGAGGCGCACCGAAGACGCCGACGTTGCGCGTTCGTGCCATCCGAGGCACGATCGAGCGAGTCGCTCGGTGGGGGTGGAACCGGATGCGCAAGATCGCCTGGCTCGCATCGACGCTCGCGGTCACGATCGTGATCGCGGTACCGGCGCTCGCGCACCCCACGACCAACTTCGACTCGTGCGCGGCCTACCGGGGGCACGGCGGGTACTGCGGTGACTCGGCGTCCTACACGTACGGAGACCGGGTGTTCCTCCGGGCCTCGGTGGTGCCGGCCCACGCCGATCTCCGCGCGTGGGTCGTCTTCCTGCGGCCCGGCGCCGACGAGTGGCGTCGCGGCGTCAGCGTGGAGATCTCCGAGCACGGGCGGATGCGCTGGTCCTTCCGGTCGGCTCGCTCCGATGCGGATCAGGTGGAGCCTTGGCGGTTCCGCTTCCGCATCGGCGGTCATGGCGCGAGCGACCTGGCGACGGTCTTCATCCTGTTCGGCGAGTAGGTGCCACCCAACCGTCGAGGCCGCGCGACGTCGACCCGGGAGGCTCCGAGCCCGAGGCGATCGTTCGTGTTCGGGACGGTGATGCTCGGAGCGGGCGACCGGGACTAGGTGCCGGTCGCCGAGAAATGCATGTAGTCCTTGTCGCCGCTCCAGTTCCCGCCCCACGACCAGCCGATCGCGGCGAACGAACGGACGACGACGTCCCCCTCGTGGATCATGCCCTCGAGGTGTCCGCTCCGGTCGGTGTACGGCTCGGCCGCCCGGTTGCGGACGAACCCGTCGCCGGTGACGTACGGGTTCTGGAGCGGGTTGAGGTCGATCGCGAGCCCGTATGCGTGCTGGGAGAAGCTGCTGCTGGGACCGAGCGCGGTCACGACCGGCCGGCAGTTGAACGACGCGGTCACGCTGCGGTTGCTGTCGATCCGCCGGTGCTGCGCGAACGCCTTCGGGTGGAACGGGGTCGACAGCGACACGCGCTTGATCGGGAACCGGGCGTCGTAGAGCTGATGGAACACCCACAGGACGTCCTCGGCGGACGTGGCGTTCACGACCATCGGACCGCGGAGCACGTTGCCGCCGAACCCCCAGTAGTTGAAATGCAGGAGCCGCAGGCCGTCGAGCGGCACGGGGCAGCCGGCATGCCACGTGGCGCCGCTCATCTGCGCGGCCAGGCCCGCGGGGAGCTCGTCGAGCTTGCCGTGGAAGCCGGACCGTTCGACCGGCCCCGTCGGCTCGGCGCCGGTCGGCCCGGTGGCGGGGCTCGGCGCCGTCCCGGTCGCTCCCGTGGGCATGGCGTCCGGTCTCCTCGTGGGTGGTTCGGGGACGGTCCGCATCGCCGGACGAGGTGCAGGCGGCGAGCACGATCGCGAGGGCGCTGCCGAGGACGATCGCCTCGACGCCTCGTCGATGGGTTCACGGGAGGAACTGCTCCTCGATGCGGGTCACGATCCGCCGCCCTCGATCGTCACCCAGTACGGGGAGAGGCTGCCCGCGTAGGATCTGCCGCCGATCTCGACGAACTCCTCGTTGCCGAGGGCCGACGCGAAGTCGCCGAGGTCGGCACCCGGCGTCGGGTCGCAGCACCGGTTCCAGTCGATCAGCCTCAGCTTCGCCGACGGGTCCACCGGCAGGTTCCGGATCGTCGTGTTGTCGTTCACGATGTAGACGTCATTGGGCACGGGGACCTCGTCGCCGCGCCGCGCGGCCTGTCGGTTCGCCTCCTCGCCGGTGTAGAAGCAAGCGAGATCGAACGCGAGCGCCCCCGAGACGGTGTCGAGGCGCTCCACGTAGCCGAAGTAGGTGTCATCCGGAAGGATCTTCGGCGCCGTGCCGCCGGAGCAGCCGTTCGCGACGACCGATCCGGTCGTGCCCGAAGGTCCGGTCGCCGAGGGTCCGCTCGGACCGGTCTCCGATGTGGGTCCGCTCGCGCCGGAGAGCTCCGACGTCGGAACGGTCGGTTGCGCCGTGGGCCCGGAGGCCCCATCGGGCCGCGACACGAGCGCGATCGCCCCGGCGGTGCCGGCGATAGCGATCGCCGCGACGATCGCCGCGATCACCAGACCGCGTCTCCCGCGTCCGTCCCTCGGTCCGGCGCCGGGCGGGGTCGAAACGGGCGGGACGGACGCCGGCGGTGGCGGTGGCGGCGGGGCGAGGATCGTCGGGTTCGGAACTGTCGCGGGCTGGCCGAGCGCGGTGCGGGCGGCCCGAACGAACCCCTGGCACGTGTCGAACCGGTCTTCCTTGTTCTTGGACATCGCCCGCGCCACGGCGTTGCTAACGCCCTCGGGCACGTCCGGGCGGGTCGCCGACACCCGTGGTCGCTCGTCCTCGACGTGCGCGAAGAGCGTGGCAACGTCCTGGTCCTTCGTGAACGGCACGTCGCCGGTCAGGCACTCGTACACGACGCATCCGAGCGAGTACTCGTCGGTCCGCCCGTCCACCTCGATCCCGCGGATCTGCTCGGGTGCGACGTAGTCGACGGTCCCGAGGAACGTGCCGGTCTTGGTCAGGCCGCTCTTGGAGGAGACGTGCTTGGTGAGCCCGAAGTCCGTGAGGAACGCGTGCTCCTCGTCGCCGTCGACCGCGAGCAGGATGTTGCCGGGCTTCACGTCACGGTGGACGAGCCCCGCCCGATGCGCGGCGTCCAGGGCGCTCGCCACCTGAGCGGTCATCGTCAGGGTTCGCTCGGGATCCATCGGGCCGTCCTCGGAGATGACCCGTCGGAGGTCCGTGCCCCGGATCACGCGCATCGCGAGGAACAGGACGCCGTCGATCTCGCCCGCGTCATAGACGGGGACGATGTTGGGGTGTTCGAGGTTCGCCGCCATCTTGGCCTCGCGCACGAACCGCGACCGGAACCCCTCGTTCTCCGAAAGCTCCTCCGCCATCACCTTCAGGGCGACGTGGCGGTCGAGCTTGGTGTGTCGGGCGAGGTAGACCATGCTCATCCCTCCGCGACCGAGCAACGATTCGATCGTGTAGTCGCCAAGGGTGCTGCCGATGCGGGGGTCGGGAGCCACGAGGAGACTGTTCTACCACCGCCCGGCCGGACGTGGACCTCGGGGAGCTCAGCCGAGCTCGCGCTCGAGCGTCCACACGCCGTCGGGCTCGACCTTGGAGACCTCGATCGTCGTCCCGTCGAGCATCCGGAGGCGGTAGCGGGTCCGGCGCACGCCGTCGGCCTCCTCCAGCGAGCGCTGCTCAACCTCGACCGTCTCCTCGACCCCGCCCCAGACCACGGACCGAGGGTCCTCCTCGGCGCGCGAGCCCTCGTAGAAGCGGAGCGTGAGCTCGGGGACCCGGCCGATCCAGCGGGGCAGCACCGGGCTCCACAGGATGAACACGACGCCGACGATCGCGACCGCCCCCGCCACGCCGAACGCGTTCAGCAGCGGGATCGCGAGGAACGCGGCCACGACCCTGGACAGGTTGTAGGCGACGTCGTAGACCGCGAACACCCGGCCGCGGTACCCGTCGGGGATCGCCTCCTGCACCATCGTGTCGACCGGGATCTTCTTCCACGCGAACGTGAGTCCCACGGCGAAGCTCGCGATCAAGACGCTCCATCCGGTGATGTACAGCGAAACCGCGATCAGCACGAGGCCGCCCGCGAAGAACGCCCTCGCGACGATCCGCTCCTTCGGGAAGCGCTCCTCGAGCTTGCCGACGGTGAGGATGCCGAGGAGAACCCCGAGCCCGCCGGCCCCGATCAGGTTGGAGAATGACCCGACTCCCTCCTCGAAACGGTCGCGGAACACGAACAGCGAGAGCACGAGCACGATCCCCTGCCCCACCTGGTCGAGCGTGATCGACGTGATCGGCCCGAGGGCCCGCGGCGTCCGAACGAGTCGGCTGATGCCGTCGCCGAACTCGCGGGCGATCCGCCCGAGTTCGTCCCGCACCGCGGTCTCGGGCACGTGGTGGGGGAGCAGCGGGCTCCGGATCCTGGTCGCGACCAGCGAGGCGATGAGCCACTCGACGCCCGCGAGGGCGATCGCGGGCGCCCCCTGCCCGCCGGCAAGGTCGACCATCCACCCGCCGACGAACACTCCGAGGAGCAGGGCTACGGTGCCCCCGACCGTGGCCATCGAGTTCGCCATCAGCAGGTCCTCGGTCGGGACCAGGCGCGGGACCACCGCGACGGCCGTCGCCAGGTAGAAGCGGTTCACCGAGAGCACCCACAGCGCGCCGCCGAAGAACAGCACCGGCGCCGCCTTCGGGCCGAACAGCACCAACCACACCGCCGCCACCCGCAGCAGCGGCGCGACGACGAGGATCTTCCGCCTCGACCAACGGTCGATGAACACGCCGGTGAACGGGCCGATGATCGAGAACGGCAGCGAGATCAGCAGCGTGGCGATCGCGAACCCGAGGATCGTGTTCTGCTCCTCGGGGTTGAACACGATCGACGCGATGAGCGTCGCCTGGAACAACCCGTCACCCGACTGCGTGAGCAGCCGGATCGTGAACAGGCGCCGGAAGTCGTCGCTCCGCAGGGCCTCGCGGGCGCGCTGCCGGGTCGGCTTCACGCCGAGGATGGTAGGCGCACGGCCCGCGTTCGGCGGTTACCTCTTCTTCTTCTGGCGTAGGAACGGGACGACCGCGCCGAAGTCTTCGTCGCCGAGCCCCACCTCGATCGCATCGTCGCACCGAACCGCGGCCGCCTCGGCGACGGTCAGCTCGGTGCCGTTCCGCTCGGCCTCGTCGAACGCGAGTGCGAGGTCCTTGCGCGCCAAGGCCAGGCGGAAGTACGAGGCGTGGTCCTCGCCGATCAGGCGCGGCCGCCAGCGCTCGATCAACGAGGCGAGCGGACCCGCAGCAAGGCTGTCGAGGGCGACGTCGGGGTCGATCGCCGCACGGTCGGTCAGCGCGAGGAGTTCGCCGACGGCTACGAGGGCCGCGGTGCCGGCCGCGTTGTTGACGAGCTTCAACATCGCGCCCGAGCCGGATCCTCCCAGGTACCTCGGCGTGCCAAGCACCGAGAGCAGATCGGCATGCCGGTCGAACACGTCGCGGTCGCCGCCGACGAAGATCACGAGCGTGCCGCTCTCGACCGATGGGACGCTGCCGAGCACCGGGGCGTCGAGCATCGGGACCGGCGCGAGGCGTTCGGCGACCGAGGCGATCGAGGTCGGCCCCACGGTCGACATGTCGATGAGGGTGGCGTCCGAGGAGATGGCCGAGGCGGCTCCGTCCGATCCGAACAGTACCTCCTCCAGCGCCCTCCCGTCGGTGACCATCGTGATGACGACCTCGGCGCCTCGAACGGCGTCGGCGGGCGTGCCGGCCCGACGGCCGCCGGCGGCGACGGCCTCGTCGTCCCGACCCGGCGTTCGGTTCCAGATCGAGAGCTGGTGGCCCGCACCGAGGAGCCTGGCCGCGATCGCGCGCCCCATCGCGCCGAGACCCAGGACCGCGACCGCGGTCACGCCGGCACCACCGCGACGAGGTCGATCTCGATCAGCGCCTCCGGGACGACGAGCGCCACGACCTGCACGGCCGTGCTCGCCGGGGGTTCGGCGGTCAGGTACTCGCTGCGGACCTCGCGCATGCCGGCGAGGTCGTCGAGCGTGGTGAGGTAGGTCCCGATCTTGACGGCGTCGGCGAACGTCGCGCCGTTCGCCTCCAGGATCGCCTTCAGGTTCTCGAACACCTGCCGGGTCTGTGCGCGCACGTCGCCCGGGCCGACGAGGTTCCCCTCGGTGTCGATCGCGATCTGCCCGGAGACGTGGATCCACACCGCATCGCCGGTCTCGACGCGGACGGCCTGGGAGTACGTCCCCATCGGCGCCGCGACGGTGTCGGGGTTCGAACGGGTCGCTCGCATGCGCTCCTCCTCGGTGTCTGAGCTCGGAGGAGAGCGTACGAGGTGGTGTCGCGGGGCTACGCCTCGGCGGGCTCGATGTCGAAGAACGCGGTCCAGTCGGCGGCCTTGCTCGCGCCGTTGCCGAGGATGAACTGCTCGACCATGTCGCGGGCGGCCTCGTCGCTGAACTGCACCGGGGGCGACTTCATGAAGTACGCGCTCGGGCCGATCAGCGGGCCGGCGACGCCCCGGTCCAGCGCGAGCTTCGCGCACCGGAGCGCGTCGATGACGATGCCGGCCGAGTTCGGGCTGTCCCACACCTCGAGCTTGAGCTCGACGTTCAGCGGCACGTCCCCGAACGCCTGGCCCTCGAGCCGGATCTGCGCCCACTTGCGATCTTCGAGCCATGGCACGTGGTCGCTCGGACCGATGTGGATGTTCTGCTTGTCGAGCTTCTTGCGCATCTGCGACTGGACCGACTGGGTCTTCGAGACCTTCTTGGACGTCAGGCGCTCGCGTTCGAGCATGTTCATGAAGTCCATGTTGCCCCCGAAGTTCAGCTGGTAGGTCCGGTTCAGCTTCACGCCGCGGTCCTCGAACAGCTTGGTGAGGACGCGGTGGATGATCGTGGCGCCGACCTGGCTCTTGATGTCGTCGCCGACGATCGGCACGCCGGCCTCGACGAACTTCTGCGCCCACGCCTTGTCCGAGGCGATGAACACCGGCAGGCAGTTGACGAACCCGACGTGCGCGTCGAGCGCGGCCTGCGCGTAGTGCTTGGCCGCCTGCTCGGAGCCCACCGGCAGGTACGACACGACCACGTCGGCCTGCGCGTCCCGGAGCGCCTTGGCGACGTCCACGGGTGGCAGCTCGGACTCGGCGATCGTCTCGCGGTAGTAGCGGCCCAGGCCATCGAACGTCGGCCCACGCTGCACGGTGACGCCGGTTGGCGGGACCTCGGCGAAGCGGATCGTGTTGTTGGGTTCGGAGACGATGGCCTCCGCGAGGTCGGTCCCGACCTTCTTCGCGTCCACGTCGAACGCCGCGACGAGCTCGATGTCTCGGATGTGATAGCCGCCGAGGTCGACGTGCATCAGGCCCGGGACGGTGTCCGTCGGGTCCGCGTCCTTGTAGTACTCGAGTCCTTGGACGAGCGACGACGCGCAGTTGCCGGCGCCGACGATCGCGAGTCGAACCTTGCTCATGTTGCGCGCTCCTTTCTGCGAAGCGCGCGGCCGGTGCTCCGGCGCTTCGAGCCCCCTGTCGTCGTCTCGGTGGTTCGGCGCTCCGCGGTGATGAGGCCGTTCAACCAGGCGATGTCCTGCTCCGTGCTCTCGCGACCGTGCTGCATCAGCGACATCGTGTACATGTCGCCGCTCGTGGTCGCGAGCGAGGTCTGGATCGTCATCAGCCGCTCCTCGAGGAAGGCCCGACGGCGTTCGAGCAGGCGGATCCTCGTCTCGGGCGAGACGTACTTGAAGAACGCCATGCGGACGCGGAAGCGGTTGTCCTCGCCCGAGGACTCCGGTCCCGAATCTTCGAGCAGCTCCTTGAACAGCGCCTCACCCTTCTCGGTGATGCGGTAGACGTTCTTGCGACGGCCGACCTCCTGCCTGTCGAAGATCTGCTCCACCGCGCCCTGGCGCTCCAGGCGCTTCAGCGATGGGTACAGCGAGCCGTACGACACCCGCCAGAACCCCCCGAGCGAGTCGGTGAGCCGCTTCGACAGCTGGTAGCCGTGCATGGACCGCTCCTTGAGCAGTCCGAGGATCGCGAGCTCCAGCATCCTGACCGTTCCCCTTTACGTTGCGTTTCGATATATCGCTTCGATATATCTACCCGCTATGTCGGGGTGGTGTCAACCTCCAGGACCGGGGCCGGATGGCGGCCCGCGGCCAGGGCGAGCGCGGCTGCCAGCACGCCCGCGACGCCGCACGAGATCCACAGGAGATCCGGGCTGAAGGCGTAGGCGAGGGTCCCCAGCGTGGGCCCGACGATGGCCCCGAGCGCGAACATCACGCCCAGCGAGGCCTGGTACCGGCCGCGGGTGTGCTCGGGCGAGCGATCGGCGACGAACGCGCTCGCGACCGGGGACGAGATGATCTCGCCGAGGGTCCAGATCAGGACCATCACCGCGAGCGCCGGGATCGACTTCGCGACCACCAGGGTGGCGAACGCCACACCCACCAGCAGCGTGCCGAGCGCGACCATCCGCGTTCGCGATCGCCGCCCCGTCCAGGAGGTGATCGGGAGCTCGAGCAGGACCACGATGACGCCGTTCAGCGCCTGGAGGGCGCCGTAGACCGACGTGGAGTAGCCGGCCTCCTGGACGTGCAGCGGGAACGTCGCCACGTTCTGCATGTAGATCGACGCTCCGATCAGGATCGCGCCCAGGAACAGGAGGAACCCGCGATCGGTGACGATCGAGCGGGTCGCGCCCGTGAGGTGGCGTTCCTCGTGCCGCGAGGTTCGCGTGCCGTGCGGCAACGCGATGAGCGAGATCACGCCGAACGCGGCCGACGACGCGGCGTCGCCGATGAACAGGTAGGAGAACGAGCGATCGGCGAGCAGCCCGCCGAGGGTCAGGCCACAGGCCCAGCCGACGTTGATCGCGAGCCGGAACACCGCGAACGCGGCGACCCGCTGCTCGCTCGGCACGAGGTCGGCGATCAACGCGGACGCGGCGGGACGATGCATCTCGGCCACGAGCGCGAGCAGCAGCATCAGCGCGTAGATCGTCAGCAGGCTGGACGCCTGCCAGAGCAACAGCGTGATGACCGAGGCGCCGAGCATCGAGAACCCGATCGCGTTCTTGCGTCCGATCCGGTCGGCGAGCCACCCACCCAGGAACTGCGCCGCGACCCCACCGATCCCGTACATCGCGAGCGCCAACCCCGCCTGCGGCACCGAGAAGCCCTTGCCCGTCAGGTACAGCGTGATGAACGGCATCACGAACGTCCCGAGCCGGTTCACGAACGTCCCGCCGAACAGCACCCACGCCGCGGGCGGCAGCGACCGGAGGTTCTGGCGGAGGCTCGGGCGGGCGGGTTCCATCGGGTCTCAGCCTAGGAGCGGCGAGCGACTATCGACGGTAGTCGCGCACGTAGGCGGGCGGGTCGATCCCGCTCGGCAGGAGCGGGTCGGGTTCGGGCTCGCCGGTGACCGTCGTGAGCGGGAGGACGCCGGCCCACACCGGCAGCTCGAGGTCCTCCTCCTCGTCCTTCGGCGGGCCGGTGCGCACCTTGGCCGAGGCCTCCTCGAGCGGGATCGCCAGGATCGTCGTCTGGTTCAGCTCGCGGTCGTTGGGCAGGCGGGCGTCGTCCGCACGTCCGCGCACGACGTGCTCGACGAGCGCGCGCTGCGCCTCGAACTTCTCCGTGGCGTCGGTGACCTCGCGCGCCCGCCCGTACACCACGACCGAGCGGTAGTTCATCGAGTGGTGGAACGCGCTCCTCGCGAGCACGAGCCCGTCGAGCAGCGTCACCTCGGCGGCGACGGGCGCGCCGCCCTTCGTCGAGCGGAGCGTCCGGCTCGCGTTCGAGCCGTGGACGTAGAGCGTGTCGCCGACCCGGGCGTGGATCGTCGGGATCACGCGAGGCTCACCGTCCTGCACGTACGCGAGGTGGCAGATCAGGGCCTCGTCCAAGATCGCGTCGATCGCGTCGCGGTCGTAGACGCCTCGTTCGGGCAGTCGGCGGACGCGCGTGCGCTCGGAGGGAGGTGCCGCGCTCGCGCTCGGGGTCGCGTTGCTGCTCGGTCGGCTCCGCCATGGGTCGGATGCTACCGGCCGTGCCCACCGGTGTCCGCGCCGACGGTGGTTACGACATCGGTCCGCTCGAACCGCCGTCGCCCCGTTGCTGCAGGAAGCGTTCGATCTCGCCCACGAGCTCGTCGCCGGTCGGCAGCTCCTGGTTGTCCACGACCGACTCGAGGCGCTCGACGTAGGTGCGCGAGTCGTCGTCGGCCTGAACGATCTGGTCGAGCCGCTGCCGCTGCGCCATCGCCTCGTCGGGCAGCCCGTCGAGCGGCGGCTCGACGCCGAGGTGCCGCCCGAGGTGCTCGAGGATCGCGATCGCGGCGGCCGCGTACGGGCCGCCCACGTAGTGCGGCACCTGCGCGTAGAAGCCCACGGTCGGCATGCCGTCGTCCGCGACGGTCTTCTCGATCGCCGACAGCGCCGCGGACGGGACGCGGAGCAGTCCCGCCGGCCCGACCTGCTCGTCCTCCTGCAGCAGGCCCTCGGCCGAGGCGGTGGCCAGCACCGGGACGGGACGCGTGTGGGGCACCGCCGTCGGGATCGCGCCGAGGCTGACCCACTGCGTCACGCCGAGCCGCCGAGCGACCGAGAGCACGTCGCGCCCGAGCTCCTGCCACCGGAAATCGGGTTCGGCGCCGGTGAGCACCAGGACGTCGCGGTCGCCGAGCCGACGGTGACGCAGCGTGAGCTCGGGCCACGTGAGCTCGCTCAGCCGGCCGTCGACCACGTCCAGCACCGGCCGGCGCGAACGGAAGTCGAACAGCACGTCGGCGTCGAACGTCGCGAGCGGCGCCGCACCGTCGGCGAGCCGCTCGGCCGCCGTCGTCGAGGCGCCCGCCGCGTCGATCCACCCGTCCAGGGCGGCGACGATCGCCGGGGCGACGAGCGGTTCCGTCGGTTCGCTCAACAGGTACAGCGGCACAGACCGAGGATAGCCCTCGGCCGCTCAGGCGCGGACGCGCAAGCCCTCGAGCCCGCGGATCACGTAGTTCGGCTTCCAGGTCGGTTCCTCGACGAGCTCGAGGTTCGGGAAGCGGTCCATCAGCGTCGCGAACGAGACCTGGAGCTCCTGCCGGCCGAGCGGCGCCCCGAGGCAGAAGTGGATCCCCGCCCCGAACGACAGATGCGCGTTCGGCTCTCGAGTGAGGTCGAGCTCGTCGGGCCGCTCGAACACCGAGGGGTCGCGGTTCGCCGAACCGAAGAGCAGGCCGAGCTCCGCGCCGCGCGGGATCTCCACGCCGTGGATCTCGAAAGGTTCGAGCACCCACCGTTCGAACATCTGCAGCGGTGTGTCGAACCGCAGGAGCTCCTCGATCGCGTTCGGCAGCAGCGAGCGGTCGGCGCGGAGCTCACGGAGGCGATCGGGGTTGCGGAACAGCGACCACCAGCCGAGCAGGGTCGAGTTGACCGTCGCCTCGTGTCCCGCGTTCAGCAGGAGCACCACCGTGCCGACCAGCTCGTCCTCGGTGAGTTGCTCGCCCTCGTCGACCACGAGCGCGAGCTGCGAGATCAGGTCCTCGCCGGGGTCCTGCTTGCGCTCCCTGGCGAGCTCTCGCAGGTAGGCCGAGAACTCGTTGCTCGCGCGGACCGCGTCCCGCTGCATCTCGGTCGACGGGTTCAGCTCGTACATCTTGCAGATGTCGGCGGACCACGGCCGCAGGTGATGGCGGTCGCCCTCCGGGACCCCGAGCATCTCGGCGATCACCGTGACCGGGAGCGGTTCGGCGACCCGGATCAGGTCGAACTCGCCTGCCCCGTCGAGCTCGTCGACGAGGCCGTCCATGATCGACTGCACGCGCGGGCGCAGCCCCTCGACGAACCGTGGGGTGAACGCCTTGGCCACGAGCCGCCGCACCCGGGTGTGGTTCGGCGGCTCCATGTCCAAGATCCCCGCGTTGATCAGGTCCCAGAACGGGCCGTGCCAGTCGGGCGGATCGGGGTGACCCATCTCGGCGTGGGAGGCGAGGTGCCGGTAGGTGCGACCGAACCGTCGATCGCGGAGCAGGGCGTTGACGTCCTCGTACCGCGAGATCAACCAGTGGTCGGTGGCCTCGTCGTAGTGGACCGGCTCACGCTCGCGCAGATCGGCGTAGACCGGGTACGGGTCGGCGATGAACTCGAGCTCGGTGGGGGCGAAGTCCATCGTTCCCGACTGTAGCGCCGTCGCCACAGCCGGGATACGGCCGAACGATGGAGGTGCTCTGCGTCAGGCGGTGGCGCCCGACCCCGTGGTCCCCCACTGCTCGGTGCCGTTCTCACGCATCCGACGTGTCAGCGCGTAGGCGCCGCCACCGAGAGCGAGCAGGAACAGCAGCCAGCGACCCTTGTGCGAGCGTCCGTGGCCGTTCTCGCGATCCTGCTCGGCCATCCGCTCCTCGAGCAGGTCGAGGATCCGATGATGCTCGGTCCGGGACTCCTCCACCTCGTCGCGCAAGAGCTGGTTCTCGAGCCGGAGGCGTTCCGATTCCTCGCTCGATCGGTCCAGCCGCTTCTCGAGCATCCGGTCCTTCATCCGGTGGCCGGCTGCCTCGGCCTTGAACCGCGCCGCGGAGCCGTAGCCCTTCATCGTGCTCATGCCCATGGTGCTCGACCTCCTCGTATCGGGGACAAAGGGTGGATACCCATCGGGGCCGGGCACGAACCGCTCTCAGGCGGCAGGCGCGATGTTCTGGTTCGAGCGGAACAGGTTGGTCGGGTCCCAGCGCGTCTTCAGCTCGACCAGACGCTCGTACTTCTCGGCACCGTACGCCGCGCGAACGCGGTCGGAGCCCTCGTCCCCGAGGAAGTTCACGTAGACGCCGCGAGCCATCGGCTCGAGCTCCCCGAACAGCGACCGGACCCAGGCGACGTGGTCGGGCGCGCCCGCGGTCTCTTCGGGGAGCCACACGCCGTTGATGTTCACGTCGAACGCCGGCGATCGCCCGGCGTACGCGGTGTCCATCTCGCCGACCCGCGACATCGCGCCGCCGAGCTGGAACGCCACCGCGTACGAGCGTGGCGAGGTGATCCGCTCGGTGTGGTCGACGATCGCGTCCACGGCCGGTTCGGCGATCTCGTCGAGCTCGACCGACTTCCAGTAGTAGTGCCATCCCGGCGTCACGGCGCCGTCGAACATCGTCTGGTGCTCGACCCACGGCTTCGGCTCGAACAGGTCGAGGATCGGCCCGAGGGTCCTGATCGGCGCGATCACCGCCTCCCCGTCGTCGATCGGACCACACCAGCAAGCGACGACGATCCAGACGGGAACGCCGTGGAGCGGTTCGGGGATCCAGGGCGCGGCGGGCGCGCGGCGGACGTTCAGGACCGTCGTGAGCTCGTCGGGCGCCTCGGCCGCCCACGCCCCGTAGGTCTCCATGACCTCGGGGCCGCGTTCGAGTGGGAAGAGCATCGGCCCCGCGAGCACCGTCGGCCCGATCGGGTGCGCGCGGAAGCGGAACGACGTGACCACGCCGAAGTTGCCGCCGCCGCCCCGCAGTCCCCAGAACAGGTCGGCGTGGTCGTCCTCGCTCGCGGCGACGAGTTCGCCGTCGGCCGTGACGACGTCGGCCGCCAACGAGGTTGTCGATCGTCAGACCGTGCTTGCGCGTCAACCAGCCGATCCCGCCGCCGAGGGTGAGACCGGCCACGCCGGTGTGCGTCACGATCCCGGCCGGGACCGCGAGCCCGAACGCCTGCGTGGCGCGATCCAGCTCGCCGAGCGTGACCCCGGCCCCGACCTCCGCGAGCCCGGCGTCGGGATCCACCCGGACGCCCTTCATCTCGGACAGGTCGACGACCAGGCCGTCGTCGCAGAGCGCGAGCCCGCCGACGCCGTGCCCGCCCCCTCGAACGGACATGCGCAGGTCGTGGTCGCGCGCGAAGCGAACGGCGCTGACCACGTCGGCCGCGTCCGAACACCGCGCGACGAGCCCGGGCCGCCGGTCGATCGCGCCGTTCCAGATCGACCGGGCCTCGTCGTACCCCTCGTCCCCCGGTCCGATCAGCCGGCCGCGGAAGCGCTCGGCGAACGCGCGCAGCGCCGGCGCCGGCACCGAGCTCACGGGCGCGTCGTGGGTCGTCATCGCTCCTGATGGTGGGCCACAGGACCGGTAACGTCCACCCCGTCAGAGCGTGCTGCCATCGTCCGGCATCCGTCGTTCCGCCCGCGACCCGCGTGCGAGACTCCCTGCGTGGACGAGGAGCTCCCGGTCGGCGAACCCGTAGACACCCGGCCCGCTCGTCGGCCCGAAGCGCCGGCCGCTCGAGGGGCGGTACGTCCGGGTCCGCCCGCTCGCCCCCGACGCGGACGCCGAGCCGCTGTGGGACGGGTCGCACGACGGGAGCGCGGAGGCCGACCGGCTGTGGACCTACATGTACGAGCCGTTCGCCGACCGGGCCGCGATGCGGACGTGGCTCGACGGGTGCGCCGCCTCGAGCGATCCGCTGTTCATGACGATCGAGTCCCGCGACGCGGGTCCCGTCGGCATGGCGGCGTTCATGAACATCGTGCCGGAGCATCGCCGGCTCGAGATCGGGCACATCTGGTACGCGCCGTCCGCCCAGCGGACGGAGGCCAACACCGAGGCGGCGTACCTGATGATGCGGGAGGCGTTCGACGAGCTCGGCAACCGCCGCGTGGAGTGGAAGTGCGACGCGCTGAACGCGCGTTCGCGCGCGGCGGCGATCCGGCTCGGGTTCACGTTCGAGGGGGTGTTCCGCGCGCACATGATCGTCCGCGGTCGGAGCCGCGACAGCGCCTGGTTCTCGCTCATCGACACCGAATGGCCGGCGGCCAGGGATGCGCTCGAGCGCTGGCTGGCGTCCGATCGCGTCGGCCGGCCGACGCTCGCCGTCGCTCCGCGAGGGACCTGAGACCCTAGGCGTACGCGGGCTCGTTGCCCGCGCGCCACTTGATGCCGCAGCCGATGCTCGCGCGCTGGTCCCGCGAGACCGGTCCGCCCGAAAGGACCGCGTCGATCGCGGCGCGGAGGTCCTCGCCGGTGACCGGGAGCCCGTTGCTCGGGCGGCTGTCGTCGAGCTGCCCCCGGTAGACGAGCGCGCGGTCGGCGTCGAACAGGAAGAGGTCGGGCGTGCACGCCGCCGTGTACGCCTTCGCGACCTCCTGGGTCTCGTCGAACAGGTACGGGAAGGCGTAGCCGGCCTCTCGAGCCTCCTCCGCGAGGCCCTCGGGCGCGTCCTCGGGGTACTCGTCGGGATCGTTCGCGCTGATCGCGACGATCGCGAGCTCGGAGTCGGCGAAGTCGCGTCCCAGCCGCGCGAGCTCCGCGCGGACGTGCTTCACGTACGGGCAGTGGCGGCAGATGAACATGACGAGCAGCGCCCGCTTCGCGTCGAAGTCCCGGATGCTCACCGTCCGGCCGGTCACGACGTCGGGCAGCTCGAAGTCCGGCGCCTTGGTCCCGAGCGCGAGCATGGTGGAGGGGACGGCCACGGTGTCATTCTCCCAGGAGCTCGGCGATCCGTGCTCGAACGCGCTCGATCGCCGGGACGACGCCCTTGCGTTCGAACCGCTCGAGGGCGCGGCCGTAGGCCTCCCGCGCCTCGTCCGTCCGTCCGGCGGCGGCCAGGACCATCCCTCGGACCTCGTCGCTCTCGGCCTGCCACGCGAGGTAGTCGGTCGTCTCGTTGATCGCGATCGCCTCGTCCGCCAGCCTGAGTGCCTCGTCGTGCTCTCCGCGATGCGACAGCACGCGAGCCTGAGCCATCCGCCACGCGGCCTGGGAGGCGAAGTCGTCATCGGCCGAGAGTTCGCGGCTCCGGTCCACGTTGGCCTCTGCCTCGTCGAAACGCTCGAGGTCGCAGAGCACCGAGGCGAGCAGGGCGGTGATCGTCGAGTTGAAACCGGTCTCCCCCAGCGCATCCCATTGCTCGACGCCCTTGCGGAACTGCTGCTTCGGCCCGATCGAGATGTCCGAGGAACCGCTCCGCCTCACCTCGGCCCTGATACGTGTTGCTGAGGAGCTCGGGCAGCCCGATCTCGTCCATCAGGCGGTCGACGCGGTCCTGCTCGGCGCGGAACTCCTTCTTCCTTGCCTTGCATCGCGAGCAGGGCCGCGTGGACCTCCCCGAGCAAGGCTTGCGCGATGACGCTGTCCGAGACGATCTCGAGCGCTCGCTCGTGGATCCGCATGGCCTCGTCCACCGGCGCGGGTCCGAAGTATCCGCACACGACACGATCCAGGGCGATCGTTCGCCGCGCCGAGTACGGGAGCTCGCTGGCGCGCTCGAGGAGTTCGTCGGTGATCTCGAGGCTGCGTGTGCACCGTCCGTGGTAGAAGGCCATCCGGCTGAGCGTGATGGTCGCCTGGACGATCCCGGCGTCGTCGCCCGAGTTCCTGCAGCCGTCGCAGCGCCTCTTCGGCCGCGGCCCGAGTCTGCGCGAGCGTGTGCGTCGGGTCGATCTGTCCCAGGTCTTCGCTCCAGCACGCAGCGCCGCACGCTGGGCGAGCGCCGGATCGCCACCCGCCTCGGCCGCATCGATCGCCTGGCGGGCGGTCTCCGCGCTCGCGGGGAAGTCGTTCTTCTCGAACTGCGATCTGGCTCAGCACGAAGAGGGATCGCGCGCGGGTGCTTCCTTCGGAGATCTCGGCGGCACCGTGTCAGCAGCCTCTCCGCGACGGCGAAGTCCCCCCGTTCGCGCGCTCGTTCTGCCGAGGAGATCAAGTCGGGTGGCCGCCGAGCGCCCCAGGTCCTTCGTCGCCTCGTCGGGCGGCCCGAGCTCCGCCCGGTACCGATACGCCTGCTCGAGGTGGTAGCCGAGGATCTCCTCGTATTCGGCCAGGCGCTCGCCGGCCGCACCCTCGAGCCACTCCGCGAACCGTTGGTGCAGGTCCGCACGTTGCTCCTTGGGCATCGCGCGGTACGCGGCGTCGCGGATCAGGAGGTGGCGGAAGCGGAACGCGTCCTCGCCGGCGAACTCCGCTCGGTCGGGGCGGATCAGCTCCTTGCGGGCGAGGGCCAGCAGTCGCGTGGGCACCTGCGGGCGGAGCCTCTCGGGCGTCAGCGTGGTCACGGCGCCCGCGTGGAACACCTTGCCCTCGACCGCCCCGCGTTCGATCACGGCACGTTCCTCGGCGTCCAGCCGGTCCAGACGGGCGGCGAGCAAGAGTTGGATCGTCGGCGGCACGGTGACGTGCGCGAGATCCTCGACCGCGCGCCACGCTCCGTCCTCGAACCGCAGGAGCCCGTCGTCGATCAGCATGCCGAGCATCTCTTCGACGAACAGCGGGTTGCCCTCGGCCGCCTCCAGGATCCTGGCTCGGGCGGTGGCGGGGATGTCCGCGCGGCCGAGCAGGTTGTCGACCAGGTGGGAGACCTCGTCGCCCGCCAGCGGTTCCAGCAGGATCGTCGTGGCGTTCATCTTCCCGCCGCCCCAGTCCGGGCGGAGCTCGAGGAGCTCGGGCCGCGCGACGCACAGGAGCAGGAGCGGCGCGTCTCGCGTCCAGTCCGCGAGG
Source organism: uncultured Actinomycetes bacterium (assembly GCA_963778545.1). GTDB lineage: Bacteria > Actinomycetota > UBA4738 > UBA4738 > HRBIN12 > DASSJM01. Next base: position 56,024 of record CAVZUW010000008.1, on the reverse strand, counting down.
TGCTCGACGAGCTCGAGGAAGTTGGGCTCCGCCCAATGGATGTCGTCGAACACGCACACGAGCGGCCGCTCGTGTGCGAGGTGCTCGAGGAGCTTGCGGACGCCCCACTGACCGTCCTCGGCCGCGACCGGCTCGCCCCACGAGAGCAAGCCGGCGACGAGCGAGACGATGCGATCGCGGTCCTCGGCGCCCTCGGCGAGGGTCGCGAGCTTGGATCGAGCGGTCGCGAGGTCGTCGGTGCGTCCGACACCCGCGGCCTCCTGCACGATCTCGACGAGCGGGAAGTACGTGATGCCCTCGCCGTAGGACAGGCACCTGCCGCGCAGGACCGTGGCCTCGGTCCCCGGTCCGACGAACTCCCAGACCAGCCGAGACTTCCCCACGCCGGCGGGTCCGAGGAGCGTGAACAGGTGCGACGTCCGCTCGGTGACCACGCGGTCGAGCGCGTGGTCGAGCATCTCGAGCTCCTTGTGCCGCCCGACCATCGCCGAGTCCAGATGCCGGGCGTGTCCGGCCGTGTCCTCCAGCACCACGGTCGAGGCGGGAGGCGCGCGACCGGCTCGGTCTTGCCCTTCAGATCGAGCGGCTCGACCGGCGTGACCTCGACGGCGTCCTTCACGAGCCGATGCGTGCTCTCGCCCAGCAGGATCTCGCCCGGGGCCGCCGCCTGCTCGAGGCGGGCGGCGACGTTCACCGCGTCGCCGGTCACGAGGCGTTGACCACCGCTCGGGTCACCGGCGACGACCTCGCCGGTGTTCACCCCGATCCGCGCGGCCAGACCGACGCCGTGGTCGCGTTCGAGGTCGTGGTTCAGGGTGTCCAACGCCGTCCGCATCCCGTCCGCCGCTCGAACGGCTCGCAGCGCGTCGTCCTCGTGGAGCTGCGGGATGCCGAACACCGCCATCACGGCGTCGCCGATGAACTTCTCGACCGTCCCGCCGTGCCGTTCGATCACCGCCGACATCTCGTCGAAATAGCGGCCCATCACGCGGCGGAGCGCCTCGGGATCGAGGCGTTCGCCGAGCGCCGTCGACCCCGTGACGTCGGCGAACACGATCGTGACGACCTTGCGGACCTCCGAGGGGCGTTCGGTCTCGGTCAGGGGCGTGGCGCAGTTCTGGCAGAAGCGGGCTCGGTCCGCGTTCTCCTCACCGCACGTTGGACAGATGCGCACGGCCGAATCCTAGGCCGACGCGGTCGGGTCGACGCGCACCTCGAACGTCGGGACCGGCGTGGGCTTGCCCTTGAGGTCGAGGTCGCCGAACGGCTCGGCCGCCACCTCGTCTCGGACGGCGTCGAACGTCGCCTGCCCGATCAGGATCCCGCCGGGCGGCGCCGCGGCCTGCAGGCGGGCCGCGACGTTCGTGGTGTCGCCGATCGCGGTGAAGCTCCGGTGCGCGCCGGCGCCGACGTTGCCGAGCGCCGCCGGCCCGGAGTTGATGCCGATGCGGAACCTCGGCCAATCCGGGTGGTCGTCGGAGGTCTCGCCCACGGCGAGCTGCATCGAGCGCGCGGCGCGAACGGCGCGCAGCGCGTGATCGGGTTGGTCCTCGAGCGCGTTGAACACGACCAGGATCGCGTCACCCGCGAAGCGTTCGATCAGGCCGCCCTCGCGTTCGGTGACGATCGGGACCGCGGTCGCCCAGTACGCGTTGAGCATCTGCACGACGTCCATCGGCGAGCGCCCGTCCGAGAACGTCGTGAAGCCGGCGAGATCGGCGAACAGGACCGACACCTCCGCCTCGCGCCCGCCGAGCTCGCCGATCGACGGCTCGAGCTCGAGCCGGTCCGCGAGCGCCGGCCCGACGTACGGGCGGAACAGCTCGTCGACCCGGGCCATCTCGCGCGCGGCGCGTTCGAGGAGCACGACCTCCTCGGACCCGAACCCGTCGCGCCGGAGCCGTTCGAGCGCGGGCTCGAGCGACTCGCGAGTGCGGACCGACGGCATCAGCTGGGCGATCGCCGCGGACGAGCGCCGGTCGATGCGTTCGAGCGTCTGCTCCAGGTACAGACCTCCGAAGGCGGCGGTCACCGAGCCCTCGCGCCGGTACTCGTTGCGGACCGAGACCGTCACGATCGCGAAGGCGATCGCCATCAGGACGTGCCATTCCCACCACGACGCGTGCCAGCTGCGCGCGAACGCGACGGCGATCAGCGCCTCGGCGAGCAGGAGGAAGGCGACCGCGACCGAGAGCGGCAGCATCCGTTGCCGCGCCCGGAAGATCCGCAGGTAGCGCCAGGCGGCGAACGCGTACAGCGCGATCCCGATCGGCGCGAGCAACCGGAACGCGAGCGGCGCCTCCTCCTCGAGGGGCCGATCGAGGAACGGCACGCCCGTGAGCGACCCGATCGCCCAGGCGACCAGCAGGAACGCGAGGGCGCCGCGGATCCACGTTCGGCGACGGAGGATCCTCGCCGCGTCCTCGCGGCCGAGCTCGACCGCGGACGCGGCGGCGAACCCGGAGGCCAGGAGCAGGCCGATCGGCGTCGCGATGGCGAACCCGGAGTTCGGGTGGTCGAGCAGCACGCCCGGCGTCGCGAGCGCGTGCAGCGCGAGGAACCCCGAGCTCGTGATCAGCGCGAGGGACACGAGGAACAGACGCGCGTCCGCTCGCCGATGCGCGGCCTCGCTCGCGACGAGCGCCAGCGCCACGTTGATCAGCGCGACCGCGAGGACGAGCAGGAAGTGCGAGGGATGGTGCTCCCACATGACGTCGATGCTCGGGACGGCGAGGAGCAGGGCGAGCCCGACGAGCGGGAGCGACAGCAGCGCGCCGAAGAGCCAGACCCGCGGGCGGTCCTGCACGTCCCCTCCATGGATCGACGTGGTGCGGGCTCGCGCTCGGCGCGCTGCGCGAGGCACGTGCATGAGGCTCGGAGCGCACGTCCGCCTCCGGATAGTAGGCTATGTATCTCGGGCGCCGCCCGGGGATCCTCGACGAGCGATCGAACGGGCCTGGCCTGCGGACCGAATCGCCTCTCGCCTACGGATCGGATCGTTCGACGGACACGGAGGCGAGATGGCGCGAGGAAGCAGCGACGTCCTGTTGGGAACCCCCGAGCGCGGGAAGCGTTCCGTTGCGCGCGAGGAGAAGGGGCGGCGTTGCGCCGCGCTGGGATGCGAGACGGTGCTGTCGACGTACAACCGCTCGGCCACGTGCTTCGTGCACACGTCGCCCACGCGGCGACCGCCGCTCGAGGGGTCGTAGCACGACCCTCGGGGTATCGATCGCACCGAGCGGCACCGGAGTGAGCACCGAAGATCAGATCGAACCAGGAGGTACGGATGCCCGACAGCATGGGCAAGCGGAAGCGCCGGGACGTGACCGCGCGCAAGCATGCCGCTCGGGAAGAGCGGCGGGTCGCCCGCGCGGGCAGGAAGAAGGATCGCGAGGCCGGCATCATCGAGCCCGGTCCGCCGATCGGCCCCGCGGAGCAGAGCGAGTTCCTCGTCCTCGAGCCCGAGGTCGACGGCGAGGGCGCCGAGGAGCAGGCTTCCGAGCCGAAGGCCCCGGAGCCGAAGGCCGCGGAGCCGAAGGCCGCCGTCTCGAAGACGCCGGAGCAGAAGCCGGCGGAGTCGGACGCGAAGGGCGAGGCCGGCGCCTGAGGTTCGGCCGGCATCACGCCCGGTGCAGGGATCGGAAACGAAGAGGACCCGACGCGGTGCGCCGGGTCCTCATGTCGTTCGGTTCGAACTAGACGGCGCGAACGTTCGCGGCCTGCGGGCCCTTCTGGCCCTGGGTCACGTCGTACTCGACCTTCTGGTTCTCCTCCAGGTTGCGGAAACCCTCACCGGCGATCGCGCTGAAATGCACGAACACGTCGGCGGTACCGTCGTCCGGAGTGATGAAGCCGAAGCCCTTCTCGGGGCTGAACCACTTCACGGTTCCGATTGCCACGTGCGATCCCTCCTTTCTTTCGCCGTCCGGGCCTGGTTGCTGCCCTTCACGGCGCCGGCCGTAGCAGCCGGGTGAGGGAACTGCTCGTAGCTGTAAAACCGCGATCGTTGCCCTCGCGACAACGGTACCATTTCGCCCACCACCGGGGACCGTCGTCCTCGTGCGTTCGAACGTGAGGCGTGCCTGGTGGCATCGTGTGTGGCGCGCCTCGGGTACATCTGGATCCAGGAACCCGGCCGTTGGGAGGTGCCACGCATGCGCGAGGTCCGAGCACGAACAGCACGCAGGATGTTCCTCGGTGTGGTGCTCGCCGCCTGCTCCGTGGGGATCGTGGTCGCGCCCTCGGCGTTCGCGCAGGACGAGGCCACGACGCCGGGTGCGGACGATCAGGTGGTGCTGACGGGCGATCTGTTCGTCCCCGAGGGCGCCACGGTCGCAACGGCCGTGATCTTCAACGGCGACGCGACGATCGAGGGCACCGTGACCGAGAGCGTGGTGGTCTTCAACGGCGACGTCGAGATCTCCGGGACCGTGGGTGACGACGTCATCGCGTTCAACGGCGGCGTCGTCGTCCGTTCGGGCGCCGAGGTCGACGGCGACATCGCCAGCCGGCAGCCTGCGCGGATCGAGGACGGCGCGACGGTCCGCGGCGCGGTGGAAGGGATCAGCGGCAGGTTCGATCTGGAAGGGCTCGGCTGGGTCGGGCGATTCGTGTGGTGGATCGGGTACACGATCTCCACCCTCGTCCTCGGCCTCGTCCTCCTCCTGTTCGCTCCCGGCCTCGACGCGTCACTCACCGACGTCTTCCGCCGGCGGATGGGCGGCTCCTTCGGGTTCGGCGCGGTGATCTTCTTCCTGCTCCCGATCGCCGCCGTGCTGCTGCTCGTCGTGGTCGTCACGATCCCGCTCGGCCTGTTCCTGCTGCTGGCGCTCGCCCTGCTGTACACGCTCGGGTACGTCGCCGGCGCGCACGTGCTCGGCAGGCAGCTGGTGAAGACGCCGAGCTCGCGGTTCTTGGCGTTCCTCATCGGGTGGATGATCCTGCGCGGGATCGGGCTGATCCCGGTCCTCGGCGGGCTCGCCTGGGTGGTGGCCTCGATCGCCGGTCTCGGCGCGGTCGTGCTGGCCGCCCGGGGTTCCCGGCCGGCGGCGGTCCCGGCCGTGCCGGCGGCTCCGATGCCTGCGCCCCCCTCCGCCGACTAGGCGGTCGGCGCGCGGGGCGGATCGCTCGGTCGTGCCTCGGCGAGCCGCTGCGCGAGCACCCGCATGACGCCGATCCCGATATCGGGTCGGTCGTGGATCATGCTCTCGAACTCGCGGCGGCCGATGCGGATCGCGCGCACGTCCCCGTCGGCCACGAGCGAGGCCATCCGTGGCCCGCGCGTGATCAGGGACATCTCGCCCACGACCTCGCCGGGGCCCCTTCGCGCGATCTCGGAGCCGCCGGCCTCCACGCGGACCATGCCGCTCGCGACGATCAAGAGCTCGTCGCCCAGCTCGCCCTCGGACGCGAGGAGCTCCCCGTCCGCGAACGAACGCTCCTGCGCGACCTCCGCGATCGCGCCCAGGTCCGCCGGCGCGAGCTCGTCGAACAGCGTGACGCGCCGCAGGAACAGCACGCGTTCGATCGCCGGCATCGTCGTCCCCGTCCGAGCCATCCCGTCCTTCCCGTCGCGCCGCGCGATCACGGCTCCCGCGCACGCCGCGACGAACGCATCATCGTCCGTCGACGCCCGTTCGAGCCAATCGTCGGGCAGGTCCCGTCGAGGTGCACCGCTCGGCTCCCACAAGGCGAGGATGGGCGCGGCCAGGGATCCATCGGTCGTGGCCTCGAGCGTCTCGAGCGCGTTCGCGACCTGCCCGGGGTCCCGGGCGTCGAGGCTCTCGACCGCGGACCGGACCGCGGCGCCGTCGGTCGAGATCAACGAGAGGGCCCGCAGCGCCGAGCGCCCGCTCGCGCGGCCGCGTTCGACCAGCGCGTCTTTGAGGAGGTGGGCCGCGTCACCGTCGGAGGGGACGGCGGCCGCGAGCGCGTCGTCGGCGTTCGCCTCGCGCGTGCGTTCGGCGACGAAGGCCCGGATGCGCTCGTCCCGTCCGCCGAGCTCCATCCGCGCGAGCGTCCGCAGCGCGGCGTCGCGCGTGGCCGGTCGATCCAACGCTCCCAGGACCGCGTCGATCGAACGATCGCCGAGCGGCGCGGCCGCGGCGACGGCGGCCTCGCGCACCCTCGGGCTCGGGTCGCCCAACGCGCGGATCGCCGGCCCGAGCGCATCCTCGGGCGAGACCCCCGCCAGGGTCGTCAGCGCGGCGACCCGGACGCCGGGGTCCTGGTCGTCGAGCGCGGGCAGCGCGAGCCCCGCGGCGGCGTCGGCCGGCGCGTTCGCCAGGTTGCGCAGCGCGATCGCTCGCACGGCGGGGTCGGCGTCGGCCGCGAGCACGATCAGCACCCGGGCCGCGGCGGCGGCGTCGGCGCCCTTGGAGGCCGCGACGGCGGCGGACGCGGCCACCGCGGGGTCGGGATCGTCGAGCAGCGGGAGGAACGCCTCGGGGTCGAGCCGTCGGGGACCGGAGGCGAGGGCATCGACGGCCTGGGCGCGGACCGGCGGGTCGGCGTCGCGCAGAGCGTGTTCGAGCGCCGCGGTGGCTCGGGGGTCGTCGACGTCGGCGAGCAGCTGGACCGCCAGCCGTCGAACCGGGGGCCGGGCATCGTCCATCGCCAGGAGCAGGGTGCCGAGCGCCTGCGCATCGGGCGCGAACGCGAACGGGACGCCCGCCACCGCGACGTCGGGGAACACCTCGGGCCGTCCCTCGCGCAGCGCCTCGACGAGCGCGGACGCGTACGAGGCGCGGACGCGCCACACGACGAACACGGCCAGCGCGGCGGCCCCGAGCCCGATCGCGGCGAACTGACGCGGGGAAAGCGCGTCCTGACCGACGAGCGCGATGATCCCCGCGATCGCGGTCCCGGCCTGCGCGGGCCCGCCGTTCAGGAACGTCCGCACCTGGTCGCGTCGCGCGTCGGGGACGACGTTCGTGAGCGTCTCCCACGCGGGGGAGGCGACGCCCTGCAGCCACACCCCGTCGACGAAGCGCAGCACCACGAGCGTCACGAACCCCGCGCTGACCAACAGGATGCCGAACGACCCGACGTAGAGCAGGGGGAGCACGAGCATCATCGTCGCGATGCCGAACCGTGCGAAGAGCCGGTTGGTCACGAGCACCGAGACCAGGAACGCGGCGGCGGTCATCGCGGCCCAGAACAGGCCGAAGAACCCCGCCAGGTCGCCCGCGTCGGGGAACCGTTCGGTGGCGGCGGTCGCCCAGGGCAGGTAGAGCGAGAAGAACAGGACCGAGAACAGCACGGCGGCGAGCGTCATCCACACGAGCAGTCGCGACCGCCGCACGTAGCCGAACGCGACCGCCAGGTCTCGCCAGGGCGTCGCGGCGGCGCGCCGGGCCTTGCGGACCCGCGGTTGCGCGAGCGTCCCGGCCGCGGACAGCACGACGCGGCAGAGCCCCCACGAGATCGCGAGGGCGGCCGCCCAGACCAGGAGCAGGTTCTCGGTCCCGATCAGACGCACGAGCGGGTCCGTGAGCAGGCCGCCCAGCACCGACCCGAGGATCTCGCCCGCGGCGAACAACGGGAACAGGCGCTTCGCGCGCCGGGTGTCGGTGACGACGCCGGCGGTGCCCCACACGAAGACGTTCTGCAGCAGGACCGCGAGCGCGACGGTCAGCCACAGCACCGGGAAGATCCACAGCCCGTCGGTGAGCAGCGCGACCCGTTCGGCGAGGACGACGGCGCCGAGCCCGGCCGGGATCGCGAGGTAGGCGCGGCGCCGGTCGACCCGCCCGAGCAGCGCGGCCAGCCCCATCATGAACACGAACGCCGTCGCGCCCTGCGCGAGATACATCAGCGGGAGCGCGTCGGTGCCGATCCGGTCGAAGAAGAGCGCGTTCGCGCCGCTCTGACCGATCGCCAGGCCGGCCATGCCGACGAACGACAGGGCGGTCATCGACAGGACGAGCCTCGACTCGCCCGGACGGATCTTCAGGGCTCGCTGGAGCGCGCTCATCGAACGTCTCGGACGGAGAACGGCGTTCGTGCCACGTCGGTCAGCGGGCCGGCTCGCCCTCGGCGGGCTGACCGACGCGCAGCACCAGCGCGTCGACCGGGTGACCCTTGAGGGAGACGTGCCGCCGCTCGAGGCCGTCGTGCGTCATCTCGGCGGCTCGCGCGGTCGCGTCGGTCACCAGGATCTCGCCCGCCGCCGCCTGCGACGCGAGGTGCGCGGCGATGTTGACCGGGTCGCCGAGCGCGGTGAAGTCGCTCGACCCCCTCATCCCGACGACGCCGACGAAGGCGACCCCGGTATGCACGCCCGCGCCGAGCGGCACCCAGGGCTGCTCGCCGTCCGCGTGACCCGTCGCCCGCAGGAGCGCCTCGGCCGCCTCGACGGCTCGCCGCGCGTGGTCGGGGCCGGTCATCAGGGGAACGAAGAGCGCCACGACCTCGTCGCCCACGAACTTCTCGATGATCGCGTCGGCCTCGACGAGGACCTCCTTCGAGGTCTTGTAGAAGCGGTTCATGAGCCGCGTGAAGTCCCAGGTGGGCATCTGCCGAGCGAGCTTGCTCGAGCCGCGGACATCCGCGAACAGCATCGAGATCTCCACCTCGGCGCCGTTGATCTCCCCGTCCTCCTCGGCGGTGGGGCACATCTTCGCGACGGTCTCGATGCCCTTGAAGCAGCGACCGCAGATCTTGGGGTTCTTCTCCCACGGCGTGAAGCCGTAGCGACGGAGCACGAACGCGCCGGGGCGGCCGAAGGGTGCGGAGCAGAGCCTGCATCGGGGGGAGGAGGGGATGAACCGGAGCGGGCTCTTGTCCTGCAGGTGCGGGTGCGTGCCGCCCAGGAACGCGGCCCACTCCTCCTGAGGCGTCAGCTCCTCGGCCATCTCAGCGTGCAGCCTAGGCAATCGCGTCGCGGTCGTCCCGGGCGCTGGGGCGGCTGGGGAAGCGTGGGCGGAGCCCGGGATGGGTAGGGACCCATCTCTGAGACGGGAGGTGACCGATGGGCATCGTGCTCATCCTGCTGGGGCTCGTGGCGGCCGGACTGGTCGTCGACTTCGCCCTGGAGAACTGGTCCGCGGCTGCGAACGAGGTGTCCTTCTCGCTGTTCGGCGGCTCGTTCACGGCCACCCAGGTCGAAGTGGTGATCGCCGCGGCCGTGCTCGGCGCGGTCGCGATCGCCCTGTGCGTGATCGGCGCCGGACTGCTGCGCGGGAGCCGGGGCCGACGGCGGACCACCAAGCGACGGATCTCGGAGCTCGAACGCGAGAACACGGAACTCCGGGAGCACCGCACCGACGAGGACGACCGGGTCGTCCACGTCGACGATCGCGAGCCCGTCGAGTCCCCGCGCTGATCACGTTCCATCACGCGCCGCCGGCGACCCGTCCGATCGGGTCGCCGGCGGCGTCGTCGTCTCCGATCCCACCGGATCTCGTGCTGCGTTAGGGAACCCACCTCGGGTCCGTTCGGTCGTGTCAGGGGAACGATCGAGAGGAGGCCCCGGATGCGCGCACGAGGCAGGCGATCGAAGGCGTCGGCGGCGGTCGGGTTGGTGCTCCTCGGGGCGCTGGTCCTGCTGCCCGGCGTGGCGTCGGCGAGCGGCGGGGGCGGCTGCGGCCAGCCCGTGACCGACGCGCAGGGGACCGGGGTCGACATCGAGGACTTCTGCTTCTCGCCGACGATCGTGCGGGTGGGGGTCGGCGACGTCGTGACGTTCACCAACGTCGATCCGGTCCCGCACTCCGTCCTGGGCGCGAACGCGACCTGGGGGGACTACGCGGGGTTCAAGAAGAAGTCGGTGATGTACCGGTTCTCCGAGCCCGGCGTCTACCCGTACCTGTGCACGTACCACGTCGGCATGGTCGGCGCGGTCGTCGTGGGCGACGGCGTCGGTGGCGCGATCGGCACGTCGACCGCGGACGGTCCCGTCACGAAGGTCGACGCGTCCGATCTCGCGCTCGAGAACACCTCGGCCGTCGTCGACCGGCCGTCCGAGACGAACGGTGCCTGGCCGGTGTTCGATGGCCGCGGCGTTCGCGGTCGCCGTCGGAGCGCTCGCCCTGATCGTCGTGCGACGGCGGCGTTCGCCGGCCGCGCGTTCGGTGGAGGGTCGGTAGGCTCGACCGTGTGACCCGCCCCCCGGCAACGGCGGCCGAACCCGCCGGCGTTCGCCGCGTGGTCGTCGTGCTCGTGCTCGCCGTGCTCGTCGGGGCGTGTTCGCCGGGGGATGCGGCCGCGCCGCCGACCGGGTCGACCGCATCCGGGAGCGAAGGCCCGACGTCGTCCACCTCCACGCCGCCGCCGAGCAGCGGTTCGACCTCGAGCCCGCCCGATCTCGCCGACGCGCGGATCAGGCTCGTGCCGGTCGCCCGGCTCGAGCAGCCGATCGCGATGGCGGTTCGGACCGGCGACCGCGCGCTGTACGTCGCGGAGAAGACCGGGCGGGTGGTCGCGCTCACGCCGGGTTCGGATCCGAGGGTCGTCCTGGACCTGACGAACCGCGTGTCCCTCGGCAGCGAGCAGGGTCTGCTCGGCCTCGCGTTCTCGCCGGACGGGCGCTTCCTGTACGTGGACTTCACCGACGTCAACGGCGACACGAACGTGACGGAGTTCGCGTTCGGCGACGACGGCGCGGACCCCTCGAGCGAACGCCGGGTGCTGTTCGTCGAGCAACCCTTCTCGAACCACAACGGCGGGGAGCTCGCGTTCGGGCCGGACGGGTACCTCTACGTGGGGCTCGGCGACGGCGGGAGCGCCGGCGACCCGATGGGCAACGCGCAGTCGCTCTCGACGCTGCTCGGCAAGCTGCTGCGGATCTCGCCCCGGCCCTCGAAGGGCGAGCCCTACGCGATCCCGCCCGACAACCCGTTCGTGGGACGCGACGGCGCGCGACCCGAGATCTGGGCGTACGGCCTGCGGAACCCGTGGCGGTTCTCGTTCGACACGGCGACCGGCGACCTGTGGATCGGGGACGTCGGGCAGAACGCCTGGGAGGAGATCGACCTCGAGCCCGCGGGCTCGGACGGCGGGTCGAACTTCGGATGGGACCGGCTCGAGGGGACCCACCCGTTCGAGGGGAGCCCGGCCCCGGGCTCGATCCCTCCGGTCTTCGAGTACGCGCACGGCGACGGCTCGTGCGCCGTCACCGGCGGGTACGTGTACCGCGGCGAGCGGATCCCCGACCTCGCCGGCGCGTACCTGTTCGGGGACTACTGCCGGGGGGTCCTGGAGGCGTTCGTCCCGCGCGACGGCCGGGCGACGCAGGTGCGCGCGCTCGGCCCACGGGTCGATGGCCTCGCGTCGTTCGGCGAGGATGCGCGGGGCGAGCTCTATGTGCTGTCCTTGGCGGGAACGGTGTTCCGGATCGCGAGCTGATGCTCGGGGCATACCCGGCGCGGGCGAGCGGTTCCGGAGAACGACGATCGGAGGGCGAGATGGCGGAGACGGACGAACGACCAGGAGGCGTGAAGGAGCTCGGACACCTGGTGCTGTACGTGCGGGACCTCGAGCGTTCGGTGCGGTTCTACCGGGACGTGCTCGGCTGGCGGCAGGTGGGTCCGGAAGGCGACGGGTTGCCGTTCCCCGCGGCGATGTTCTCGAGCGGCCGAACCCACCACGAGCTGCTCCTGATCGAGGTCGGCCCCGACGCGGCGCCGATCCCGGCCGGGCGGCGGGTGGGCCTGTACCACTTCGGGCTCAAGGTGGGCGATACGGACGACGAGCTCCGGGCAGCGCTCGCGCGGTTGCAGGAGGGGGGCGTGCCGTTGATGGGCACCGCCGACCACGGCATGACGCACAGCCTCTACCTGGCCGATCCCGACGGGAACGAGATCGAGCTCTACATCGACGTCGAGGGGGTCGACTGGGAGGACCCCGAGATCCTGATGTCGAGGCCGCAGGCGCTCCAGCTGTAGCCGAGCCGACGCGACCCTTTGCGAGCCGTCACGGGACCCGGACGATGAGCCTCGACCTGGGCGCGTACCTCACGCGCGTCGGCTACGACGGGCCGGTCGAGCCCACGCTCGAGGTGTTGGATGCGATCCATCTCGCGCACGCGACGACGATCCCGTTCGAGAACCTGGACATCCTGCTCGGGCGCCCGATCCGGCTCGACCTCGAAAGCCTGCAGGACAAGCTCGTCCGCGATCGCCGCGGCGGCTACTGCTTCGAGCACAACACGCTGTTCGCCGCCGTGCTCGAGGCCGTCGGGTTCGGCGTCACGCGCCTGGGCGCGCGGGTCCGCTTCGGCGCCCGGAGCGTGACCGCCCGAACGCACATGGCGCTGCTGGTCGAGGCGGACGGACAGGGCAGGCTCGCGGACGTCGGGTTCGGCGGCGGCGGGGTCCTGCGCTCGTTGCCGATCGAACCGGGTCCCGAGCTCGACCAGTTCGGCTGGAGGTTCCGGCTGGTCGAAGACGACGGCGTCCGCGTGCTGCAGACGCATCGCCCGAACGGGTGGATCGATCTCTACGCGTTCACGTTCGAGCCGCAGTACCCGGTCGACGCCGAGATGGCGAACCACTTCACCTCCACCCACCCGAGCTCGCCGTTCACCCGAACGCTCACCGCGCAGCTGTCCGGGCCGGAACGCTCGTTGATCCTGCGGGGGCGGAAGCTGATCGAGGAGACGCCCACCGGCGAGACCTCGAGCGAGGTGCGCGACGACGAGCTGCTGGAGGTGCTCGCGGAGCGGTTCACGCTCTCGTTCCCGCCGGGGACCAGGTTCGAAGCCCCCCGCGGGGAGCTCTGACGGCTCACCTCACCCGAGCAGCATCAGCACCTCGCCGGGATGCTCCTCGGGGTTCGCCTCGGCCACCGTGAAGCCGCACTTCTCGAGCACCCGGATCGAGGCGACGTTGGTCTCGGCGACCCCCGCGTAGATCGGGCGCTCGGGGACCTCGTCCAGGAACGCCGCGAGCGCGCGGGTGGCGATGCCCCGGCCCCAGAACTCGCGCCCCACCCAGTAGCCCACCTCGCGCCGGCCCTCGAACCCGAACAGGAGGACGAAGCCCGCCACGGTCCCGTCGAGCTCGATCGTGCGCTCGACGCCGCTCGCGTCCCGCAGGATCGAACCCCAGTGCGTCATGAACGCGTCGCGTTCCCTCGGCGGGAACGCGGCCATGCGGTTCGCCTCCGGGTCCCGCTGGTGCTCGTAGAAGACCGGGAGGTCTTCCTCGGTGACGGGGCGCAGCCGTACCTCGCCGTCCGGCGGCTGCACGCCCGGCCCCTCGTCGCGATCGCGGGTACCTACGATCGCCCGACCTTCCCGAGCAGGTCGTCGAGCAGCGCGGGGCCGTCCTCGTCGATGAGCTCGTCGAGGTGCGGGTTCTCCACGCCGACCGACAGGACGCGGGCGGCGTCGATCGCGGAGCCGTCACCGAGGTCGCGCCGGTGCAGGTACGCGCGGACCGAGAGCTCGTGCATCCCCGAGCGCCCGGTGAGCGACGCGAGGTCCGTCACCCAGCGCCCCGCCGTGGGGTGACGCGCCGCCACGGCCACCGCGCACAGCGCGTCGAGCACGTACGCGCGGACCCACAGGTGCGTGTCGCGCTGGCGCGCGCACGTCGTGAGCGAGAGCTCCATCGCCTCGACCGCCGCGCCCAGATCGCCCCGGGCGGCGTGCAGGAGACCGAACCCCCGCACCGCGTAGGCCTCCCAGCAGGTGTCGCCCACCTGCGAGCCGAGCGCGAAGGCGTGTTCGAACGCCTCGGACGCCCGGGCGATGTCGCCGCGCCGGACCCAGACCTCGGCGAGCAGCGCCTCGGGGTAGGCCAGGAACGCGGTCCAGCGTTCGTTGCGGCTGAGCGCGCGGCCGCGTTCGAGGGACGCCTCGGCGAGCTCGAGCTCGTTGCGCATCAGGTGGGTTCGGCCGAGCACCGACTGCGGCCACGCCTCCTGCTTCACGTGGCCGACGGACGCCGCGAGCTCGATCGCCTCGCCGAACGCGGCCTCGGCCTGCGCGTGCGCGCCGACGTCGGCGAGCCCGGCGCCGGTCACCGCGCGGATGTTCGCGAGCTCGAGCGCGTCGCCGTCGGCGAGCTCCTCCGCGGTCCGCAGCAGGGGCCACGCGCGCAGGTACTCGCCGCGCAGCACCTCGACGTAGCCGAGCTCGCGGTGCGCCGACGCGGCGAGCGCGCGCTGCCCCGTGGTCTCGGCCGCCGCGATGCCGCGGTGGAGCGCGGCGGCGCCCTCCTCGTCCTTGCCGCGCGTCGCGTGCACGAGCGCCGACCCGAGCGCGAGCTGCGCCGCCGCCTCGATCTCCGTCTCGCCCGCCTCGCGGCTGCCCGCCACGGCGTCGCGCAGGTTCACCAGCCCCGCCTCGATCGCCCCCGCGTTCATCGCGGCCTCGCCCGACTCGATCAGGGCCCGGAGCGCCGGCGGTCCCACGCCGAGGGCCGGCGACGTGCGTTCGGGCTCGATCACCGCCGCCTCGGCGAGCTCGGGGCCGGGTTCGACATCCAGCTCGCGGCGGAACAGGTCGATCGAGGCCGCGAGCTGGCGCTCGACGGCGATCCGGTCACCCGTGCCGGCGAACGCGCGGATCAGGAGCACGTGCGCGTCCTCGTTCAGCGCGTCCGCGGCCACCATGCGCGTCGCGAGCTCGACGGCCGTGCGGGCGTTGCCCGACGCGAGCGCCCGCAGGGCGCTCTCGCGCAGCACCGCCTCGCCGAGCGCCTGCAGCCGCCGCCGCTCGCCGAGCAGCCACGCGGTGAACCCGGCGCTCGCGTCCACGTCCACGCCCTCGAGGAGCTCGCGGCCGAGCCCCGGCAGCTCGACCGCCTCGAGCGACGTGCCGGCCATCAGCACGTCCACGTCGATCACCGAGCCTTCGGGGAGCCGGAGCTGCACCACGTTCCCGCTCCCCACCGTGTCCGGACCGCCCAGCAGGCGCCGGAGCTCGGACAGGTTCCAGCGCAGCGCACCCGCCGGGTCCTCGGCGTCGGGGAACAGCAGCTCGATCAGCTGCGAGCGGGTCGGCTGGCGTTCGGACAGGACCAGGTAGGCGAACAGCGCCCAGACCTTCTTGCCCTTGGGCGGCGCGTAGACCACGCCGTCACGGACCATCAGGGGAGGCCCGAGCAGGTGGGCGGCGATCGGCATGGCGCCATCCTGCGCGCACGAACCTCGTCCGACAAGACGCGCGCTTCTCACTCCCGCTCACACGCACGGGTCCTACGGTCCACGCAACCGACCGAGCGGAGGTGGCTCATGCGGACGCTCCCGATCGACGAGCTGCGAGGACAGGTACGGGGCGAGGTGATCTCGTCCGAGGACGAGCGCTACGAGGACGCGCGCCACGTCTACAACGCGATGATCGACCGGAGCCCCGCGGTGATCGTCCGGGCCGCGAACGTCGGCGACGTGATGGCCGGCGTGAACCTCGCGCGCGAGCACGGGCTGGATCTCGCCGTGCGCGGTGGCGGGCACAGCGTGCCGGGGTTCGGGACCTGCGACGACGGCGTCGTGATCGACCTGTCGGGGATGCGCGGCGTGCGCGTCGACCCGGCGACCTCGACGGCGCGGGCCGAGGGCGGGGCGACGTGGGGCGACTTCAACGCCGCGACCCATCCGTTCGGTCTGGCGACGACCGGCGGCATCATCTCGACCACCGGGGTCGCCGGCCTCACGCTCGGCGGCGGGATCGGCTACCTCGCACGAGGGTTCGGCCTGTCGATCGACAACCTCGTTTCCGCGGACGTCGTGACCGCGGACGGGCACCTGGTCCAGGCCAGCGAGCGGGAGCACGACGACCTGTTCTGGGCGCTGCGGGGCGGCGGCGGGAACTTCGGCGTGGCGACCTCGCTCGAGTTCCGGCTGCATCCGGTGAACGAGATCTACGGCGGCCCGATGTTCTACGAGCTGAGCGAGGTCGAGAACGTGCTGCGGTTCTACCGCGAGTACATCGCCGACGCGCCCGAACAGATGGGCGCGTTCCCCGCGTTCCAGATCGCGCCGCCGCTGCCGTTCATCCCGGAGGATCGGCACGGCGACACGTTCGTCGCGATCGTGGCCTGCTGGGCGGGACCGGTCGAGGAGGGCCCGAAGGCGTTCGAGCCGTTCCACGACGTCGCGCCGGTGGTGGCCGAGTTCGTCGGCCCGATGCCGTACCCGGCGCTGAACGGCGCGTTCGACGGGCTGTTGCCGCCCGGGCTGCATCACTACTGGAAGGCGAGCTTCGTGAGCGAGCTGACCGACGACGCGATCGCGGCCCACGCGACCCACGGGCCCGACGTGCCCACCGTCCACTCGACGATGCACGTCTACCCGATCGACGGGGCCGTGCATCGGGTGGGCGCGGGCGACACGGCGTTCGCCTATCGCGACGCGAACTTCGCGACCGTGATCGTCGGGGCGTGGCCCGACCCCGCGCAGAGCGAGGCGAACATCGCCTGGGTGCGGCGCTACTACGACGCGGTCGCCCCGCACTCGGAAGAGGGCGGGTACGTCAACTTCATGGCGGGGGACGACCAGGACCGGGTCCGGGCGAACTACCGGGGCAACTACGATCGCCTGGTCGCGGTGAAGCGGACGTACGACCCGGACAACCTGTTCCACCTCAACCAGAACATCGTGCCGTAGGGCCGCCCGCGGCGGCGGCTAGCGCGTCCCGGTCGTGCCCGAACGCGCCGCGAGCTCCTTGCCGAGCGGCGTCGCGAAGCGGGGCCGGATCCGAACGTCGCCGAGCCAGGCCGCCAGCCGCTCGCGCTCGGCGTCCAGGCGTCGTCGGCTCGCGGCGTCCAGGCGGGCGAAGAGCTCGACCACGACGTCGCCCTCGTCGGTCTGACCCCAGGCGCCCACGGCCCGGCCGTTCGCCCAGACCGTCGGGCCCGCGTTGCCGGTGCGGTCGAACAGCTCGGCAGCGTGGTCGCCGAGGTACCACCCTCGGTCCTTCCACCCCATCGTGGTGGGGTCGAGCCCGGGGAGCAGCGCCACCCACGCGCCAGCGTCGCCGACGGTGTCGAGATCGTCCGGGAGCACGTAGCCGGTGTCGTCGCCCATCCGGACCGTCGCGGCGTCGAGGGCGACGAGGGTCGCGTTCGCCTGCGCGGCGGTCCAGCCGGTCCACCACCGGACGTCCGTCATCGTGGCCGGCCCGAACGAACGCAACCAGCGCCCGAGGAGCTCGGAGCACGCCTGCGCGTGGTCGATCTCGGCGAGCGGAGCCCCGAGCCAGTGCTCGACCGTCGCCCACCGGTACTGGCCGGACGTCCACGTCCCGAGCGGGCGTGTGCGGACGATCAGCCCTTCGGTCGCGAGCAGGAACAGCACCCGCGTCGACACGCCCATCGTGCCGGCCCAGGTCTTCCCCTCGCCGACGGTGAGCTTCGCCCCGAGCTCGGGGACGTCGGCGGTGAGCTCGCGCGCGGTGGCCTCGCCCCGTGCCGCGATCGCGGCGAGCGTTGCCGCCTCGACCTTCGCGAGCCACGTCTCCCCGCGACGCGGTGTGGCCACGCCCTGCTCCTCGAGCATCCGGACCAGGCGCGCCCGCTGTCCGGGGATCAGCGCCTTCGTGCAGGCCTCGTGCATCACCGGCGCGAGCTCGACCGGCACGACGAACAGCGTCCGCCGCATCCCGAGCATCCGCACGAGCGACCGGCGGACGTACAGCGCGTCCTCGAGCTCGGTCGGCTCGAACCGGTCGACGCGGGCCCACGACGAGAGGAAGACCGTCGCGGGATCGCTCGAATGGAGCCCGACGAGCGCCGCCGCGGCCTCCTCGACCGACGCCGCGCTCGAGGCGAGGAGGTGACGAGCGCCGAGCCGCGCTCGACGCTCCCGCACGCCGACGCGTCTCACCGCGACGCGGCCGAGCTTCGGTAGGTGCGGAACCGCACCTCGCGCCGCTCGGTCTCCGGCGCGAGGAACGCGAGCAGCCGCTCGCCCTCCTCGGAGACCTCCGCGCGATCGTCGCGTGCGACCTTCGCGAACGGCTCGACCCGCAGGGTCGCCCGGTCCCGGTCGAGCTCCGCCTTCCACCGCGCCGCGCCGAACCCGTCGACCAGCACCGACCCCCACCCGACCTCGGTCCATCCCTTCAGGCCCGGCGGGCCGATCCTGCTGCGGTCGTCGTGGGCGAGTTGCACGTTGTCGTACTCGGGCAGGAAGCGGACGGGCGCCGGTGTCCCGCGATCGGGGAGCGGGGCGCCCGGGACGTCGAACAGCTCCCGACCGCGTTCGTCCCGGAACGTGCGCAGCCGCGGGCGCAGGCGCTCGAACACGCCCTTCAGTCCGGTCAACCCGGACCACGACTGCGCGTCCGCCACGGCGGACGGCCCGAACGCGGTCAGGTACCGGAGGATCATCTCGTCCGGTTCGGTGGTGCGCTCGATCGGGCGTCCGAGCCATCGCTCGACGGTGGTGAAGGCCGAGGCCCCGGTGCGACCCCAGACGCCGCGCGGCGTGACCTGGACCGTGGGGAGCAGGTACATCGCGTAGCCGAGCGACGAGGCGTCGCGGTCGGGCCAGCGCTCCGCGATCGCGGCGACGAGCTGCGCGCGCGTGCGCGGCCCCTCCGCGAACAGGTCGTCGAACATCGCGAGGAGCTCCTCGACGTCGACGCTCCTGGCCGCGGTTCGGAGCGGGCTCGACCCGTACAGCACGCGCTCGACGACGGGCTGCATGAGCGGACGAAGGGCGACGGCGTCGTCCGCCGTCACCAGGTGCAGCGTCCCGCGGAGCAGGGTCATGCGGACCGCGCGCCGCTCGGCGAGCGGCTCGGCCAACCTCTCGGGGCGGAACCGATCCAGGCGCGACCACAACGCGACGTAGGGATCTCGCGGCACCTGCGCCTGCATGCCGACGAGCCGCTCGACCGCGTCCAGCGAGTCGACCCGGCGCCGACGGAGCAGCATCTGGCGTTCGAGCAGCGCGCGGTTGAGCGCGCGGCGATCGAGGACGCGAGGTGCGGAGGGCGTCAGCGGAGCTGCGTCCCTTCGCTGATCCAGTCGGTGCGCCAGGTCACGCCGTCATCGTAGGAGAACGACTGCTCCCAGCGGTTGGCCGGCGCGCTCCCGGACGCCGACGCGAACGCCACCGTCGATGCCGGGATCGCGAGGCGGAACAGGAGTCGTTCGGCGCGCAACGGCCCTACGCCCCGACCGGGCGGCCGCGGCGGGCGGCCTTCGCGCGTTCCTGCTGCGGGAGCGTGACCTTGCGCAGGCGGACGTGGTTCGGCGTCACCTCGACGCACTCGTCCTCCCGGATGAACTCGAGCGCCTGCTCGAGCACGAGCGTGCGCTTGGGGATCAGGCGCGTGAACTCCTCCGAGTTCGCCTGGCGCATGTTCGTGAGCTTCTTCTCCTTCGTGGGGTTGACGTCGATGTCCTCGGAGCGCGCGTTCTCGCCCACGACCATGCCCTCGTAGACGTCCTCGCCCGGACCGACGAACATCGACCCTCGCTCCTGGAGCGTGAGCAGTGTGAACGTCGTGCTCAGGCCCTCGCGGTCGGCGACGAGCGAACCCGTCGGACGCGTCCGGAGCTCGCCGTGCCACGGCTCGTAGCCCTCGAACACGTGGTGGAGCTGTCCGGTGCCTCGGGTCTCGGTCAGGAACTCGGTCCGGAACCCGATCAGGCCGCGCGCGGGCACGAGGTGCTCCATGCGGATCCACCCGGTGCCGTGATTCACCATGTTCTCCATCCGACCCTTGCGGAGTGCGAGCAGTTGCGTGATCACGCCGAGGTACTCCTCGGGCGCGTCGATCGCGACGCGCTCCACGGGTTCGTGCAGCTTCCCGTCGATCTCGCGCGTGACGACCTGCGGCTTGCCGACCGTGAGCTCGAACCCCTCGCGCCGCATCACCTCGACCAGGACCGCGAGCTGGAGCTCGCCGCGCCCCTGCACCTCCCAACGATCCGGTCGGTCGCCGTCGAGGACCCGGATCGAGACGTTGCCGATGACCTCCTGGTCCAGCCGCGCCTTCACCTGGGGCGCCGTGAGCCTGGTGCCGTCCCCGCCGGCGAGCGGCGACGTGTTGATGCCGATCGTCATCGAGAGCGAGGGCTCGTCGACGCGCGTGACCGGGAGCGGCCGCGGGTCGTCGGGGTCGGCGAGCGTCTCGCCGATCGTGATCTCGTCGATGCCGGCCACCGCGACGATCTCGCCGGGTCCGGCCTCGTCGGCCTCGACGCGGTCGAGCGCGTCGGTGACGTAGAGCTCGGCGACCTTGGCGGGCTCGATCGTGCCGTCGGCGCGGCACCACGCGACCTCCTGGCCCCGGCGGATCGTGCCGTTGCGGACGCGGCAGAGCGCGAGACGCCCGACGTAGGGCGACGCGTCGAGGTTGGTCACGAGCGCCTGGAGCGGGTGGCCCTCCTCGAACGACGGCGCCGGGATGTGTTCGCGCAGCGCGTCGAACAGCGGCTCGAGGTCCTCGGGGAGGTCGGCGGGGTTCGGGCCGCAGCGACCCTCGCGGGCGTCGGCGTACAGGATCGGGAACTCGATCTGGTGCTCGTCGGCGTCCAGGTCCAGGAACAGCTGGTAGACCTCGTCGACGACCTCCATCGTTCGGGCATCGGGCCGGTCGATCTTGTTCACGACCAGGACCACCGGCAGCCGGGCCTCGAGCGACTTGCGGAGCACGAACCGCGTCTGCGGCAGCGGCCCCTCGGACGCGTCGACGAGCAGCAGGACGCCGTCCACCATCGTGAGCCCGCGCTCGACCTCGCCGCCGAAGTCCGCGTGCCCCGGCGTGTCGACGATGTTGATCTTCAGGTCGCCGTGGCGGACGGCGGTGTTCTTGGCCAAGATCGTGATGCCCTTCTCGCGCTCGAGGTCGGTCGAGTCCATCACGCGTTCGGCGACGTCCTGGTTCGCGCGGAAGGCGCCGGACTGCCAGAGCATCGCGTCGACCAGGGTGGTCTTGCCGTGGTCCACGTGGGCCACGATGGCGACGTTGCGGATGTCGGAGCGGGTGGGCATGCCCACCATGGTAGGGGGCGGCGGCGTGTGCGAGCCCGGAGCCGGTGCGATCGTGCGCGTGGGGGTAGGTCGCGAACGGACCGGTCGAGCGTCCACCGAGGTGGAGCCGGGGCGGATCCCGGACGATGGCGGTAGGGTCCAGGTCGTGCTCGCACCGACCGCGTACGAGGCGCGTCTGGCCGACCTGCTCGCGCGCGTGTCCTCGGGCGAGGTGACGCCCGGCGACGCGGCGCGCGAGCTCCGGGACCTGCCGTTCAGCGACCTCGGGTTCGCCAAGGTCGACCATCACCGCGAGCTCCGCCAGGGCGCCTGCGAGATCGTCTACGCCGAGGGCAAGACGCCCGAGGAGGTCCGCTCGATCGTCGAACGGCTCCTGTCGGGGAACGTGGGCCCGATCCTCGTGTCGCGGACCTCGCCCGAGCACGTCGACGCGGTCCGCGCCGCCGCCGCCGGTTCGCCGGTCGAGATCGTCGAACGCCCGAGGGCCCGTTGCGTCGCGCTCCGCCGGAACGTGCCGCCCTCGGCGGGCGCGGTGCTGATCGTGACCGCCGGGACCTCGGATCTCGGGGTGGCGGAGGAGGCGGAGCTCACCGCTTCGCTGCTGGGTGCCGAGACCGAGATCGTCGCGGACGTCGGCGTCGCGGGGCTGCACCGACTGGCCGCGGTGCAGCCGATGCTCGCCGCGCGCCGACGCGGTCGTCGTGATCGCCGGGATGGAGGGCGCGCTCGCGAGCGTCGTCGGCGGTATCGCGGCGTGTCCCGTGATCGCCTGCCCGACGAGCGTCGGCTACGGGGCGTCGCTCGGCGGCCTGGCGGCGCTGCTCTCGATGCTCTCCTCGTGCGCGCCCGGCGTCGCGTGCGTGAACGTGGACGACGGCGTCGGTGCCGGGACCATCGCCGCGATGATCGCCCGGCAGTCCTCCCCGCGATGAGGGGGCCGCGATGAAGGTCCTGTACGTCGACGTCGTCGGCGGCGCCGCGGGCGACATGCTCCTGGCCGCGCTGCTCGACGCCGGCGCATCCACGGACGAGGTGGCCGACGCCGTGTCCGCGGTGCTCGGCCGCCGCGTCGGGTGCTCGACGACCGAGGTTCGCCGGCAGGGTCTGCGAGCGCTCGCGCTGTCGCTCCCGAGTGACCTGTCGACCGAGCGACGCCGGCCGCGGGAGCTGCTCGACGCGGTCGAACGCGCGGCGCTCGACGACGGCGTCCGCGCCAGGGCCACGGCCGTCCTCGAGCGGTTGTTCGACGCCGAGGCGAAGGTCCACGGGCGGGGGAGCGACGAGCTCGAGCTCGAGGAGCTCGGCGAGGAGGACACCCTGCTCGACGTCGTCGGCGTGGCGGCGGCGCTCGGTTCCCTCGGCATCGAACGCGTCGACGTCTCGTCGATCCCGATGCCGCCGCCTTCGAACGAGGGACCGCACGGATCGCCCGCGCCGGTGACGCTCGAGCTGCTCTCGGGGTTCGCGCTCCGAGCGTCGGTCGCCGGCGCCGATCTCCCCGAGACCGTGACGCCGACCGCGGCCGCGATCTTCTCGGCGCTCGGCCGGCCCGCCCCCGAGATCCCCGAGCTCGTGCTCGAACGCGTGGGGGTCGGCGCGGGCACGCGCGACCCGGCGTCGGTCGCGAACGTCGTCCGGGTGCTGCTCGGCACGACCTCGCCGTCGCCGGACGGCGCCCGGCGGCTGCTCGTGCTCGAGGCCAACGTCGACGACCTGCTGCCCGAGCTCGTGCCCGACGCGATCGAGGCGCTCCTTTCGGCCGGCGCGCTCGACGCGTGGACCGCGCCGATCGTGATGAAGCGAGGACGGCCCGCGGTCGCGATCTCGGCCCTGTGCGAACGCGACGCGCTGGACGACGTGCGGCGGGCGTTCTTCGAGGCGACGACGACGCTCGGGGTCCGCGTGCACGAGGTCGCGCGACCCGAGCTCGACCGAAGGATCGTCGAGATCGATCTCTTCGAGGGCGGCCCACGGATCCGGGTGAAGATCGGCGTCCTCGACGGGCGAGCCGTGAACGCCAAGCCCGAGCACGCCGACGTGGTCGAGGCCGCGCGCAAGCTCGGTCGGCCCGTCCGCTCGGTGCACGCGCAGGCCTCCGCGCTGGCGTACCGCCTGCTCGAGGAGCGTGAGCGATGAGCGCGGTCGTCGAACGGACGCCGGCCGGGGTGATCCGAGATCTCGAGGACCGGATCGGCGGCTACGGCGATCGGGCGCTGGTGGCGTTCTCGGGCGGGGTCGACTCGTCGGTGGTGCTGGCGCTCGCGGCGCGCGCGCTGGGACCGGCCAACGTGGAGGCGGTGACCGCGATCTCGCCGAGCTACCCCGCGGGCGAGCTCCGCGTGGCGGCCGAGACCGCGACCGAGGTCGGCGTCGCCCACCGCTCGGTGCCGACGCACGAGGTCGACCGCGAGGCGTACGCGCGCAACGACGAGCTCCGCTGCTACCACTGCAAGGCGGAGCTCTACGGTGTGCTCGGACAGATCGTCCGGACCGCGGTCCCCTCCACCGCGGTGCTGGCCGGCGCGAACGCCGACGACGTCGACGAGTTCCGGCCCGGGATCTGGGCGGGCGAACGCGCCGGCATCCGCAACCCGCTGCTCGAGGCGTCGGTCGGCAAGGCGACGGTGCGCTCGATCGCCCGGACGCTCGGCCTGCGCGTCGCGGACAAGCCCGCGCTCGCGTGCCTGTCCTCGCGGGTCGAGCTCGGGATCCGGATCTCGCCCGAGCTCCTCGGTCGGATCGACGAGGCCGAGGCGATCGTGCGCGCGCTCGGGTTCGACGTGGTGCGGGTCCGGCACCGGGGCGCTTCCGCGACGATCGAGGTGCCCGCCGGCGAGGTCGGCCGGCTCCTCGCCCACCCCGAGCGCGACGCCGCGTTCGGAGCGCTCGCCGCGCTCGGCTGGGACGAGGTCGCGGTCGACCCGGACGGCTACCGGCCCGGAGGCGCTACGCCTCCGCTCCGATGAGTTCGGGGGACCCGACCCGTCCAAGGAGCGATGGCGGCGAACGGATGGCGGCCTCGGGTCGAAGCACGGGCGTCGTCGGCGACGCAGCCGGTCGCGCGCCGCTGGCGTCCCGGGCCGGGCGGCACGGTGCTCATCATGATCGGCCCGGTCACGCGTGACGGGATCCCGGCGTTGTGCGAACGCGCTCGGAGGCTGCTCGCGGGCTGCGACGCGGGGCCGGTCTCGTGCGACGTGGACGCGCTCGCCGAACCGGACGCGGTCACGATCGACGCCCTCGCTCGGCTGCAGCTGACGGCCCTGCGGCTCGGCTACCGGGTCGAGCTGCAGCGGGCGCGTGGGCCGTTGGTCGAGCTCCTCGTCCTCTCGGGCCTGAGCGGCGTCCTGCGGTGTGCGGGGTCGGGACCGGGCGCGTCACGCGTCCAGGTGTGGGGGGAGCCCGAACATCGGGAACAGGCGCTCGGTGTCCAGGAAGAAGCTGATCCCCACGATCTCGCCGTCGGCGATCTCCAGGACCTGGAGTGACCAGGGCTCGAGCCCTCCCTCCGCGCCGGGCTTGTACTGCCCGAACGCCGGCATGCCGTTCGCCTCGACCGCGATGAGTCTCGAGCCCCGGCAGCCGATCCCGGGTCCCAGGCACCACG
Source organism: uncultured Actinomycetes bacterium (assembly GCA_963778545.1). Lineage (GTDB taxonomy): Bacteria > Actinomycetota > UBA4738 > UBA4738 > HRBIN12 > DASSJM01. The sequence continues at coordinate 31,525 of CAVZUW010000008.1, read as the reverse complement.
AGACGATGTCGTCGTGGGTCTGCAGCCACATCTCGTAGGGCGGCATCGACCAGGTGGCGTCCTCGCGCAGGAGCGACGTCAGCGACTCCATGTCGTACCGCTCGAACGCGTCGACGTAGCGGGCGAGCAGTGCTCGCTGGTCGTCGTCGGCGGGCTGCAGGGTCTCCGCGTCGTCGATCCGGACGGACGCGAGGGTCGCGCGAGCGCGTTGGAGCGCGCTGTTCACCGACGCGACGGAGGTATCGAGCAGCTCGGCCACCTCGGACGCCTTCCAGCGCAAGACCTCTCGGAGGATCAGCACCGCCCGCTGTCGCGGCGGCAGGTGCTGGAGGGCCGCGATGAACGCGAGCCGGATCGACTCGCGCGTCTCGAGCACGTCCGAGGGATCCCCGCTCTCGGGCACCACGCGGTCGTCGGGGACGGGAAGGACCCACACGTTCTCGGGAAGCGCGTCGGGCAACGGGACGTCCGCGGATCTGGCCGGCGCGAGGTCCATCGGGCGCGCCCGGCGCTCCTTGCCGCCCAGCATGTCGAGGCAGACGTTGGTCACGATGCTGTACAGCCACGCGCGCAGCGAGGATCGCCCCTCGAACCGGTCGACGCTCTTCCACGCCCGCAGGAACGCTTCCTGGACGGCGTCCTCCGCCTCGAAGCCGGATCCCAGCATCCGGTAGGCATACGCGGTGAGCTCGGCCCGGTGCCGCTCCAGCTCGGGCTCGAGCTCGTCCGACCCCGGGACCTCGAACCGCTCCTCCGCCTTCATCTCAGCCAACCGCCACGCTCCTCCTCCCCGTCAACCGTACCTACCATCGTCCGACCCCCGCCAGTGCCGGGACTCATCGGGTGACGATCGACACTCGGATCGCGCCGGCCTATCGGACCACCAGCGTCCCCGTCATGCCCATCGACTCGTGGAAGCGGCAGACGAACGGGTAGGTCCCCGGTGGCAGGTCGATCGTCACCTGAGCCGTCTTCCCGGGCTGGGTCTCGACGTCGATGCTCTGGCCGGTGACCGTGAACGTGTGTGCGGTGTGTGCTGACGTTGTCGAGCGTGATCGTGTCGCCCTGGGTCACCGTCACGGTCGACGGAGAGAACGTGAAGGTGTTTCCGGGGCCTTCCATCACCGTGGTGGCCGTCATCCCGCCGCCACGGTTGCCGCGCCCCTTGCCGTAGCCGCCGCCGCCCGTGTACCCACTTCCTCCGCTGGATCCGGTCGGGCCGGTGGTCGGGCTGGTGGTGGTACCTCCGCCACCGCCGCTGGCGCCCTCGTTCGCGGCGGCCTTGTTCCCGCATGCGGCCGCGACCAGGGCGAGCGCGACGAACCCCATCAGCAGTCCTCGGCGTGTCCTGAGCAGGTGCATCTCGTGACCTCCTCGTGATCCACCAGGCGTCGCGGACCCGTGGATCCGCACGCGCGTGCGCGATCCCCATCGGGGGTCGGGGAGCGAGGGTCACCGGTGAGCTGCTCCTCGGGTGATTCGAGCGAGGGTGGCCCGAAGTTCAGGCGTCGTCGGACGTCAGATCTGGCGATCGTGTGTCGGGGGCACGTGCGCGTTCGGACGCGAACGATGGGAGACCCTCGGTTCGGATAGGTTGCCCCACGAGGACAGGGAGCTGTCCAGGGCGAAGGCGAGGGAGGGAGCATGAAGGCGTTCGGGCTTACGGACGAGGGGTCTCCGGCGGCGGTGATCGAGGTGCCCACCCCCGAACCGGGGCCGGGCGAGGTCCGGGTCAGGGTGCGCGCGTCGTCGGTGAACGGCTTCGACGTGTTCGTCGCCAAGGGCATGGCCCGGGGCATGATGGAGCACCGGTACCCGGTCATCGTCGGCAAGGACTACGCGGGCGAGATCGACGAGCTCGGCGAGGGCGTGGAGGGGTTCGCCGTCGGCGACGAGGTCACCGGCATCGTCCCGACCGAGCCGCACCTGTGGCGTGGCGCGTACGCCGGGTTCGTGGCCGTGCCCCTCGACGGCTTCGTCGTCCACAAGCCGGGGAGCCTCGACTTCGAGCGGGCGGCGTGTGTCGGGCTCGCGGCCCTGACGGCGTACCACTGCGTCGAGGCGATCGAGGCATCCGAGGGCGATGTCGTGCTGGTCGTCGGGGCGACGGGCGGCGTGGGCGCGCACGCGGTGGAACTCGCCGCCGCTCGCGGCGCCAAGGTCGTCGCGTCGGCGCTCCACCAGGACGAGGGCTGGATCCGCGGGCTCGGCGCGAGCGAGATCGTCGACTACTCGGGCGATGTCGTGGCGGCGATGATCGATCGGTATCCCGAGGGTGTCGACGGCATGATCGTGGCGGTGCACGTCGGCGACGGATTCGGCGCGCTGACCGACCTCGTGAAGAGCGACGGGCGGATCGCCTCGACGGTGGGTGGCGCGGACGTGGACATGCTCGCCCAGCGTGGTGTCGTGGCGTCGAACGTGATCGGCCACGCCGATCCCGAGGCGTTCGCCCGCCTCGTGCAGATGGCGGCCGACGGCACGCTCAGCGTCCCGATCACGCGAACGTTCACGTTCGACGAGCTGCCGCAGGCGCTCCGGTTGGTCGGGGAGGAGCGCTCGCGCGGCAAGTTCGCGATCACGATCGCGAGCTGACGCGAGGTCGTGATCGGGACCGTCTAGGACGACCCGTCGCACCCGTCCGTTCGATACAGGACCGCCATGTCGCCTCGGAGCATCGAGACGGGGTCACCCGAGGGGCTCCGCCATTGCAGACGGATCAGGTTGGCGTGGGGCGACGCGACGTCGTTCCGCTCCACCCACTGGTAGGAGAACGAGTTCGGGCCGGTCGCTCCGGGGTCGAAGCGCGTGGGATCCGGGGTTGCTGACGATCGTCTGGTCGCCAACGTTCGTGCTGAGGATGCGGAACCGCGCCGGCGCGCCCGAGACCAGCGCGCTGACGTCGACCGTGATCGGGAAGATGGCGGTCGGGTCGGCCTCGAGTCCCGGAACGGCGTGCCAGGTCGTCGACGACGTGGACACGGTCGAGGTTCGCCACACCGTGTCGATGCAGTCGACCGGTGTCCGCCCCGTCGCCGTCACCGCGATCACGCCCCGAGCGCCGACGGCCACCAGGCCGAGGGCCACCATCGCCACGAACAGGTTCCTGCGCATCGGGGCCTCCTCCCGGCGCGGAGTCGGCCCGCGCCTCGGACGCCCGAGGGTACGGGACGACTCCGAAAAAGGTGAGGCCCGGGTGGGTCCGGGTCCGCTACGCTGCCTGGGCCGCGCGCTCGAGCTCGGCGATGTCGAGCTTGCCCATCTCGAGCATCGCGCGCATCACGCGCTGCGAGCGTTCGGGGTCGGGGTCGATGAGCAGCTCGCCGAGGACGGTCGGCACGATCTGCCACGACACGCCGAACCGGTCCTCCAGCCAGCCGCACACGCTCTTGGTCCCGCCCTCGGACAGGGTCTCCCACAGCCCGTCGACCTCTTCCTGCGTCTCGCAGTTCACGACGAACGAGATCGCCGGCGTGAAGGTGAACTCGGGGCCGCCGTTCAGCGCGACGAACTCCTGTCCTTCGAGCAGGAAGTCGATCGTCATCACCGAGCCCGCTGGGCCCGGACCGGCCTCGCCGTACCGCGAGACGCCGAGGACCTTGGACTCGCCCCCGTCGCCCGCCAGGGCGCGGCGAGCGGAGAACGCCGAGACGTAGAAGTTCGCGGCCTCCTCGGCCCGGTCGTCGAACCACAGGCACGGCGCCGATCTTCGATGCATGCTCGATCCTCATGACGCTCCTCCTTCTCCCCGGCCGGTCGGGCCGGAGGTCGCCCCCGCACAGGGCCGCGATCGGCGGCCCTCAGAACACGGTGCTTTCCCCGATCGATCGGGACTCGAACCCGGGCGGGGAGGATCGGTTCGTCAAGATCGCCGTCCCGTCCTCGAAGGGACCTGCCCGTCGTGTCTCCCCGGTCCGGGTGCCTAGCTGGCGCGCGTGCCGCTGATGTCGTAGGCGACGTTGCCGGGACCTTCCTTCCCCGGGTCCGGCCTCCATCCGCCCGACATCGAGGACCCGTCCTCCGCCCAGGTGCCCGTGAAGGTCGCGCCGCCGGCCAGCTCCGTTCGGATCGTCACGTGGTCGCCCTGCACGTCGTACTCGTAGGGGATCGGGACGCCGATCATGCTGGCGAACACGGTCGACGGGAATCTCCCGGTCGACGGGTCGTACCCGATGACCTCGAGCCCCGCGATGTCGTAGCCCATGAAGCTCAGCTGGACGCGCTGCTGGAGGAAGAATCCCCCGGGGAGCCACTCGAACGTGAGCCGGCCCGACACGTTGTCCTGTTCGGCGTCGAGCGTGCGGCCCCGGACCTCCCACGAACCGACGAACCGATCCAGGCGCCGCAGCGCGGGGTCGGGTCCGGGAGGCTGTGCGTTGTCGTCGTGCTCGTCCGCTGCCATGTCTCCTGCTCCTTCCCGCGGTCTCGGGGGCCGATCAGTGGGCCCTCCACCGCATCGGGTGTCCCCTTCACCCTACGGTCGGAGCCGGGGTCGCGATCTCGACATCGGAGCGCGGTCGGGGAGCTACGAGCTGCTCGCGCGGAGCGCGGCATGGACCCGCCCGAGCTCGTCCTCGATGGCCTCGAGCTGCGCGGGGCCGTCCTGGAGCGCGCCCGCCTTCGCGGCGGCCTCGAGCCGGCTGCTGCGGTCGGCGAGGTCGTTGGCGCCGAACGTCGCGGCGTTGGACTTGAGCGTGTGGGCCGCGCGACGGACCTCGTCCGTATCGCCGGCTTCGAGCCCGCGCCGGGCCGCCGCCACGAGTGCGGGCGAATCCGTCACGAACTGATCGATCAGCTCCGCAACGAACGCGTCGTCGCCGCCCATGCTCTCGGCGAGCCGCTCGAGGACGGCATCGTCGACCGGCGGTCCCGATCCGTCCTGAGCTGCAGCGACGCGATCCCTGCGTCGGCTCGGCGTGCGCGTGATCGCGGCGATCAGCTCCTGGGGCCGGATCGGCTTGGCCACGTAGTCGTTCATGCCGGCGGCGAGGAAACCCTCGCGGTCGCCCCGCATCACCTCCGCGGTCATCGCGACGATCCACGGGCGCTCGCCGTCCGCCCACCGTTCGAGGATCTGCTGGGTCGCCTGGACGCCGTCCATCTCCGGCATCTGCACGTCCATCAGAACGAGGTCGTACTCCTGGCGTTCGACCGCCTCGACCGCCTCGAGCCCGTTGGCGACGACGTCGGCGCGGTACCCGAGCTTCTCGAGCAGCCGCAGCGCGAGCCGCTGGTTCACGACGTTGTCCTCCGCGATCAGGATCCGGAGCGGGTGCCGTACCCCGAGCTCGGGGTCGAGCACGCCGCCCGCCTCGCTCGGCGCCTCCTCGGCGCCGGCCTCGTCCAACACGATCGCCAGCGCGCCGTGCAGGGCCGAGGCCTTGATCGGCTTGACGATGACCGCGCCGATGCCGGCGCCCTCCCAACGGGGATCGCTCGCCACGTCGTGACGGGGGACCGACGACGCGAGGATCGTGGGGAGCTCGGCGACGCGCTCGCGCAAGCGCGTCGCGAGGTCGAGCCCGTCCATCCCCGGCATCAGCATGTCGAGGATCGCGACGTCGAACGCCGCCCTGCTCGAGCGCGGCCAGCGCCTCCTCGCCCGAGGACGCGCTCGTCGTCTCGACCCCCCAGGCCGACAGGAGCGCGGTCATCAGCAGGAGGTTCGTCGCGTTGTCGTCGACGATGAGCGCTCGGCGCCCCGCGTACGACCCGTCGCGCCGGAGCGCCGTCGGCGTCATGTCCGTCGTGCCGGCCTCGAACGTCACGTGGAACGTGCTGCCCTCGCCGGGGACGCCGCTGCTCTCGGCGGTCACGGTGCCGCCCATCAGCTCGGCGAGCCGGCGGCTGATCGCGAGTCCCGAGGCCCGTCCCGCCGAACCGGCGGCTGGTCGACGCGTCGACCTGCGTGAACGACTGGAACAACCGGTCGATCCGATCGGGCGGGATCCCGATCCCGGTGTCGCGGATCGTCACGTGGAACCCGATCCGGTCGGCGCTCGAGGACCTCCGCCGCTCCGACGTTGACGGCGATCTCCCCCTCGTCGGTGAATTTCACCGCGTTGTTCAGCAGGTTCAGCAGGATCTGGCGCAGCCGGCTCGCGTCGCCGACCGCGGTCTCGGGCGTCCCGGGCTCGATCCCGTAGGCGAGCTCGAGGCCCTTGCGCTGCGCGACCGGCCCGATCAGGTCCACGACCGCCTCGACGCACTCGCGCAGGTCGAAGGGCGCGAGCTCGAGCTCCATCCGACCCGCCTCGATCTTGGAGAAGTCGAGGATGTCGTTGATGATCGACAGGAGCGCCTCGCCGCTGCGCGAGATCGTCGAGGAGTACTCGCGCTGCTCGGCGTCGAGCTCGGTCTCGCCGAGCAGACCGCTCATCCCGATGATCGCGTTCATCGGGGTTCGGATCTCGTGGCTCATCGTCGCGAGGAATGCGCTCTTGGACTCGTTCGCGGCGTCCGCGATCTCGCGTGCCTCCTTCACCTCGCCGAACAGCCGGGCGCTCTCGATCGCGATCGCCGCCTGCTGCGAGAGACCCACGAGGAAGTTGAGGTCGTCGTCGGTGAACAGCGGCGCGGGCGCGGTCCGCCAGACGGCCATCATGCCGACGACTCGGCCACCGGCGAGGAGGGGAGCGCCCATCAGCCGTTCCTCCTCCTCCTCCTCGGTCCCGCTGATCGTCACGCCACGTGGATCCCGCAGCACGTCGTTGACGACCTCCGCGGCGCCGCGGCTCGCGAGATCCCCGATGATCCCGTCCCCCGACTGGATCGAGTACGCCAGAAGGAGATCGGCCGTGACCCCGAGAGCGACGACCGGGACGAAGCGTTCGCTGTCGCCGTCTCGGAGGAAGACGGCGCTCGTGTCCGCCTCGAGCAGCTCCCGCGCTCGCTCCGCGGTCCGGCCCAGGATCGGGTCCAGTTCGAGGAGGCCGCCCACCTCCCGTCCGAGCTCGGCCAGGGCCGCCATCTCGCTCGCCCGCCGCCGGGTCTCCTGGTAGAGGCGGGCGTTCTGGATCGCGATCCCGACGTTCGCGGCGATCGTGGACAGCAACCGGGAGTCGGAGGCTCCGAAGCGTCCCGCCCGCTCGCATGCTCTGCACGCTGACCACGCCGATCGCATCGGTGCCCGAGATGATGGGCACCCCCAGGTACGACTTGGCCGGGGTGCCCACCACCGGCACCCCGAGCTCCCGGAAGGCCTCCGGCCGGTTGAGGAGCAACGGCACCCGGGTCTGCAGGATCCTGGACGTGAGGCCCTCGCCGAAGCGCATCGACGGGTTCTCGCGGCGCTCCCCGCTCTCGCTGTAGTAGGCGAAGTCGATCATGTCGGTCGCGGCGTCGTGGAGGGCGACGTAGACGAGATCGGCGTTGAAGACCTCCTGGAGTTGGTCGCCGAGCCGCTCGATCAGGGCGTCGAGCTCCAGTTGCTCGGCGAGCGCCTGTCCGACGTTGTTCACGATCGCGAGCTCGGCCGCCCGCTGCCTGGTCTCCTCGAAGAGCCGCGCGTTCTCGAGCGCCACGTTCAGGCTCCCGGCGATCGTGGTCAGGAGACGGACGTCGGCCTCGCTGAACGCGTGTTCGCGATCGAGGTTGTGGAGCGAGATGACGCCGGTCCCTCGGTTGCCGACGAGCAGGGGCACGAACAACGATGACTTCGAGGGCTCCCCGGCGATCGCGAGCGGATTGCCCGCCTCGATGCACCGTTGCTCCATGTCCTCGTTGATGACGACCGGCTCGCGGGTCTCGAGGGCGATCTTGCGGAACCCCATGATCTCGACCGGGTGATCGATCAGCCGTTCACCACGCTCGATGGAGTACGGGAACCAGATCGTGCCGGCGTCCTCGTCCACCACCCCGATGTCGACGGTCTGCGCGTCGAAGATCGCTCCGATGCGCTGGCCGACGAGGTCGTACATCGCCTGCATCTCCAGGTTCTCGGCCAAGCCGCGCTGCACGTCGTTGATGAGGGCGAGCTCGGCGTTGCGTTGGCGGGTCTCCTCGAACAGCCGCGCGTTCTCGAGCGCGACGCTGAGGCTGCCGGCGATCGTCGTCAGAAGTCGAACGTCCGCCTCGCTGAAGGCGTGCTCTCGGTCCATGTTCTGCAACGTGATCCTGCCGATCGCGTCGCGGCCGACCATGAGCGGGACGTAGACGCCGGACAGGGCGTCTTCGCCCGATCCCATCATCTGCGCATCGCCGAGCTCGTCAGCCCGCTCGGCGAACCGCTCGTTGATGACGAGGGGCTCGCCGGTGTCCGAGGACGTACCGCGTGGGACCGCTCTCGACCGCCGTCGGCTCGTCCTGGTAGCGGACGCCCTTCTCGTAGATGTACGGGTGCTGGAGCACGTGCGAGTCACGGTCGAGGATGCCGATCGCCGACGACCTGGGCGTCGAAGATGTCTCGGATCCGGTCCCCGACGAGGTCGTACATCGCCTGCATCTCGAGGTTCTCGGCGAGCCCGCGCTGCACGTCGTTGATCAGCGCGAGCTCGGCGTTCCGTTGCCGGGTCTCCTCGAAGAGCCGGGCGTTCTCCAGCGCGACGCTCAGGCTTCCGGCGAAGGTCGTGAGCAGCCGGACGTCCGCCTCGCTGAAGGCGTGCTCGTGATCGAGGTTCTGGAGCGAGATCCTCCCCGTCGCCTCGCCGCCTACGATCAGCGGGACGAACAGCACCGACATCGCCGGCTCCCCCGACCCCATCAGCGGCGCCTCGCCCACCAGTTCCATCGTTCGCTCGGTTGTCCGGTCGTTGATCATCAGCGGCTGCCGCGTCCTCATGACGTAGCCACCCAGACCGCCAACGCCGACCTCCTCCTCCGGGTAGCGGACGCCACGCTCGATCGAGTACGGGAACCGCAGCTTGCCGGTCTCATGGTCGAGCACGCCGATGTCGACGACCTGGGCGTCGAAGATCTCCTGGAGGCGGTCGCCGACCAGCTCGTACATCGCGTGCAGCTCGAGGTTCTCGGCCAGGCTGCGCTGCACGTCGTTGATCAGTGCCAGTTCGGCGTTGCGTTGCCTGGTCTCCTCGAACAGCCGCGCGTTCTCGAGGGCGACGCTCAGGCTCCCCGCGAGAGTCGCGAGCAGGCGCAGGTCCACGTCGCTGAACGCGCGCTCGCGCTCGAGGTTCTGGAGCGTGATCACCCCGGTCGCCCTGCCCGAGACGACGAGTGGGACCCACACCGAGGACTTGGGCCGCTCGCCCACGAGCACTTCCGGTTGCCCGTACTCGGCGAGCAGTTCCGCCGTGATGACGTCGAACAGGAGCGGTTCTCGCGTCTCGAGGACGTGCTTGCGGAACCCGATGGGCTCCATCGGGTCGGCGGCAAGTCGCTCCCCTTCTCGATGATGTACGGGAAGCTGACGAGACCGTTGGTCTGGTCGAGCACGGTGATATTGACCACCTGGGCGTCGAAGATGTCACGGAGTCGGTCCCCGACGAGGTCGTACATCGCCTGCATCTCGAGGTTCTCGGCGAGCCCCCGCTGCACGTCGTTGATCAGCGCGAGCTCGGCGTTGCGCTGGCGGGTCTCCTCGAACAGCCGGGCGTTCTCGAGGGCGACGCTCAGGCTCCCCGCGAGCGTCATCAAGAGCCGAAGGTCGGCGTCGTCGAAGGCGTGCTCGCGGTCGACGTTCTGCAGCGAGATCACCCCGGTCGCCCTGCCCCCGACCACGAGCGGCACGAACACGGAGGACTTCGCGGGCTCGCCCTGGATGGCTCCGGGCTGGCCGTACTGCGGCGAGCATCTCGTCCGTGACGACGTTGAACAGGAGTGGCTCGCGCGTTTCGAGGACGCGCTTGCGGAAGCCGATCACGGCGATCGGCTCGTCCGGATACCGGACGCCCTTCTCGATCGTGTACGGGAAGTGGATGAGTCCGGCCTCCTCATCGAGGACGCCGATGTCGACGACCTGCGCGTCGAAGATCTCCTGGAGCCGATCGCCGACGAGGTCGTACATCGCCTGCATGTCCAGGTTCATCGCCAGACCGCGCTGGACGTCGTTGATGAGCGAGAGCTCGGCGTTGCGCTGGCGGGTCTCGTCGATCAGCCGCGTGCGCTCGAGGGCCGAGGCGATGTGCCGCCCGACGAAGGTCAGGAGCTCCTTGTCCGCCTCGGTGTGCGCCGTCTCCTCCCGGTAGCTCTGGACGACGACGCGCGCCGAGGGTCTTGCCCTCCGACTGCAGCGGGACGCCGAGCCAGGTCACCGACTCCTCGCCGACCATGACGATCTCGCCGCGCGCGGCCAACCGCCTCCAGTCCTCGTTCGACAACAGCATCGGTCGGCCGGCCTGGATCAGGTAGCCGGTGATCCCGCGCGCCTGTCCCGGTCCCCATGGGTTCCCACGCGTTGGGATCGGGCCAGTCCTCATCGAGCTCGTCGACGTGGAAGGGCCAGTTGATGCGCCTGGCGTTCCTCGTCGTAGAGCGCGATGTAGAAGTTGCCCGCGTACATCAGCTCGCCGACGATGCGGTGCATCTCGGCGTAGAACGCCTGCATGTCCTCGGCCGATGCTCGCGGTCTCGGCGATCCGGTAGAGGGCGTTCTGGACCTGCTCGGCGCGCTCGCGGCCGGCCTCGGACGCCTCGAGCTCGGCGACGCGGTCGCGGAGCGCCTCGGATCTCGTCGTCGAGCGCGGTCACGCCGGCTCCTCGACGTCGAGGGCCCAGAGCTCGATGCTCCCGCTCCGCCCCCGGATCTCGAACGCGCCGAGCGAGACCGCGTCCTCCGGCGCCTCGCGCAGCGCGTCTCTTCGTCCCCTGCGAGAACAGCACGGCGTGGTCGAGCTGCTTCGTCATCGCCTCGATCCGAGAGGCGGTGTTCGTCGTGTCGCCGATCACCGCGTAGTCGAGTCGCCGCGGCGAGCCGACGCTCCCCGAGAGCACCGGCCCCGAGTTGATCCCGATCCCCATCCGGAGCGGCTGCGTCGACGCCGGTGGCGGAGAGCCACGCGTTGAACGTCGCCAGCTGCTCGCCGGCCATCGCGCGCGCGGCGGCGATCGCGAGCTCCGCGTGGTCGTCGTTCGCGACCGGGGCGCCGAACGCGGCCATGATCCCGTCGCCCATGTAGTCGACGATCGTGCCGCCGTGATCGAGGACCGCGTCGGTCATCAGCGTGAGGTAGGTGTTGATCGCCTCGATGACCTCCTCGACGGCTCTGCCTTCGGCGTAGCTGGTGAACCCGCGGAGGTCTCCGAACAACACGGTGCCCGTCAACAGCTCCGGCCGGATCCGCGCGTCGCCGTCCGTCCGCGCGAGCACCTCGTCCACCATGGCCTCCGGGAGGAACCGCATGAAGATGTCGCGGACGCGTTCGTGCTCGAGGTCGTGCAGGGCCTTGCGGTCGAGCCCGGCGTTGATGCGCGCGCGCAGGATCGCGGCGTCGAACGGTTTCGGCAGGAAGTCGTCGGCGCCGATCTCCAGGCACCGGACCACGCTCTCCGTGTCGTCGAGGCCCGAGATCATGATCACCGGGAGATGCCGGAGCTTCTCGTCCGACTTGATGTGCTCCAGGACCTCGAACCCGTCCATCCCGGGCATCTCGATGTCGAGCAGGATCACGTCGGGCGGGTCCTCGCCGATCGCCTTCAGGGCCTCGGCCCCGTCGTTCGCGGAGGTCGTTCGGAGCCCTTCTCGGGCGAGCGTCGCCGTGACGAGCCGTCGGTTGAGCGCGTCGTCGTCGACGACGAGGACGTGCCCGGTTCGACGCTGCACCCGTTCCTCCTGGCCGCCCCGCTCACCCGGGAGGCAAGGAGCCCCGACGGGGCGGCGAAGGAGTGTTCCACGCCTCCCGAGGCTCCGGCAACCGCCTCGGACGGGCTTCCGCCCACGAGGCGTCCGGAAGGGGTTGCGACGTACGCCCCTCGGCCGCCCGAGCGGGCTAGATTCGAGGCCATGACGGAGCCGTCCACGTTCCGGCGGCTGTGGCAGCCGCCCGGTCGGTACGAGGATCGGGCGACCGACCGGCGCGTGACCTTCCTCGAGCTCTTCTTCGACCTGGTCTTCGTCGTGGTCATCTCCCAGCTCGCCCGTCGCCTGGCCGCGCACCCGTCGTGGTCGGGGGTCGGCTGGTTCGTCTTCCTCTTCTATGCGGTCTGGTCCTCGTGGCTGAACGGCACCCTGTACCACGACCTCCACACGACCAACGACGTGAGCGTCCGCGTCTTCACGTTCGGCCAGATGCTCGCGGTCGCGGTCATGGCCGTGTTCATCGGGGACATCCCGGGGGACGGCTCGACCGGGTTCGCGCTCGCCTACGCGGCGAACACCTTCATCCTGGTGATCCTGTGGTTCCGCACGGGGTTGCACGACCCGCACCACCGTCCCGGGTCGTTCCCGTACTCGGCGGGCTACCTCGTCGCGACCGTCCTGTTCGTGGTCAGCGTCGCGTTCGACGGGCCGCTGCGGTACTGGCTGTGGGCGGTGGCGCTCGTCGCCGAGGTGGCGGGGTGGGTGATCGGCATGTACCGGTGGAAGCCGCCCGCGACCCAGGCGGGCGATGCTCGCATCACGACGACGCCGTCGCTGATCGAACGGATGGGGCTGTTCGTCATCATCGTCCTCGGCGAGGTGATCGTGGGGGCGGTGACCGGCATGGCCGACGTCGATCCGCTCGAGGCCGAGGGCATCGTGATCGGCCTGCTGGGGGTGGTGGTCGCCATCGGTCTGTGGTGGATCTACTTCGACCTCGTCTCGTACCGCGAACCGAACCCGCGGAGGACCCAGGTCTGGCTCAACCTGCACTTCCCGCTGGTGGTCGCGATCGCCGCGGGCGGTGCGGCGGTCCTCAACACCGTCGAGCATGCGGGTCGGCCCCTGCCGGACGCGGTGCGCTGGCTGCTGGTGGGCTCGCTCGCGGCGGCGATGCTCTCGAACGCGCTCATCGCCTGGACCCTCGAGCTCCGACGCACCCAGCCCGAGCTCTATCGCACGGCCGAGATCGCCCTGCCCGTCTGCGCGCTCCTGTGCCTGGCGGTCGGGCTCACCGACTGGGGCGCCAAGGCGAGCCTGTCCGCGATGGTGGTCCTGCTCCTGGCCCCGGTGGCGGCGGGCACGGCCGTGTGGCTCAAGCACCCCGAACGCGACACGCTCGACCTGGGCTGAACTCCGGTTGGGGCTAGGCTGTCCCCGGTTTCCGGCGCAAGGGCGTTCGACTCGAAGGAGGCGGCGTGGCCGAGCGCATCGCGGACATCGACCGCGCGCGAGCCGCGGTGGACGAGAGCTCGTGGTCCGAGGCGTACGAGCTGTTCCGCGCGCTCGAGCCGCTCGACGATCCGCAGGACCGCGAGCGGTTCGCGGACGCGGCGTGGTGGACCGGGCGGATCGAGGAGTCGATGGCTGCCCGGCAGCGCGCGTACACCGGCTACGCGGAGGCCGGCGACGATCGTCGCGCCGCCTGGATGTCGGCGAGGCTGTGCATCGACCACTTCCTCCGGGACGAGCCGGCGGTCGGCGCCGGGTGGTTCGCGCGGACCCAGCGGCACGCGAAGGTCCTGCCCGACTGCGTCGAGCTCGGGTTCGCCACGCTCCTCGAGGCCACGGTGCTGCGCTTCAGCGGTGACCCGGACACGGCGCTGCCCTTGACCGAGCGCGCGACCGAGATCGCCCAGCGCTTCGGGGACCGCGACCTCCTCGGGATGGCGATCCACACCCAGGGGCTGATCCTGATCGATCTGGGCCGCGTCGCCGAGGGCGTCGCGCTGCTCGACGAGGCGATGACCTCGGTGGTCGCCGGCGAGCTGAGCGACCTCTTCACCGGCGCGATCTACTGCAACGTGATCGGTGCGTGCCTCGAGATCGCCGACGTGCGCCGGGCCGGCGACTGGGGCGAGGCCGCGCGTGTATGGGCCGAGTCGATCCCGCCCGAGTCCCCGTATCCGGGCATGTGCCGGATCAACCGCGCCGCGCTCGCGAGCCTGCGAGGCGACTGGCCGCAGGCCGAGGCCGAGGCGGTCCGGGCCGCGGAGGAGCTGCTGAGCCTCAACTCGGCGCTCGCCGGGGAGGCGCTGTACGCGATCGGGCGACGTGCGCCGACGCCTCGGCGACCTGGCGGGCGCCGAGGCCGCGTTCGAGCGGGCGCACGAGCTCGGGTTCGAGCCGCAGCCCGGGCTGGCGCTGCTCCGGCTCGCGCAGGGCAAGGTGGAGGCGGCGGTCGCGGCGCTGCGCGTCGCGATCACGGGCACCTCGGGCGGCCGGCTGCACCGGACGCGCCTGCTGTGGGCGTTCGCCGACGCGGCGCTGGCGGCCGGCGACCTGGACGCCGCGCGGACGGCCGCGGACGAGCTCGACGCGACCGCGGCGGGCTCCAGCGCCCCGGTCCTGGCGGCGTCCGCGGCGACCGTCCGCGGGTCGCTCCTGCTCGCCGAGGGCGACGCGCCGCCGCCCTGACGAGCCTGCGCCGTGCGACCGCCCTGTGGCAGGAGCTCCGGCTGCCGTACGAGGGCGCTCGCGCCCGGATGGCCTACGGGCTCGCGCTGCGCGAGGCCGGCGACGAGGACGACGCGGCGCTCGAGCTCCGGGCCGCCCTCGGTGCGTTCGAACGCCTGGGCGCCGTCGCCGACGCCGCCCGGGCCTCGGATCTGCTCGGCGGCCCGAAGGCGCTGCCGCGCGGGCTGACCGCCCGCGAGGCCGAGGTGCTCCGACTGGTCGCCGCCGGCAAGACGAACCGGGACATCGCCGTCGAGCTCGTGATCAGCGAGCACACGGTCGCCCGCCACCTCCAGAACATGTTCGTGAAGCTGGGCGTCACCTCGCGCTCGGCGGCCACCGCGTTCGCCTTCGAGCACGACCTGGCCTGACCGCACGGCTCGTGGTGATTCCTCACCACGAGGGTCGCCACCAAGGTTGGCTGGTTCGCGCGATGAACCCGCATACCGCGCGCGCCTACCGTCGCGGAGACGAGGCGACGCAGGAGGCGGGCCATGGACGGCGAGGGTTCGGAGCGGTTCGACACGGTGGTCGTGGGGGCCGGGCAGGCGGGCCTGTCCGCCGGCTACCACCTGAAGCGGGCGGGCCGGTCGTTCGTGATCCTGGACGCGAACGATCGGATCGGCGGCTCGTGGCGCAAGCGCTACGACTCGCTCCGCCTGTTCACCCCGTCGTGGGCCGTCGAACCTGCCGGGCTGGCGCTTCCCCAGGAAGACCGCGCACCACCCGTCGAGGGATCAGATGGCCGACTACCTCGAGGCGTACGCCGACCGGTTCGACCTGCCCGTGCGCACCGGCGTCGACGTGCAACGGATCTCGCGAGTGGGAGGCCGGTACGTCCTGTCCCTCGCCGACGGTCGGATCGAGGCCGACCACGTGATCGTCGCCTCGGGCGCCGACCGCGACCCGCGGGTCCCCGCGTTCTCGCGCGAGCTCGACCCGGCGATCGTGCAGATGCATTCGAGCGCGTACCGCAACCCGTCGCAGCTCCGCGAGGGCGGGGTCCTGGTGGTCGGGGCGGGCAACTCGGGGGCCGACATCTCGCTCGACGCCGTCGGCTCGCACCCGACGTGGCTGTCCGGGCCCGACCGAGGACACGTGCCGGTGGACATCGATACGTGGGTTGCGCGCAACGTGGTGTTCCGGATCATCAGGTTCTTCGGTGTCCACGTCCTGACGATCCGAACGCCGATGGGGCGGAAGGCGAGGGCGAAGTACGCGTCCCAGGGCGACATGCTGGTCCGCGTCAAGCCCAAGCAGCTCGTGGCCGCCGGCATCGAGCGCGTGCCGAAGACCGTCGGCGTGAGCGGCGGGCGGCCGATGCTCGAGGACGGTCGGGTCCTCGACGTCGCGAACGTGATCTGGTGCACCGGCTTCCGTCACGACCTGTCGTGGATCGAACTCCCGATCTTCGGCGAGGACGGCGAGCTCCTGCACGAGCGGGGCGTGGTGACGTCCGAGCCCGGGTCTGTACTTCGTCGGTCTGTTCTTCCAGTACTCGGCGGCGTCGAACGTGATCCCGGGCGTCCCGCGCGACGCGAAGTACGTCGTGGAGCGGCTGCTCGAACGGGACCGCACCGGAAACGGACGCCGAGACCGTGGCCGCCTGAGCGTCGTCGTCGGGTCAGAGGCGTCGGCGGAGCGGTGCGGGCACGTCGTTGACCTCGACGATCCTCACGAGCTGGCGGAAGCCCTCGGCCTCGATCGGATCCAGCGTGGTGGCGTCGACGCGCTCGCGGATCGCGGACGAGGCGAGCGTCTTCTCCGAGACCAGGATCTGATCCGGGCCCGCCATCTGCGCGAGGTACGAAGCGAGCTTCACGTGGTTGCCGATCACCGTGTACTCGGTGCGGGTGTCCGAACCGATGTTGCCGACCGTGACGTACCCGGTGGTGACCCCGATCCCGACGTCCAATCCGCCCTCGCGCTCCGACGACCACCGCGTGCGCAGGCCGCGGAGGCGCTGGCGCATCTCGAGCGCGGTCACGACGGCCCGTTCGGCGTGGTCCTCGAACGGGATCGGGTCGCCGAAGAAGGCGAGGATCCCGTCGCCGATGTACTTGTCGAGCGTCCCGCCGTGGCGGAACACGACGTCGGTCATCACCGCGAAGTGCTGGTTCAAGCCCGTCGATGACCTCCTCCGGCTCCATGTTCTCCGACATCGACGTGAACCCGCGGATGGTGGCGACCAGGATGCTGAGGTTGCGGCGCGTCGAGGTCAGCGAGACGGGCGCGCCGCCGTTGAGCACCGCGTCGGCGACCTGCGGCGCCAGGTAGCGGCGGAGCTGTTCCGCCCGTCGGATCTGGCCGAGCTGATCCTCGACGGTCTTCTCCAGGTTCTGGTTCAGCTCCTCGAGGTCTTGGTAGAGCGTCGCGAGCTGTCCGCTGGTCCGGTTGAGGTTCGTCGTCAACCGGCCGAACTCGTCGCGGTTCGGTACCTCGATCTTCTGGGCGAAGTCGCCGTCGGCGATCCGGGCCAGCGCGAGGTCCATCTTGCGCACCGGGCGGATCACCGACCACGACAGCGCGGCGCCGAGACCGAGCGCGATCAGCAGGCTCACGCCCGAGAAGATCCCGACCGCGATCAGCAGGAAGCGGTGCAGCGAGGCGAGCTCGTTCGAGGCCACGCCGATCCGACCCTCGGTGGAGTCGATCAACAGGTTCAGCTCGTCCTCGAGCTCGTGGGAGATCGCGTGCTCGTCGCTGATGTGGAGGTCGAGCGCGCCGTCGAGATCGCCGGCTTCGTACAGCGCCAGCACCTCGGCGCCCGCGGCGGCGTAGCGCTCGTTGATGTCTCGCATCTCGTCGATCGCCCGGTCCACGCTCCGGTCCGCCCATCGAGGCCAAGGCGTCGAGATCGGCGATGAAGGATTCCTTCGCGATCGCGATCTTCTCGTTGTACGAGTCGTCCTGCGTGATCAGCGCCATCGCGCGGAAGTGGCTCTGCGAGGTGACGGAATAGATCGCCTGCCGAGCGACGTCGGTCTGCTCCTGCAGGCTGATGAGCTGGTGGGCCTCCTGGTTCATCTCCCGGATCACGAGGATGCTCGTGATCCCCATCGCGACCAGGAGCACGGCGATCACCAGGAAGCCGGCCAGGAGCTTCGTGTGCACGGTCGCCCGGATCCTGGCGATGAAGTCGGCCGCGGGGCGGACGAACGGCGGCAGTCGCTCGGGGTCGCGCGCCCCGCCGTTCATCGACGGACCGTCGACGCCATCTGGGTGCGTCCGTCACGTCGCCCCCGAGCTCGGGCATGCTCGTCCGCCACTGCGGGCCCCCTCGTCGTCATCGAGCCGATGACCAGCGGAAACGTCGATTCTGGGGCAGGCGGGCGCGCTAGGTCAATCGAGGCGTCGGGCCGCGTGAACCCGCAGGTCAGTCGCTCGCCGAGGGCCGCCAGTCGATCGAGACGACGTCGACCGGCTCGACGATCCCTTTCAGCTGGACGCTCCGCCGCTCCGAGGCTCGGGCGTCGGGGAGGCCGCTCAGCGTCTCGGCGCTCGCGAGGATCTCCCCGGCCCCGGCCAGCGAGCCGATCCGCGAGGCGGTGTGCACGCCGAGGCCCGTGTACCCGCTCTCGTCGCGAGTGGCCGTCGTGGCGTGCAGGCCCATGCGAACCTGCGGCGCGAACCCGTGGGAGTGGCGATGCTCGGCGAGCCGGCGCTGGATCTGCACCGCGCAGGCGACGCCGCGTTCGGCGTCGGGGAAGGCGACGAAGAACCCGTCGCCGGCGTGATCGATCTCCTCGCCGTCGTGATCGCCGAACGACGAGCGGAGCGCCTCGTTGTGCCACCGGCGGAGGTCGTTCCACGCCTCGTCACCGATCACCTCGATCAACGCGGTCGAACCGACGATGTCCGTGAACAGGAAGGTCCGCGCCGCACGAGCCGAGGTGCCGGCGCTGCCCTGTGGTCCTCGCACGGAGCTCCTCCGCCCGCCGCGCGTCTCGATGCGCTCCCAGCCGTTCGAACGCAGCCCTCGCGCCGTCGAGCTCGACCGCGGCGGCCGCGACGTTCCCGCCGGCGAGCTGCGCCTCGGCGAGCGCGAGCGCGACGGTCGCGGATTCGTAGGGGGCGCCCGCCTCGTTCCATCGCTTCCGTGCCTCCGCGAGGTGAGCGATCGCGCGGCCGTGGTCGTCCTCGAGCAGCGCGGTGATGCCGGCGGTCCACTCGCTGGCCGCCTTGATCGCCGGCGACGCGATCTGATCGGCGATCTCGGCCAGCTCGTCGCGCGCGGCCCGGGCCGTCTGCGTTTCGCCCGCTGCCCTGGCGATCTCGGCCTGCGCCGGCAGCATCCGGGCGCGGGCGAAGCGGTCGAACGCGGCCAGCTCCAGGCTCCGGCGGATCGACGACGTCGCGACGTCCAGGTCGCCCTGCGCGAGCTGGAGGAGCGCGAGACCTGGCTGCGGATCCTCACCCAGCTCGCGGGCATGTCGGAAGGCTTCCTCCGCCGCGCCGAGGTCGCCGAGCCGCAGGTGCGCCTCGCCCACCTCGTGCTGCGCGGCCGCGGCGTGCGCCGGACTGAAGTCCACCAGCTCCCGCCAGGCCTCGCGCGCCTCCTCCTCGGCCTGACGCAGCTGTCCGAGCATGCGCAGGATCGCGCTCCGGCTGACCCGGGCGATGCCCGGGAAGCCGGTGAGCCGCTGCCGCTCGGCCCAACGCATCGCGGTGTCGGACCACGCCCCGCCGCGACGGTAGTCGCCGAGATCGCGGTACATGCTCACGACGTTGCTCAGGACGGCCCCCGTCGTGAACGTCCCGAGCTCGCCCCCCGCCGCCGCCGCGGCGACCTCCTCCATCAGCGGCCGACCCTCGTCGACCCGCCCCGAGTCCACGAGGAACATGCCGCGCCGCATCTTGGCCCAGGCGGGCAGGTTGCGGTCGTTCGATCGGTCGGCGAGGTCGCGGGCGCGTTGGACCTGCGCGAGCGCCGCGGCGACGTCCCCCCGAGCCCGCGCCGAATCCGCGTGCGCGATCGCGAGGTAGCCGTGGGCCGCGGACTCGGGTATCCCCGCGAGCAGCCACTCGGCCTGCGTCAGCCAGGCCGCCGCCACCGAGTCCTGGAGCATCGCGGCGTGCTGACGCTGCAGGGTGAGCGCGGAGAGCGCGGCTCGCTCGTTGTCGCCGCGTGCGAGGAACGCCTCGTACGCGGACTCGCGGATCGAGATCGCGCCGTCCGCGGCGCCGATCCAGAACGCAGCCTTCGCGAAGCGCTCGAGGTCCTCCGCTTCCAGCGGACGCTCGGCGGCCACGGCCGCGAACAGCTCGTGCGCACGCCCCCAGGCCCGTTGGGCGACGGCCACCCTGGCCTCGTCGAGGGTCGCCGACGGCGTCTCGGTCCCACCCATGCGGTCGATGGTCCCACGGACCCCTGCCGTGGTGGAAGGGCGGCCGCGCCCGAGCACGATCCCAGGTTCCGTGATCCCGCTGCTGGGACCATGGCTGGTCGTTCGCCGGAACGGAGGAGGCATCGATGGGTTCGAGCCGGCGTCTGTGGCCGGTCTCGGTCGTGGTCGGCGTGGGGCTCGGCGCCTTCTCGGTCCTGGCGGACGGGATCATCCCTGGGCGGTTGGTCGGGATCCTCGGGAACATCGCCTCCCCGTGGGGGCTGGCCGCGTTCTTCGTCGGCCGCCTCACGACGTCGCCGAAACGAGGCGCGGTCGCCGGCGCGCTGACGCTCGTCGTGGGCGTGGCCGTGTACTACGCGGTCAGCGCGGCGCGCGGCTACGTCGTCGGCGAGGTGAACCTCGTGTGGACGATGGTCGCGTTGGTCGCCGGACCGGTCATGGGATGGAGCGGCGCGGCGATCTCCGCCGAGCCCGAACGCCCACCGGTCCTCGCGGTGGCCGCCCCCTCGGCCATGCTCGTGGCCGAGGCGATCTTCCTCGCGATCGACCGGAAGGTCTGGAACTACGACCTCGGCGCCGAGACGTATCGCCTCATCGATCTCGGCGTCATGCTCGCGCTCCTCGTCGGCGGCCTGGCGCTCCCGCTGTTCTTCGAGAAGGACCGGCACCGGCGACGGATCGTCTACCTGGTCGTCGCGCTGGCGGGCGTTGGAGGAGCCATCGCGTTCGTGATGTTGCGGGAGCTGATCTCGCGGATCGCGTAGGCGATGGCTCCGATGCGCGCTGTAGCGCCGAGGGGCCCTCGGGTGTTCATGAGCCATGATGGATGGCTCGCTCCGGGCCCTACCCGGCGCCGAGGTCGTGGAGTCAGAAGTGGTCGAAGAACCGCGCAGGTTCGAGGACTTCTTCGGATCCGAGCACGCACGCCTCTTCGGCGCCCTCTGCCTCGTCACCGGGGATCGCCACGAGGCCGAGGAGATCATGCAGGACGCCTTCCTCCGACTCTGGGAGCGGTGGGAGCGGGTTCGCGGGCTCGACGATCCATCCTCCTACCTGTTCCGAACGGCGATGAACGTGTTCCGGAACCGGTACCGGCGCGCGGCCCTCGGCGTCCGCAAGACCTTGAGCCTGGCCCCGAGCGAGGACGCCTTCGCGACCGTCGAGGATCGCGACGTCGTGGTGCGCGCGCTCCGCGGTCTCACCCCCGACCAACGCGCCGCGGTGGTCCTGACCGGTTACGTGGGCCTCACGTCCGAGGAGGCCGGGACGATGCTCGGCATGCGCGCGAGCACCGTTCGCACGCTCGCGACGCGAGCCCGCGCCGCGATCCGCGAGAAGGCGGGTGAGCTCACGTGATCGAGGAGCGCGAACTCTTCGAGCGTGCGGTGCAACGGTTCGCTCCGGTCGACGGCTCGTTCGAGCGCCTGCTGGATCGGCGCGATCGCAAACAGCGGAACAGGCGGGTCACCGCCGGCGTTGTAGCGCTCCTGCTCGCAGCGGTCGTCATCGGTGCCGCGCTCCGCGCGATCCAAACGGGCCCTCCGGTCCCCGTAACGCCGACCCCGTCCCCTTCGGCCAGCAACGGCGACGTCAGCTTCGTCGGCAGCAACCTGATCGATTTCAGCGACGACCTGAATGACTTCGGGATCCTGTTCGCGGTCGATCCGGCGGGCGGGAAGCCACGCAAGCTCCTCGATACCGAGTGCCCATCCGATCCTTCGGTGACGACGTCCTGTGGGCGTGTCGGCATCGGGAGCGTGGACTGGGCACCGGATGGAACAAGCATCGCGTACACGCTTTTCGAGTCGCCCGGGAGCGCGAGCGAGCGAGACGGGATCTACGTGATGGACATCGAGACCGGGCAGGTCCGTCAGCTCACGTCGTGCACGGATCCGTGTGTCTACCAGGACGATCTCGATTGGTCTCCAGACGGATCTCGGATCGGTTACACGGAGTCGGATCCCGACAGTTGCTCACGACCGTCCGATACGTACGACGGTACGTGTCACTTGCTCTACTCGATCGCGTCCGACGGCACCGATCGCGTGATGATCCCGACCGGATCGGTCGTCGACCCCGTCGATCCGAGTTGGTCGCCGGACGGATCCTCCATCGCCTTTTCGGCTCGGGCCGGCGAGGACTGGTTCGTGTACACGATGGCGCTCGACGGGTCGGAGCCGGTCCGGCTCGCCGCCGACCTCCCCTCGCTCCGGCCGACCCAGCCGGCCTGGTCGCCGGACGGCGCGACGATCGCCTTCGTCACCGGGCGCGATCCAGAGAACGGGATCCCCTTCGTCCTGTGGTCGATGAGTGCCGACGGCTCGGGTCGCCGGCACCTCTACGACAGCTGCTGCATGTTCGGTGGCGCCGGCTACGGGGTCCAAGGCCCCGTGTGGTCGCCCGACGGCACCCAGCTCCTGATCATGCAGGGCACGGGAGGAGGGGTCGTGGTGATCGATGCGGAGAGCGGGGATGCGTTCGAGATCCCCGGGAGGAAGCCGACCGGACCGATCGCCTGGCAACCGGTGCCGTAGTCCGACCGATGACCAGAGAGGAGACCGCGATGACACGCCCACGATCGATGGTGACGGCGGGCGGCCGCCCGTTCGCTCTCTTGCTTGCGGGACTCCTGACGCTCGTCGTGAGCTGCTCGTCTCCGAGCGAGCCTCGGAACGACGAACCTCGCTCCGGACCCGAAGGGACGATCGTGTTCATCAAGGTCGTCGGCCAGGGAGACACCCAGGCGTTCTTCACGGCGGATGCCGACGGCAGCGACGAGCGGAAGATCACCGGAACGGGCGAGTACTGCTGCCTGCTCCGGGTCTCTTCGGACCAGAAGAGCATCCTCACCATGCCCGGCGGCGCGCCGCCGATCCCGATCACGGGAGGCGTGCTGTCGCTCGAGGGGTCGGAGTTCGACCTGCTGGAGACCACCGATCCCACGCTGAATCTCGTGCCACAGGCCTGGTCTCCGGACGGCGAACGGATCGCGTTCGAGGGATGGGACGACTCCGATCCCAGCCGGACGGGCGTCTACACGGCGCGCGCATCAGACCTCGGCGACCTGGTCCGCGTGACGGATCGTCCGGGCCGGCGACACGATCTGCCACTGCGACTACTCGCCCGACGGCACCCAGCTGGTGTTCTACCGGATGGCCCGGGCCGAACCGCACTTCCCGATCGACATCGGCGGTTCGCTCTGGGTCGTCAACGTCGACGGCTCGAACCTCCATCGCCTCGACACGCCGGGGACGACCCCCGGAGGGTGGGCACGGTGGTCTCCGGACGGGACGAAGATCATCTTCCCGACCGAGCGGCTCCAGCCCGAAGGGGCGCTCTGGACCATCCGGCCGGACGGGACGGGCCTGACGAAGGTGTTCGAGGACGACGAGGGGCGGTTCGCGACCGGACCCACGTGGTCGCCGGATGGGACCCAGATCCTATTCACGCTCAACGGGACGAACGATTCCTTCGTCCACGAGCCGAACGGCTTCTACGTGATCGACGCGGACGGCAGCGGCCTGACCCAGGTGATCGCCGGTACGAGCTTCCTCAGCTCGCCGGAATGGTGGCCAGAGGTCTAGGGGTCGCGATCCTCGAGATAACGGAGGACGGCGAGGACCCGCCGGTGGTCCGTCTCGGCGAACTCCAGGCCGAGCTTGGTGAAGATGCTGGTGACGTGCTTCTCGACCGCGCCCTGGGTCACCACCAGCCGCTGTGCGATCCCGGCGTTCGAGAGCCCCTCGGCCATGAGCGCCAGGACCTCGCGCTCCCGCGGCGTGAGCTCGTCGTGCGGGTGGCGGCGTGCGCGGGCCAGGAGTTGGGCGACCACCTCGGGGTCGAGCGCCGTCCCGCCGTCCGCGACGCGCTCGAGCGCGTCCAGGAAGTCGCGCACGTCGGCGACCCGCTGCTTCAGCAGGTACCCGACGCCGCTGGTCTCGCTCGAGAGCAGCTCGACCGCGTACCGCTCCTCCACGTACTGCGAGAGCACGAGGACCGGGGTGTCGGGCCGGCGCGACCGGATCTCGATCGCCGCCCGCAGGCCCTCGTCCGTGAACGTCGGCGGCATGCGGACGTCGATGATGCAGACGTCGGGCCGCTCGCGCTCCACGACCTCGACCAGTTCGAGCGCGTCACCCACCGAGGCCACCACCTCGTGCCCCTCGTCGGCCAGCAGGTGCGTGAGTCCTTCGCGGAGGAGCACGCCGTCCTCGGCGATCACGATCCGCACGGGATCTCCACCATCAGGACCGTGGGCCCGCCCTTCGGCGAGAGCAGGTGCAGCTCGCCGTCGAGCGCGCCGACGCGGTCGCGCAGGCCGGCCAGGCCCGAGCCCTCCACGAGGGATGCGCCGCCGACGCCGTCGTCCTCGACCTTCACGGTCAGGCGGTCGCCGCTCCGACGCACGGTCACGTCCGCGCGGGTCGCGTTCGCGTGCTTGGCGATGTTGGCGAGCGCCTCGCTGACGACGAAGTAGGCGGCCGCCTCGACCGAGGCCGGTGGGCGTTCGACGACGTCGACGCGGACGTCCGCCGGGACCGGGGAACGCGTCGCGAGCGCCGACAGTGCGGCGTCGAGCCCCCGGTCGGTGAGCACGGCCGGGTGGATCCCGCGGGCGAGGTCGCGGACCTCGGTGATCGCGCGCTTGGCCTCCTCGTGCGCCTCGCCGACGAGCTCCTTGGCGCCCTCGGGGTCGGTGTCGGTGTCGAGCTTCTCCTTCGCGCGCCCGAGATCCATCGCCAGCGAGACGAGCCGCTGCTGCACGCCGTCGTGCAGGTCGCGCTCGATCTGCCGGCGATCCTCGGCCGCGAGATCGACGGCGGCCGTGCGCGACGCGGTGAGCTCGCGCACGCGCTCGGTCACGTCGCGGCCGAGCAGGCCCCGGACCAGGGAGCGGTTCGCCGTCGCGAGCCCGCGGACCACCCACGGCGTGAGGAAGATCACGAGCAGGCCGGCGAACGAGATGATCGCGAACTCGATCGGTGTGTCGATGATCCAGTGCCAGCCGCGGGTCGAGGTGATGTCGACGATGAGCGGCGAGTTGTCGACCGTGACCGTGAACCACGCGTCGAAGAAGTGGACCGGCTGATCCGCCGCGAGTCCCAGCAGCGGCGAGAACAGGAGCGCGAGCCCGAGCGTCCAGAACGTCACGACGATCGTGAACGTGATGATGCCGAGCGGCATCAGGATGAGGTGGTAGACCACCTCGACCCACGTCGCCGGATCGCTCGCGCGCGACAGGAAGGGCCGGTACCAGGTGTCGCGGGGCGGATCGGGCCGGTACGGGCTCGGCACCTCGACGTCGAGCAGGAGCGCCGCACGGAGGCGCTCGAACCAGCCCATGGCCCGCGAGACGTAGAGCATCGCGATGAGGATCGGGATGCCGATCAGCGTGATCAGGAGGCCGAACCCGAGCGCGAACCCCGTCACGATGATCGTGAACGTCGCGATGCCGATCGGCAGGTTGAGCAGGAGGTGGGCCGTCTCCTTCCAGGTTCGAGCCTCGAACGGTGCGCGCAGCGCGCGGGCCAGCGGGTTCGGGGCGCGGACCTGGGTGGGAGCGGGTGGGAGCGTCATCGAGGTATCCATGGTTGCAGGCTAGGACGCGGGGTCGTGCCGCCCAATCCTGCCAGCCGGCCTGTTCTGCGTCGGGTTATCCCCACGATGGCTCACCGTCGACCGAAGACCGAGGCATGTGCAGCGAGCGCGACTCGCGGTACGGTCGCCGATATGAGCACACCGCAAGGCGGGATCTTCGCGCTCGGCACGTCGTCCCACGCGTATCTGGAGTTCGACGCGTTTGCGGGTCAACGGGGTCGGGATCTCGTCGATGCGATCTCGGCGCTGCGCGAGCCTTGGACGACGATGGGCGGCGTCAACTTGGTGGCCGGGTTCCGGCCCGAGCTGTGGCGGGAGGTGGCGTCCGACGATGCCCCGCCGGACGTCGGGGGGTTCAACGAGGACCTCGTCGGCGTCGACGGCTACGTGATGCCGGCCACGCAGCACGACGCCGTCCTGTGGCTGTCGGGGAGCGCGTACGACGTCATCTTCGACACGGCGCGCGAGGCGATCGCCGCGCTCCGGGTTCGAGCGTCGATCGCCGAGGAGACCTCGAGCTGGCCCTACCGGCACGACCTGGACCTGACCGGCTTCATCGACGGGACCGAGAACCCCACGCTGATCGATGCGCCCGGAGTCGCCCTCGTCCCCGAAGGCACGCCAGGGGCCGGCGGCACGATCCTGCTCCTGCAGAAGTGGGAGCACGACGCCACCGCGTGGGAGTCGCTGCAGGTCGAGGAGCAGGAACGCGTGATCGGACGCACGAAGCTCGAGAGCATCGAGCTCGAGGACCGGCCGGACGATTCCCACGTCGGGAGCACGGACCAGGAGCGCTTCGGCGAGATCTTCCGGCGGAACATGCCGTACGGAACCGTCACCAACCACGGCACGATGTTCGTCGGCTTCTCGGGAGAGCAGCGACGGCTCTCAGCGATGCTCGAGAGCATGGTCGGTCTCACTTCCGGCACCCGGGACGCGCTCACGCGTTTCACCCGACCGCTTACGGGCGCCTACTACTTCGTTCCCTCGACCGAGGCCGTGCGGGCGCGGATCGGCGCCGGGGGACCCACCACCCTCTGACCCGCTCGACCGGTCTACGCTTCACCGACACCTGGCCGAGCGCGGGTCGACCCCGACTCGTGCCTGCGTCACGGCGTCAGACAGGCAGCCACCCTTCGCGGGAGGACCCCGTCGTGTCACGATCGGGTCGGATGAGCGAACGGACGACGAGACGGGTTGCCCTGGCCGTCGTGGTCTTCACGGCCGCGCTCACGCTGACGAACATCATCCTGCCGGCGCTCGGTTACGAGGCGCTCGACAACACCGACGCGGATCTGTTCTCCGCCATCATCAGCACGATCGGGTCCCTGCTGTATATCGGCATCGGCCTGCTGATCGCCGTACGCGCTCGGAACGCGATCGGGTGGTACCTCGTGGTCGTGGGCCTCAGCTACGGGCTGTTGGCGTTCGGAACCGCGTACGGGGCCGCCGGGATCGTGACCTTCCCCGGCTCGCTGCCGGCCGCGGTCGAGGTCTCGATGTTGCTCGGCAACCTGTGGATCGTGGCCCTCGTCAGTATCACGATCGTCCTGTTGCTGTTCCCGAACGGTCGTCCACCGTCGCCGCGGTGGCGGCCGGTGATGTGGGTGACGATGGGTGGCGCGGCCGCGAGCTACCTCTTGTTCCTCCTGAAGCCCGCGCCGTTCGAGCCGGTCGTCGGGACGACCGTTCCGAACCCCTTCGCGGTCGAGAGCCTGAGCTGGTTCACCGGCCCCGCGCTCGTGGCCGCCGCGTGGGTGACGGTGATCGGCGTGGTGGGCTGCTTCGCCGGGCTCATCGTGCGGTACCGCCACGGGGACGCCGAGCTCCGACAGCAGATCAAGTGGTTGGGCCTGGTCGCCGCCGTCGGCGCCGCGTGCCTCCTCACCAGTCTCGCGAGCCTCATCGCCTGCAACTGCGACGAGACGGGTCTCGGGGTGGTGATGTTCATCCTCCTGTTCATCGTCATCCTCGCGGGGGTCCCGGCGGCGATCGCGGTGGCGCTGTTCAAGTACCGGCTCTACGACCTCGACCTCGTCGTGAGCAAGGCGCTCGTGTACGGGATCCTCGCGGCCCTGTTCACCCTCGTGTACGTCGGGCTCGTGATCGGGGTGGGCACGGTGGTCGGCGATCGCGGGAACTCCTTCCTGACGATCCTGACCGCGGTCGCGATCGCGGTCGCCTTCCAACCGGTGCGCGAACGCGTCCGCCATCTCGCGAACCGCATCGTGTATGGCAAGCGAGCGACGCCGTACGAGGTGCTGTCTGAGTTCTCGGACAAGGTCGCCACGTCGTTCGCCGCCGAGGACGTCCTGCCACGGATGGCGCAGATCCTCGCGAGCGGGACCGGCGCGAGCTCGGCCCGCGTGTGGCTGCGGTTCGACGAGGAGCTCCGACCGGCGGCGTCGTGGCCCGAGAACGGTTCGGCCCCACCGGTCGCCGTGGAGGACGGGCGCCTCGGCGGGTTCGGCGAGGGGGAGGACGGCGTCGAGGTCCGTCACCTCGGCGAGCTCCTCGGCGCGCTCTCGGTGACGATGCCGCCGAGCGACCCGATGAACCCGTCGAAGGAGCGGCTGGTCCGCGACCTCGCGGCGCAGGCCGGGCTCGTGCTCCGCAACGTTCGGCTGATCGAAGAGCTCCGCGCCTCGCGCCGCCGGATCGTCACGGCGCAGGACGAGCGCGCCAAGCAGCTCGAACGCAACCTGCACGATGGCGCGCAGCAGCAACTCGTCGCGCTCGGCGTCCAACTGAGCTTGGCGCGCCGGCTCGCCGAACGCGACGCCCCCGAGATGGCCGCGACGCTGGGCGGCCTGCAGCAGGCGGCGACCGACGCGCTCGAGAACCTGCGCGACCTCGCGCGCGGGATCTACCCGCCGCTGCTCGCCGACCAGGGCCTGGTCGTCGCGCTCGAGGGACAGGCGCGCAAGGCTGCGCTCCCGGTCGAGGTCGAGGGCGAGGGAGTCGGGCGCTACCCGCAGGAGGTGGAGGCGGCCGTGTACTTCTGCTGCCTCGAAGCGCTCCAGAACGTCGCGAAGTACGCGAACGCGTCGAGCGCGCGGGTACGGCTCGCCGACCGGGACGGGGACGTCACGTTCGAGGTCAGCGACGACGGGACGGGGTTCGACCCCGAACGCACTCCGCTGGGGACCGGTCTCCAAGGGATGAAGGACCGCGTCGAGGCACTCGGTGGGTCGCTGATCGTCGACTCGTCACCGGGCGCCGGCGCCACGGTCGGTGGGTCGATCCCCTCGCGAGCTTCGGTCGAGAGCGCCTAAGAGGCGTAGCGGCGCATCCGCTCGGTGCACATCTGTCCGGCAACCTGCGTGGCGAACCGCCTGGGCGTTCAGGTCTGAGACGAGCTGTCTCGATCGCGACGGTAGATCTCGTCCGCCTTCCGCAGCTTCCAATCCTGCGAGAAGACGCCGCCGAACACCACCAGCGTGTGGATCGCGATGGCGATCCCCCAGACGGCGAGCGGCCAGGTGAACCACCACCTCCCGTCGTCCCCGCGCGTGAGCAGGTTGATGAAGAACAGGACGGCGTTGACCACCACGTAGACGAGCACATGGGTGTAGTAGGCCCGGAGCGTCTCGGCCCGCTGGAGGGCCGCCTTGTAGGCGACGTTCTCGCGGCTCGGCTCTTGGGGTTGCGTGGACATCGCTCCTCCTCGGCGACCCCTTCGGGGTCCGTTCCCGAAATGGTCGCACACGAGCGGCCCTCCCGCACGGCGCGATCACTGCTGGAGCCCGAGGCACGGGAAGGTCGGATCCGCGATCGCGAGCTCGGTGCACGCGAGGAGCGCGACCTCGTTCGCGGTGAGTGCCTGATCGAACAACCGGATCTGCGATACCGCACCGCTGGACCACTCCCGGTTCGTCGTGGCGTCGTCGACGAAGAACCGGAGGCTGTCCGATCCGCCAACCTTCGCGAGGCCACCGCGGTCGTTGAACGCGAACTGCCGGACGCCGTCGACGTACCCGACGACCCTGTCGGCGGCATCCCGCGTGAGGACGATCTGCACGTACGAGTCCGAACCGATCTTGGTGAGGGCGTCCTGCTCCTTCGGGAAGAAGGTCAGGCATCCGTCCATCACATACAGGCCGTCGTCGGCGGCGCCGTTCTTGAAGTCGATGACCTTCCGGTATCCGTCGAGGAGATCGAAGCGGAACAGGACCTCGATCGAGTATCCCGAGCTCCGGATGACGCGGGTCGTCGGAGCCAGCGCCAACCCTCTGCCTCCGGCGAAGCGGAGCACCGTGACCCCGGTCCCTCCATCGACCGTGAAGACGCTGCTGCCGCGTTCGATCTCGACGAGGTCGGGGGCGGTTCCCAGGCTGCTTTCGAGCGAGCCCTGGAAGTAGTAGTCGGCCGTGGCGGCCGGCACGGCCTGGGCGGGCTCGGGTGCGGCCGGCGTCGTGGCATCGCCGGAGCACTGAGGTGGCGGGCCCGGCGACGGGTTCGTCGGCAGACTGGGAGAGGCAGGATCCGCTGGTGTCTCGGGGTCTGCGCGCGCCCGGTCCCGACCCTCGGGGTCGAGCTCGCCACCCCGCGTCAGCGCGAAGGCGACGACCGCCGTGAGCGTGAGGGCGAGTGCGATGACCCGCCACCGCCCGCGCTCGGCGGTGGCGACCGATGGAACTTCAGCCTCGTCCCGGTCGCCCTCGCTTTCCGAACCCTCGAGGGGCGCGCCGCGCCTGCCCGGGACCTCGGCCGGCGCATCGGGGCGGGCCGGGGGGACTTCCGGAGGAGCCGGCGCCGGCTCGGATCGGCCCATCCGGTACAGGGGAGCGCCGCACCGAGGGCACGCAGGCTCCTCCGTCTCGCCGGCCCAGTCGCAGCGCAGGCACAACCGCTCCGCCATGCGCGAAGCCTATGACGAGCCCCCTCGCTCGGTGTTGCTCACGGAGCACGGCTCCGTAGCGGCAGCTGCGGAGTGTCAGCCCTCGCGGACGACGCGGTAGCGCAGGTGCGTGGCGTACGGGCTCTCGCTCACCCCGACGAACTCGAGCGTGATGTGCTCGTCCACGCCTTCGCCGAACAACGGCGTTCCGCTCCCGAACAGGACGGGGACGAGGTGCATCGAGATCTCGTCGATCACGCCGGCGTCGAGGAACTGGCGTCCGGTGTCGGCGCCCATCACGCTGATGTTCCGATCACCCGCGGTCTCGCGCGCCCGTGCCAGCGCCGTCTCGAGATCGCCGACGAACGTGTACACGCCGCCCTCGGGCACGTCGTCCGGCACGCCGTGCGAGAGCACGAACACCGGGACGCGAGCGTCGCCGGTGGGACCGCCGTCGCCCCAGTGGGGGATCGACATGTCGTACGTGCGCCGGCCGCAGATCACCGCGCCGAGGTTGCCGACCTCGCGCTGGATCAGCTCCATGCCGGCCGGATCCTTGAAGGCCCAGTCGTGCAGCCGCTCCCCGTCGTCGCCGAGCCCCGCCTCGACCCGCATGTTCGCGCCCGCGATGTAGCCGTCGACGGACATGCTCTTGTCGTAGATCACGATGCCCATGCCGGTACCTCCCTCGAGAAGCAGCCTTTTCGGCCGAACGTTCGTCAGCCTAGCCGCGGTTCTAGGACGTCGGCTCCTGCGTCGATTCGAGGCGCCAGAAGCCCGCCGAGTGGATCCCCACCGCGACGAGCCCGGCACCGAAGAACGTCACGCCGGCGATCCACGTGATGTGCCAGAACCCCGCGACGGCGCCGACGAAGGCCGCCGCCTGGCCGACGACCTGCGCGACGGTGACCATGACGGACGGGGTCTGGCGGCCGCGGAAGGCCTCCTGCCGGTTGACCATCACGAGCGCCGCGAGGAAGGGGATCGCCACCGCGAACGCGACGATGCAGATCCTGGCGGAGGCGTCGAGCGACGGAGCCGTCAGGAACGGTTGCACCATGTACACGCCGATGAGGATCAAGCCGCCGTAGATCAGTCCGAGCTGCCTGAGCATCTCCTCCTTCATCGGGCTGGTGAGCGCCGCCGCCTTCATCCGCTCCACGTCCCTCATCGCGCGCTCCGCAGCCGCGCGCCCCGCCTCCTCGGCGCTCTCTCGAGCCCGTTCGTGCTCTTCGTCGTCGCTCACCGTCACTCCTTTCACCCGGGATGTCGAAGGGTCTGGGACCGCCGTTTCGCACCCTGAAGGACGAA
>CAVZUW010000007.1:0-152575 GCA_963778545.1 uncultured Actinomycetes bacterium | reverse complement strand
CCGGCAGGGCTTGCTGATCATGGTCCCGGTCTTCCTGGTCGGCGCGCTCATCCTCTCCACCGCCTCGTGTTCGTGAAGGCCCACATCAACCGGCTGTGGCCCTCCACCGCGGCCCAGGCCGAGGTGCGCCATCAGCGTTCGAAGGGTGAGGTGAAGCTGCTGCTCGTCCGCAACGTCGACGTGCAGCTACGACAACGTGCAGGTGCTCTTCGGCGTCGACTTCGAGGTCGAGGAGGGCGAGATCGTCGCGCTGCTCGGCACCAACGGCGCCGGCAAGTCGACGTTGCTGAAGGCCATCGCCGGGCGTGGTGCCCGCCGCGGCGGCGCGATCGTGTTCGACGGCGCGACGTCACCCAGCGCCCCCCGACGAGATCGCGGCCCGGGCATCGTGCATGTGCCCGGGCGGCACAGGGCGTGTTCCCGACGCTGACCGTCGCCGAGAACCTCCGGCTGGCGGGCTGGCTCGCACCGCGACGAGACCAGCGGACGTCGAGGCCGTCGCGAACGTGTTCGAGCTGTTCCCGATCGCTCGAGCAGCCGGATGCACGAGCCGGCCGGCGAACCTGTCGCGGCGGCGAGCAGCAGATGCTCGCCCTCGGAGGCGCTCTGTCGCAGCCCGCGCCTGCTGATGATCGACGAGCTGTCGCTCGGCCTGGCGCCGACGTCGTCGACCGAGCTCCTCGAGGTCGTGCGCGAGCTCAACGAGCAGGGCACCACGGTGATCCTCGTCGAGCAGTCGGTGAACGTCGCCCTGACCGTCGCCGAGCGGCGTACTTCATGGAGAAGGGCGAGGTGCGCTTCTACGGACCCACCTCGCGAGCTGCTCGAGCGCCCCGACATCCTCCGCTCGGTCTTCCTCGAGGGCGCGGCGTCGGTGCGAGCTCGCCGTCGATGCCCCAGCCGTCGTGCACGTCAATGGTGTCCTGCCCGCGTCGGCCGCCAGCCGCTCCGGTCAACGGCCACGGCCGACGACGGCGACGTCCGCGTTCGGTGCGCGGGCTGACGAAGCGCTTCGGCGGGATCGCCGCGTCGACGACGTCGTCCTTCGACGTCAAGCCGGCCAGGTCGCTCGGGATCATCGGCCCGAACGGCGCCGGCAAGACCACGCTCTTCGACCTCATCTCCGGGTTCCAGATCGCCGACGAGGCGACGATCGCGCTCGAGGGCGACGTCCATCAGCGGGCTCGGCCCCGACGAGCGGGCCCGGCTCGGGCTCGGCCGCTCGTTCCAGGACGCCCGGCTCTTCCCTGCCCTCACCGTCGCCGAGACGTCGCCGTCGCGCTCGAGCGCAGCATCGACGTGCGCGACCGCTCGGCCGCGGCGCTGCACCTGCCCGTCGGTCGTGCGACCAGAGGCCAACGTGCGCCGAGCGCGTCGAGGAGCTCATCGAGCTGATGAGCCTCGGCGCCTTCCGCGACAAGTTCGTCCGCGAGCTGTCCACCGGCAGCCGGCGCGTCGTCGACCTGGCCTGCGTGCTCGCGCACGACCCGCGAGGTGCTCCTGCTCGACGAGCCCTCCTCGGGGATCGCGCAGCGCGAGGCCGAGGCGCTCGGCCCGCTGCTCCTCCGGATCCGCGCGAGACGGGCGCGAGCCTGCTGATCATCGAGCACGACATGCCGCTGCTCACGTCGATCGCGGAGCTGCTCGCGCTCGACCTCGGCCGGGTCGTCACCCGCGGCGCGCCCGACGACGTCCTGCAGGGTCCCGACGTCGTCGCGTCGTACCTAGGAGAATCCGAAGCAGTCGTCTCCCGCAGCGGTCCACGCGGCGGGTGACCTCACAAGGGGGGAACATGGCAGAGACCAATAACGGAGGCACCTCGGGAGGTGGGGGCAAGCGCTGAAGCGCTACGGCCCGATCCTCCTTGTGGTCGTGATCATCGGTGCGGTGATCGCCATCGCCAGCGGTGGCGGTGACGACGACGACAGCGACGCCACCGACACCCCCACCGGTGACAACAGCGACCTGCCCATCACCTACGAGGAGGCTGTGGCCGCCGGGACCGAGGGCGACATCGAGTGGGGCGACGGGTGTGACACCGAGCTCGGACTGTCGCGGTTCCCATCTCGACGCCGCACCCTGCGTCGAGCCGTGGGACGAAGCCGAGGACAACGGGGGCGCCACCCCGCAAGGGGTGACGGCCGACGAGATCCTGGTGGTGCTCTACAAGGGTCAGCCGGACCCGCTGCAGCAGGCACTCGTCGAGGACGCGGGCGCCAACACCGACCCCGACCCCAACAACCAGGTCGAGAACGACTACATCGACCTCTTCGCCGACGTCTACGAGACCTACGGCCGCACGGTCCGGGTCGAGGTCCTCGAGGCCAGCGGGGGGCCCGATGACGCCACCGCTGCTCAGGCCGACGCGCTCAGGGCCATCGACTCGAGCCGTTCGCGGTAGTCGGCGCACCGACGACGGACGCATGGGCCCAGGAGCTCGCCGACGCCGGCATCGTGTGCGTCGCCTGCGGCAGCACGGAGACGCCGAGAAGGTCGCCGAGAACCGCCCTTCTGGTGGCCGACCGGCATGAACCCGCAGCAGGCCGATCCCACCTCGTCGAGATGGTCGGCAAGCAGCTCGTCGGCAAGCCCGCCGAGTTCGCCGGTGACGAGGCGATGCAGCCGGAGGAGCGAGTGTTCGGCTGGATCCAGGCCGAGACGGAGACCGACGAGTACAAGGAGCGCAACGACGCCTTCGAGGAGCAGCTCGCCGAGGACTACGACGGTGAGATCGCGACCCGCTTCTCGTACCTGTTCGACCCTACGCAAGGCGCTGACATCGCCACCGCGGCCATCGCTCGGATGAAGGAAGAGGGCGTCACCACGGTCATCATCAGCACCGATCCGCTCATCCCGGCGAACATCACCAAGGAGGCCACGGCGCAGAACTACTTCCCGGAGTGGGTGATCGGACCGAGCGTGCTCGCCGACACCACCATCTTCGGCCGCACCTTCGACCAGGCGCAGTGGGAGCACGCCCTCGGGCTCGGGCTCACCACCGCCCGGGCCGAGCGGGAGCTCACCGACTCGTACATCGCGTACGAGTGGTACTACGGCGAACCGCCCGCGGTGAACACGCAGGCCGTGCTCTTGCTGTGGCCCGAGCGCATATCCGAGGCATCCACCTTGCCGGTCCGGACCTCACGCCCGAGAACTTCGAGCGCGGCATGTTCCGCTCGCCCCGGTACGACACGGGGCTCACCGACGCGAGGGACTCCTGGGGCGAGGGCGTGTGGCCGGAGTCGACCGCAACTCCAGCGATGATGCCACCGCGATCTTCTGGGATCCCGACGCCACCGGCCCGGACGAGCCGGCAACGAGGGCACCGGCCAGATCGTGTACGTCGACGGCGGGCAGCGGTTCCTGCCGGGCGACTGGCCCACGGATCCGATCCCGTGGTTCGACCCCGAGGGGGCGGTCGCCATCTACGACGCGCGCCCCGACGCGCCACCCGAGTACCCGGCGTGGCCGGGGTCGCCAGCCGCCGGCTAGCCACCCTGGTTCCCCTCCTGCCCGATCACCGCGGCGGGAGGGGACCCTCACGCCGGTCAGACGTAGGTCGGCTCCACACCGATGGCCTCGTAGAGCGCCTTGATGAGCCCGCCCGAGCGGGGGTCACCGTTGAGCCCGGCCATCATCTTGTTCATCACGTAGCCGAAGCCGATGCCGTTCTCGGGGTCGGTGAAGCCCACCGAGCCACCGGCGCCGGTGTGCCCGAAGGAGCGCTGCGCCGCCGTACGGGCGCGAAGAGGGACGCCACGAAGAACCCGAGGCCGAAGGTGGTCTCGAAGAAGAGGCACTTGTCCGGGCCGGAGGTCTGCAGCTCGGAGGCCTTGGCCACCTGCTCCTCGGTGAGGAGCGGCTCGGACGGCCCGCCGTCGACGGTGCCGGTGAGCCCGGCGTAGAAGCGGGCCAGCGAACGAGCGTTGGTGACCCCGTTCGCGGCGGGGATCTCGGCGGCGCGGATCGCCGGGTTGTTGAAGCCGCCTTCGGCGTCGGACGAACACGTTGTTCGGGGCCCCGAGCGCCTTGCCGAGCATCGTGTCGGGTCCCATGAACTGCGCCATCAGCTCGGCCATGGCGGGATCGGACGCCGACGTGAGCGAGCCGTCGCCCCACTGGAGCAGCGGCGCGACCCGCGCCTGCTGCTCGTCGGGGAGGCCGATCCAGAACTCGAGGTCGAGGGGCGCGGCGATCTCGTCGTGGAAGAACGTGCCGAGGCTCTTGCCGGAGATCCGCCGGACCACCTCGCCCACCAGCCAGCCGTAGGTGGTGGCGTGGTAGCCGTGAGCGGTGCCGGGCTCCCAGACCGGCGCCTGCTCCTCGAGGGCGCGGACCATCGGGTCCCACGCCAGCGCCTCCTCGAGGGTGAGCGTGGCATCGACGTACGGCAGCCCGGCCTTGTGGCACAGGAGCCAGCGCACCGGGATGTCACCCTTGCCGTTCGCCTTGAACTCGGGCCAGTACTCGGCCACCGGAGCGTCGATGTCCAGCTCGCCCCGCTGGGCGAGCAGGTTGGCGCACGCGGCGGTGGCGCCCTTGGTGGTGGAGAACACCAGCTGGAGGCTGTCCTCCGTGTACGGCGTGCCGGCGTCACGGTCGGCGACCCCACCCCACAGGTCGACGACCTTGCGGCCGCCGACGTACACGGCGGCCGCCGCGCCCACCTCTCCGTGCTCCTCGAAGTTGGCGCGGAACGCGTCCGCCACGCCTTCGAAGCCGGGCTCGACGGCCCCACCGATCTCTGTCATGTCATCCCCCTGGTCAGCGTCCCTCCGATCCGGCCCAGGCTGACAGTGGCTGCACGCAGCGTGCAAGATCAGGCGAGCTGGAAGCGCGACGCTCCTCCGGACCGACTGCGCCGCGAGCACCACGAAGAAGAGGCCCACCGACACGGCGGCCATCGTGGCACCGACAGCGGTGTCGTAGTGGCGCGCCAGGAGCAACCCGGTCGCCACCGCCAGCCACCCCATCGCGACCGACACCACCATGCACACCCACGCCCGTCGCACGAGCAGCAGAGCAGTGGCCGGTGGGCCCACGAGCAGGCCGAACACGAGCAGGCTCCCGGCCGAGGTGAACGACGACACCACGGCGACCGCGATCAAGGCGAGCAGCGCCATGTTCGTGAGGTGCGGGCGGAGCCCGAGGCTGGCGGCTTTGCCCTCGTTGAAGGTGAGCGCGAGGAACGCGCGGTAGCCCACCACGCTGGCGACCACCACCAGGACGACCGCGACCGCCTGCACGGCGATGTCGCCCCAGTCGACATGGGCGATGTCGCCGAACAGGAGCTGCTCCACCTCCTCCTCATGCGATGAGGAGAGGACGATGAGGCCCAGGGACAGCATCCCGACG
Source organism: uncultured Actinomycetes bacterium (assembly GCA_963778545.1). GTDB lineage: Bacteria > Actinomycetota > UBA4738 > UBA4738 > HRBIN12 > DASSJM01. The sequence goes on along the minus strand of CAVZUW010000007.1, from coordinate 147,220 downwards.
AACAGCAGACCGATGCTGGCGTCGTGTCCGACCGGCGCCCGCCGGTCGACGAGACCGATGCCCACCACGAGCACGCACGCGCTCAGCGCCGCGCCGAGGACCGGATCGATCCCCCACACGAGGGCGGCCGCCGCGCCGGGGATCACACCGTGGGCCAGTGCCTCGCCGAGGAAGGTCAGGCCGCGGAGCACCACCCAGGTGCCCACCAGCGACGACGCCAGGACCACGAGGAGACCCGACACCAGCGCGCGGACCATCTCGTCGGCTTCCACCCCTGCGGTCGAGTCGTGCAACAGGACCCGCATGTGGCCGACGATATGGAGGATGGTTATCATTCGCAAATCTTCGCCGTCACCGCCACCGACCTCACGCTCGGCTACAACGGCCGCTCCGCCGTCGAGGACGCGACCTTCCACGTCCCCGACGGCGCCGTCACCGCGCTGATCGGACCCAACGGGGCCGGCAAGTCCACCGTGATGAACGCCATGGCCGGGCTGCTCTCGCCTCGCCGCGGCACGCTCGACGTCCCTGCGCTCCGCAGCCCGGGGGGCGTGGCCTACGTGCTCCAGGCCACCCGCTCGAACGAGAACCTGCCGATCACCGTGCGCGATGCCGTGACCATGGGCCGCTACGCGTCCGCCGGCTTGCTGCGCCGGCTCGGCCCCCACGACTGGCAGGCGATCGACCTCGCCATGGAATCGCTCGCCATCACCGACCTGTCCAACCGACCGCTGCGCGAGCTCTCCGGTGGTCAGCGCCAGCGGGCGTTCGTGGCCCAGGGCCTGGCCCAGCAGGCGGAGGTGCTCCTCCTCGACGAGCCGATCACGGGCCTCGACCTCGTGTCACGGCAGCACATCCTCGATGCGATCGCCGCCGAGCGTGCCGCCGGGCACGCCGTGGTCGTGTCCACCCACGACCTTGCCGATGCGGCCGCCGCCGACCACCTGCTGCTCATGGCGGGGCGGGTCGTGGCCAGCGGTCCGCCGGCGGACGTCCTCACCGAAGCGAACCTCGCCGATGCCTACGGTGGGCACCTCCTGCGCGTCGGCGAGGGCACCCTGATCCTCGACGACCACCCACACCACTGAATGACGACGACAGTGCACACCACGGCCGCCGACCGGCTGCGCGGCGACGGACAGCGCTACACGGCGCAGCGGCGCGCCATCATCGACCTGCTCGTCGAGGTGGAGCAGCCGCTCACGATCCCGCAGCTGCTCGAGCGGCAACCCGGCCTGGCCCAGAGCTCCGCCTACCGCAACCTGGCCGTGCTCGAGCGCGCCGGAGTGGTGCACCGCATCGTCACATCGGATGAGTTCGCTCGGTACGAGCTCGCCGTAGAACTGTGGTGAACCGTCGAGAAAGACAAGTGGTTCACCTTGCCGTTCGGCGGCCGCGACGGCATGCCTGACGAGCGCTGTTCCGACACCTCTTCTGTGGAAGGTTGGCAATACCCCAAGCGGAGAGAGGATGAGCACGTTCACAATCCGCCGCGGCGCGTCCAGCCGTCCGGCGCTCATCATGACGTGTCCCATGACGCGATCGTCGCTGACATAAGGCAGCGCGAGCATACTGCTGTCGGCATCGATCACCGGATCACCGTCGAAACCACTGAAGAGATCGATCCGCTGTTCCTGAAGTCCCAGGCCGCCAGCGTGCTCTTCCGCTCCGAGGGCGCTCAAGGAAGTCGCCGCATCTAGTCGGAGCCGCGCTGGCCGGTTGAGGATTAGGTCTTCCTAGCGACTTGCCCCAGCTGGCCTAAAGGGGAACTCGTCGAGTGCGCTGTTCCTACGAGATACAGCTTGTCTTACAACCTGACGCAATTTCTCATAAGGCCCACCATTGGGGCTTCCTACTAAGCTTTTAACAGTTGTTCATCGACATACCGCTCATGAAAGCGAGAATTCCATGGGTTCCATAATTTGAGCAGAAACGGCTTCAATTCAACAACATCAAATTCATCAACATGAAACAAGAGTCTTAAGTTAATATGTGCAGATTTTGTCGCGCCAACCACGACCTGAAAATGCTCCGCCTCTCCGGATGGAACTACCCGCGAAAATTTGGTAACTCTTCGAGTGGGCGCCACGATCAATGTCTATGATACAGCTATAGATGGTGTCTGGCATTGACGCACAAGCGGAGATACTATCAATGTGATGAGTAAATCCCCGAGGCGAGACCTCTATTGCGCCACTCAAATAAGGTTGAATTTCTTCCCACCAACGAGCGACCCCAGTCATCTTGCGTCTTATACTCAATTGTGATGGGCCCAACTGGAGCTCTTAACATACCCCATCGCTCCTCGAATGTCGCCCGAGACCTATCCTCAATCCTTTTTCGTTCAACAAATTCATCAAAAGTCGGGTCTTCCTTAGGGGCGAATTCCTTCCAAATTTCGGGGCTCTCCATGTACCTCCTACGGTTCTCCGGTGTGGAATCAGTGAGAAATAATATTCTCGATCGAAAACGTCTTTGCGAACGGGCGTCGTCTAACGACCGTTCGATCATAGCGGGAAGGTCGCGCTCAAAGTTGCGCCGTGCCTCAGAGCGAAAGTCGTTGTAGATGTTCAACAACGTGCTTTGGTCTACGCGTTCGAAAGGGACGAGAAGATCATACCCAGTACCGGGTGCGATGGTTGTTCGCGCTCGACGGACATCCAGAGGGAACACGCGATCAAGCACCGGACTGCGCAAGGTAATCTCGCACTGGACAGTGGTACCCCAACCTTCGTTTGCAATTGACGCGCATAAGCCCTCGGCAGAGGCACATTCGAAACGGTGAGATCCGCTGCCTTCGCCTATACTTCCCGACAGAGCTGGCGCTGGATCGGTCTTTATATCATCAATGACTAGGGAAAATTGCCAAAGTACCGCAGTTGCATGCCCGTGTTCTGGAACATGAAGTCGAGGGCCGGAAAAGAGTGACCGGAACCGGGGTGATCTACAATTAGCTTTCTCATTCCGGCGCCCGCGGCCGGATAACTTAGGAGGGCAACCGCCCTCTTCTCGCTCCGCGACATAGTCTCTGCTGCTACGATCTACTCGTGCCGAGATAAGTTCCAACTTTGATTTCTTGGCGGGGGGCGGTGGCGGAGGTACAGACTAACCATATAAGAAATGCCGGCAAGTATCAGGCTGAAAACTGCTAGAATGAATAACTTTTGAAGCAGGCTATCAATAATATGAACTGTACCCCCTCCACCAACATTGGCAAAAATATCCAAGCTCAATATCTGCGAGCAGATCCCATATAAAATGATCATGACTAAGCCGGCGAGGGCCAAAGGCGTTTGGATCCGAGTGGCAGTCGCGACAAGTCGTGAAGTGAGCTGATCCCATCAGTACCCCCTAGGCTCATAGGAAAGATACGCCCAAAACATGTTTACTTGCAAGACAACCGTGCACGGCTGTCGCTAGCACACGAGTTGTCCGGGTTAGGTAGCACACGAGTTGTCCGGTTTTCTGTCTCCGCGAGGAGGCGGATCGATGAACCGGACGACATGGCTACAGGACCGAAGGATGCAGAAGTTTCGGGATGTATTGAGCCGCTGGGAGCGGAGGGAGTTGTCGGGCTGGAAGCTGGTGAGTTGCTGGGCTGTCGGAGCGGCAGTTCCGCCGTTACCGGGACCGTTACGAGCGCTCCCGGACCTGGTAGCCTAGCGCTGCGTAAAGCGGCTCGGCCGTAATCGACGAGTCCACTTCCAGAAACGCCAGTCCTCGCTCCCGGGCAACCCGCTCCATTTCTCGCACCAACGCTGAGCCCACTCCCTTGCGGTTCGCCCCCGGCGCAACATAGCAGGCTCGCAACTCTGAATTTTCGACAACAAGGGCACCAATTCGGACAACCCGACCATCTATTTCCGCAACCAATCGATACTCATCATCCGGATTCGCACGAACCCGTTCGATCGCCTCCTCGGTCAACGGCTTGAGCCCAGTCGTCCATGACGGCCGGCGGATAGTCCTTTGCTGCAATCTCCCGCACCGCCGCATGGTGAACCTCCAGGAATGCCCGCGCATCGTTCGGGCCCATCTTACGAATGACGAGCGACATTGCGTCCCTGCCATCACGACGAACGGATAGTGTGCGGCAACCTTCTGAAAGGATGCAATTGCAATCGTCTCGTCAAAGGGAACCGAGCCATTTTCCAGTCCTGTGACGGTGTGTCGACAAGGTCGCGTGCTGAGCCGGAGCGCGATGTCGAGCGCGGTTCTGAGTTGCCTTGAAGGGGTTTCTCCTCCGCCGATGAACTCCCGGACAGGGCTTCTTGACCGGCCGTTCAGCTGAGGCAGCAGGACTTTAGCATCCGCCTTCTGTGCCTTCCGGGACTGGACGACGGCGCCTCGAATCGGCTGGCACTCATCGTCGGCTGTTGAAGGATGCTGCCCTGACGGCGCGTGCCATGCCTCGCCCTTGCCGGTGTACGACACCAATCCATATTCCACTCACGCAAAGCGTCGACGGGAGGCGGGTGGAACGGGCTGCTGGCCGACGGATCGTCGCTCGCACCAGCGAGCTTCGGCCGGCCTGTTTTCCGGAGCGGGACCTCGGCGCGTGTTGAAGGCAAGGGAGATTTCGAGATGAGCAATCCGTCAAACCCGTTCCCGCAGGCTACCATACGGGACTCCTTGGATCAGCGGCCGCGATACCGCAGGGCTGATCGAATTCCTGAAAGCGGCGTTCGACGCGACCGAGACCGGCAAGGTGGCCGACAAGGATGGCAGCGTCGGCCATGCCGAGGTCAGGATCGGCGACTCCGTCGTCATGATGTTCGACGCCCCGCGCGATCGCGGCTGGCCCGACACCCCGGCCTTCCTTCGGCTCTATCTGCCGGATGCCGACGCGAATTTGCGCGGGCCGTCGCGGCGGGAGCCGTTCCCGTGACCGAGGTGACGCATCTGGCCTTCGGCGACCGGGTCGGACGGGTGCGCGACCCCTATGGCAATGTCTGGTGGCTGCAGACGCGGGTCGAGGAGGTGTCGGAGGACGAGCTGAACCGGCGCTGGAGCGACCCCGAATGGGCGAAAGCCATGGAATATGTGCAAGGGGCGAGGCTCTTCGGTTAGCTGCCCCCGGCCCCGGCGCAATTCAGCCCGCCCGCGTCGCCGCCACATCCCGGAACAATCCCGCAATATCCACCCCGCCGAAGCGTGCCAGCGCCTCCATCAGGCGCGAGTAGCCCGACCACATCCGCGACGGCGATGGCAGCAGGACCGCGCTGGATGCGTTGATCGGCCATTCGGGTGGCCTAATCAGAAAGTTGGTTACAGCTTTGCAACCCAGTTCTTCCAGGGGCGACGATGTCCCTGCGGAAACAGCTTGAAGAGACGCTTCGCTGCCCATACCATGCCATGGTGAAATCTGATCAGGAAGTCAGTGGAATCGGTCGGGTTTTCAACCCATTACGCACAGTGCAAGGGAGGGAGAACAATCATGGCTTCCGAAGGACAGGCCAACAACGGCGTCAACGTCGAAGCGCTGCTCGGCGCACGCGAAGCGCTCACCAACGCCCCGGAGGCCGCGCAGTTCAAGTGGCGCGCGGCCTGCGAATGGAAGGATGGCACCCACAGCCACTCGACGGTCGAGAGCTTCTACGGTCTCGGCCAGGACCAGCATCGCAAGACCACCTTCACATTCGATGCCGACCATCCGGAGGTCTTCGCTTCCCTGGACAAGGGCGCCACGCCTGTCGAATACGTGCTGGTCGGGCTGGCGAGCTGCCTGACCGCCGGCATCGCCGCGGTTGCCCAGAACCGCAACATCCAGTTGAAGTCGGTGAAGGCGACCATCGAAGGCGACATGGATCTCGCGGGCATACTCGGCATCGACAGCGACGTCCGCAACGGCTTCAGCGGCATCACGGTGAAGTACGACATCGACGCCGACGCCAAGCGCGAGGACATCGAGGCTCTCGTCGCCCAGTCGCAGAAGCGGTCGGCGGTCTATGACATCGTCACCAATCCGACGAACGTCACGGTCGTGGTGAATTGAAAGGCGCTGCCGGCCGCAGACTCTCCTGATGAGAGGGCGCGATTACGTTCCGTCACCACCGTGATCGTCGGCGCAGGGCATGCGGGGCTCGCCATGAGCCGCTGCCTCGCGGAGCGTTCGATCGACCATGTGCTGCTGGAGCGCGGCGAGATCGCCCATAGCTGGCGCACCGAGCGATGGGATTCGCTGCGGCTGCTCACCCCGAACTGGCAGAGCCGGCTGCCGGGCTTCCGCTATGACGGCGACGACCCCGACGGCTACCGGACGCTGCCCGAGGTGATCGACTTCATCGGGAACTATGCCAAGGCGATCTCGGCTCCGGTCAGAACCCACACGACCGTTACCTCGGTTCGCAGCGACGGGGCGGGATATCTCGTGCGCACGGACCGCGGCGACTGGCGGTGCCGGACCGTCGTGCTGGCGTCGGGCGCCTGCAACATCGCGCGCCTGCCCGATTTCGCCGGCCGCGTGCCGCCGTCGGTCGCCATGCTGACGGCGCAGTCCTACCGCAATCCGGGCCAGGTCGCCGACGGCGGCGTGATGGTGGTGGGCGCGTCGTCGAGCGGCACCCAGATCGCGCAGGAGCTGCAGCGTTCGGGGCGTCAGGTGACCCTGTCGGTGGGCGAGCACATCCGGGCGCCCCGCATCTATCGCGGCAAGGACCTGGAATGGTGGATGGACGCCGCCGGCGTGCTCGACGAGCGCTACGACCAGGTTGACGACATCAAGCGGGCGCGACGGGTTCCTTCGCTGCAGCTTGCCGGCACGCCCGACCGCACCACCCTCGACCTCAATGCGCTGACCGACCTCGGCGTCAGGCTCGTCGGCCGTCTCGCCGGCATCACCGAAGACGGCAAGGCGCAGTTTGCGGGGTCGCTGCGCAACATGTGCGCGCTTTCCGATCTCAAGATGGCCCGGCTGCTCGACCTCATCGACGAATGGGCGCGCGCCAACGGCCTGGACGCCACGGTCGACCCGCCGCATCGCCTGCCGCCGACCCGTGTCGAGGACAGCCCGCCGCTCGGCCTCGACCTCGCCGGTGGCGCGATCAGGACGATCATCTGGGCCACCGGCTACCGGCCGGACTATTCCTGGCTGGAGCTGCCGGTCCTCGACCGCAAGGGCCACGTCCGCCACGACGGCGGGGTTGCTGAACATCCGGGCGTGTACCTGATGGGGATGCAGTTTCTGCGCCGCCGCAAGTCTGCGCTGATCGACGGCGCCGGCGACGACGCGCGCGATCTCAGCGACCATCTGGCATCGTACCTCGGGCAAAACTAGATCTGCCGGCAATTGCCAGCGACCACGGTCCGGAATCCGGTCACCCTCAATCATATTCCCAAATGCAGCTTCGGCTTCCAGAAGGGGCGGAACAACTCGATCTTGGGACAGCGGTTCATAACCACTTTCAAGCCCGCTTCCTCCGCCAGCCGGGCGGCGGCGTCATCGCGCACCCCGATCTGGCTCCACAGAACCTTGGCGCCGATTGCGATGGCCTCCTCGGCAACTTCCATCAGATCTTCGGAGCGGCGAAAAACCTCGACCATATCGACAGGCCGGTCGATGGCCGCCAGCGACGGATACACCTTGAGCCCTCGAATTTCATCCAGGCCGGGACTGGGGTTGACCGGGATCATGTCGTAGCCGGTTTCGTGCAGCACCCTGAGGACGCCATATGAAAACTTGGTCTTGTCGGGGCTGGCCCCGACCATCGCGATGGTTTTGACCGATTTCAGAATCTCTTGCAGATAAGCCTCCGGATAGGGCTCATCATGATTCATACGGGTCATTTCTTTTCTTCCAGCGGGGTCGCGATATCGGCTTTCAGTTCATGCGGGGCCAGCGGGTCCAGGAAAGGGTTGCGGTAGAGCTTGTCGTGGCTTTCGACGCCGACCTCCAGCGTGCAGTCGCTCATCGGGCGGGCAACGCAGAGGATTATATATCCATTGTTGATCTGGCGGTTGTTCAGCGCCAGCTGGGCTCTGTTGATTGACTTTGCCGCTGATGAGTTTGGCCGCACAGCTTATGCAGCCGCCATATTTGCATCCGTAGGGCAGGTCCACGCCCTGCTCGCGCAAGCTTTGCAGGAGGGGCTTGCGGTGATCGACGTCAAAGGCCACGCCGCCTCGATTGGCGAGAGTGATGGTGAAGCTGGTCATACACAGATGTCGCTCGTGCAATCGCCGCCGGGATAACGGGTTTCGTGGCAGCGGCTTGGTCCATTCGGTTCCTTGCCGAAATCAACGACAAATCGCGGATCGATCTCCATGCCGCCGTTTTCCGTATCGCAATTGACCATCAGCATGCATCCGCCATTGGTGCGGATTTCCGGATAGAACTGATTGTCCCAGGTCGAGAACAGTGAGGTCGTCACATAGAGGCGCTTGCCGTCGAGGCTGAGCTGTATCATCTGCGGCCCGCCTGTGACCTTCACGCCGTTGACCTCGGGCGCACGGCCCAGAAGTCCGCCCATCCACACCTGTCCGGTGAGCCTGGCGTTGTGCGGATCCGAGATGTCGTACTGGCGGATATCGCCATGCAGCCAGTTGCAGAGATAGAGGTATCGATCGTCCATGCTGAGCAGGATGACCGAGATCACGCCGGGTATCGGAATCGGCCATTCGGGATGCGGCTCATTTCCGACATCCACGATCTTTTCCCATTGCCAATCACCGGCCGCATCCTTCCACCAATGGATGATATTGGCGGAAAGGGCCGCGCCGACAAAGCCGTGACTGCTGTCGGGATCATGATGGAAACGCACCTCCAGCGGGAGCAAGCCATCTTCACCGAGATAGAATGTCTGCTTCGGCGCCTTCTTTTCGAAGTCCCAGAGATGGATCTCCCTGCCATATTTCAGATGGCCCACCTCCTCGAGGTCGAAACCGGGCATGAAGGTATTGGGCGCGGCCCACTCCGAGCTGACCATGACGTTGTGCCGCGGCTGATACCAGAAATCATAGCCGAACTTGATATTGCCCATGGAGTTTTCCCAGCGGCCGACGATCTCGAACTCCTTGTTGAGTTGCAGATAGCCGCCGGGGGCGTTGCCTTGAGCGTCGCCAAGCATGGAAATGATGATGTCCGAGCCGAGGCAATGCACTGTGTGGGGTGCCGACAGATTGGTCCTGGCCTTGATTTCGGCGCCTTCTATCACCTTGAACAGCGTCGGATTGCGGGGATCGGTGCCGCAATCGACGATATGCAGGTTGGACGAGCGCACACCGGGCACGATCAGATATTTCCGCTCCATGCCCGGCATCGCCATGGCACGACGAACAGGCATTCCAGCCCATGTGGTGAAGCTCATCGCCGATGCCAGGCACCTGCAGACGTGAAATCACCTGGCTGTAGGTCGAACTCTCCGGGTCGGCATCGATGGTGCACAGATAGTCCGGCTTCTGAATGCCCGTGCCGGTGTAGATGGCAATCGTATAGAGCAGCTTTTCGCGCGGCGCCCTCATCGCTTCGGCGGGAGAAGCATAGCCCGGTCCACAGCAATGTTCGGTCATGGGGAACTTCCCTGATTTGAACTGATCACTGGCCAGCCCCGAGGGCATCGAGCCGGAATGTTAGTGCATGCCTGGCGTTGGCGCCACGGCCGGGGTGGCCAGTGAAGCGGAGCCGGCAGCGGCGACCGGACTGCTTTCGGCGGCGTGTGGAGCGCTCGCTCACGCGATTGGCGGTGCCGGTTCCGGCGCAGCAACGGCGATGTCAAAGGCAAAATCCCCGCAGCAACGCAGGACCCGCCAGCTGCAAAATTCTGGCCGGATAGCGTGAACCGGATTCCCGCCTCGCGCGACCTATCCGCATGAAGCAGCGGTGGGCTGAAACCTTTGCCTCGAGAAGCCGCTGCGCCGGGCTGCACGCCAAGGGACGACAGCCGGCTTCGACGAAGAAGGGATAGACCATGGACCGCGAAACAGCACTGAGGATCTTGCGCGAGCTGCTCGCCGACTATTACCGCCGTGGCGGCACGGGGGTGCCCGAGAATGTGTCCCGCCGTGCCCCCAATTTTCACGAATGGCTGCTGCGCCATATTGTGACCGACATGCTGAACCGCAGGACGCAGTGGCTCTCGGCGTACTCGGCGACACAGATCGATCGTGTCGTGTTTCACAGCGTCCAGGAATATACGCCATGGACCGACGGCGGTGCGACCTTCGTGCGCATGCAGTTCGTCGCCCGCGTCGGATTGCAGCAGCGGAGCTTCACGCTTCACGCCGCGCTGCAGGGCACAGGCTGCGGGTTGCATATCGCCACGGGGCGGCATATCGGACCTACGATCCGGGTGAGGTCGCCGAGGATGGTTCGGTGACCACAGCCCGGGCGGCAGTCGTTTCGCCGCGCCGCCCATCGCCGGCCCAGGGACGCGGTGCCGGCCGCCATCCCAATCACTAGCGCCTTCGCGAGCTGGCCGGAGTTGCCCGGACCTGCGGGCCAGCTCCGGCAGCGCCTTGTTGGGCGCGGGGATCGGCGGATCGCGGGCAACGAAGACCCGGCCTGCGGCGGGCGATCGTGAGGACGCAAACCACTCGCGCCCGCCGCCGCCCCGTGTGTTCAAAGTCTTCGCTGATGACATCATTGCTGCCACCTGCGCGCGCGTCGATCAAGGATACTTCGGCGTGAACGATGGCCGGGTGGCGCGGCCTCGGGCAGGGCTCCGGGCGAATGCCGCACGCCTGAGCTCAGTCGAAGGGCGCTGGGCTTTTTGTCGAAGGGCGCTCACGCCGGAGTAAACCGTCCGAACCGTCAAGCCATGCTACTTCTGGTCCCGGCCGGAAGCCGGTCCCGGACGCGATCCGCCGAATGCGAAAGTGCCGGTAACGTCGATAACGGCGATAACGCTTTGCGAATAGCCCAATGAAATCAGGTACATGCCGCGGCGCAAAGCGTTATCGGCCTAAAATAACGCCCGATAACGTTTGCGAATAGCCAATGAATTCAAGCACATGCCGCAGTGCAAAACGTTATCGCCCTGAAATAACGGCCGATAACAACGGGTAACATGTGGCCAATGAAATCAAACGCTTAGCGAGACGGCAAAATGTGGTGGATCGGCAATTTCAACCGGCAAAATGCGCGACTTCGGCAACATTCAGCCGGTTTTGGCAGCATTTGGCAGCAGGACCAAGCCCGGCTCGGCACCCTCGGGCGCCCGCAATCTGTCCCCGACCTGCCGCAGAACCCCACCGCCGGCGCAACTCAGGCCGCCCGCTTCGCCTCCACCACGTCCCAGAACAGCCCCGCGACATCCGCGCCGCCGAAGCGCGCCACCTCGCGGATGCCGGTCGGCGAGGTCACGTTGATCTCGGTCATGTAGTCGCCGATCACGTCGATGCCGACCAGGATGAAGCCGCGCGCCCTGAGCGCCGGGCCGATGCGCGCGCAGATCTCGCGCTCGCGGTCGGTCAGCTCGGTCTTTTCGGCGCGGCCGCCGACATGCATGTTGGAGCGCGAATCATGCTCGGCCGGCACGCGGTTGATGGCGCCGACCGGCTCGCCGTCGATCAGGATGATGCGCTTGTCGCCCTTGCGCACCTCCTTCAGGTAGCGCTGCACGATGAACGGCTCGCGGAACATCTGCGCGAACATCTCGAGCAGCGAGGCGAGGTTGCGGTCGGCCTCGTGCAGATGGAAGATGCCGGCGCCGCCATTGCCGTAGAGCGGCTTGATGATGATGTCGCCGAACTCCTTGCGGAACGCCATCACCTCCTCGCGGTCCTTGGTGATCAGCGTCTCGGGCATCAGGTCGGGGAATTCCCCGATCGCGCCCTCCCAGACTTCTTGGGGCTGATGTTCGGCGCGAGCGGCCGGCTCCCCCAGAAGTAGCCGACGCCGAACGCCGCGGTGTCGTACACGAACGTGAGCCCGATGATCGACAGCGTGAGCCCCTCGCCGTCGGGGAGCTTGAGGACCGCGAGCGCGTACGCCGCGAGCAGCGGGATGTACGCGATGCCGAGGGTGGTGATCGCGATGTTCGCCACGACGTTGCGACGGTGTTGCGGCGGAACGGTCATGTACCACAGGAACGTCGCGAACAACGACAGCGCCATGATCGCGAGCATCGCGTTCTCGCCGCGGTAGTACCCGGCACCCAACACGAGCGCACCCGAGACGAGCCCGAGCGCCGTCGCCGGCTGGTAGTGCCGCTTCTGCATCGCCAGGTAGAACTCGCCCTGCGCGAACAGCACGACGATGCCGGCGAAGATCGCGAACGCTCCCGCGCCGATCAGGATCGCGCCGACGGCCAAGCCGACGAGCACGATCCCCGTGATGAACGCCGTCGGGACGTCGCGGCCGGGTCCCGCACGTTCGGATTCGGCGCCGACCTCGATCGCGGTCGGCTCCTGCCAGCTCGGTCCGCCGAACCCCTCGGCCCCGACCCGGACGGTGCGCGTCGTCTCGGCGTCATCGGTCGCGCCCTCCTCGCCGAGGAGCTGCGCGATCGCGACCTCCTCGGTGGGCTGCGGGACCGGCGCCTCGGGTTCGACCTGCACCTCGTCGCGGACGGACTCGGCGAAGTGATCGGCCGCGGCCTCGACGGCCTCGATGTCCGGGGCGTCCTCGACGACCACGGTCTCCTCGATCAGCTCGGCGACCCCCGGCTCGTCGCCGGGGAGGTCGACGTACCCGCCCGAGCCGGCCTCGCCGCCGGCCTCGTCGACGTCGTAGCCCTCCGCCTCTGCCTCGAACAGGAACGAGCCGACCTCGTCCTGCTCCTCCTCGACCTTGGGCTCCGCCTCGTCGGGCGGCGTCTCGGGAGCCGTGAACAGCTCACCGCCGCCGGCCGGTTCGGCCGTGCCGGGTTCGAGGGCGTCGGCCTCCTCGGGGGCGTCCTCCCCCGGCTGGGTCTCGAACGCCATCGTCGAGCCACGGTCGGCGTCCGGCTCACGCTCAGGCTGCTCGGGCTCCTTCGGCGCCGACTCGTCCGCGGGCGATCCGCACCCTGGGGCGTGCCCGACCCCTTGCCCTCGGAGGACTCGGGCCAGTCGACGTCCTGGATCGGCGCGAAGAACTTGTCGAGATCCTCGAACAGGTCCTCGCCCTCGGTCCGTTCCTCGTCCTCCGGCACGCTCAGATCTCCTTGAGCTCGGCGTCCTTGTGGGCCACGACGTCGTCGATGTCCGAGATGTGCTTGTCCGTGAGCTTCTGGAGCTCCTTCTCCGAGCGCACGAGGTCATCTTCCGAGATGCCGCCCTCGCGCTCAAGTTTCTCGAGCTCTTCCTTCGAGTGCCGCCGGATGTTCCGAACGGCAACCCTGCCCTCCTCGCCGCGGTGATGGACCAGCTTGATCAGCTCCTTGCGCCGCTCCTCGGTCAGGGGCGGGAAGCTCAGGCGGATCACGGTGCCGTCGTTGCTCGGGGTGATCCCGAGGTCGCTCGACATGATGGACTTCTCCATCGCGGAGATCGCGTTGCGGTCGAACGGCGAGATCATCAGGGTCCGCGGCTCGGGCACCGAGAACGAGGCCAGCTGCTGGATCGGCACCGGCGTGCCGTAGTAATCGACGACGACGCGCTGCAGCAGCGCGGGGGTGGCACGACCCGTGCGGACGCCGGCGAGCTCGTCCTTCAGGACCGAGATCGCCTTGTCCATCTTCTCGGTGGCCGCCTTCAGCGCGGAGTCGACCGTCATCGGACGGCCCCGTGCACCAGGGTGCCGATCGGTTCACCCGACACCGCCCGGCGGATGTTCCCCTCGGACCCGAAGTCGAACACGATGATCGGCAGGTCGTTCTCCATGCACAGGCTGATCGCCGTGGCGTCCATGACCTGGTACCCCTCGCGGAGCACGTCGAGGTACTCGATCGTCTCGAACCGCTGCGCCGTGGGATCCACGTGCGGGTCGGCGGTATACACACCGTCGACCTTCGTGCCCTTGAGGATCGCCTGCGCGCCGATCTCGAGCGCGCGCTGCGCCGCGGTCGTGTCGGTCGAGAAGTAGGGCGCGCCGATCCCCGCGGCGAACACGACGACCCGCCCCTTCTCCAGGTGCCGGATCGCGCGGAGCGGGATGTACGGCTCCGCGATCTGGGCCATATGGATCGCGGTCTGGACCCGCGACGGCACGTGGATCTTCTCGAGCGCGTCCTGCAGCGCGAGCGCGTTCATCACGGTGCCGAGCATGCCCATGTAGTCGGCGCGGGAGCGATCGATCCCCGGCGCCTGACGGCCGCGGAAGATGTTGCCGCCGCCGACGACGACCGCGCACTGCACCCCGAGGTCGACCACGTCGGCGAGCTCTCGGGCCAGGAGCCCCGTGGACGCCGTCGAGATCCCGTAGCCGGTCTCGATCGGGGCGAAGGCATCGCCGGAGAGTTTGAGCAGCACACGGTGGTAGAGCGGCCGGCCGGCCTCCTGCGCGTGGTCCCCCTCCGGCATGACGCCTACCCTACCCGGTCTCCTCGCCGAGCCGATACCGGACGAACCGACGCACGGCGACCTTCTCCCCGACCTTGGCCGACATCTCGTCGAGGAGCTGCTGGATCGTCTTCGAGTCGTCCTTCACGTACGGCTGGTCGAGCAGCACCGTCTCGGCGTAGAACGTCTTCAGCTTGCCCTCGACGATCCTCGGGATCACGTCGTCGGGCTTGCCGAGCTCCCGAGCCTGCGCCTCGAAGATCCGCCGCTCGGACTCGAGCTCTCCCGGGTCGACCTCCTCGCGGCTGACGTACCGGGGCGCCGAGGGGCTCGCGATGTGCAGCACCAGGTCCTTGGCGAGCTGCTTGAACTCCTCCGTGTTGGCCACGAAGTCCGTCTCGCAGTTGACCTCCACCATCGCGCCGACGCTGTTGTTGAAGTGGATGTAGGCCTCGATCAGCCCCTGGTTCGCCGAACGGCCGGCACGGCCCTGCGCGGACGCGAGACCCTTCGTCCGGAGGATCTCCTCGGCCTTGTCCAGATCGCCGTCCGAATCCGTGAGCGCCTTCTTGCACTCCATCATCCCGGCGCCGGTGCGGTCCCGGAGCTCCTTCACGAGCTGCGCGTTGATCTCCGCCATCCGCGTCAGCTCCCCTGCGTCGGCTCGGCCTCGGGGGCCGGGTCCGCGACGACCGGCTCGGGCTCCGGGGTCTGGCGGCCTCCTGGCGGCGGGAGCGGCTCGGCTGGGCGCGCGGGAGCCGGGCGGCGGGAGCGGCTCGGGCGTCGGGGCGGGTGCCGCGGCGGCCTGCGGCGCGGGTTCGGGCTCGATCTCGGGACCGGTGGCGCGCGTCACGACGGCTTCGCGCCCCTCCTGCCGCCCCTCGGCCAGCGCGTCCGCGATCAGACGGGTGACGAGCGACACCGACCGGATCGCGTCGTCGTTGCCCGGGATCACGAAGTCCACCTCGTCGGGATCGCAGTTCGTGTCCACGATCGCGATCACCGAGATGCCGAGCTTGCGCGCCTCGTTGACCGCGATGTGCTCCTTCTTCGTGTCGATCACGAAGATCGCGTCGGGGAGCCGTTCGAGGCTCTGCATCCCGCCGAGGTTGCGCTCGAGCTTCTCCTTCTCGTGCCGAAGGCGGATCGCCTCGCGCTTGGGGAGGAAGTCGAACGCGCCCGTGCGCTCCATCTCGCGGAGCTCGCGCAGGCGGAGCAGGCGACGCGAGACCGTCTGGAAGTTCGTGAGCATCCCGCCGAGCCAGCGGGTCGTGACGAACGGCATCCCGACGCGAGCGGCGTGGTCGGAGATGACCTCCTGCGCCTGCTTCTTGGTCCCGACGAACAGGATCACGCCGCCGCGATGGCCGAGATCCCTCGCGTACGCGTAGGCCTCCTCGAGCCCCGACAAGGTCTTCTCGAGGTCGATGATGTAGATCCCGGAGCGTTCCCCGTACAGGTACCGGCCCATCTTCGGGTTCCAGCGTCGTGTCTGGTGCCCGAAGTGCACCCCTGCCTCGAGGAGCTCCCGCCTGGTAACGACAGGCATGGCGCTCTCCTTCCGGTTGTCCCTCCGCCCGGTTCGGCTCGCCTCCGGCCCGGCCGAAACCGAGACCCCGCAGGCGATCCCCGGGCGTGTGAGCTCGGCGTCGAGACGCCGGCGAACGCGGAGTCTACCAGCGGCGTTGGCGCGATCGGGGGCCGCGCGCGCGTCAGCGCCGCCCGCTGGGACGCCGGGCGGGCTGGCGTTGCGGAGCCCGGCGCCGAGGGACCGGCTGTTCGGGGACGGCGGGCTCGGCGACGATCCATCGGTAGGCGAGCCCGCCCATGAACGCCAGGTGGAGCACGCTCGCGCCCAGCACGAAGACCCACCCGAAGAAGGTCGGGTTCGCCGTGACCTCTCCCCCGCCCGGCGCGAGCCCGACGACCACCGGCAGCGCGATGAAGAAGTAGAGGCCGCAGAACAGCAGGTGCCGGCTCCCCGGCAGCATCGCGGCCCTGCCCGAGCGCCGGAGCGTCTCGACCACCCCCCGCCGCTGCCGCACGGCCGCGGTCGGCGCGAATCCGAGGAAGAACAGGCCGCCGACGAGCGACCCGACGGCAGCGAGCAAGCCGATCCCGGGGCCGAGGACGGGGAAGATGATGTTGCTGACCAGGATCAAGGTGAACGAGAGCACCTGGACGGCGATCACGGTCGGGATCGCCGTCAGGCCACGGAGCATGCCCCACGAGGTCACACGCCCATCCTCGAGCGATTCGACGATCATCCCGGCGAGCAGCCCGTAGAGCACACCCCGGATCGCGATCGCGACGGCGGTGAAGATCAGGAACGACGGCCCGAGCCCCAGCAGGCTCTCGCCGGTCCCGAGATCGAAGTAGGTCGCGATCGGCGGCAGGGCGAGGACGTCGACCAGCAGCGCCGGCCTGCCCTCGAAACCGATCGCATGCAGGGCGAGCCACGCGAGCAGCGGCACGAGGATCGCGATCGCGAGCAAGACGGGCGAGGAGACGACCGCGAGCAGTCCCCGTCCGAGCGAGCGCCCGACCGGCGGCATCACGGACCCACCGGTCGTACCGAACAGCGCCCCGCCGAACGGGCGCCGCGGTTCGGGCGCCGTCGGTCGGCTCGACCTCGGCCTCGATCGGTTCGGCCGCGACCGGTGCCGGCCGAGGCCGGGCCGGGCGCCGTCGCTTCTTCCCGCTCACGATCCCTCCTCCGTCTCGTCCTCTGGCTCGGCGTCGGGGTCGGGCCCGTCGCCACCGGCATCGTCCCTGGCGGCCACACCGAAGCGCCGCTTGGCCAACAACCCCGGGACGAACGCGACGCCGAAGACGATGACCGCCGCGAGCGCCCAGCGCGTGAGCGTGGTCCCGGCGTCGAGCTGGGTCGGCGACGGGACGTCGATCAGCGTGCCCTCCGGGTCGTGTTCGAACGCGATCAGGCCGGCGTCGCGACCGCCTTTGACGGCGATGACCGCATCGCTCGCGAGCGCCATCGTCCCGACCAGACCGGGGGACGGAGCGCTCTGCCAGACGAGGTGGCCGGAGGCGACGTCGATCGCGATCAGACGGCCGTCGCCCAGCCCCAACAGGACCGAGTCGCCGGAGACGACCGGCGAGCTCCGGAGCACGACCTCGTTCAGGTGGTAGCTCCACGTGCGCCCGCCGTCGGCGGCATCCAACCGGTACAGACCTCCGGCGATGTCCGCCGCGAACACGCTCTGGTCGTCGAACGCGAGCGAGGTGGCCGGGGAGAACAGCGAGAGCACCAGCGTCGCCCATCGCTCGATCCCGTCCGCGGCGTCGAGGGCTCGCACGCGCCGATCCGCCGAACCGATGAACAGCGAACCACCGCCCGCCGACGCCGCGGTCCCGGCCGTGGAGTTGGCCTGGATCGCGAGCGCCGGCCACGAACGCTCCCCCGTCGCCTCGTCGAACGCCCCCACGACGACCTGCGCCGTGTCGGTGTTCCGGGCGATCGCGACCACCCGTCCATCGGAGACGGCGACCGCCGAGTCGACGCGCCCGTCCATCTCCTCGGACCACGAGATCGCGCCCGTCTCCAGCGAGACGGCGTACACCGTCCCGGCCTTGTCGCCGACGAACGCGTTCGTCCCGTCGATCGTGACCCCGCTGCGCGAGGTATCACCCAGGGGCGTTCGCCAGACCTCACGCTGGTCGGCCAGGGAGATCGCGACCAGCGTCGAACCACCGCCCTGCTCGACCGGCCCGGTCGGCGACGGGGTGGCGGAGGTACCCGATGGTCGCATCGCTCGGCGTGGCGCTCGCGGACGGGCTCGGCGAGCCCCCCGACGTTCCGCCGGCGTCGTTCGGGCCCGGTCCCTCGAGGTAGACGAGGATCCGACCCCTGGGACCCGCCCCCATCGCCGGGACGGACAGCGGGCCGCCGTCCCTCGCCACCTGCCACTCGACGGTACCCGTGGCGACGTCGATCCCGTAGACCGCCTCGGCGCCGACCGAAACGGCCAGGTCGCCCGCGACGACGGCGCCCGAGAGCGCTTCGCCCGCGGGAGCCGGCAACGTCCATCGGACGCGATACGGGGGCTGCGGCCCGTCGACCAGCACCCCCGGGTGGCCCGGGCCGCCTTGGAACTGCGACCAGGTCGGCGTCTCCTGCGCGGTCGCAGCGACGGGCGCGAACGCGAGCGCAGCGATCGCGACCGATGCCACTGCCGCGCCGCGGACGACGTTCGACGACGGGTGACACCGGTTCGGGAACAGGTGAGCTCTCCTCGTACGGGGGGCGCCCATGCTAGCCGCAGTCACGTTGCGGCGACCCCAGGCGTTCGTGGTCGACCGAGGGTCGCCCGACTCGGTTCGGCTCAGGCGGCGATCGGGACGAGACGGATCAGATCCTGCACGCCGAGTGGCGCGAGGAACTGCAACGGGTCGACGTACTCGCCGTCGAGCTTCACCCCGACGTGCAGATGCGGGACGCCCGCTCCCGGATGACCGGTCCCGGTCGCCCCGATCGTCTGGCCCCGCGACACGACGTCGCCCTTGCGGACCGCCGACGACGAGATCCACGAGTACGTGCTCGACAGCCCGCCGCCGTGGACGATCGTGACGAACAGCTCCCCGCCCACCCGGCCGGCGAACGACACCGTGCCCGCCTCGGGGGCGAGGATCGGCGTTCCCGGCGCGACCGCGATGTCGATCCCCCGGTGCCCGGCCCCGAACGGCGTGTCCGGCGGATCGAACCCCCGGATCACCGGCCCGCTCACCGGCCAGGACCACGTGCCGTTCGGCAGCGCCGGAGCGAACGCGAGATCGTCGGGCGCGGGCCCATCGGCGGCTCCGGACGAGACCGACGACGGACCGAGCAGCACCATCAGCAGGGGGAGGACCAACGCCGTGAACGTCACGCCGGTTCTCCGATCGACCAGGAGCGACGATCCTAGGCGTGCGCCGCGCCGCGGACCGTGACGCGGTTCACATCCGAGGCGTTGGGGCTACTCGGTCTCGACGAGCTGCAGGCGGAGCTGACCGACGGCCTTGGTGTGGATCTGACAGACGCGCGATTCCGTCACGCCGAGGATCTCGCCGATCTCGGCGAGGGTGAGACCCTCGAAGTAGTAGAGCGTGACGACGATCTTCTCGCGTTCGGACAGCGAGTTGATCGCCGCCGCGAGGAGCCCGCGCGTCTCCTGCCCCTCGAGCCCCGTCGTCGGGTCGGTGCCTCGATCGGCGAGCGTGTCCAGCAGCGACACCTGCTCGCCGCGGTCGCTGCCGACGCTCAGGATCTCGTCGAGCTGGAGCACCTGGACGAACGAGATCTGGTTGATGACCTCGTGGAGCTCGCGCAGCGTCACCCCGAGCCGCGCGGCCACCTCCTTCTCGGTCGGGGCCCGCTTGTGGATCGACTCGAGGTCGGAATACGCCTTCTCGATCTCACGCGCCTTGAAGCGCACGGATCTGGGCACCCAGTCCATCGCCCGGAGCTCGTCGATGATGGCGCCCTTGATCCGGGGGATCGCGTACGTCTCGAACTTGTTCCCGCGGCCCGGGTCGAACTTCTCGAGGGCGTCGATCAGCCCGAACATCCCGTACGACACGAGGTCGGCCTGGTCGACGCTGGCGGGCAGGCCGGTCGCCACCCGGCTCGCGACGTACTTCACGAGCGGCGCGTAGTGCAGGATGAGGCGTTCGCGCGCGCCCTCGCGGGCGCCCGAGACCTCGCTCTGCTTGAACTCCTCCCACAACCGGGCGAGCTCGTTGAGCTCCTCGGGTGACGGGGGCTGACGTGTCGACCGCGACCTCCCCACCTTGACCGAACCCGAACGCGCCGCCGGCCGGTCGTTGTCGGCGGCTTTCACCGTTTTCGCGACCTTGGCGGTCTTGGCGGTCTTGGCCGTCTTCGTAGCCTTGGGGGCCTTCACGGGGGTCTTGGCCTTCTCGGCCTTGGGAGCTCGTGGCATCAGGCCCTCGGGTGGCTCTGCTCGTAGGCCTCGAACAGGCGCGCGCGACTCACGTGCGTGTACCGCTGGGTCGTCGCCACGCTCGCGTGGCCGAGCATCTCTTGGACCGATCTGATGTCCGCTCCTCCCTCGAGCAGATGCGTGGCGAACGAGTGTCGCAGGGTGTGCGGCGTCACCCGCCGGCCCGAAAGGGCTGCGCCTGCGTATCGTCCCACAAGCCGTCGTATGTCGCGTGGGCCGATCGGGCGACCCCTTCGGTTCGTGAACAGCTCGTCGCGCTCGGCGACGCCGAGAACACCGCGCGCCGGCAGCCAGGCGGCGACCGCATCGCGCGCGAGATCGCCGAGCGGCACCTCGCGTTCCTTGTCGCCCTTGCCGATCACCTTGACGCGGCCACGTTCGAGGTCGACCCGATCGAGCGTGAGGCCGGCCACCTCGCTCACCCGGAGCCCGGACCCGTACATCAGCTCCAGGATCGCGCGGTCCCGGAGCGCCACCGCGGCGTCGACCTCGCTCGCGTCCCCGGCGACGGCGGGCGCCTCGACGAGCGCCGCGGCCTCCGGGACGCGAAGCACCACCGGCAGACGGTTGACGACCTTCGGCCGCCCGAGGAGCGCCGCCGGGTCCTCGACGACCACGTCGCGCGACACCGCCCAGCGGTAGAAGGTATGGATCGCTCCGACCCGGCGCGCGATCGAGGCGCGCGCGTACCCGAGGCTGGTCAGCTGCGCGAGGAACCGCCGCAGGTCATCGAGCCTCGCGCCGGGCAGATCGCGGCGGCCGCGGCGAAGGAACGTGGCGAGCTGCGAGAGGTCGCGGCGATAGGCATCCACGGTCGAGGGCGCGAGGTGACGCTCGAACGCCAGGTGATCCGCGAACCCATCGATCAGGGCGACGTCGGACTGAGCAAGGTCGCGGGCGGGCATGATCCTCCGGGGTCGGCGGCCCCTCTTGTACCAATCGGGGTCGGCCCGTTCAAGCAGCGGACCCGGATCGGGGCCCGTCCGTGCCCGGGATAGGATGCAGCCGATGGAGCTCGACGTCCTGGTGACCGAGGGGCTCGGGGACTCGAGCTACGTCCTGACCTGGGGCGACGAGGCCGCCGTCGTCGACCCGCAACGCGACGTCGAGCGGTTCGTCGACGCGGCTCGCAGCCGCGGGGCCACGATCCGCCACGTCGTCGAGACCCACGTCCACAACGACTACCTCTCGGGCGCGCTCGAGCTGCGGGCGGCCACCGACGCCGAGATCTGGGGACCGGCGAACGCCGGGTACGCGTTCGGGTACCGACCCGTCGAGGACGGCACCGAGATCCCGATGGGCGACGCCACCCTGCTCGGGGTCGCGACGCCCGGCCATACCCCCGAGCATCTTGCCTACGTCCTGCGCGACGGAGCGGAACCGATCGCGCTGTTCTCGGGCGGCAGCCTCATGGTCGGCGGCGCCGGCCGGACCGACCTGCTCGGCGCCGAACGCACCGACGAGCTCACGCGGCTGCAGTTCCGTTCGATGCGACGGCTCGCCGGCCTGGCCGACGCCGTCCGGGTGCTCCCCACCCACGGGGCCGGCAGCTTCTGCGCCGTCGGATCGCCCAGCGAGCAGCGGACCTCGACGATCGCCGAGGAGCGGGCGGTCAACCCCGCGTTCACGGAGACCGACGAGGAGGCCTTCGTGCTGCGCCAGCTGAGCGGGCTGAAGGCGTTCCCCGACTACTACGCGGAGATGGCGCCGATCAACCGGGCCGGCCCGCCGGTGCTCGGTTCGCCGACTCGTCCTCGGACCATGACCGTCGACGAGGTGGCGGACGCGCTCGCCGCTGGAGCCCGGCTGGTCGATGCTCGCGACGGTGCGGCGTTCGCCGAGCGACACGTCGCCGGGTCCCTGAACGTCCCGCTCGAGCCGTCGTTCGCTTCGTACGTGGGGTGGCTCGTGCCGTTCGCGACGCCGCTGGTGCTGTCGGTCCCGGACGACGAAGCGCTCGAGGAGGCATCCCTGCAACTGCGGCGCATCGGGTGGGACACGGTCCTGGGTCACCTCGGCGGCGGCGTCGAGGCGTGGGCCGCGTCGGGCCGGGCGACGAGCTCGTTCCCCACCCTGCGGGTCGAACAGCTCGTCGACGAGCTCGGCGAGGGGGAGGCGGGCGAGGTCCTCGACGTTCGACAGGGCACGGAGTGGCACGAGGGCCACCTCGAGGGTTCGACGCACGTGTTCGTCGGCGACCTGCCCGAACGCCTCGACGGGTTCGACCGTTCGGAGCGGCAGACGGTGATCTGTGCGAGCGGTTACCGCTCCTCGATGGCCGCGAGCCTGCTCGACGGCGCCGGCGTCCCGGTGCGTCTCGTGGCACGATCGGGCGTCCCGCGCGCGCTCCGCTCGCTTGCCTCGGCTCGCTGAGCCCGCGCCTTCAACGTCGTCTCGTAGCGGCCACCCACGTTTCGGACGAACCCGCGCAGCTCGAGCCGCATCAGGACGCCGACCACCTCGGGGATCGCGACCCCGAGCGACGACGCGATCCGGTCGGGAAGCGTGGGTTCGGCGATGGCGTCCAGGATCCGGCGTTCGGCGTCGTCCAGCTCGAGGCGCTCGGCGACCTCGGCCGGCACGATCTCGACGCCGAGGTCGTCCAGGAGGTCCTCGACGTCGCGGATCAGGGTCGCACCCTCGCGGATCAGTTGGAGGGGCACCTCCGACAGGGCGCTCGTGACCGAACCCGCGACGGCGACCACGTCACGCCCGAACTCCATCGCGTGTTCGGCCGTGATCAGCGAGCCGCTCCCCCTGGCGCCCTCGACCACCACGGTGGCGCGGCTCAGGCCTGCGACGATCCGGTTGCGCGCCGGGAAGTGGTGCTGACTGGGCGGCGTGCCCGGCGCGTACTCGCTCACCAGCGTCCCCGACCGCCCGATCCGTGCGATCAGCGCCCGGCTCGCGGACGGGTAGGCGACGTCCAGCCCCGAACCCAGGACGGCGAGCGTCGAGCCCCGCACCGAGAGCGCGCCCTCGTGCGACGCGGCGTCGATGCCGCGCGCGGCGCCGCTCACGACCGTGAGGCCGGCCAGGGCCAACCCGCGCCCGATCCGATCAGCGGCCTCCCGCCCCGAGGCGGTGCAGCGCCGGGCGCCGACGACGGCGACGGCCGACGTCACGTCGGGCGGCGCTCGTCCGATCACGTAGATCGCGCCGGGCGGGTCGGGGATCTGGCGGAGCTGGCTCGGGTACTCGGCCGAGGCCCACGTCACGAGGCGGGACCCGCAGGCCCGGGCGGCACGGGCGATCGCGTCGGGATCCAGGCCGCCGGCGAACGCCTGGTCGTTCTCGCTGCCGGCGTGGCCCTCGCGGATCCACGCTAGGGTCGCCGCCGCCGAACCGCGTTCGGCCGCGATCGGGATCAGGCTGCGCGGGGAGATCCCGCGGAGCGCCGACAGCACGAACAGCGAACGTCGATCCTCGTCGCCCGAGCCGTAGCCCGGCGGCCACGTGGGCCACGGGCCGACCGCTCGGGCCTCAGACGGCACGCTCGAGCTCCGGCACCGGCGAGGCCGAGCGGTACGCGAGCGCCTCGACGACGTGGTCCGGTTCGACGAGGTCGGCTCCCGCGAGATCTGCGATCGTCCGCGCGACCTTGAGCGTGCGATCGAACCCGCGACCGGTGAGCGCGTGGAGGTCGACCGCCGACGCGAGGAGCTCGCGCGCGTCCGGCGACATCCGCGCCTCGCGTCGAGCGACGGGACCGGGGAGCTGGGCGTTGCTCGGGAAACCGAGGGGCGCGTAGCGCCGACGCTGGCGCGCTCGGGCCCGCTCGACGCGTTCGCGAACCGAGGACGAGTCCTCGCCCGGCTGTTCGCCGAGCAGCTCTCGCTTGGTGAGACGCGGGATCACCAGCCGGATGTCGACCCGGTCGAGCAGCGGGCCCGTGAGTTTGGCCTGATAGGTCTGCAGCCGGTCGTCTCGACACGTGCATCGCCGGACCGCGTCGCCCGCGAACCCGCACGGGCAGGGGTTCGCGGCGGCGACGAGGGTGAACCGCGCCGGGAACACGACCGAGCCCACCATCCGGGTGACGACGACGCGACCGTCCTCGAGGGGTTGACGCAGCCCCTCGACGGCGTCGCGACGGAACTCCGTGAACTCGTCCATGAACAGCACGCCGTGGTGGGCGAGCGACACCTCGCCCGGGCGCAGGTACGCAGTGCCGCCACCGAGCAGCGCCGCAGGGGACACGGTGTGGTGGGGCGAGCGGAAAGGCCGCGCGTGGACCAGCCCTCCGTCCAGGAGGCCGGCCACCGAGTGCAGCTGGGTGACCTCGAGCGACTCGTCGCGCGACATCGTGGGCAGGATCGTGGCGAGCCGGCGCGCGAGCATTGTCTTGCCTGCACCGGGTGGACCGACCATGAGGACGTTGTGCCCGCCGGCCGCCGCGACCTCGAGGGCTCGGCGGGCCTGCGCCTGACCGCGGACCTCCGCGAGATCCACCGCGTGCCTCGTCTCCTCGCGACACCCGGTCGTTCGGGGAGCGCTCGGCCGCCACGTCCCACGCAGGTACCCCACCACCTCCCCGAGCGAGGCCGCGCCGACGACCTCGAGATCGTCGACCAGGGCGGCCTCGGCGGCATTCGCGGTCGGGACGACGACGCCCCGCAGGCCCGCGCGCGCGGCGGCGATCGCCACCGACAGCACGCCCGGGGTGGGGACCAGACCGCCCCGGAGCGAAAGCTCGCCGGCGAACGCCCACCCACCGAGCCCGGCGGCCGGGACCTGCGCGGTGGCCGCGAGCACCCCCATCGCGACCGGGAGGTCCAGGCCGGGTCCTTCCTTGCGGAGGGTCCCGGGCGACAGGTTCACCACCACGCGTCGGAGCGGCCACTCCAGGCCCGCGCTCTCGACCGCGGGCCGGATCCGGTCGCGGGCGTCCTGCACACCCGCACCGGGCAGCCCGGTGAGCGTGAGCGACGGGAGCCCGCGACCGACGTGCGCCTCGACGGCGACGAGATGACCGCGGACGCCGACGACGGTGACGCCGTTGACGCGTCCGTACACGGTCGGCCGACCCTAGCGGGAGCCACCGACATCTCAGAACGCGTCCTCGAAGATCTCGACGTCCGGGCCGCGCGCGCCGAGCCACACGCTCGCGACGTCGAACCGCACGCGAGCGTGCTCGAACGCGTTGCGTTGCAGGAACGCATCGGCGAGGTTGCGGACCTTCTTCCGCTTGGCCCACGTGACGGCCTCGTACCCTCCACCGAACGCGGGTCCGGAGCGAGTCTTCACCTCGCAGACGACCAGCAGATCGCGACGCACGACGACGAGGTCGATCTCGCCGAGGCTGCAGCGCCAGTTGCGCGCGAGCAGCGCGAACCCACGCCCCTCGTACACGCGCAGCGCCGCGTCCTCGCCGGTGCGACCGCGTTCGGAACGGCGGTCGGTCCTGGATCCGCTCACCCGGCGACGCTAGACCGCGTCGCCGACACGCCCCGCTTCGCGGCGGGAGGTGAGGACCGGCGCTCGGCCGGCCCTCACCTAGGTACCTCGCCCCGCCTACGGCGTGAGTTGGCTGATCCTCGTGAACCAGTTGGTCAGGGAAACGCGCGTCGCGCCGCAACTTCCGAAGCCGACGAGGCTGGGCGGGTTGGGGTAGTACTGCTCCAGCGCGCATGTCTGGCCGATGTACTCGGAGGCGATCCAGATGTCGCTCCCGTCCGTCCAGGCAGCGCCGTAGTCGCCCCAACGGGTCCTCGGCGGATCCCCGACGAACGCCTTGTACGACGTGAACCCGTCGTCCGGGCCGAGCCCCGCCGCGGCGATGTGCACCGGCGAGACACTGCCGGCCTCGTCGATCGTGACGTATCCGGCGCTCGGGAAGAAGTCCTCGCCGAGGACGGAGAACGCCAGCGCTCCGCTTCCGTTCGGAAGCATCGCCAGCGCGGGCATCGTCAGGTTGTTGTCGGCGAGGGCGACGTAGCCCTCGTCGAGAACCTTCCCCTCCACCTTGCCGGCGCCGTTGATCTTCGGCTCCACCTTGAACCAGGCGATGCCGGCCTTCGTCTCGCCGCCGACCGAGACGCCGGTGCCCGCAGCGCCCCACAGGTTGCCGTTCACGAACCACACCTGCTGCATGCGCCCGTCCAGGCTGTCCGGCGTCGAGATCACCTCGTCGTGCTCGGGCTCATCGACGAAGAAGACCTGCCAGCAGCCGGGCCCGAACGGGGTCGGCATGCTCGTGTCATTGATGCAGTCGCGCAGCGGCGTCGGGCCGGGGCGCTGATCGGAGGTGGGCGGGAACGTGTACGTCTCGCTGTTCACGAGCCGGTTCGTCACCTGCACGTTCGGCGTGGCGGTGTTGAGTGAGCTCGTGTTGGTGAGCGCCCACAGGCCGATGCGCTTGGCGGTACCGGTCGCGTTCCCCGTCTCGGTGCCGTCGCCGGCGATCGTGCTCAGGAGGTACTCGGTTCCGCCGGCCTCGGTCGAGTGCTCGCCCGGGAACGACGTCGCCGGCCAGACCGTGAAGCCCGGCGAGCCCGCCAGCCTCGTATTCGCGAAGTGCTGGAACGTGATCGAGGACGGTAGCGATGGGCCGGACAGCTGCTGGAGCCCGATCGCGTACAGCTGCGCCCCGTTGAACTGGCTGCTGAAGAGGCAGTAGCCGTTCGTCGAGATGTAGATGCCGTTCGCGTCCATCCCCAGGTGCGGGTAGTCACCGATCTCTGCCCGCGGGTTCGTGGCCCCCGGTGCGTCGTCCGGATCGGGCGTCGGGCAGCCGTTGTCGGGCGTGCCCTGCGTCCCGTCGTTCTGGGCCGCGATCGAGTAGATCGTCCACGTGTCGGTCGGGTCGGACGTGTCGCTGATCGCCAGATCGAGGTGGTTCGTGCCGAGGAACGCCCCAGCCAAGTCTCCGGAGGGGATCTGATCGATCGTCAGCACGAGCTGCACCCACCGATCGATCGACGGGACGAAGAGGCACACCGGGTCCGTGAGGAACGGCCCGAAATCTCCGGTCGTCCGGTTGAGCTGCGCTGGGTAGCCGTAGAAGCTGTTCAGGTCCACGACCCCCGTCACGTTGGCACCCGCCGTGTCCTTCACCCGGATCACGGTGTTCACGGACTCGAGCACGGATCCGTCCGCGACGCACAGAGCCTGGTCGGGCGGCTCGACGGAGAACTGGTTGCCGCCGTTGGCGAGCCGTTGATCACGGCTCGTCAGCCCGTCGAAGCTGGCTCCCAGCTCGGGATTCGACCCGGCGAGCCCCTGCGAGGCGACGATCGGATTGGCGAGCGGCTTCGGTGGGAACTGGCCTCGTTTGCCCGCGATCGGAAGCTGGCCCACCGGTGTCCCCCGCGCGCCGACGCGACGCCGGATCTCGGGGAACGCGAGCTCATCTGAGCCGGTCCCCGTCTCGCGGAACGAGGCCGTGCCGCTCGCCGCAGCCGTCCTCGTGTCCGCGGCCGCCGGAAGGGCAGCGACGAGCATGGTGGCGGCGAACGCGAGCACCGCCACAAGACAACTCACCTTCCTGGTCATCCCATCCCCCTTTCTCGGATGATCTCCTTCGAGGGATCACCCCTCTCGGCGACCAAGCAAGGCTCGACACGCATTTCTGCTCTGTAGGAAAAGCCTCACACGGTGGAGCGCGTTCCCGCACTCAGATCGGTGCTGTAGGTCGGACCGCCGATTGTCGGCGGCGCGAATCGCTCAGTCGGGGAGCTGCATCGTGTCTTCCTGACGCAGTTCCTCCACGTTCACGTCGTGACGGGTCAGCACTCGGACGTTCGACACGAGGCGCGCGGGGCGGAACATGTCCCACACCCACGCGTCGCGGAGCACGACCTCGACCCAGCCGTCGTCGCGCTGGTTGAGCTCGACCGTGTTCGCGAGGTAGAAGCGCCGTTCGGTCTCCACGACGAAGGCGAACATCGGCACGATGTCCCGGTACTCGCGGTAGAGCTCGAGCTCGCGCTGCTCCTCGAACCGCTCGATGTCGTCCTCTTCGGGGTTCACGACCCTTCCACCCTATCGCCGTCGTAATAGCCGGTCCGCAGACCCTTGAACGAGTACCGGTGGATCGGCGAGGGCCCGTGTCGCCTGATCGCGTCGCGGTGCTCGTCGGTCCCGTACCCCCGGTTGTGGTCGAACCCGTACGCGGGGAACCGCCGGTGGTACCGATCCATCATCCGGTCGCGGGTCACCTTGGCCACGATCGACGCCGCCGCGACCGACGCGGTGACCGCGTCGCCCTTCTTGATCGACAGGTTCGGGATCGGCAGCCGCTTGACCGGGAAGCCGTCGGTCAGCACGTAATCGGGTTCCACGGGCAGCGTGGTGATGCAACGGCGGAGCAGCCAGACGTTGGTCTTGTGCAGACCCCTCCGGTCGATCCGCGTCGGCGTGCACCGGCACACCGAACGGGCGACCGCGTGGCGCACGATGCGCTCGAACGCCGCATCGCGCTGGAGCGCGGTCAGGACCTTCGAGTCGTTGATCCCCTCGAGGTCGAAGTCCTCCGGCAAGATCACGGCCGCGGCCACGAGCGGACCGGCGAGGGCACCGCGCCCCGCCTCGTCGACGCCGGCGATCAGGCTGAAGCCCTGCTCCCGCAGACCGCGCTCGTAGCGACCGAGGTCGAGGACTAGTGGATCCATCCGACCCTCGACGGCGGCCAGACGATCGCGAACGCAGCCCCCACCACCTTGTCCTGCGGCACGAACCCGAGGCCGAACCGCGAGTCGTTCGAGTTCAGGCGATTGTCGCCCAGGACGAAGAGCGCGCCCTGCGGAACCCTCACCGGACCGTAGTCCCTCGTGTCGACCGCCCCTTTCAGGTAGGGCTCGGGGATCTGGACCCCGTCGACGTACAGTCTCCCGTCCCGCAGCTCGACCGTCTCGCCGGGCAGCCCGATCACCCGCTTGATGAAGTCCTCGTGCTCGGGTCGCTCGATGCCGAGCGTGCTCGAGAGCCAGTGGACGAACCCGCCGACGATCCCGCGATCGGGGCCGGGGCGCCCCTGCGGGTCCGAGAACACGATGACGTCGCCGCGATCGGGACCGTACACCACCTTCTGGACGAGGACGCGGTCACCCGGCTCCAGCGTCGGCTCCATCGAACCGGACGGGATGAAGAAGGCCTGAACGACGAGGGTCTTGAGGATGATCGCCAGCGCCAGCGCGACCACGAACAGGATCGGGAGCTCGTGCAGGAACGAGCCGTGTCCCTCCTGCTCGCTGGGCCGAGGCTCCGAGAGCGTGAACCCGCCGCTGGGCTCCTCGGAGCCCGACGGGCGCTCGGTCACCGGCTAGCCCTGGATCTCTGCCTCGGAGGACTCGGTCTCGGCCCCGGCATCGGCCGCGGGGGCCTCGTCCACCGAGGTCTCGGCCGCGGGCACGTCGGCGGCGTCGGACGTGTCGGCGTCCGGAGCCTCCACCTCGAGCGCGTCGGCGTCGGAGGTCTCGGGCGTTTCCACGGCCTCATCGGTCTCGACGGCCTCGTCGGCGGCGGCGTTACCCGCGGCGGCGCGTTCGGCCTCGGCGGCGGCGATCGCCGCGAGCTCCTCGTCACCGAGCCGGCGCTCGCGGATCCGCGCCTTCTTCCCGCGTCGCTCGCGGAGGTAGTAGAGCTTGGCCCGACGCACGTGGCCGCGGGACACGACCTCGAGCTTGCCGATCGAAGGGGAATGCAGCGGGAACGTCCGCTCGACGCCCACGCCGAACGAGATCTTCCGGACGGTGAACGTCTCCTGGAGGCCGCCCCCCTGACGCCGGATCACGACGCCCTGGAAGACCTGGATCCGCTCGCGGCCCGCCTCGACCACCCGGACGTGCACCTTCACGGTGTCGCCCGGCCGGAACTCGGGCAGGTCCGTGCGGAGATAGGGGGCGTCGACGAGATCGGTCTTGTTCATGGCGGGACGCTCATGGTAACAGGGGGTGCGGCGGGGCTCATGGAGCGAGCACCTCCACGCGAACGGTAGCCCCCGGGAGCAGGCGGCCGCGCCTCACTCGGTCAGCCTTCGAGCAGGTCGGGACGGTTGCGACGGGTCTTCTCGAGGGCGGCCTCGCGGCGCCAGCGTTCGATCTCGGCGTGGTTGCCCGACAGCAGGATCTCGGGGACCCGCATGCCCCGGAACTCGGCGGGGCGGGTGTAGTGAGGGTGGTCGAGGACGCCCTCGTCGCCGAACGAATCTTGCTCGTGCGACTCCTCCCGGCCGATGACCCCGGGCACCAGACGTGTCACCGCCTCGAGCACCACCAGCGCGGGGACCTCGCCGCCCGCGACCACGTAGTCGCCGATCGAGACCTCCTCGGCCGGCACGCCCTCGACCACGCGCTCGTCGACCCCTTCGTAGCGGCCGCAGATCAGCACCAGCCAGGGTTCGGTGGCGAGCTCGCGGGCGAGGTCCTGGTCCAGCCTCCGCCCGGCGGGCGAGAGCAGGAGGGTGCGCCGCTCCCCCGCGCCGAGCGACTCGACCGCGGCGAACACCGGCTCGGGCTTCAGGACCATCCCCGGCCCGCCGCCGTACGACTCGTCGTCCACCTGGCGGTGCTTGTCGGTCGTGCTGTCACGCAGGTCGTGCACGCGCACGTCCAGCAGACCGGCCTCGATCGCCCGCCCGAGCAGGCTCTCGCGCAGCGGGCTCTCGAAGATGCCGGGGAAGATCGTGATGACGTCGATCCGCACGAACGCAGGCTAGCGCGACGGACTGCCGAGAGCGCCTCCGGTCGCAACCCCCACCGGTACCGTGCCGTCGTCACCGAGACCAGGAGGGAGACGAACAGCATCCCCAGGAGGATCCAAACGTCGTCGGAGCGTGCGGACCACCACAGGCTCCAGACCACGGCGGCGGAGGCGGCGACCCAGCCGGGCCATCGTTCGACGCGATCCCCGATAGCGCCGCCGGCGATGTAGGGCGCCAGCACGATGCCGAGCACGGGGACCCAGCCGATCAGGGACAACAGGAGCACGCCCACAACAACCCACTCGACGAGGTTCGCGATCGTCCGGAGGCGAGGTGTCACACGCGGACCTCGATCGGCGGTCACGGTGCCGTGAGCCCCGGGATCTCGCGGACGACGATGCGCTGGGCGTCCATGTCCACGCCCAGTATCACATCCTTGAGCACCGGGACGAGGGTCTCGACGCCATCGTCGTCGACGGCCGACCACACGTCGTTCGCCCCCGTGTGGATCACGTCGCGGACGGTCCCGAGCACGCGACCCGTGTCCGTTTCGAGCGCGCAGCCGACGATCCGATGATCCCACCACGATCCCTGGGGGAGCTCGGGGGACGACGACTCAGGGACGACGAGGAGGGCCTTCTGAAGCGCCTCGGCCTGCGCCCGGTCCTCGACGCCGCGGAAGCGGACGAGGAGCCGGTCCTTGTGCGGCCGGGTCGACTCGACGGTCAGGGTTCGGCCGTCCTCGAGCCACACGGTCGCGCCGTCCGCGAACCGTCCGGGGACCTCGGAGATCACGAACACGGCGACCTCGCCCTGCACCCCGTGGACCCGCGTGATGCGGCCGACCGCTACGGTCGGCTCGTCCATCGTCACTCCCGTGTCAGTCGACGATCTCGACGCCGGTGTGATGGATCCCCGCGCGCATCCCGGCGGCCTTCATCACGATCCGGAGCGCCCGAGCCGTGCGGCCGCCGCGGCCGATGACCTTGCCCATGTCGTCCTGCGCGACCCGGAGGGTGAGCAGGACGCCGCGGTCGTCGTCGACCTGTTCGACCCGGACCGAGTCTGGATCGTCGACCAACTCGCGCACGAGGTAGTCGAGGAGGTCCTTCAAGGGATCAGGACGCCTTCGCGGACTTCGCGGACTTCGCGTCCTTCTTCTCGGGCCTCTCGGACGTGAACCGGTCCCAGATGCCGACCTTGGTCATCAGCACCCGAACGGTGTTGGAGGGCTGCGCCCCGACACGGAGCCAGTGCAGCGCGCGCTCCTCGTCGATCTCGATCACCGAGGGGTCGTCGAGGGGCTGGTACCTGCCGATGTTCTCGATGAACCGGCCGTCGCGCGGGCTGCGCTGATCGGCGACGACGACGCGGTAGAAGGGACGCTTCTTCGCCCCGAGCCGCTTCAACCTGATACGAACCGACATCTCATGAGCTCCTAACCGATACCTGGGAGGTTCGGCATCCCCGGGACCCGGGGCATGCGCTTGCCGCCCAGCATGCTCTTCATCATCTTCTTCGCCTGCTCGAACTCCTTGAGCAGCGCGTTGACGTCCGCGGTGGTCGCACCCGAACCGCGCGCGATCCGCGAGCGCCGGGACCCGCCGATGATAGCGGGATTCTGCCGCTCTTCCCTGGTCATGGACTGGATGATGGCCTGGGCGCGACCGAGTTGGCCGTCGTCGACCTCGAGGTCCTTGAGCGCGTTCTTGCCGCCCGGGACGCTCGGCAGCATCGCGAGGAGGTCCTGCAGTGGACCGAGCTTGCGCAGCTCCTGCATCTGCTCGAGGAAGTCCTCGAGCGTGAACCGGGCCGAGAGCATCTTCTCCGCGGTCTCGGCCGCCTTCTCCTGGTCCAGGTTCTCCTGCGCCTTGTCGATCAGGGACAGCACGTCGCCCATCCCCATGATCCGGGACGCCATCCGGTCCGGGTAGAACGGTTCGAGGTCCTCGGGCCGCTCCCCCGTCCCCGCGAAGAAGACGGGCTTGCCCGTCACCGCCGTGATCGAGAGCGCCGCCCCGCCGCGCGCGTCGCCGTCGATCTTCGTGAGCACGAACCCGGTGGTGTCCACCTCCCGCATGAAGGCGCGGGCCTGGATCACCGCGTCCTGACCGGTCATCGCGTCACACGCCATGACGACGTGGTGCGGATCGATCGCGTCCTTGACGCGCCGCGCCTCGCGCATCATGTCCTCGTCGACGTGCAGACGTCCGGCCGTGTCGACGATCACGACGTCGTACCCCTCCCGGCCGGCGTGCTTGACCCCGCCCTTGGCGACCTTGACCGCGTCCTTGCCGTCCGAGACCACGTCCACGCCGATCTCGCGCCCGAGGGTGGACAGCTGGTCCACGGCGGCGGGACGCCACAGGTCGGCCGCGACGAGCAGGGGCCGCTTGCCCTTGGACTTGAGATGGAGCGCGATCTTGGCGCACGCGGTCGTCTTCCCCGAACCCTGGACGCCCGCCATCATCACGACGGCGGGTTTCGCGGACGGCAGGGCGAACGGCACCTGGGTGCCACCCATCGTGTCCTGGAGCTCGTCCCGCACGACCTTGATCACCTGCTGGGCCGGGGTGAGGCTCTTCATGACCTCTTCCGACAGCGCGCGTTCGCGGACGCGGGCCAGCAGGTCGTCGGCGACCTCGGCCGCGACGTCGGCCTCCAGCAGCGCGACGCGCATCTCGGCCAGCGCGGCGTCCACCTGCTTGGGGTGGAGCTTCCCGCGGGAGCGCAGCTTCTTGAAGATGCCGTCGAGACGGCCGGTCAGCGTGTCGAACATCGAGGGCTAGGTTACGACCCGGCCGGGGAGGTCTCGGGCGGTCCCTCCAGGACCCGTTCGACGGTTCGGAGCAGCTCGGTAGGCGGGAACGGCTTCGTGAAGTACTCGTCGGCCCCCAGCGAGAGGACGAACTCCCGTCCCTCCTCGCCGGTGGCCGTGATGATGATCACGCGGACGTCCCGCGTCGCCTCGTCGCCCTTCAGCTCGGCGAGGACGTCCGCGCCGCTCGTCCCGGGGATGTTGAGGTCGAGGAACATGACGTCCGGCGGGCGCTCGCGCGCCATCGACAGCGCCGTGCGGCCGTCGGAGGCCTCGCGCGTGTCGAACCCCGCGTTCTCGAGGATCAGCCGCATCGCCTCGCGCATCGTGGGGTGATCCTCGACGATCAGGATCTCGGCCCGGGCCACGTCAGCCGTCCAGGAGGCGGGCCGCGAAGGCCTCGCGGTCGAAGGGCTCGAGATCGCCCACACCCTCGCCGGTGCCGACGACCTTGACCGGCACCCCGAGCTGATCGCGCACCGCCAGGACGACTCCCCCTTTCGCCGTGCCGTCGAGCTTCGTCAGCGCCACGCCCGTCACCTCCACCGCCTCGGTGAAGGCCCTGGCCTGTGCGATGCCATTCTGACCCGTCGTGGCGTCCAGGACGAGCAGCGTTTCGTCGGGAGGTCGGCCTACGGCCTTCTCGATCACCCGGCGGACCTTCTTCAGCTCTTCCATCAGCGGCTGCTTGGTATGCAGACGACCCGCGGTGTCCACGATCAGGACGTCCGAACCCCGTGCCTGCGCGGCCTGCACGGCATCGAACGCGACCGCCCCCGGGTCGGCCCCGCGCGTCTGGCGGACCAGGTGCGCGTCGGCGCGGCCGGCCCAGACCTCGAGCTGCTCCGAGGCCGCGGCGCGGAACGTGTCCGAGTTCGCGATGCTCACGCGACTGCCCTGGCCGGTCAGCCGCGCCGCGAGCTTGCCGATCGTGGTCGTCTTGCCGGCCCCGTTGACCCCGACCACCAGGACCACGCCGAGCCCTTCGGACGGCAGGTCGAGCGGAACGGACGCTCCGAGGATCGAACGGATCTCCTCGCCGACGAGGGCCGAGGGGTCGTCGCCCTGGGTGTAGCGCTCCCGGACGTCGCCCACGATCCGAGCCGAGGTCGCGGGCCCGACGTCGGCACCCACGAGCAGTCCCTCGAGCTCGGTCCACGGGTCCTCGGCCCCACCGCCGAACGCGGACCGGATCCGCCCGCCGAGGCCCGCCGACCTTGGAGGGGCCGTCGGTGCCGGAGCGGTCTGCCCGGTCGCGGTGGTCTCCCCTTGGGCACGGTCCGCGGTCGGGTGGGAAGCGGGGCGCCGTCGCGACAGGACGACGCCGATGACGATCCCGACCACGACGAGCCCAACGACGATCGCGACGACGAACTCCACGGGGGCCGAGGCTATCGGACGGCGTCGGGCTCGGGGACCACGACGGTCGCGCCGGCCTCGTCCGGGGTACCGGTCGCCGAGGGCGCGTCGATCCGCTGCGCGAGGACCTTGGAGGTCCCCTCCTTGCTCATCGACACCCCGTACATCATCCCGGCGACCTCCATCGTTCGCTTCTGGTGCGTGACGACCAGGACCTGCGCGTCCTTCGCGAAGCCCTCGATCAGGCTGATGAACCGGTGCAGG
The DNA here is from genome assembly GCA_963778545.1 of uncultured Actinomycetes bacterium. GTDB lineage: Bacteria > Actinomycetota > UBA4738 > UBA4738 > HRBIN12 > DASSJM01. Next base: position 111,819 of record CAVZUW010000007.1, on the reverse strand, counting down.
TTGATGTCGTCCAGCGCGGGCTCCACCTCGTCCATCAGATAGAAGGGGCTCGGACGCGCCTTGAAGATCGCGAACAGGAACGCGAGCGCGGTGAGCGCACGCTCGCCGCCCGAGAGCAGCGAGATCCGCTTCACCCGCTTGCGACCCGGGCGCGCCTCGATCTCGATCCCGGTCGAGAGCGGGTCGCCGGGCTCGGTGGAGACCAGCCGGCCCTCGCCGCCGGGGAACAGCTCGCCGATCAGGCGCTCGAACTCCGCGGCCACGTCCCGGTAGGCGGCCTCGAACGTCGTCACGATCTCGGTCTCGATCCGCTGGATCACCTCGAGCAGGTCCCGGCGCGCCCGGCGCACGTCGTCGAGCTCGCGGTGCAGGAAGTCGTGTCGCTCCTGGAGCGCCTCGAACTCGCCGCCCGCGAGCAGGTTCACCCGGCCCAGGAGCGCCAGCCGCCGCTGCACGAGCTCGGCCTTGCGCTCGAGCCCTGCCACGGTGTCGTCCTCGGACAGCTCGGTCATCGCGTCCTCGGGCTCACGCTGATGGCCCTCGCGGAGCACGCGCTCGGCATCGCGGATCCGCCGCTCGAGGTCGCCGCGCGCCCGGTCCTCGTCCTCGTAGGTCTCGCGGAGCCGTTCGAGCTCGGTGGACGCCTCCCGCCACAGGCGGTTCACGTCCGCCTCCTCGTCGGTGGCCGCGCGCTCCGCGGCCGACGCGGCCGACCGGGCGGCGGTCCCCGCCTCGAGCGCCGTCTCGGCGGCGGCGAGCCGATGCTCCGCGTCGGCGCGCGCCCGCGTCGCCTCATCGGCTTGGGCGCGGAGCGTGTCGGCGTCCTGCGCCGCCAGCGTGTCGCGCTCGGCGCGCACCGACGACAGCCGCGTCTGGATCCGATCGCGCTCGCGGCGCAGCGTCTCGACCGAGACCCGGGCCTGGATCGGCGGCTCGGGGGTCCGCGGCAGCTCGGGGAGCTCGTGGCTCACGGGCCCGGCGGCCGCGAGGTTCTCGCGCCAGACCGCGGCCGCGTCGTCCATCCCCGCGAGCCGTTGCGTGAAGATCTCGTCCTCCTTGGCCACCGACGACAGCTCGCCGTCGATGCGCGCGATGCGTTCGGCGGCGTGGGTGATCCGCGCGTCCGCCTCCTCGATCGCCTCCTCGAGCTCGGCCAGCTCGCCCGAGATCTCGTCGAGCCGCGCCCGCCGCGGCTTCAGCGCGGACACCGACTTGGACAGGTCGCGCTCGACGACCGCGAGCTCCCGACGAACCTCCTCGGCGCGCGAGTCCGCGGTCAACGTCGTGCGGATCAGGGCCGGGCCGACGAGCACCCCCTCGGGCGTGACGAACGACGCCTTCGGGTGCTCGGCGTGCTTGGCGGCCGCCTCCTCGAGCGTCTCGGCCAGGTAGATGTCCTTCAGCAGGGTCGACGCGAGCCCCCGGACCGTCGGGTCCGCGTCGACGATCGAGAGCAGGGTCCGCTCGCCCGAGAGCTCGAAGGCTGCGGGCCCACCGCCTGCCACGGCGAGCGTCGCGCCCTCGCCCGTCGGGGCGTCGGCGAGCGCGCGCTTGGCGTCCTCGTAGACGACGGCGTCGGCGAGCGCGCCGAGCCCGGCCCGCAGCGCCCGGTCCCAGCCGTCGACCGCGCGGATCAGCTGGCCGAGCAGCCCGACCCCGCGTCCCGCGTGCTCCTCGAGGAAGCGGGAGCCCGGGGTGCGCTCGAGGTCGTCGAGCCGCGCCCGCAGGACGTCGCGTCGCAGCTCGAGCCGGCGCTGTCCCTCCTCGAGCTCCGCGACCGTGTCGGCGAGCCCGTGTCGCTCGCGCTCCAGCTCGGACCGGCGATCGCCGAGCGGCGCCGTGGACGCGTCGAGACGTTCGACGTCGGCCGCGAGCGCCTCGCGCTCCGCCTCGCCGGTCGTCCGGCGCTCCCGCACCAGCCCGAGCGACTCCTCCAACCGCGAACGCTCGCGATCGTGCGACGCGAGCGAACGGCGGTACGTCTCCATCTCGGCGCGGTGCGCCGCGGCCTCCTCGGCGAGGCGGCGACGCTCGTCCTCGGCGTCGCGCCGGGCGTCCGCGGCCGACGCGAACGCCGCCTCCGCGGCCTCGAGCTCGCGCGCTCGGCCCTCGAGCTCCTCCGCCGTCTCGGCGAACCGCGCCTCGAGCCGCCGCAGGTCCTCCTCGAGCGCCGACATCCGCGCGCCGCGGTTGGTCTCGGCGGCCACCGCCTGCCGGGCCTCGGACTCGAGCTCGACCGCGCGCCGGAGCTCGAGCTCGGCCGCGGACTTGGCCGACTGCGCCTCGACGGACGCCGCCTCGGCCTCCTGCAGGGCCCAGACGGAGCGGGCGCGCTCGTCGGCCGCGGCGGCGACGCGCCCGTCGAGCGCGTCGAGCCGCTCGCGCGCGGAGGTTCGGCGCGCGACGCCCTCGTCCCACCCTTCCTTGCGCCGCTCGCGCTCGTCCCACAGGTCGCGCAGCCGCGCGGCCGCCAGGCGGACGGCGACCGTGTCGGCCTCCGCCGTCAAGGACTCGTGCCGCTTGGCCATCTCGGCCTGCTGGCGGAGCGGCTTCAGCTGACGCTTGAGCTCGGCGAGCACGTCCTGGAGGCGGAGCACGTCCTGGTCGAGCGCGGCCAGCTTGCGCTCGGCGCGTTCCTTGCGCTTGCGGTGCTTGGCGACCCCGGCCGCCTCCTCGATGTAGGTCCGCCGGTCCTCCGGGCGGGCGGTCAGCACCTCCTCGAGCTGGCCCTGCCCGACCACGGTGTGGAGCGCGCGCCCGATCCCGGACTCGGAGAGCAGCTCCTGCACGTCGAGGAGCCGGACGACCTGGCCGCCGATCCGGTACTCGCTCTCGCCGGAGCGGAAGATCGTGCGGCTGATCTCGATCTCGGTCATCGGGACCGGGATCAGCCCCGCCGAGTTGTCGATCACGAGCTTGACCTCGGCCATCCCGAGCGCGGACCGCTGTGGGCTGCCGGCGAAGATCACGTCGGCCATCTGGCCGCCGCGGAGCGCCCGGGGTCCCTGCTCGCCGAGCACCCAGCTGATCGCGTCGACGAGGTTCGACTTCCCCGAGCCGTTGGGTCCCACGATGACGGAGACGCCCGGAGCGAACTCGAGGACGGTCTTGTCGGCGAACGACTTGAAGCCTCGGATGTGCAGGGAGCGGAGGAACATCGGAGGTCGATGCTAACAGTGGCCTTCCGCCCGGCCGGGCATCTGACAGGGGAAAGTTCCGTGCCCGGATCGGTCCCCGACCTCGCTTGCGATCAGCCCGTGACCCGGAACCCCGTCTCGCCCAGGGGCTCCTCGATCACCACGTCGAGGTGGTCGACGTTCGCGAGGTCCGGGCCCTCGCGGCTCCACGCGACCATCTCGTCCACGGCCGCGTCCGCGCCCTCGAAGGCCGCCTCCACCCGGCCGTCGGGGAGGTTGCGGACGTGCCCCGCCAGACCGAGCCCTCGCGCGAGGCGCGCGCAGCTCGCCCGATAGAAGACGCCCTGGACGCGGCCCGACGCGACGACGCGGACCCGCTTCATCCCGCGCATACTAGGTCCGTGCCCGCCTACGACCCGAGGACCGCCTTGCTCGTCGTCGACATCCAGCACGACTTCGCGGACGCGGTCGGCAGCCTCTACGTCCGCGGCGCGGAGGAGATCGTCCCCGTCGTGAACGACGAGGTGGCGGCGGCGGCCGACGCCGGAGCCCTCGTCGTGTACACGCAGGACTGGCACCCGGAGAACACCCCCCACTTCGAGAAGGACGGCGGGATCTGGCCCGTCCACTGCGTCCGCGACACGTGGGGCGCGGAGTTCCACGCGGAGCTCCGGGTGGCGGAGGACGCGCCGGTGATCCGCAAGGGGATCATGGGCGAGGACGGCTACTCGGCGTTCAGCGTCCGCGATCCGCGGAGCGGGGAATCGTGGGAGACCACGCTCGGCACGCTGCTCCGAAGCCGGCTGATCCGGCGCGTGGTGATCTGCGGTCTCACGACCGACTACTGCGTCGTCGAGTCGGTCTCGGACGCGCGGGCGCGCCACCTGGAGGTCGACGTCGTCACGTCGGCGATCCGGGCGGTCGACCTTCGCAGCGGCGACGGGCAACGCGCGCTCGAACGCATGGGCGAGGTCGGCGCCGTCCTCGTGTAGCGGGCCCCAGCTACGACTGGCACTGCGGGCAGAAGTACGCGTTGCGCCCCGAGATCTTGACCGCCTGGATCGGCGTTCGGCAGCGGCGGCACGGGAGGCCGGCCCGCCCGTACACCTTGAGCTCGCTCTGGAACTCGCCCGGCTTGCCGAACAGGTCCAGGTACGCCTCGTCCTCGAGCGTGGTGCCCCGGAACCGGATCGCCTCCTGCAGGACCTCCTGCATCGCGCGGTAGAGCCGGCGCACCTCCTGGGAGGAAAGCGTGTCGGACGGACGGTCGTACCGCAGGCCGGCCGCGAACAGGACCTCGTCCGAGTAGATGTTGCCGAGACCGCTCACGAACTTCTGGTCCATCAGCAGCTGTTTCATCTTGGCGGCGCGCTGCGCGAGCGCGGATCCGAACGCCTGCCACGTGAACACGTGATCGAGCGGGTCGATCGCCAGGTGCTGGAGCTCCTTGACCTTGCCGAGCTCGTCGGCGGTGGTCACGAACATCTCGCCGAACGTCCGCGGGTCGACGAAGCGGAGATCCCCGCCCTGCTGGAACGTGAGCACGACGTGCGTGTGCGGCGGGAGCGGCACGCGCTTGTTCGCGCGCATGAACTGCCCGCTCATGCCGAAGTGCGTCACGAGCACGTCGCCGTTGTCCATGTGCAACAGCACGTACTTCCCGCGCCGTTCGGCCTTGGTGAACTTGCGGCCGACGAGGAGGTCGGAGAACTCCTTGCGCTTGGCGTGGCGGCGGATGACCCGCATCGCGTTCTTCGACGGCCGGACCTCCGCCTCGGTGATCTTGCGGCCTACGACGTCCTTCTCGAGGTCCCGTCGCATCACTTCGACTTCGGGAAGTTCCACTACGCCCCTTTCTTCCGAGGCGCCGCCGCCCGCGCCTGTGCGCCCGCTTCCTGCGTCCCTCGGTCCCCCCACGCCCCGGCGGGCTCCGCCGGCTCGGCGCGCTCGGACAGTCGGACGTAGGCCTCGTGCGCGGCCTGCTGCTCCGCCTCCTTCTTCGAGCGGCCGATGCCGCTCCCCCACTGCTTGCCGGCGAGGAAGACGGTGGCCGTGAACTCCTTCTGGTGATCGGGGCCGCGTTCGCGGATCCGGTAGTCGGGCACCGAGTGCACCTCCGCGGAGGCGAGCTCCTGCAGGATCGTCTTGTAGTCGCGCTCGCCCTCGCCGCGGACGTACGCGATCATGCGCGGCCGGAACACCCGCTCGATCATCTTGCGCGCCGCGGGCAGGCCCCGGTCGAGGTAGACCGCGCCCAGCACCGCCTCGAGCGCATCGGCCAGGATGCTGCTCTTGTCTCGGCCCCCGCTCATCTCCTCGCCGCGACCGAGCAGGATGAACCGTCCGAGCCCGAGGTCCCGGGCCGCGTCGGCGAGCGCGCTCATGTTCACGATCGCGGCCCGCAGCTTCGCGAGCTCGCCCTCGGGCATCTCGGGGAACTCGCGGAAGGCCATGTCGGTGACGACGATCCCCAGGACCGCGTCGCCGAGGAACTCCAGGCGTTCGTTGTTGGCGGGCAGCTCCTGCTCGAACGCGTGCGAGCGGTGCGTGAGCGCCAGCTCACGCAGCGACGCGTCCCTGAACCGGACGCCGAGGATCCGGTCGAGCGCTTTCGGCCCCTCCGGGGCGCGCTCCCGTGCCACGCGCTACTCGACCTCGATCGCCTGGCGGCCCGCGTAGTACCCGCAGTTCCCGCAGACCCGGTGGGGCAGCTTCGGCTGGTGGCACTGAGGGCACTCGGAGTAGGTGGGCGGCTGCGCCTTCCAATTCGCCTTGCGCTTGGCGCCGCGCGTGTGGCTCTGGCGTCGTTTCGGTACCGGCATGTCGATCCCTCTCTCTAGCTCGTCGTCGAACCGTCGTCGCGGTCGGGCGTTCCTTCGTCTCGGCCGGCGGTCGCGTCCAGGTCCTGCAGCAGCACCTCGAGTGCGTCCCACCGAGGATCGGTCGCTTCGTGGCCGGGGCACTCACCCAGGTTGCGGTCGCCCCCGCAGATCTCGCAGAGCCCGAGGCAATCGGGCCGGCAGAGCGGCGAGAACGGCATCTCGAGCACCACCGCGTCGCGCACGATCGGCTCGGGGTCCAGCGTCAGGTCCGGCGCGAGCGCGTAGTCGTCGTCGGGACCCGGTTCGCGCGCGACGAGCTCGGTCATCTCCACGTCGAAGTCTCGTTCGAACGTCTTGAGGCACCGAGCGCATCGCATCGCGAACCGCCCCTCGAGCGAACCCCGGACGTAGATGCCCTCGACCACGCTCTCGAGCGTCAGCTCGGCGGCGATCGGGGTGTCCTCGGGCACGTCGGCGAGCTCGGTCCGAAGACCGGGGACCGGCTCCTCCACGCGGACGGTCCGAGAGGACCCCGGGGTCTCGAGGAGATCTCGGACGTCGATCGCTCGCATCATGCCTCCTCGTCCTCCGGGTCCTCCGACAGGGTGACCTCGGGCCCGAGCTCCGCGCTCGGCGTGGCGCCACGCAGCTTCTCGCGGCCGGCGACGACCTGGTCGATCGTCCGGGCGAGCCCGTCGTTGGACGCCATCATGTCCTCGAGGATCTTCTGCAGGGCCACCTCCAGCTGCGCGAGCTTCGCATCGACGTAGTCCTCGCCTTCCAACCGCAGCCTGCGGGCGTCCTCCTCGGCCTCCTGCACGATCCGTTCGGCCTCGTCCTTGGCCCGCTGCATGACCGCCTCGTGCGACGCGAGGCGCAGCTGTTCGGCGCGCGCCTGCTCGACCATCGCCTCGGCGTCGCGCCGGGCCTTGGCGAGCAGCTCCTCGCGATCCTTGACCACCCAACGCGCCTGCTTGATCTCGTCGGGCAGGGAGCTCTTCAGGTCCTCGATCAGCTCCAGGACCTCGTCGCGGTTCAACAGTGCCGAGGACGACAAGCGGCATCGACTTCGCGTCGCGCACCATCTCCTCGAGTTCGGTCAGGCGGGTGGTGAGATCCATCTACGCCGCACCCCCGAGCTTCTCGGCCAGCCGTGCTGCGACGTGCTCCGGGACCAGGGTCGAGACGTCGCCCCCGAAGCGCGCGACCTCCTTGACCAACGAGGAGGACAGGAACGACCACTGCGGGCTGGTGGTCATGAACAGGGTCTCGACCCCCGCGAGCTGGTGGTTCATCTGCGCCATCTGGATCTCGTACTCGAAGTCCGTCACCGCTCGGAGGCCCTTCACGACGACGTCCGCGCCGCGGCGGGTTGCGTATTCGACGAGCAATCCGGAGAACGCCTCCACCTCGACGTTGGCGAGGGCATGGACGGCCTCCTTCAGCATCCCCACCCGCTCCTCGGCCCCGAACAGCGGCTCCTTGGAGGGGTTGTCGAGCACGCCGACGACCAGCGCGTCGAAGCGCCCGGCAGCCCGTTCGATGATGTCGATATGACCGTTCGTGACGGGGTCGAACGTCCCCGGACACAGGGCGGTCAGGCCCATCTATACCTCCCGGAATATGAAGACGAGGGTGTCGCCGTACGACAGTCGCCTCGCGGCAAGCCAGTGTAGCGGAATGACAGGCGTGGAACTCCGTTTGGGACGCGTCAGGACCACCCGCCAGGCGGCCCCGGAGAGCCCTCCGGCGCCGATCGCGGCGACCAGGGCGTCCGCTTCCGCCTGCTCCATCGCGTACGGAGGGTCGGCGAGGACCAGATCGATCCCCTCCAGTTGATTGTCATCTCTGGTGAGAAACGCGAGGACGTCCGAGGCGACGACGTCCGCCGCCTCGGCGAGCCGGGCGCGGGCCAGATTGTCGCGGATCGCACCGAGCGCCGCGCGATCGCGCTCGACGAGCGTCGCGTGCTCGGCGCCCCGCGAGAGCGCCTCGATCGCCATCGCACCCGTCCCCGCGTACAGGTCCAGGACACGGGCGCCGGCGACGTCCGGCCCGAGGCTCGAGAACACGCCCTCGCGCGCCATGTCGGAGACGGGTCGGACGCCGCGTGGGACCGGGCCCAGCCGAACGCCTTTGGCCGAGCCCGCGATCACCCTCACGAGTGGAACAGCCAGTCGATCGAACCCTCGAACCTGGATCGGAGCTCGGCCAGCAGCCCCGGCTCCTCGTCCAGGTCGGGGTCGCGGTCGATCCTCGCGAACGCCCGGGTCCGGGCTCGCTTGACCAGGTCGAGGTCCTCGGCGAGACGCGCCAGCTTGAGGTCCGGCAGCCCCGACTGCTTGACGTCGAACAGCGTGCCCTCCCCGCGCAGACGCAGGTCCTCGTCGGCGAGCTCGAACCCGTCCGTGGTCCGGACCATCGCCTCCAGCCGCGCGCGCGCCTCGAGGTTGTCCTCCTCGGACTCGTCGAACAGCACGCAGGTCGACGGGTGCGTCCCGCGTCCGATCCGGCCGCGCAGCTGGTGCAGCTGGGCCAGGCCGAACCGCTCGGCGTTCTCGACCAGCATCACGGTCGCGTTCGGGACGTCGACGCCGACCTCGATCACCGTCGTGGAGATCAGCAGGTGCGTCCGGCCGGAGCGGAACCCCTCCATCACGCGCTCCTTCTCGGCCGGGCGCAGCTTGCCGTGCAACACCTCCACCGACAGATCGGGGAAGACGTCGGTCGCCAGACGCTCCGCCTCGCTCTCGGCGGCGCGGACCTGGTTCCGGTTCGTCTCGTCGATCGCCGCGCACACCACGAACGCCTGCCGCCCGGCCTCGACCTCGGCCCGGACGAGCTCGTAGGCGGCCTGCCGCTCCGGCTGCGTCCGCGCGATCTTGGTCCGGATCGGCTGACGACCCTTCGGCATCTCGTCCAGGACCACGACGTCGAGATCGCCGTAGTACGTGAGCGCGAGCGTCCGAGGGATCGGGGTCGCGGTCATGATCAGGACGTCCGGCGACGCCCCCTTGCCCTTGAGCGCCATCCGCTGGTGGACCCCGAACCGATGCTGCTCGTCGATCACCGCCAACGAGAGATCCGCGAACGACACCCCCTCCTGCACGAGCGCGTGTGTCCCCACGACGAGGTCGACGTCGCCCGATGCGATGCCGTCCAGGATCTTCGCGCGGTCCTTCCCGGTCACCGCGGCCGTGAGCAGCGCGTAGGTCACGCGCGGCGGACCTTCCTCCTCCTCGGGGACGGGATCCAGGAGCGAGGCCTGCGCGTCATCGGGGTTCGGCGCGGATGCGAGCTCGAGGTACGGGACCGCCCCCGCGGCGCCGAGGAGCGCTTCGACCTGGCGGAAATGCTGTCCCGCGAGCACCTCGGTGGGCGCCATGATCGCGGCCTGGTGACCGGAGTCGATCGCGACGAGGGCCGCATGCAACGCGACGAGCGTCTTGCCCGAGCCGACGTCGCCCTGCAACAGGACGTTCATCGGCCGCCCGCGCGCCATCGCGGCGTCGATCTCGTCGTTGGCCCGGCGCTGCGCGGCGGTCGGCTCGAACGGCAGCGTCCGATCCAGCCGTTCGAGCAGCGGACCGTCCGGCTCGTGCGCGACGCCGACCTCGGCGCGTTCGACGCGGTGCTTGCGGAACGCCAGCCCCAGCTCGAGGACGAACAGCTCGTCGAACTTCAGCCGCTCGATCGCCGCGGAGAGCTCGGCCTGCGACCCCGGGAAGTGGATGTCACGGATCGCGCGGTCGAACGGAGGCAGCGACTCCGCGCGGATCAGGTCCTCGGGCATCGGGTCGGGGATCGGCCCGAGCCGTTCGAGCGCGCGCCACACGAGCTCGCGGATCGTCCGGGTCGTGATGCCCTCGGTCGCTCGATGGACCGGTGTGATCCGCCCCGTGTGCACCAGGTCCTGATCGTCGCCCTTGAGCAGCTCGATCTCTTGGTTCGCGAGTTGCAGCCGCCCGCGGTACAGCTGCGCGATGCCCGAGACCGCGACCTCGTAGCCCTCCTTGTACATCGAAGCCGTCCACGGCTGGTTGAAGAACGTGAGGTCGAGGTAGCCCGAGCCGTCGTACAGCGTGATCGTGACCATCGACTGCCGGCGGCGGGTCTGGCGCTTGGTGACCCGCTTCACGCGGGCGATCACGGTCGCGTAGCTCCCGATCTTGAGCTCACCGATCCGTGAGACCTGGGAGCGGTCGATGAAACGCCGCGGGTAGTGGTGGAGGAGGTCGCGGACGGTCTCGATGCCCTGGTCGGCGAGGACCTCGGACGCCGGTGGTCCCTTCGTGCGAAGACCGACCCGGCGCGCGGCGAGCTGGCGATCGATCGCGCTCACCTGGCTGTCGAGCGTCAGGCCTCGGGCGCGAGGCTCCGTGGTCCGGACGTCTTCCACGCCGTCGGTTCTACCATGCGACCCATGACGCTCCGCCGCCTCGGCCTCGCCATCGCGCGCTTGGCGCTGCTCGCGGCGGCGTGCAGCTCAGATCTGCACGCGATCCTCTCGCACTGATCGCCGGATCCCCGGCCGGTCTAAGGGCGTCTGCTACCCTCGTTGGGCCATGGCCGCCGTCTGCGACATCTGCGGGAAGAAGCCGTTCTTCGGCATGCAGGTCTCCCACTCCCACCGACGCTCCCCCAAGCGGTGGAACCCGAACGTGCAGAGGGTCCGGGCGCTCGTGAACGGCACCCCCAAACGCCTGCACGTCTGCACGAGCTGCCTCAAGGCCGGCAAGGTCCAGCGCGCCGTCTAGGCGCCCGCCAACCGCCTCCGACGCCCGTTCCGTGCTCGACCTCTCCTCCGCGACTCAACTTTTCCGCCCGTTTCCCCGATGAGCTAGTCACACGGTTCTTCCGCCGTGGCAACGGAAGCGAGAGGAGCACCTGTGAGCGGCAAGGTCCTGATCGTCGACGATGACCCCACGGTCCGCGAGAGCCTTCGGGACCTGCTCGAGCGCCGTGGGCTCTCCCCGGTCGGCGCGGCAAGCGATGGGAACGAGGCCGTCTCGATGGCCAGCAGGCTCGAGCCCGACGTGATCGTGATGGACCGGATGATGCCCGGGATGGACGGCGTCGAGGCAACCAGGCGGATCAAGCAGACCCAGCCGCAGACCCAGGTCATCCTGCTGTCGGCGCAGCTCGACGGCGAGGTCCAGCAGGAGGGCGAGGGGCTCGGCGTGTACTGCTACCTGGCCAAGGGCTGCTCGGACAACCTGATCGCCGACATGGTCACGCGAGCGATCAACCTCAAGAACGAGTTCGCCGGCTAGGACCAGCCCTCAGCCGGCCCCGGGATCGATCAGCCGCGGCGCGCGATCTCGCGCCACGCCGAACCGCCGCCGCCCTTCGCCTCCTCGGCGAGTCCCGCGGCGACCGTGAGCGCCTCGGCGCCGTGGAAGAAGCTCCGCGCCGCGGTGTCCGCGATCCCGATCGCGATCGTCACGATCGGCACGCGACGGATCATCCCCTCCCCGTTGACCAGTTGGATGTAGCCGCGGTCGGCGTCCTCGGGGTCGTACAGCTGGGGGGCCTGCGCGTCGAACCCCGCGATGATCGCGTCCGCGAGCGCGATCGCGTGCTCGGACGGAACGAGGACGGCGAAGTCGTCCTCACCCAGATGCCCGGCGAACGCCGCCGGTCCGGCGACCTGTCGGGACACGTCGCGGACGACGCGGGCCGCGAGCTGGAGCACCCGATCCCCGCGCGCGAACCCGTACCGGTCGTTGTAGTCCCTCATCCCGGCGAGGTCGCTCACCAGCAGCGCGAAGGGCTCGTCGCGTTCGATGCGGCCGTCGAGCTCGGCTCGCAGCCGTGCGTGACCGGGCAGACCCGACAGCGGCGACTCGTCGCGGGCCTCGCGCGCCCGTTGCAGGACCTTCGCCACACGCGCCAGCAGGTCCGGACCGTCGAACGGCTTGACGATGTAGTCGTCCGCGCCGAGCGCCATCCCCTCCATCCGGTCGGCGGACATCCCGCGCGCTGTCACGAAGATCACCGCGGTCTCGGCCGTCGTCGGATCGGCGCGGAGCCGCCGGACGACCTCGAAGCCGTCCATCTCCGGCATGATCACGTCGGTCAGCACGACGTCGGGGGTTCGATCCTTCGCGGCCTTGAGGGCGGTCTTGCCGTCGGATGCGAGCTCGACCTGGTAACCGGCCATGCAGAGCTCCCACTCGAGCAGCCGGGCCACGGTCTCCGAGTCGTCGACGACCAGCACCGAGGCGAGCGGCTCCTGGCCAGGGTCGAGCAGGCTCCACTCCAAGATCCCGTCCCAGGGATCTCGCCCCGAGGTCTCGGTCTCCATCGGAAGTCTCTGCCTCGCCCCCTGGATCGACCCGTGGGGCCGTCCCGGCCCCGACCTCCCCATCGGTCGTACGACGGAGCCGCTTGAGCCTGGAGGGGGCGGGACCACGCGTGGCTCCGTGCCTGCCGAGGTGGGACGCGCGTGCCTCAAGCGGACCCGCCCGTCGCCCGATACCCCTCAGGACATGGACGTAGGGCGAACGTCGGTACTTTCCGCGCGGACCGAGACGTCCCGTGCGCCGCTGGCGCGCGGGACCGCTCGGCACACGTTGGTCGTCTTCGAACTCGACGGCCGAGAGTTCGCGTTGCCCATCGAGGACATCGCGGAGATCGTCCCGATGGTCCTCATCACCCCTGTCCCCGAGGTCCCGCCGTGGGTCGAGGGCGTCGTCAACCTCCGCGGCCGCGTGATCCCGGTGATCGACCTGCGGACGCGCCTGGGCATCGAACCCAGACCGCACGAGCTCAACACGCCGATCCTGATCGCCGAGCAGGGGTCCAAGAAGCTCGGCCTGATCGCGGACGCGGTCCGCGACGTCGTCGAGCTCGATGAGGATGCGTTCGAGACTCCGGAGGATGTCGGCGTCGAGGAGACGGGGCACGCCGACGCGATGTCGTCGGTCGGGCGGCTCGGCGACCGGCTGATCGTCGTGCTCGATCTGACCCGCGTCGCCGGCGACGCAGCGCCGCTCGCCGAGGCTCGGAGGTCTCCCGATGTCGGTTGAGCCCACGACGGCGACCGCCGCGAGGACCCAGCCCGACGAGGTGCTGCGGATCCTGCAGGCGCGCGCCCGCGAGCTCGCCCGGCCGTTCGAGCCCGGCGACGTCGAGGAGACCACATCGCTCCTGGTCGTCGAGGTCGGTCCCGAGCGGTACGCGGTCGACGTGGACGCCGTCCGCGAGATCAAGCCGTTGGCCGGGGTGACGTCGTTGCCCGGCCTCCCCTCCTTCTGGTCGGGACTGGTGAACCTGCGCGGCAGCCTCGTGCCGGTCCTGGACCTGGCGACGTACCTCGCGCTCCCGCCGCGGAGCGAGCCGAGCGCCGAACCCAAGCTCGTGTTCGTGGCCGCCGAAGGGATGGACGTGGCGCTCGTCGTCGATGCCGTGCGCGAGATCCGTCGGACACCGCTCGGCGACCTAGCACCGTCGGTCTCGGCGGATCCGGAGAGCGTTCGCATCGTGCAGCACGTGACGAAGGATCTGGTGTCGGTGCTCGACCTGGGCTACCTGTTGCGGGACCCGGCGCTGAGCGTGGGCGTGGACGCCCAGTGACGTCCACCGATCGAGGCTAGGAATAGGGAGGAACGATGTTCGACGGACGGCGGGAGAAGCGGGAGACGAAGGTCGAGGGCGACGAAGGGGTCAAGCGCGGCCTCCGCCGCAAGCGCGTCCGTCCGCAGGAGGGACCCGAGGAGCCTCGACCCGATCCGAAGCCTCGCGCGACGTCGGCACCTCGTGGCCGGATCTGGCACAAGTTCGCGGCGATCGCGCTCGTCGTGCTCGTACCGATCGGGGTCGCGACGTACTACCTGTACCAGACCGAACAGCACGACATCGACGTGACGCGGTCCGAGGACCTCGGGGTCACCTACCTCGAGTCGGCGAGCGTGCTGCTCGCCGACATCGCCCAGCACCGCACCGTCGCGCTCCGAGCGCTCGAGGGCGATCAGAACGCGATCCAGGCGGTCCCCGTCGTCCAGGCGGCCGTCGACGCGGACTTCGACGCGCTCACCGCGGTCGACCAGCAGTGGAAGACCGTGCTGCACACGACCGCCGAGGGCCTGGGCGCGGTCGGCCGTGAGGCCTCGCTCCCGGCGAGCATGCAGCTCGACTGGGGATCGCTCAAGGACGTCCAGGACGCGGACGCGAGCACCAGCGGGCACGAGGTGCTCCTCGCGAACCTCCGCTCCCTGATCACCCACGTCGGGAACCAGTCCTCGCTGATCCGCGACCCCGACCTCGACACCTGGTACGTGATGAACGCGTTCCTGATCCGCCAGCCGGAGATGATCCAGCGACTGAACACGTTCCGCGACGCGCTCGCCGCCTTCGAGGGCAACGACCCGACGGCGCGCGTCGATCTGCTCGAACAGCTCGCGGTCCTGAACTTCACCGCCGCGAGCCTGCAGTCGGACCTCGACGTCGCCTTCAACGAGACGCAGAACTTCAACCAGAGCCCGTCCCTCGAGTCGACCGTCGCCCCGATGGCGCGTTCAGCGCTGGACGCGTTCGGTCAGCTCCGGAGCCTCGTGGAGGTCGACGTGGCCGGCCCCAGGGTCAAGGCGAGCCCCGATGAGATCGACCAGGCCGTGGTTTCGACGATCGATGAGTACGAGGCGCTGTGGCCTCCGCTGTTCGCGGAGGAGCACGCGATGTTCGGCACGAAGTCCGTGGCGAACGAGCAGGTCCGCCGGGTGCAGCTCGGTGGCGTGCTGATCGGACTGTTGGTCGGGTTCGTCCTGATGCTGCTCGTCGCCCGCCGCATCACGCGCAACGTCTCGCGGGTGGCCGCGACCGCACAGGCGGTGGCCGATGGCGACCTGAGCCAGCGGGCCGAGGTGCGCAGCAGCGACGAGGTCGGCGTCCTGGCCGAGTCGTTCAACGCGATGACCGAACAGCTGCAGGCGACGCTCGAGGACGAGCGCCGCAACCGCGAGCAGCTGGAGCACGCTGTGCGGGTGTACGTCGACTTCGCCGACAAGGTCGCCGAGGGGAACCTGTCGGTCACGCTCCCGACCGAGAACGAGAACGAGCAGCTCGCCCACCTGTCGCAGAACCTGAACCAGATGGTCGACAGCCTCGGCGGTCTCGCGGCGCAGGTGCGTCAGGGTGCCGAGGCGATCGGTTCGTCCACCGCGCAGATCCTGACGGCGGCCTCGCAGCACTACGCGAACGCCGACCAGCAGGCGAGCGCGGTCACCGAGATCTCGACGACGATCACCGGTATCCGCAGCGCTGCCGAGCAGGTGGCCCGCCAGGCCGAGGACCTGGTCGAGTCGGCCAAGAACTCGGAGCGGACCGGTGAGGAGGGCGCGGAGGTCGTCGACCAGATCGTGCACTCGATGCACGCGATCCGCGACAAGGTGACGTCGATCTCGCAGGACATCACCGCCCTGTCCGAACAGACCCTACGGATCAGCGAGATCACGGAGACCGTGAACGACATCGCCGACCAGTCGAACATGCTGGCCCTCAACGCCACGATCGAGGCCGCGAAGGCCGGCGAGCACGGCAAGGGCTTCGCCGTGGTCGCCGCCGAGGTCCGGAACCTGGCGGAGCAGTCCAAGCACGCGACCTCGCAGGTGCAGACGATCCTGGCCGACATCCAGCGGAGCACCGAGGCCGCCGTCACCGCGACCGAGCAGGGCTCGTCGGTCGTCGAGTCGAGCGTCGACCTGACGATGCGCGCCGGCGACATGATGGGCCAGCTCACCAACACGGTCCGCGAGACCGTGAGCGCCGCGCAGCGGTTCCAGTCGACGGCCGAGGAGCAGAACGCCGACATGGAGCGCGTCGCCAAGGGCATGGAACAGGTGAGCGGGCTGGCGTCGACGATCACCGAGACCGCCGCGCAGTCCGAGGCTGCCTCGGGGAACCTGACCGACCTCGCTCGCCGCCTCCAGCTGCTCTCCCAGCGGTACCACCTCGAGGACGGCGAGTAGGGATCGGGGAGGAAGGGCTCCCCATGGACCCCCACGCGGCGATGTTCCGCCGGCTCCTCTCCGTGTTCTCCTCGGAGGCGGCCGAGCGGATCCATCGCGTCAACGGCGCCCTCCTCGCGCTCGAACGCGAGGACGAGACCACCGACCGCACCGAGGCGCTGACCGGCATCATGCGCGAGCTCCACACGCTCAAGGGCGCCGGAGGTTCGGTCAACCTCGAAGACGTCGAGCTCCTCAGCCACGATCTCGAGAGCGTGTTCGGGCCGGTCCTGGAGGGCGAGCGTGAGCTCTCCCCCGCGATCTTCGCGGTCGCTTATCGGACGCTCGACGCGATCGGGGAGCTGATCGCCGCGGCGGTGCAGGAGCGACCGCCGGCGGTCGACGTCACCGCGCTGGTGGCCGAGATGCGTGCGGCGGCCGACGGATCCGGCGCCGACACCCCGACGACGGAGTCAACCCCGGTGGCGAACGAGGCGCCGCTCCCGGTGGCGGACGAGGCGCCGCTCCCGGTGGCGGACGAGGCGCCGACCGCGATGGAGGACGCCGACGCGGACGCAATACCGACCTCGGTGGCGGACGCCGATGTGACGGTGGACGGATCCGCCGATGAAGCGGGGGACCTGTCGTCCGACGCCGACGTGGACCATGCATCGTTGCTGGCTTCGTTCGCCGAGCTCCAGGGGTCTCCGTTCGACGAGGAGCACTCCGCGTTCGGCGAGGAACTCTCGGCGCTCGCCGACACGGCGGGGCCCGCCGAGGGGTTCGGCGACCCCCACGAGGAGGCGACCGACGGCGACGCCGCGACGCAGTCGGTCGGATCCGGGGGCGAGAGCGAGGGCGAGAGCGAGGGCGAGAGCGAGATCGAGGGCGAAGGCGAGTTCGAGGCCGAGTTCGATGGCGAGGACGGGTTCTGGGGCGGGTTCGAAGGTGCTCCGACGCAGACCGAGATCGACGCAGCGGGAACCGTGACCGAGGAGGACGTCGAGGTCGAGGAACCAGCGCGACCCGAGGTCGTGGGGTTCGCCGAGCCGGCGGTCGTCGCGAACGACGCCGGCGACGATCCCTCCGCGGCGACGACGTTCGACGAGGGACAGGCCGAGGCGACGCCGGACGCGCCCGAACCGGAGACCGTCGACGACGCCGAGGCCGACGCCGGCCGAGCGCGGGTGCTCGCGGTGTTCGCTACCGAGAGCCGCGAACGCGTCAAGACGATCAACCGGAGCTTGATGGCGCTCGAACGCGGACCTGATCCGACCTCACGAGCAGGCTCGAGCGCGGTCTCGGAGATCCTCCGCGAGCTCCACACGCTGAAGGGTTCGAGCGCCACGGTCCACGACACCACGGTCGAGTCGCTCGCTCACCAGCTCGAGGCCTTGTTCGGCGCGGTGCGCGACGGGGTCCGCAAGCTCGATGCGCCGATCTTCGACATCGCCTACCGCGCCCTGGACGCCGTCGAGACGGCCGTCAACGAGACGGCGCGCGGCGAGACGACCGACGTCGACGCCGAGGCGTGGACCGAGACGATCCGCGCGGCGATCGGCTCGACGGGTTCGGAGACCGAGCCTGCGAGCGCGCCGACCGGGTCGTTCAGCGAGGCCGCATCGATGCTGGGCGGCGGCGCGCGGAGGACACGGTCCGCCTCGCGATCTCCAAGCTCGACGCGCTGATGGGCAGCGTGAGCGAGCTGCAGGTCGCGCGGGCCGGGACCGAGCAGCATCTCGCGGACGCCCGGGCGATGATGACGGGTCTGTCGTCGATCGAGGCCGCATGGCTCGAGACCGAGTCGCGCGTGCGGCGCCTGATCGCCCCCTCCCCCACCGAGGACGACGCCGAGAACCTCCTGATCGCCCCCGAGCCCGCGGAACTCGAGGAGCTCGAGTCGTTCCTGGCGGACGGGCGGCAACGGATCGGCGAGGCGCGGACGCAGCTGGCCGACCTGCTCCGCGCGATGGAGTCCGACGGCCGGCGCCTCGCACAGCTGTCCGACGACCTGCAGGACGACGTCCGCCGGGCCCGGATGCTCCCCGTGTCGATGGTGTTCGACGCGTTCCCCCGCCTCATCAGGGACCTGGCGGTGGATCTGGGGAAGCGAGCGACGCTCGTCGTCGAGGGCGCCGACACGGAGGTCGACCGTTCCGTGATCGAGCAGATCCGCGCTCCGCTCACGCACCTGCTCCGCAACGCGATCGACCACGGGCTCGAGACGCCCGAGAGGCGCGAGCGCGCCGGCAAGCCCGCCGAGGGAACGATCACCCTGTCGGCGTCCCAGCGCGGCGACACGTTGCTCGTCGAGGTCCGCGACGACGGTGCCGGCATCGACCCCGCATCGATCCGCGCGCACGCGGTCGAACGCCGGACGCTGTCCCAAGAGGCTGCCGACGTCACCAACGACGCCGACGCGCTCCGGCTCATCTTCCGGGCGGGGTTCTCCACGCGTGGCGTGGTGACGGACCTGTCCGGCCGCGGCGTCGGCCTCGACGTCGTGCGCGACGCGATCGAGCGGCTCCGTGGCTCGGTCGAGGTCGACAGCGTGGTCGGAGAGGGCACGCACTTCTCGCTGCAGGTCCCGCTCTCCGTCGCGTCGGCGCAGTGCGTGATGGTCGGCGTTTCGGGCAGCACGTTCGCGCTCCCGATCTCCAACGTGAACCGGATCCTACGGCTCACGAAGGACCAGACCGAGCGCGCCGACGGCAGGCTCGTGGTCCCACTCGACGGCGACCCCACCCCGATCTCGAGCGTCGCCGAGGTGCTCGGCCTGGAACGCGTTCAGGAGCCCGTGAACGGCTCGCCGCATCCGGCGGTCGTGCTCGCGTCCGGCGAACGACGGATCGTCTTCGTCGTGGACGAGCTGATCGGGACGCAGACCCTGGTGCTGAAGTCCCTCCCCGCACCGCTCGTGCGGTTGCGGAACATCTCGGGCGCCGCGGTGCTGGGGACGGGCGAGGTGGTGGGCGTCCTGAACGCCGCGGACCTCGTTCGGCGCGACGATCCCGCGGGCGCGTGGTCGACCTCGTTCGGCGGCAACGTCTCCGGCGGCGAGGGCGGGCCCGACGCGCCGATGATCCTGGTCGTCGACGATTCGAGCGTCACGCGCACGATGGTGAAGGGGATCCTCGAGACCGCCGGCTACCGCGTGCAGGTCGCGGCCGACGGCATGCAGGCGTGGGAGCTGCTGCGCAGCCGTCCGTTCGACCTGCTGGTCAGCGACGTCAACATGCCCGAGATGAGCGGGTTCGACCTCACCGAGAAGGTGCGCTCGGATCGGCTGTTGCGACACGTCCCGGTGATCCTGGTCACCGCGCTCGACTCGATGGAGGACCAGGCGCACGGGGCCGACGTCGGGGCGGATGCCTACATCACGAAGGGCGCGTTCAACGACGAGCGCCTGATCGAGGCCGTCCGGAACTTCGTCTGAGCGTTCGGCCGGCCGAGCCGGCGACGGCTCAGCGCCCGGAGATCCCCCAGAGCTGATCGACCGGGCCGATCCCGCCGCCGAGCGGCAGCGCGGCCCGGATCGCCTCGGTCACGAACGCCTTCCCTTCGCGAACGGACTCGAGGAGCCCGCCGCCGCGCGCGAGGTGCGCCGCGATCGCCGAGGACAGGGTGCATCCGGTGCCGTGGGTGTTCGGCGTCTCGATCCACTCCCCCGCGATCCACGTCATCTGGTCGCCGTCGAAGAACAGGTCGTCGGCGCCGGTCGCACCGGGCAGGTGGCCGCCCTTGACCAGCACCGCCCCGGGTCCCATCGCCCGGATCGCCCGCGCCGCCTCCTGCATCCCGTCGCGGTCGGTCACCTCGAGTCCGGCCAGGGCCGCGGCCTCGGGCAGGTTCGGCGTGACGAGCGTCGCGAGCGGCAGGATCCGTTCGCGGAGCGCGCCGACGGCATCCTCGTCGAGCAGGCGATGGCCGTGCTTGGAGACGGAGACCGGATCCACGACGAGGTTCGCGATCTCCAGCTGCGCGACGGCGTCCGCGACCGCCTCGACGATCGCCGTGGACGCCAGCATCCCGGTCTTGGCGGCATCGACCCCGATGTCCGTGACGACCGCGCGGATCTGCTCGGCGACGACCTGCGGCGGGAGCGGTTCGTAGCCGATCACGCCCCGCGTGTTCTGGATCGTGACGGCCGTGATCGCGGTCATCCCGTACACGCCGAGCGCGCTGAAGGTCTTCAGATCCGCCTGGATCCCCGCACCGCCACCCGAGTCGGAGCCGGCGATCGAGAGCGCCCGCGGGCGCGGGGGCCGAACGTCGTCGTCCACGGGACCAGGCTACCCGTGGGCGAAGTGATCCCATCCCGCGGGTTCGAGCGGCGCCGTCCCGCCGTCGGCGTCCACGGCCACGATGCCGGGACCCGCGACGATCTCGCCGATCTCGGACAGGTCCACGCCGAACCCCGAACGAAGCTCCTCGCGCGCGCGCTCGACGGCGTCCGCCGCCATGGTCGCGAGCAGCTCGTAGTCCTCGCCGCCCGCGAGCGCGAGCGCCGCCGCGTCGACCTCGAGCATCGCGGCCCCGCTCGACAGCGGTTCGGATACCGGGACGTCCGCCAGGACGACGCGGGCGCCGACCCCGCTTGCCTCGCACAGACGTGCGAGATCCTTCGCCAGGCCGTCCGAGAGATCCATCATCGCGGTCGCGCCCGCGCGCGCGAGCATCTGCGCCTCGCCCACCCGCGCCACGGGCCGTTCCAGCGCCTCGATCAGGGCCCGGCCCCACCGCTGCGAGAGCGCCTCGGCCGCTCGGCCGGCCGCCGCCCGCGAGAGCGCGAGGCCGCCGGCCGCCGCCCCGAGCGAGCCGGTCACCACGATCCGGTCGCCGACGCGAGCGCCGGAGCGCAGGACCGCGCGGCCGGGTGCGACCTCGCCCACCACGGCCACCGAGACGACGATGAGATCGGCCCGGTTCGTGTCGCCGCCGACCAACGCGAGCGCGTACTCCGCGCAGGCATCGCGCATCCCGCCGACCAGCTCCATCACCCAAGCCGCGTCGACGTCGTCCGGCGCCGCGAGCGCAACGAGCGCGTACCGAGGGCTCGCCGCCATGGCCGCGACGTCCGAGACGTTCACGGTGATCGCCTTCGCGCCGAGGTCGCGTGCCGAGATCGCGCCGCGCTCGAAGTGCACGCCCTCGGCGAGGAGGTCCGTGGTGAGCACGAGCTGGCCGGCGCCCGGCTCGACGACCGCGGCGTCGTCGCCCAGACCGATCACGACGCCCGGTTCGCTGCCCGAGAGCAGTCGGGCCACGGCCTTGATCAGCTCGTCTTCGGACAGGTCCATAGGGTCCTTCGGGTGCCTGGCGCGCCCGGCGCCGGCCGGTCGATCCGGCAGGTGGGCGCCTCGCCTTGGGTAGGATAGAGCCGCTCCGAGCGTGCCCGAGAGCTCGCGAGCTTCCCTGACGAAGGAGCACACCGTTGAAGGTCGAGGCACGCACGGTCCACGACAACCCGTCCGCGGAGGAGCTCCGCGGCTTCACCGAGGCGATGCCGCAGTGCCGTGTGACGGAGTTCGGCAACGTGAACGTCCAGACGCGCGTCACGTCGCGGAGCTCCGGCAGTACGTACGTGGCCGCGGATCGCTCGAGCGGCAAGACGATGACCCGTGAGGCGTTCGAGGACGTGGCGCGCCGTCAGGACGAGTACCTCCGCGACAAGGACGTCATCGTGATCGACGGCTTCATCGGCAACGACCCGGCCTTCCGGACCCGGGCGCGCCTGACGATCGAGAAGGCGAACGCGAACATCGCCGCGATGCAGCAGAAGCTCTACTTCCCGCGCGACGATCGCGACGAGCCGGAGGTGCACGTGATCTACACGCCGAACCTCGAGGCGCCCGGTTACCCGGACGACCGGGTGATCGCGGTCGATCTCGAGCACGGCGTGACGCGCGTCCTGAACTCCGACTACTTCGGTGAGTCGAAGAAGGGCGGCCTTCGGATGTGGAACGCCAAGGTGTACGACCTCGGCGGCCTCGCGCTCCACGCCGGGTTGAAGGTGGTGCCGACGGCCGCGGGCGAGAAGGTGTTCATGATCATCGGGCTTTCCGGCACCGGGAAGACGACCACGACGTTCACGACGCAGAACGACTCGCTGCCCGTGCAGGACGACTTCGTGGCCCTCATGCCCGGCGGCAAGCCGTACGGGACCGAGAACGGCTGCTTCGCCAAGACGTTCAGCCTCGACCCCGACTTCGAGCCCAACATCTACGACGCCGTCGTCAAGCCCACGACCTACCTCGAGAACGTCTACCAGGACGAGGACGGGAAGGTGAACTTCTTCGAGGAGAGCTACACGCAGAACGGTCGCGCGGTGTTCCGCATGGACGATCTCGCCCGGTTCCGCGATGCGACGGACGTCGGAACCGTGGACTACCTGTTGATCCTCAACCGCAACGAGAACATCATCCCCGGCGTGGCCAAGCTCGATCAGGAGCAGGCGGCCGCGTACTTCATGCTCGGCGAGACGACCGGCACCTCCGCGGGCGGGGCGTCCGAGGCCGGCAAGTTCCTGCGCGTCCCCGGCACGAACCCGTTCTTCCCGCTCCCGCACGGCCTCCAGGGCAACCGGATCCTCGAGCTGCTCGCGACGCACCCGATCGAGACCTACCTGCTGAACACGGGGCGCGTCGGGGGCGGGGACGACGACGAGAGCTCGAAGAAGGTGCAGATCCCGCACACGTCCGCCTGCGTGAAGGGCATCGCCGAGCGGTCGATCACGTGGACCGAGGACGAGGACTTCGGCTACCAGGTCGCGGAGGCGGTGCCGGACCTCGACGACGTCGAGCTCCTGCAGCCGCGCCGACTCTACGAGCGGCAGGGACGCCTGCCGGAGTACGGAGCGATCGTCGACCGCCTCAAGGCCGAGCGCGTCGCGCACCTCGAGGGATTCCCCGAGCTCACGTCCGAGATCGTCAAGGCGGTCGGCTAGACCCTCAGGTCTCGTCGGCGGGCGCGCGGCGGCCCAGGAACCACCCACCCAGGAGCTGCATCGCCGCGAGCACGAGCGGGACCATCAGGTACCAGCGGTACGCCTCGAGGTCGTCCAGCGCGGCGCGGCCCTGCACCTGGATCGAGGCATAGATCAGGAAGAAGCCGGCGAACGCGAACCACAGGCCGATCCTGCCCGTGAGGTACAGCGCGTAGAGCAGGTGGTCGACGACGTCGGTGCCCTCGAACGGCCTGCGGCCCCAGTACCAGATCGCGTGCACGCCGCCGAGCACGAACAGCCCGGCGATGACGAGCTCGACGACCCTCACGCGCGCGTGCCCGTCGAGCGCGCGAGCGCCCAGACGACCTGCTCGTCGGTGGTCTGATCGAAGTCCCGGTACCACTCGCCCACCGCGAGGAACGGCTGCGGCGTCTCGAGCGCCACCACCTCGTCGGCCTCGGCCCGCAGGCGTTCGATCGTCTGCGGCGGCGCCACCGGCACGGCGAGCACGACGCGTTCCGCACCCTGCGCCCGCGCCCACCGGAGCGCGGCGACGGCGGTGCTCCCGGTCGCCACCCCGTCGTCGACGACGATCGCGACGCGTCCCGAGATCGGTTGCGGGGGCCGGCCGCCTCGGTAGGCCTGCTGGCGCCGTTCGATCTCGGCCTCCTGCGTCGCGATCTCGCGCTCGAGGTAGCGCTCGCTGACGCCGAGCGCGCGGATCATCCTCGGGTCCAGCACCCGGATGCCGGGTGCGACCGCGCCGATCGCGAGCTCGGGGTTGCCCGGCGCTCCCACCTTGCGCGGGACGACGACGTCGAGCGGCACGCCGAGCTCACGTGGCCACCACGTCACCGACGATCACGCCGCCCCTGGGGATCGCGAGCACGAGCGCGTTCGGTCCGAGGTGCCGGAGCGCCTGGGCCAAGCGTTCGCCCGCGTCCCGCCGGTCGGCGAAGATCACCGCTCCTCCTCGACCTCGCGGCGCGCTTCGTCCTCGTCGAGCTCGCGCCGCTTGTCGGGCACGATGCGCTCGGGCGGCGGCATAGGTTTGCGGATCCGCCGGTACGCGGCGAGCGGGTCCGCCTCGCGCTTCGCCCGCTTCCTCTTGGACGCCATCGTTCGATTATCGGCCTCGCCTCACGCCTCCGGCACCGAGAGCACCCAGACCTGGCCGGTCTCCTCCTCCACGGTCACGTATTGCGCCTCGCCGGGGATGTCGAAGGCCGTCGTCTGCCGGGCGGCGGGCTCGATCCGGGTCACGGTCCGATCGGACCCGTCGGCCAACCAGACGGCGTCGGCGCCGAACACGATGTCTCGCTCGTCCCCGCCCACCCGGACGGTGTCGACCACGCTCATGCTCTCGGGATCGATGACCGAGACGACGCCGGCCTCGGTGTCGAGCACCCAGACGGAGCCGCCACCCGCCGCCACACCGTCGAGGCTGCCGGGGATCTCGACCGAGTCGCGTACGTCACCACTCAGCTCGTCGAACGCCGTGAGCGTTCCGCTGAAATCGTCCACGACCCATACCGTGCCATCGGCCGCCGTCATGCCCGTCGACCCCGTGATCTCGGTGGAGCCGATCACATGCCCGGTGAACGGATCGATCCTGTAGAGGGCGCCGTCGGTCGTCGCCCATATTGACTCTTCCCCCACCGCGATCTCGCCGGCGCCGACGATGCCTTGCGGGTCCTCGAGGTGGACGGTTCGAAGGAGCTCGTCCGTCGCTGGATTGATGCGCTCGACCTCGTTGCCGACCGCTACCCAGACGGTCCGGAAGCCTACGGCGATCTTCCCCGACGGGAGCCCGACCTGGGCGGATCCGCGGACGGTGCCGGTCACGGGGTCCAGGTGGTTGACGAACGGAGGCACCCCGACCCAGACCGCGCCTTCGCCCGCAGCGAGATCGCCGATGAAGGTCGGGGCGGATCGATAGGTGAATCCCTCGATCGACGACTCGATCGAACCGGTCTCGGGATCGAGCATCACGGCTTCTGGATGTACGCGGGGTGTCGCGGCGGCGGGTGGCGGCTCGTCCGAGCCGCCGGATGCGACGACCACAGCCGCGACGGCGACCAGCGCCGCGACGGCGAGGAGTCCGGCGATCCAGGCCACGGCTCGGCGCCTGCGTGGTGCGGTCACGGCGGCCCGCTCGCCGCTCGAGACGCCGGTCGCATGCCGGGCGTCGCGCGCGAGCTCGCCGGCCGTCGCGTAGCGCCCGGCCGGGTCCTTGGCCAGCGCCTTCGCGACCACCGCGTCGAGATCCGCGCTCGAGCCGGGCGCGACCGACGAGAGCGCGGGCGGCTCCTGCTCGAGATGCGCGTACAACGTCGCGACGTCGGTGTCTCGCGTGAAGGGCGGCCGGCCCGAGACCGCCTCGAACAGCACGCACCCCAGCGAGTACACGTCGGCGCGGCCGTCGACCTCGTCCCCGCGGATCTGCTCGGGCGCGCAGTACTCGATCGACCCCATGAACTGTCCGGTCTTGGTGATGCCGGTGTCGACTTCGCTGCGCTTGATCAGGCCGAAGTCCGACAGGTAGGCGTTCCCACCCTTGTCGAGCAGGATGTTGCTCGGCTTCACGTCCCGGTGCACAAGACCTCGAGCGTGCGCGGCATCGAGCGCGGCCGCGACCTGCGAGACGATCTCGATCGCGCGATCGGGCGACAACGGGCCCCGGCTCGCGATCAGCTCCCTGAGATCGTCGCCCTCGACGTAGCGCATCGCGATGTACAGGACGCCGTCGGCCTCCCCGGCGGAGTAGATCGGGACGATGTTCGGGTGCTCGGTGGAGGCCGCCGCCTCCGACTCGTGGACGAACCGCTGCCGGAACGCCTCGTCCCTCGACAGATCCGCGCGGAGGAGCTTCACGACGACGTTTCGGCGCGGCGACGTCTGCTCGGCGAGGTAGACCGTGCCCATGCCGCCCTGGCCGAGCACCGAGACGATCCGGTAACCGGCGACCTCGGAGCCGATCCGCGCGTCGCTCATCGGGTGTTTCTACACCGCGGAGCGCCCCAGCATGCGTTTGTCGGGCTCGGGGTGCCCGCATAGCATGAGCGTCTCGCGAGCGAGGGAGGTCCAGCGTGGTCCAGGCCTACATCCTGATCCAGACCGAGGTCGGCAAGGCCGCCCAGGTCGCCAAGGAGGTCCGCGACATCGCCGGCGTCGCCGAGGCCGAGGACGTGACCGGGCCCTACGACGTGATCGTGCGCGCCGAGGCGAAGAACGTCGACGAGTTGGGCAAGCTGGTCGTCGCGAAGATCCAGGGCGTCGAGGGCATCACCCGGACGCTGACCTGCCCCGTCGTCCACCTGTAGCACGAGCCGGCCACGACGGCCGGCCCAGCGTCAGACTCCCGTACCCCGCTTGCGTTCGGCCTCGTGGCGCTCGATCGCGAGCTCGATGAGCCGGTCGACCAGCTCGGGGTAGGGCAGGCCGGAGGCCTCCCACAGACGCGGGTACATCGAGATGCCGGTGAACCCCGGGATCGTGTTCACCTCGTTCAGGAACACCCTCCCGTCCTGCATCAGGAAGAAGTCGACCCGCGCCATCCCCGCGCCGTCGATCGCCCGGAACGCCGCGACCGCCAGCCGCTGAAGTTCCTCGAGCGTTCCGGGGGCGATGTCGGCCGGGATGATCAGCTCGGCGCCCTGCTCGTCCAGGTACTTGGCCTCGAAATCGTAGAACGCGTGCCCCCGCGGGACGATCTCGCCCGCGAGCGAGGCCACCGGGTCGTCGTTGCCCAGCACCGAGACCTCGAGCTCGCGCGCACCGGTGGCCGCGCGTTCGAGCACCGCCTTGCGGCCGAACCGGAACGTCGTCTCCAGGGCGCCGCGCAGCCGCGAGGGATCGTCGACCCGTCCGATCCCGATCGAGGACCCGAGCGAGGCGGGCTTGGCGAACAGCGGGTACCCCAGGTGCGACGCGCGGGCCTCGACGGCCTCGGGGTCCTCCTCCCAGTCGCGCTCGTGCACGACCTCGTACGGCACGCCCGGGATCCCCGCGGCGGCGAACAGCACCTTCTGCACCGCCTTGTCCATCCCCACGGCGGACGCGAGGACGCCGGCGCCCACGTACGGCACGCCGGCCATCTCCAGGAACCCCTGGATCGACCCGTCCTCCCCGAACGGGCCGTGCAGCACGGGGAACACCACGTCGATCGGCGTTCGCGAACCGTCCTGCGCCACGAGCGCGTGCGAACCCGGCTCCTGGTCCAGCGCGATCTCGGTGCCCGAACCCGGCGAGACGCCGGCGAGCGCCTCGGGCGGAGCCCCCGCGGGCAGGGCCGGTGGACCCGCCGGCAGGAACTCCCACCTGCCCTCCTTGGTCACGCCGATCGCCAGGACCTCGTAGCGGTCGGCGTCGAGCGCGTCGATCACGGAACGAGCGGACAGGACGCTGATCTCGTGTTCGGCCGAGCGACCGCCGAACACCACGGCGACGCGCCGCTTCACACCTTCTCCAGAGCGCGCTCGATGTCCTCGATCAGGTCCTCGGCGTCCTCGAGCCCGACGCTCAGCCGGATCAGGCCGTCGGCGATCCCGGCCGCACGGCGGGCGTCGGCGTCGAGCTGGCGGTGGGTCGTCGATGCGGCGTGGCATACCAGCGTGTGGATCCCGCCGAGGCTCGCGGCCACCCAGATCAGCTCGAGCGCGTCGCAGAAGCGCTGCCCGGCCTCGACGCCGCCCACGACCTCGAACGCCGCCATCCCGCCGAACCCCCGAGGGAGCAACCGCCGCGCGACCTCGTGCTGCGGATGGGACGGGAGCCCCGGGTAGTGCACCGCCTCGATCTTCGGGTGGCGCTGGAGCCATGCGGTGAGCTCGAGCGCCGAGGTCCCGTGGCGGTCCATCCGGACCTGCAGCGTCGAGAGCCCCCGCATCGACAGCCACGCCTCCAGCGGGGCCAGCGTCCCCCCGGTCTCGATCACCGTGGAGCGGAGCGCGGCCATCCGCTCCTCGGACGTGCAGACGATGCCGCCGATCAGGTCGTTGTGGCCGCCGATGTACTTGGTCGCCGAGTGCAGGACGTAGTCGAAGCCGAACGAGGCCGGCGTGCACAGGTACGGCGACGCGAACGTGTTGTCGACCGCGCTCGGGACGCCGGCGGCCGACGCGAGCGCGCCGAGCTCCTCCAGGTCGGACACGGTCACGTTCGGGTTCGCGATCGTCTCGACGTAGAGCATCGCGGCGCCCGGCAGCGCGGCCCGGACCGCGTTCGGATCGTGCGGATCCACGAACCGCACGTCGATCCCGTAGCGCGGCAGCACGTGCGCGAACAGCGAGTAGGTGCCGCCGTACAGCTCGTCGCTCGCCACGATCGTGTCGCCGTTCGCGGCCAGGGTCGTGGCGACCGTGTGGATCGCCGCCATCCCCGACGCGAACGAGAGCGCCGACTCGGTCCCCTCGAGCTCGGCCATCACGCGTTCGAACGCGAGGAGCGTCGGGTTGCCGTACCCGCGCGTGTACGTGTAGCCGGGTCGGCGGAAGTTGATCGTCTCGGCGAACCCGTCGGAGGTGTCGAAGCGGAAGGTCGAGGTCTGGTAGATCGGCACGCTGGGCGTGTCCTGCTCCACGGGCGGCAGCGCCTGGCCGTGGATCGCACGCGTGGCGAACCCCCGATCGCGCTCGTCCGGATCGTGGTCCCGCGGCACGGCCCCAGCCTACCCCGGGGTCCAGCGAGCCGGATATCGATCGCGCAGGTCGTCCACGAGCGTGTCGAGCTCCCCCATCAGGCCGTCCGTGAGGGCGCGGAGCGCCCGGCCGTCGGGCTCGCCCTCCAGCCGCTCGTTGGGATCGAACGGCTCGCCGGCGGCCACCCAGATCGGCCGCGCGAACGCGAGGCTCTGGCGCCCCGACTTGCGCCACACGAACTGGCCACCCCAGGTGGCCACCGGGAGGATCGGGATGCCCGTGGCGATCGAGAGCCGGACGGCTCCGGTCTTGCCGCGGCCCGGCGAGAAGTCCTCGTTCGTGGTCGTGGTCGTCCCCTCCGGGTAGATCACGACC
Organism: uncultured Actinomycetes bacterium; assembly: GCA_963778545.1. Classification (GTDB taxonomy): domain Bacteria; phylum Actinomycetota; class UBA4738; order UBA4738; family HRBIN12; genus DASSJM01. The sequence continues at coordinate 82,953 of CAVZUW010000007.1, read as the reverse complement.
ACCTCGCCCTGCTCGACCGCGTGGGCCGCGTCGTCCAGCGGCGACCGGTCGCCGGTCCCCCGCTGGACCGAGATCTGGTTCGCCCCGCGGAGCACCGTGCCGACGAACGCCGTGTCGAACAGCTCCTGCTTGGCGAGGAACCGCGGGCGCCGGCCGGCCCTCACGACGAAGAGTCCGTGCGCGAGCGGGTCGAGGTAGGACAGGTGGTTGCCCGCGACGATGATCGGGCCCCCTCCGCGGGAACCCTCTCCAGCCCCTCCAACCGCCAGTTGAACCAGAGCTGGAGGGGCGGGACCAGTGCGAGCTCGGCGGCTCGGTACCACGGTTCCACGACACGCCTCCTTCGGGGCGGCGATGCTACCGCGTCGCCCCGCGGCCCCGTCGACAGGTGCCGCGTTCGATACGCCGCCGGGGTACTAGCCTCTGGTCATGCGCGTCGTGGCCGTGCCCGTGAAGTCGCTCTCGCGCGCGAAGACGCGCCTGTCCCCAGCTCTGACGGGGCTCGAGCGCGGTGCGCTCACGCTGGCGATGCTCGAGGACGTCCTGGACGCCGCGCTCTCGGTGCCGGGCTGGGAGACCTGGGTGGTCTCGCCCGATGAGGTGGCGCTCGAGATCGCCGCGGCTCGCGGCGCCCGCCCGATCCCCGAGGCCAAGCCGCCGCTCGCGAACGCGATCCGACAGGTCGAGGCCAAGGCGAAAGCGGAGGGTGCGAACGCGCTCGCGATCTTGCCGGCGGACGTCCCGCTCGTGACCGTCGACACGCTGCACGAGGCGCTCCGGACGCTCGGTGCGGTGGTCCTGGCGCGTTCGGCGGACGGGTCGGGCACCAGCCTGCTCCTGCGCCGCCCGCCGCGGGCGATCCCCGCGCGGTTCGGACCGGACTCGTTCCAACGCCACGTGGAGCTCGCCGAGACGCGGGGGCTGCCCGTGTCCGTCGTCGAACGCCGCGAGCTGTCGTTCGACGTCGATCGTCCGGACGATATCCTCACGCTGCTCGCCGACGGCCGGCGAGGGCGGACCCGCGAGGTCTGTCTGCAGATGGATCTCGGCGCGCGCCTGCGCGCGTAGCTCCGGAGGGTTCGATGCCACAGGGGACGATCAAGGACTTCGAGGTCGAGGAGCGCAGCGGCAACCTGCTGATGGACGACCGCACCGAGGTGGCGATCGACGCCGTCTCGGTCGAGGGTTCGGGCCTGCGCACGCTCCGGATCGGACAGCGCGTTCGCTTCGACCTCGTGGACGAGGCCGGCCGCAAGGTCGCGAGGAACCTGCAGATCGTGACGATGTAGTCCGGCGGCGCCGGCGCTCCTCGCGGCGAGCGGCGGCGCTTCGAGATGTCAGCGCTTGGCGGGGACGCGCCGCCGCTTGGACGCGACCATCTCGCGGAACTCCTTGCCCGCGGTGAACCACGGCAGGTCGCGCGCCGGCACGACGATCGGCGTCATCGGCTTGCGCGGGTTCCGCGCGATCCGCTTGTTCCGGCGCTTGCGCTCGAACGTGCCGAACCCGACCAGGGAGACCCGCTCCCCGCGCGAGACCGACTCCCGGATCACGTCCATGGACGAATCGATCATCCGACCGACGTCCGCCTTGCTCGCACCCGTGCGCTTCGCGACCTCCGCGATCAGACCGTTCTTGTTCACGTCGCCACCCCCAGGATCGGCTCCGGCACCGTATGCACTCGACGGGCCGCTGGTCAATGCCGCGTTGGCGTGCAACCATCTTGCCCATGCGAAGGGCTCCGACGCTACTCGTTTCCCTGATCGTCCTCCTTCTATGCGCGGCATGTGCGCGGGACTCCGGGCGCGAGTTCGCCCGCTACTACGACGAGCAGGGACTGTTCGCCTTGAACCTGCCGGCGGACAACGACATCGTCGTGACCCCGCCGCAGCCGGCCGAGAGCGGGCCCGGTCTCCTGACCGGCGTGGTGTCCAGCCCGCCGGCACCGAGCCCCTCTCCCGAATCGGCGATCGGGGGGGGCATCGACGTCGCGAGCGCCGAGCCGGACCAGACGATCTATCAGGCGTTCGCGGTGACGGCGAGCGGCTTCGACACCCTCGACCAGATGGAGCTGTACTTCCTCACCGGGGACCCGATCGTGGATGTCGTGATCGACGACCCGGCGCGCCTGGACGGCAACCCCGCGCGACTGATCGTCGCGGACATCGACCAGGGCGGCGGGGTCACCTCGGGCGTCGCCGCGGCGATGACGCTCGGCGACGGCGACACCGGCTACCTCGTCGTCGCGCTCTTCCCCCCGGGCGGCTGGGACGACGAACGCGCCGACTTCGAGCGGATCGTGCGATCGTTCCGAACCGATTTACCGCCGGGGCTCGACACGTTCCCCGTGGACGACCAGGCCTCCTGATAGCATCGGAACCCCACTGGCCCGTGGGGTAACGGTAGCCCGGCTGACTCTGGACTATCCTCATGCGAACGGTGTGCTCGGGTGCGATATCGCTGGTCGTCCCTGAGCGTTATCGGTCGAGTTAGTTGGGCCAGGAGACTCTCGTAGGACTTGCCGAGGTACGAGGTCAGCCGCCTCATCCAATCCCGCGTCAGTCTTGGCGATGACGTGGTAATCGAGGGGGTCCGGTTTCACCCGGTCGTCCCCTTCCGATCAGGCGAGGTCATCGTCTCCGAGACGATTGAGGCTGACGCCTACCGTGTTGCTTCAAAGCTGTTCGACCAGCACCTACTCCCTGTCGTGGAGGCAGTGACAGTCATGACGGGTGCCGCCTTGGTCCCGCTCGGGGCTAGCACTCTCGTAAGCAAGGAGCGAAGCAAGTACATCTACTTACACGCCGTACGGAGACGCGAGGCAGCCCACTTGACGGTTGCGCCGCCCTTCCACGACGACCTGCTCGCTCGATCGGCCAAGGCCGCCGCCGTACTCGTAAGAACGCCCAATCTTCGAGACGCCGCCTATTTCCTCCGCCAGGCAGCACTTACAGATAGCGTCGTCACGGCAACGTTTCACAACACTCCAAGCGGCCTCGTGTCGGTTGGGGTGCTGGTGATGACCTCGATCTTCGCCGTGATGCTCACCTGGTGGATCACACCAGTCATCCAAACCTCCGGACAGCGGTTCGACTTCGGCACCTTCGACATCCACGGCATCGTCGTGTTCGGCTACGCGATCTTCGCGTTGGCGCTCGGCTTCTTCGCCGGCGCCGTCACCGGCCGGCTCCTGCCGGCGATGGCCACCACCATCGTCGGGTTCCTGGCCACTCGGCTGGTCGTCATGCTGGCTGCGCGGCCGAACTATCTACCGACCGAGACCGAAAGGGTGGACCTCCCCCAAGGGGTCGGCGGCGTCCAATGGAACCTCCTGCACGGCGACTGGATCCGAGGGCGCCACCTCGAGCTTGCCGACGGCTGCAATGAGCATCTCTCCCAAGTCCCCGGGCACTGCGTCGAGATCCTCACGATCCACCCCGCCCGGCACTTCTGGACCTTCCAAGCCATCGAAACGGCCATCTTCGTCGCGCTCGCTCTCTGTTTGGTCCTCGCCACCATCTACTGGATCCGGCGACGGATCGCCTGACCACCTTCACGCGACGACCAGGGACGGAGCCGCCCGATGACGGCGGAAGGAAGGCCCGCCCTGTACCACTTTCGGCCCCCGCCCGCCCCCTTCCTATCCCCTCAAGCGAAGGACGGGTTAGGAGATAGGGCCCTCCGAAACGGCACCTTTCCGGCAACCCGGTCGAGATCTTCCAGCCCGCCGGCGAATAGACCCCGGTCTCGGACCTCTGACCGCTCGTTACGGCCAGCCTGCGTGTGGCACATCGACGCTCGCCGTCAGGATCTGACCCGTCTTGGCCTGGATGAGCTCGTCGATCCGGTCCGGACCGAACCACTTCGCCATCACCATGAACAGCATCCTCCCGTCCTCGCCGCCCAACATGCACGCGTAGCAAGGTCGGTCGAGTTCGATCCGATCGAGCACATCGCCACCCTCGCGGACGCGGAGAACGACGCCGCCCTCGTCGGGTCCGACGTCGCTGCACCACACAGCGCCCTCGGCGTCGAGGCAGATCCCGTCGCCCGTGACGTCGGCCCACACGCGTCGGTTGGACAGGCTGCCGTCGGCGGCGATGTCGAACGCGGTGAGCCGGCGAGCGAAGGACTCGGCGACGATCAGCGTGGCGTTGTCCGGCGTGACGACCATGCCGTTCGGGAAGGCGAGCTCGTTGGCGACCTCGCGAGCGTCGTCGTCGGGCGAGACGAGCGCGATCTTCCCCGGCGTCTCTCCGCTCGCCATGACCTCACCGAAGTCGGCGAAATCGAAGTTCAGCGAGTTGACGTAGATGTTGCCTCGTCCGTCGACGGTCATCTCGCTCCAGCCGTGCGGCGAGATGTGGCTCAGGTCGGCGTGCCGGACGCGAGACCCGTCGGGCTCCACGCGGGTCAGCTCGGCTCCGGTGATCAGCGTTCGTCCGTCAGGGAGCCAGTCGGCGGCCCAGCCGCTGCCCCCACCGCCGGGTCCCACGACCTCGCTGTTCCCCTCGAGGTCCACCGCGACCAGCTCATCGGTGCCCCAGTTGGAGAACCAGAGGCGGCCGTCGTGCCAACGCGGCGACTCGCCCATCCCGAGACCATCCAGCAAGACCTGTGTTGTACGAACCGAGGAATCTTCCGGCATCATCTGCCTCCTTCTCGGGCGATCACAGTTGCGACCGCCGCTGGAACTACTCATGACAGTACGACGGCTCCCTCCTGAAGGCGATGTGACACGACGGATCTATCAAGATGGTCATTATGAGTGACCGCCAGAACCCCTTTGTTGGAGCTCGTTCGCGGCTCGCCTTCAAGAGTCCGTTGGTTGGTGAAGGCCAACGTGAGGGAGAAGGTCGCGGCCAGGCCACCGGAGCCAGATGCGTTACGGTTTCGCCCACCCCTATAACCCCTCAAGCGAATCCCCGCAACGCGCAAAGGCCTCGCGAAGGTCGGCCTTGGGCGGTGGCACAGGGAACCTGTACTGTTCCGGGTCCTTCCCCGTGGCCTCGATGCCGTGCAATCGCGACGTGGGAAGTGGTTAGCAGGTGGAGCAGAGTCAGAGACATGCGAGCGGCCCGTCGCGCGGGCGTCCGCCAAGGCCGCGCTGCGCGATCGGCGATGGTCAGGTGAGGTACGCCGTTGTGGTCGCCGCGCTCCTGTTGGCCGCGCTCCTGTTCGCCTCGCCGGCATTCGCCGGTAGGTGGAACGAGATCGACGGCACGGCCAGCGCCGACCGCATCCGCGGAACCTCCGCGTCTGACCACATCCACGGAGGAGAAGGCAACGATGTCCTGCGCGGATGGGGTGGGGATGATCGGTTGGTCGGCGGACCCGGTGAGGACGTCCTGATCGGCGGACGAGGCGAGGACAGCTACGTCTGCGGCGGAGGCGAGGACGTCGTCGTCATCGACTCCTTCCGCATTGCCGAGCACATCGGCAACGGCTGTGAGGCTGCCATCTTCGACGTCTGACCGGGCACTGGGCGCACCGGGAGCCCGCGCCGCACGGCGAGCCGGCAGTCTGGTGGACGAGGCGTCCAGGTCGGAGCTTGGAGGCGAGCCCTGGAATGGGCTGAGGGGTTCCCAATCGTCGCGTCAGTAGTGTTGTGCTCGTAGGGGTGATTGGTTCGTGCTGGCCGCGACTTCCACGCAGCTCGGGCAGATCTGCGCAGCCCTCGGCGCGATAGGTGCAGCGTTCATCGCCGCTGGCGCGTTGGGGTTCCTCCGATTCCCACAGGACGAGGGCGCTCGCAGGCGGGAGCGAATAACCACGTTGATCGGAGCATTCGCGGTCTGTGTGGTGTTCCTCGTGCAGCTCGTCGCGCTTGCGCGTTGAGCAGTAGCCGCAGTGTCGCGCCGGTCACGGAGCGCGCCGGAGCCCACGCCGCACGGCGAGCCGGCAAGTGAGCGCCGGACGTGAAGGTGCGACCTCTAGGGGTTTGTATGGGGAGTGGTGTGAGCCTTGAGGTGGCGAGCCGACGTCACTCTGGACAGATCACGGTGTGCTTCCGAGTGACGACGTAAGGCATCACGCGAAGGAATCGGGGGACCTCCAGGAGAAAGGGTTATGGAGGTCCCCGGTCGCGCGAACGGGAGACGAGGGCCGCTTCTAGCCGCCGCTTGGGTTATGCAGCCTGCTGGCTATGGTCGCATCGGCATGGTCCATCGCTCCGATCTGCTTGAGGAGCGTCATCAAATCGAAATAGTGGCGGAGCGCCTTCAGCTTCCCGTCCTCGACCTCGATCACCTCGACCGACTTTACCGAGATGCGTTTGTTCGACGGGGGCAGCACCTGGCCGTCGGGCGTCGCGATCGGACCGGTCTGCGTGCCCTCCCAGGTGAGCTCGATCGCCACGGTTTTCCCGCCCGGGTACATCCCGGTGATCGTGCCGTGCTCGTCCGGAAACGATCGCTTCCAGGCCCGCGCTGACTCGACCCGCTCGTCTGCCCCCTCGAGGCGGCGCTGCGTCGCGAGCTCCTCCTCGTAGAAGTCGTCGGCGAGAAGCGAGCGGAGGCGGTCGAAGTCACCAGCGTTGTAGCACTCGATGCTCTCGCGAGCCGCCTCTTCTGCGCTTTGGGTCATGCGGGCCTCCATTCATGATGGGCTCCCGGTTCGCGGGCTTCCCCCTCACGATGCATCCAACCTCATAGCACGGCTCGCCGTCAGTGGACGAGGGCAGCGATCACGTCCTTCGAGTGTGTCATCGGCACCCGGTTGCCCTCGAGCTCGATGCGAGAGCCGGATACCTCTTCGATCAATTCGAGGATGCGGACGTTCACGCGCTTGTGCACCTTGACCTCGGTCCCCTCGCGCGGCATGCGGAACACGACGTCCGTCGGCTCCTGGTTCCTCGACTTCGACTGAAGGCCGTAGACCTCCTTCTCCGAAACCCCAACGAGCATCTTTCCGGGAAGACCGGACGCGGTGTCGGCGGCCTTCATCCCCGCGAGTGAGCCGACCGCCACCCCGACGGCCTGGCCGACGCCGCCGAACGCCTCGCCGATGTCTCCGCCGATCATGATCCCGGCGAACAGCCCCCCGGTATGTCCGCGCGGGTAGAACTCGCCGACGGCGGTCACCTCATCCTGGATCCCATCGCGGTCGAGCGCCTGCTGAACGAGCGCCATCATCGACTCTTCCGACATGGCTACCTCCTTCGCCAGTTGCCTCGACCTGAACGATATCCAACGACGAACAGGCTCGCGTAGCTCAGGTCGGCCGCTTCGGGTCGACGGTCAGACGACCGGTCACGCTGGCGGCTTGCGCACCCACGCGGCAGTCATCATCCAGCACTGCGTCCAGTAGTTCGAGTCGTCCAACAAAGCTGAGGCAGCGTTGATCGTTTCCGCGTCGACCTTCCCGGCATCAACTACGCGGTCGCGCACCTCGTCAAAGAACAGCTGGAAGTACAGCGCCCCGCGGTCCCGGCCCCGGATGCTTTGGACGTCGGTCTTGGCTTGGGGATGCCCGAGACCCAGATCAGCGATCATGCGTGGCAGCTTTCGGCCGATGAGCCAGTCGACCCCGTTGCTGTCACCCCACTCGATTAGGCTCGTCCACGTCCTCGCCCATACCTCTGGCTCCGTGGTCGGTGCGAGATGGAAGTCCGGCTCTTGGATGAAGAGCCATCCGCCCGGCTTGAGGGCAGTGGCCATGCGCATGAGCACCGCCTGGGCGTCTTCGGCGATCTGGTGCAGCAGGGCGCGGCAGGTCACCAAATCGTAGGAATTGGCTGGCAAATCGCCTGTGCGCACATCCATCTGCAGCACGGATAGGTTCTCAGCGGGGATCAGCTCCAAGAGGATCGGGTTGACGTCGATTGCGGTCACGGCCCCCCCGGGGCCGACTGTGGCAGATAGCCACTCCGTGATGCTGCCGTTACCGCCACCTAGCTCAAGGCACTGCCAACCCTTGCTGACCCCCAACGTGGTGAGGTAACCACGGGTCCAGGGGTCAAGAATCTTGGACATCAGGTCGAGCCGCTTGTACTCCAGTGCCGAGGTGTCGTCGAGTATGTACGGTTTCATCGTGCTCCTCGCTGGCTTCCGGACCGGCTACTCGGTTGGGGATCGCGTCAAGCGGCCAGCGCGCGATGAGATTTGGATGCCCACGATTCTAGGCTAAAAACACGAGCACAAGCACTCGCCTATGTGACTCTGCGTGGCACGTAGTCACTGGGCGCACCGGTAGCCCGCGCCGCACCGCGAGCCGGCGGTCTAGAACCGAGCTGCTGATCGACTGCGAGGAGGACCGGACGCTGCGGGCGGCGCTCGTCGGGATGCTGCGGAAGGCCAACCCCTCGGGTCGCCAAGTCCTTCAGTCTCCTTCGAAAACCCACGCCTCTGGCTGTTGCGTCATGTATCCCAGAATGCGGCGAAGGGCGCGAGACGCATTTCGCAGGACGACGGGGCGGCCTGTCGCCTCAAAGGTCCGGACCAAACAATGCATAGCACTGCTATCCAGGAAGGCGAGATCGGCCAAATCAAGAGCGATCGGCTGACCTGGAACCATGATTTCGTCGATCTTGTCCTGAAGCTCCTGGATCGTCGCGAAGTCTAGCTCGCCACCGAGCACCAACGCTCCCGTCTGATCGGTTCGCACCGTGAAAGGGTCCTGCCTAGTAACTGACATCGCCCCCTCCTTCTGCCGCCAGCTGCAGCTCGAACCAGACTTTCTTACCGGCCTCGTCAGGCTCGACACCCCAGGCCTTGGCAACGGCGTTCACAAGAAATAGTCCCCGACCGCCTGCCCCGGCGGGAAGAGGTCGCGGGCCTGGATCGAACATCGGTCCGGGATCGACGACCTCCACTCGGAAGACGTGGTTCTTCAAGATGCGGATGATCACGGCCTGTATGCCGCGGCCGGCGTGTTTGATCGCGTTTGTCACGACCTCGGTCAGCAACAGCTTGGCGTCAACGAGGACCGGATCTGGCAGGTCGGATCCGATGGCTTCCATGACGGCTCTCGCCTCGGCCGGGGCCGTCGGCGCCGCTGGTAGGACGAGTTCGACGCTCTTCATGGTCATTGATTACCCATCTCCCCTCTCAATATCTAACCTGCGATCAGGGATCCTGGACTTGGCGAATTGAACCCGTGGGGAGGCAGACCGCTGAGGTTTTGGCCTCCCAGGGTGGGGGAAGAATTTCGTCGCTAGTAGTCCTCAGCTCGGAGGGTGAAGAAGCGAAGACCTCGGCTCTTCGCCGCGGGGAAGCATCTTCACCCTCCCGGCTTCATGGCATCAAGGAGTTCGAGGATGAGCGAGCGCGAGATGGAACTGGGCGAAGTGGTCCGTAGGTGTCACATCTGTAATCAGTCCTTCGCCCTCCAAGAAGATCTCTCGAAGCACTTGAAGGAGGCTCACGGGGGCGCGGAGCCGGCGTCGGGCTCGGGTAGCTGATTTCCCTCAGAACCACCTTCGCACGTGGGTCCGCCGATTTGTCTTGATCGGTCACACCGATCGGATAATCCCTGCCTTCCAAGTGGCCCGCCAACCGAAGCGCCATCCCTCAGTCTGGAAACCGGTCGCTGAGCGGGCACCGGTGCCCCGTGCCGCACGGCGAGCCGGCGGTGAGTTGCAGCCTTGCAGCTCAGTTTCGGGCGGCAGGGAGCGGGTACTACCCAGAGTCTCGGAAACAGGGAGACGCCCGCCTCGCCCCCTCGCAGGTGGGCGTCTTCCGTAGGGAGCGCGGCCATGCGGACACTCAAGCCCTTCACGTCCAACACCAGGCTCATCACGTTGTGCGCTCGATGTCACCATTCCGAGTTCATCCATAGTGACAAGACCGGACATGACGATGAGGATGGGCCGTGTCTGTTCAATGCATGCAAGTGTTGGCGATTCGTTCCTAAGCAGGAATCACGAGCCGACGCCGCGTAGGCCCGTTCGATCGATTTCCTTGGCGCGGACTCTGCTGTTCTTGTTGAACTGGCCTCCCCGCGAAATCAACCACCGGGCGACGGGCGTCAGAGTTCCACGTAGCGGATGGAGGCTCCGACGCCCTCTCTGATCGAGTACAGGGCTGTGCCATCGGGCGTCTGCGCGATGGCCTCGCTCGACCCGAGCGAGGCTGGACACGGCATCCCTTCCAGCGTCGAGACGACGGTCTGGTCGTCCAACCAAGGGAATACGAGGGCGGTCTCATAGTTCCTGACCGCGATCCCTGCGGGGCCGAGGTTGGCCGAGGTGACGGTTGATAGCGGGATATGGGCGACCACGCGGAGCACGCCGACCTCGCCCGGACTCACCTCGGGCAGCGAGACGCTGTACACGGCGCTCATTGCCCTGGTGAGTTCCTTCACGATGAGGTACAGGCGTTCGTCGCGGGGATCGACGAACATCGCCTCGGCGTCGTGCGGACCGTCCTCATATCGAAGCCGCACCATCGCCGCGTCGACACTCGTCACACCGCGATCGCCGGGTTCGCGGAACGAGTACACGCGGAGCTTCGAACGCTTCCGGTTGTTATCGCCGATGTCGCCGATCCAAAGGTGTCCTTTCGCCCATGCGAGGTCCTCCCAGTCCACGTTCGTCGCACCATCCACCGCAACCTCCGCCACGACCTCGCCTGTCGGCTTGAGCGCGTACACCGCGGTCTCGTTGCCCGAGTCCTCCTGTACCCAAAGGACGCCGCCCAGCCGGTGGCCCACGACCATGCCGGAGATCTCATCGAGTGCGGGATCTGCGACCGTCCCCGTCACGGTGCTCTCGACGACCCGCGGACAAGACGGTTCGCCGGACGGAGTCAGCCCCGTTGCTTCGGGCGTTGGAGACCGTCCAGAGAGTGGCGGTTCGTCGATTGCCTCGTCCGTACAGACGACGAGCGAGCTCGCCGACAGGACGAACAGCATCGTGACGATTGGCCTGAAACGAACGCGCCTCAAACGAGTAGTCCTATCCGGCATCGTGGCGAGCCTGAGTCTTAGACGCTCCGTCACTCTGGACGGGTAGATGGGTGCGACGAAGCTGCCTCCCGTCTCCGATGCTCTTATCCTCGCCCAAGAGGCCCGGGTGGTCGCTCAGGTCGAATTCCTGAGCGACTGCTGACGCCGGCCCGAACTGAGATGCCCAAGAACCGCGCCTTAAGAGCTGCTCGAGCGAGAGCCGGTCCGTTTGCGCGTCGCTGTTGATCGCTTGGTGCCGCTGCGCTTTGACGACGAAGTCCGCTTGCGGGCCGGGGATTTCTTCGCGCTCGTTTTCGTTGACGTCTTCCTGGTTGATGGCTTCTTGGCCGACGAACGTGCGGGCGACTTCCTCGCGCCGCTCTTTCGGGCCGAGGTCTTCTTGCTCGACGACTTCTTCGCCGGAGCCCTCTTGCTCGACGACTTCTTGTTCTTCTGCCTGCGTTCGCGAGCGAGAGCGGTCCCGCCGATCGCCGCGCCCAGCACTGCCGCGCCGGTGGCGGCCAGCAAGGGGTTCTTGGCGACGGCGCCGACGACCTTCCTTGCCCCGGATCCCGTCTTCTTGGCACCGGACCCCACCACCGATGCAGCGTCACCGGCCTTACCCATCACGCTCGAGATGGGGCCATGGCCATTCTGTGCCGTCCCCTTCGTTCGATTCGTTGCCTTTGCGGGCGTCATGCGTCCTCCTCCGTCTCGGGTGTCACGATCACGGTCGCTTCAATCTCTCTCGCATCGGTCGGACCAGCGGTCACCACTGCGACGTCCGTGCTTGACTGGCGTCGCGACCGATCGGAGTCCCGTCTCGTCGCGATCACGTCGAGGACCTTCGGGATCAGCAGGCCGATCGTGAAGGCGCCGGCCACCACGAGGGCAGGTTCTCGACGGGCGAAGGCCACCGCCTCCCCGGAGAGCTGCTTCGCGTTCTCCAGGAGCTCGTCGGTGCTCGCCGTGGCGAGGTGTGCCGCCAGTCGATCGGCCCGCCCGGCGAACTGATCCACCATCTCGGCCTCGCTGCCGTGACCCTGCTCACGGAGGCTCGAAGCGGACGCCCGGAAGGCGTTGGCGAAGGTCTTCAGCTCGACCGCCACACGGCTTGACCGCAGGTCGACCTCGGCTCGGACACGGTCGACGGCAACCGTCCCGGCGGCGCCGACGACCGCCTTGCCGGCGTCCTGAAGCTGTTGTGCCGATGAAGGTGATGCTGTTCGTTCGATGCCCGCCACTGTCGCCTCCGTTGCTCCCGTTGCCTGGCTCGGGTTTCTTCCCGAAGGTCGGGAGCCCAAACGTGTTGGTGTAAGAACGACCGACTCGGGAAAGACGCAAGCCACGACCGAGGGCAGGAGACGACGATGGCATCCGTCCCAACCGATCGAGAGCATCTACGCGAGGCATCACCGAGCGAGCTCCTGCGCTCCCTGCTGGCCGACCTCCGGCTGATGCTGAGGCGGGAGGCCGAGCTCGCGAAGCTGGAGGTGAAGGACAAAGGGTCGCGCCTCGGGCTCGCCGGAGGGATCCTCGCCGGCGCGGCGGTGGTCGCCTTGCTCGCTTTGGGCACGCTGGTCGCGGCTGCGGTGTTGGGGCTCGCGATCGTACTCCCGCCGTGGGCGGCCACCCTCATCGTCGGCACGGTGCTCGTCCTGGTCGCCGTTGTCATGGTGCTCATTGGACGAGCCAGGATGCGGGCGGTGGGGTCGTTGGCGCCCACAGCCACGATCGAGACCGCACGAGAGGACATGGCATGGATTCATCGCGAAGCCGAACGCCTCCGATCGACCGAGTAGCCGAGATCCGCGCCGACATCGCGTCGGCGCGGACGCGGATGGCCGAGACGCTGGAAGCGTTGCGATTCAAGGCCGACCTCCCGGCCCGCTTGGGAGATTCGGTGGGCAACGCTGCCCTGATCTTCACCGAGCACATCTTCGACCGCGTCACGTCGGGTCGCGAAGACGAGGCGCCGGATCAGCATCCTGCTCCGATCCCGGCATCGAACGAGTCGCCCTTTCCTCGGGATGCCGGTCAGCCGTAATCCTCTCCGACGTCGACGAGGCGCAACCCGCGGAGTCGTCTCTCGTCAGCCGGGGGTTCGCCTCGCGAGATCTCAAGCTCTACACCGGCAAGCAGTTCCCAACCTCTCCTACGCGGCGAAACCGGGACTCTTCGCAGTGACGGCCCGTGCGGATCGGACCCATCGTTCTCGAAACGGGGACCATCACGATGTCCCCGCCAACCCGTCGGCTATCTTCCGGAACCTCGCCACCCACTCGTCGTTGACGATCCCCCAGTCGCTGCCGTTGCGGACGATGACGGTCTCCGCGTCGGGCGCTACATAGACGTACTGGCCGAAGTTCCCTAGCGCGAAGAAGCGTTCAGGGCGCTCGGTGTCGATCCACCAGAAGTGCTGATAGAAGCCCGCCGGGTCGGTCGTGGCCTCGGCGTCGGTCGCTGAGCGGACCCAGTCCTCGGACAGGATGCGTTCACCGTTCCACGCACCCCCGTGCAGGAACAGCTGGCCGAAACGCGCGTAGTCAACCGGCGCGATGTTGAGGCCGCTCTCTAGCTTCTCGAACCCGGATGCCTCTGAGTCGAGGCTCCACGTAGCGTCGAACTCGGCACCGAGCGGCTGCCACAGCCTGGTGGCCATGAAGTCGGAGACCGTCATCCCGCTCGCGCGCTCGAGGACAAGCCCGAGCAGGAGCGGGTTGTAGTTGTTGTAGACCCACTCAGTCCCGGGAGGTCCCTCGACCTCGGTCGCGCTCAAAGCGAGGTCGCGGAGGTCGGTCCCGTAGTACGTGTCGACGTCGTCACCCCAGGGCAGGATCGGGATCGCCTGTTCCTCGTACCGGAGTCCCGAGGACATCGAGAGCAGGTGGCGGAGCGTGATGCGTCGGAACCGCGGGTCCCGTTCGGCGACCTCGGGGACGTAGTCGGTCACCGGGTCGTCGATGCTCCCGATCAAGCCTTCGTCGATCGCGATCCCTACGAGCGTCGACAAGAACGACTTCGCGACCGAGAACGACGTCTGCAGCGTCGACCGTTCCGCACCGCCGTAGTAGCGCTCATAGACCAGACGGTCGTCGTGAACGACCAGGAATGCAGTGGTGTCGGTGCGGCGAAGGAATCCGTCGAGACCGCCGCGTGCCCCTGCCGGAGCGGGGAGATCGATCGCCATGTCGGTGGGCAGCAGACTCGGCTCCTCGCGCGCGGGGATCGGGCGGGATGGGAATCGGTACTGGTCGCCGACGTCCGCCTCCATCCATATCATCGCCCGTGCGATCGAGGACCGATCGGTCGACAGCCATGCCCACCCAAAGACAACGACCACGATCAGGACGACGGACGCCACGACCGGGACGAGCGACCTGCGCAGCCGACGGCCGGTCGACGGTCTGCCCTTGGACGTCATCCTTCCTCGGCTCCTTCGCGAATCTTTCGGTTGAGCTTTCCACCGCGAGCCGGCGGTTGCAGGAGCGGTTGCCTCCAAGAGGCTGAGCCCTGGGGAAATCGCGTCCTCGTTCCTCGCCGGAGCTCAACCTGAAGATCTGCCCCACCCAATATCCACCCACGGCGTCGAGAGCGGCAAGGGAGCCGTGGACGGGCTGAGGCCCGGCGATTCGACCCCCGTCCTGCATGGCGGCCTCGTCGTCTTGACAACGCGCAGCCGGGAGCCGGTCGGGAACGGGAGCCGGCGATCGGCTGCGGGGATGACCGGACGCTCCTGCTGTGCCGGTCGGGATGCTGACGTGAGGCGAGGACAAGCGCTGAGGCGAGTGTCGTCTGAGCTGGGCTGACGCTGGACCGTCGACCTCGTGTTTGCCAATGCCGATGTCTGGGCACCTGCTCGCTGTGCACCCTGCCGCAGCAGACCCCGATCTCGTCATGGCCGAACAGCCCTTCAGCGCCGAGCTTGAGCACTGGCTCAGGTCCGACACGCCCAAGACCCTCGGCCGCTTGGGCGATCTGTTCGGGGAAAGGAGCTTCGCCGTCACGATCCTGCTCTTGATGTTCCTGCCTGCGTTGCCCCTACCCACCGGCGGGATTACCCACGTGTTCGAGGCCATCACCGCGCTGCTAGGTGCGGAGATGGTGCTCGGCGCAAGGACGATCTGGCTCCCCGCGAAGTGGCGGAACCGCGAGCTCGGTGACAGCACGACCGGCAAGGCCATCCCATTCATGGTGCGGCGTATCCGATGGTTCGAGCGATTCTCGCGACCCCGCTGGGCTCAACTGTTCGAGCGACGGTGGTTCCTACGGCTGCTCGGACTCATCGTCATCATCCTGGCGGCCGCTGCAGCGTTCGCACCCCCCTTCTCGGGCCTTGACACGTTCCCGGCGTTGGGTGCTGTTGTCGTTGCCCTCGGGATCATCCTCGGCGACGTCGTGGTCCTTGCCATCGGTATCGTGATCGGTGCAGGCGGCGTCGCACTAATCCTGACGATCGGGGCATTGCTCGTCCGGTTGGTCCGGGATCTGTTCTAGGGAACCAACGTGGAGAAGCAGGGGTAAGGTTGGACATCACGTCTGCCAGCCACCCGAGGTGCAGCTCGCCACTGACGAGGCTTCGCTAGGTGCACCGGGAGCCCGCGCCGCACGGCGAGCCGGCGGTAGAACGCTCGATCAGCCTTCACATTCGGAGTTGTTCTCGCCGTTCGCGCACGTGTCCGTGCCGGGGCCTCCGTTCAGGAAGTCTGCTCCGTTTCCACCATCAAGAGAGTCGTTCCCTTCCGACCCGGACAGATTGTCGTCTCCTTCACCGCCGACCAGATCGTCATCACCTGCCTGACCGCTGAGCCCGTCATCGCCCTCGCGCCCGTCCAACCTGTCGTTCCCGGAGAAGCCGCCGCTGAGGGAGTTGTCGCTGCTGTCTCCGGAAATCACGTCATCAGCGTTCGAACCGAACACGTCCTCGATTGCCGTCAGACTGTCTGTGCCTTCGCCCGTCGCCGTCCCTGCGATGAGGTCGACGACCACGGGATCTGGGTCATCGTAGAACGAGAGGGTGTCTCCCTTCCCATCACCACCATCGACCGCATCGTCTCCCGCGCCCCCCGCCAACTCGTCGTCGCGGGCGCCGCCGCTTAGCCGGTCATTCCCGTCGTCCCCACTCACGAAGTCGTACCCGCGGCCCCCTATCACCTCGTCATCACCTTTGCCGCCGAAAATCGAATCGCCACCGGCACCACCATGAATGACATCGTCCCCCGAATCTCCGGAGAGTTGGTCGGAGCCTGCCTCCTCGGCGATGTAATCGGCGAGAGCACCCCCACTGATGAGATCCCACGCGCCGCCCCCACTAAGCCGGTCGGTGCCCTTACCCCCGCAGATCCAATCATGGCCTCCTGACCCGTGGATCCTGTCGTTGCCCCCGAGTCCTACGATGATGTCGAGTCCGAGGGTCCCCCTCAGGTCGTCATCTCCTGGCGTGCCGACGATTGTCGCCGGCCTTCCGAGGCACGACGTGGGTGTGGCCTGCGCGTGTGTGGCGGGGAGTATCAGAGCAAGTGATAGCGCCATGAGTGCCCGAGACAGGCCCAACATCGGATGCCCGAACACTAGGTCCTATCATCACGGCCGTCCAACGAGCCACCGGGAGCCCCGCGCCGCACGGCGAGCCGGCGTCTAGCACTTGTAACGGCGGGCTTGAGGCTTGACCATGTCGGGGTGGACCATGCCCCTGCACGTCGATGACGCCGCGCAGACGCATCGTCTACGCGGTCATCATCGTCGCAGCGTTCCTGGTGGGGTTCCTGACGATGACCGACCCAGCACCGAAGCATCCCGTCCCCGAACCCTCACCGGCTTTCACCGGGGACGTGGACGTGCCTGAAGTCTCGCCCATCGGCCTCAGCTAGTCGGCCCCTATATCTCGCGCCGCAACGGTGAGCCTGGAATTGGGTTCCCAACCGTCATGTCGCGTCACTAGTGTGGTGGACCTAGGGGTGATCGATTCGTGCTGGCCGCGACTTCCACGCAGCTCACGCAGATCGGCGCAGCCTTCGGCGCGGTAGGCGCAGGGTTCATCGCTGCCGGGGCGTTGGGGTTCCTCCGAGGCCCGCAGAACGAGGTCAGTCGCAAACGAGAGCGAACAGCCACGCTGATCGGAGCACTGGCGGTCTGTGCAGGATTCCTGGTGCTGCTGTTTGCGCTCTCGCGCTGAGCAACTGCCACTGCAGTCGTTACGCTTGGCTAGCGCGTTTCCGCCGAAGATCGGCGGGTATGTCTCTTCTGATGAGCAAGCTTGCGTACAACCTGGGTGAGGCCGGAATGGTCCTCCTCGCTCCGGCCGCCTTCATCCTGGCGTTCGTGTGGATATGCCTGCTCGCCTACGTCGGGTGGTCGATGATGGCCGGGCTGCTTGGGGCTGTCGGAAGGATCCTCTGAGGCGACTAGCTGGACGTTGGTCTCACCGGAGCCCGCGCCGCACGGCGAGCCAACAGTCTCGAACCCGATCCGCCACACCGTGCTCCGCTTCGCCGAGGACAGTCAACCCCTTCGCGCTTGCTTCGTCCCCGGCGTTCGATCGGCGGTCGGGCGGTGGTGCTGAACTCCTAGCGACGAGTCTGGCTTCCCCCTTCGTCGGACGCGAGGGACAGGGTCGGTTATGGGATCGGCGCGAGGTCGCGGCGTGGGCGAAGGTCTGGCGCTCAGAGAAGTCCTGGCGCTAGCCGAAGGACTGACTCGAGCCGGTGTCCTCAGGGTGCGAATGAGCTAGTCGCCTGGCGACGCTGGCACGACCACCGCCAACCCCTAGGCATCCGCGTGGAGCGACGCGAGGCCCTAGTGCTTGCGGCTACCGAGGCGATCCTTTCAGGATGAAGTACGTGATCGCGAGCGCAGCGACTATTACGGCGACGATGATGATGATCCCGATGCTGATGGCAGCGATCATCCGACCACCCTCGCCACCATAAGCCCCCGACTAGCCCGTGCGAAACCCTGACAAGGAGCTGGGCTGGAGTTGCTCACGGCACGCCTCCGCGACCTGACCGCGAGCCGCACCTTCGCCGAACTCCTGATCGACTGCGAGCAGGACCGGACGCTGCGGGCGGTGCTCGTAGGCATGCTGCGGGAGTCGGAACGTTCGTCCTAGGCGAGGGCTTGGAGTTGATATGCGGAAGGCTCTGGTGGTGCTCATGGCGGTTGCGGCTCTGCTTCCCGCGTGCGGGGATGACGGCGGATCATCGGAGGATTGCGCCAATCTGACCAGCGAGGAGCCAGGCTTCACGATCACAATCGCGAGACTCGCCTTCTACCCGGCTTGCTTCAAGGCGACCGCTTCCCAAGGCATCTCGGTCGTGAATGAGGACGATGTCGGCCACACGTTCACGATGGTCGGCACCCAGATCAACATCCCCATCGCCCCCGGTGAGATCTTCAACGGTCCCGAGCCGATCTCTGGTGCGGTGGAGCCGGGTACGTACGAATTCGTGTGCACCATCCATCCGCAGATGACGGGCGAGGCGACAATCGTCGAGTAGCGGCTGATAGGCCGAATCGTCCAGACGTTCCTGGTGCAACGCGAGCGCACCCGGAGCCCGCGCAGCACGCCGACCCGGCGGTCTAGCGCCTGACTGCGAGGAGGATCGGACGCTGAGAGCGGTGCTCGTCGGGATGCTGCGGGAGATCGACCGCTCGGGTCCTTCCTAGGACTCATCCGCGAGCGAGCGCCGCACGGGACCGCCGACCTCACTGGTGGTGTGCCTCTCTGGAGCCTGGGTAAGGCCTACCCAACAAGGGAGACGAGTTGGGAGGGCGGCGTTGCGTGGCAGCACTCCGGCGAAAGAGCGAACACGGAGGAGACCGAGGATGAGCGAACACGAGATGGAGATGGGCGAACCCGGTCCGCAAGTGCCACTTCTGTGACCAGTCCTTCGCCCTGCAAGAAGACCTCGTGAAGCACCTCAATGAAGCTCACGGGGTTGAGGAGGAGCCTGCCTCATCCTCCGGGTGACCATTGCGTCGGACCTTCGAGCTGCTGATCGACTGCGAGGAGGACCGGACGCTGAGGGCGGTGCTGGTCGGAATGCTGCGAGAGGGCGACCGCTCGGGTCCTTCCTAGCGACCTACCGGTGCAGAGAGATGGGCAGACCAATCCGAGGCGGGATGTGCTGCCTAGCGGAGCTATGAAGAGTTCCTTGGCAACCGGTGCCAAGCCACGCGACGCCGGTACCGTGTGTGAGGCCAACGTCCCGTACCCCTCCTGATGAGATTCCGGACCTCGACCCCGTACACGCGTTGGAAGCGAGCATCAATCATCCGATGGAGGCTCAGGTCTCCGGGATGGCGCAAGATCGACGTCAGGAGGCTCCCACCGGGGCGGAGGACCGTTCTGAACCGGTCCAACACGGCACCAGGGTCGGACAGGTAGTACAAGACCTCGTTGCAGATGATTACATCGAACGGACCGGCGGTTGGCGGCACGTCCTCACCCACAACGAACGTACCCACCCCGGGCACCCTTTCCCGGGCCAGCTCGATCGCGACGGGTGAGGAGTCGATCCCCACGTAGTCGCGAAACGGAATCCCCTGGATGCGCTCCAACACGAGCCCTGTTCCGCAACCGAAATCGAGGATCGAGGGGGACTCCTCAACGAGCCTCAGGTAGGCGGCGAGGATGCCGTACCGAGCAGCTTCAGCAGGTCCGGAATAGTCGCGCCCACCTCCTCCGTAGGCCGACGACCAGCTCTCAGTTGACTCCACGTGAAGCGGCCGATAGGGGCGCAGTCCAGCATCCATGAAGAGGCCGGACACTTGGCGAGCAGGACGTCGTCCGAGGTGGTACGCAAGTTTGCTCCATACCGGTGACATGGCCCGGCAGGACCTTAACTCTAAGCCTCTCGAATCGTCTGTTCGGTCCTTGGCTCCCGGCGCGGAGCTTCTCCACGTCCTGATGCTTCCCGATTTCGAGCGTGCCGAGCGAATCAAGGAGTTCTGGAGCTACCCGCAGAGCCGCACCTTCGCCGAGTTGCTGATCGACTGCGAGGAGGACCGTGTGTTGCGAGCGGTGCTCGTCGGGATGTTGCGCGGAAGCCGACCGCGAACGCTAGTTCCTACCGCGAGCGCCCCGCCTGCGCGGCAGCGTCTCGAATCTCTGCTGCGCGTGGACCCCGCAGTACTCCTCCGGGTTGTATCGGGAGAGTTGAACGGCACAACCGAGTACACGGCAAACACGATCGACGTCGTACTGACGCACCTTCTGTCCGTGCTCGATCCTCATGCCGCTCCTCGCCTCACGACAAGCGCTCGAAGACGCAGCGGAAGTCTCCCCACACCCAGTCGATCTCCGGTGCCCACCGAAAGCCCGTCTGCACGACCCGCGTCTTGGTTGTCTTCGGTTTCAGTCGGAGCACCCACTCGGCCTGCCATATCCTGTCGCCAGCCGTCACACCGGCGGCACAGGCGGCTTCGAGGCGGTATTGGGTTCTGTTCTTGATCTTCCATTCGACGGAGATCGTCGAATCCAACGCGCACGCACCCGAGGCATCGATCAGCGTGCAGGTAGTGCGGTCGGACCATCTGATCTTGTTGTTCTCGTACCTGGTCGTCCAGTCCTGCGGCGTCACCGCCAGGGCCGGTGCGGCAGTCGCGACCGCGGCGATGGCGGCCACCAGGGCCACCCAGATCACGCGCTTTGTTCTCTCTCCCTCTACTCGCTGCGCTCTGTAGCGTTGCACAACAGAGAGACTACCAGGGTTGTGGAAGCAGTACAAAGGCGGTAGGCTCACCTCATGTCAGACCAGGAGGAAAGGCTTACGGAGCGGCTGATGGTCCAGCTCAGCCCTCGGGATCTACGCGCACTTCAGGCGATCGCAGACGACATGGAGCGCCCCCTGGCATGGGTCGCCCGACGGGGCATCCGGTTGTACATCTCCCAGATCCTGGAAGCGGAGGCGACGCTCGCCGCCGGTGACCAGATTGTCGAGGAGATGCAACGCGAGGCCCGAGAGCGCCGCAAGGTGGAGGAGCAAGAGCGCGGACGCTGATCCGCTGAAGCTCGGTGTCCATCCTTCACGGCCTAGGCCGGGAGCGACTCCGGTCCTCGGCTAGCGCCTGCTGCCTGCAGCTAGTCCGCGCGCCACGGCGAGCCCGGCGGTCTAGCCGACCGGAATCCCGCCCAGACGGAGCCGCTGGCCGTACAGATCTCGTCCTCGGCGTTCGGCCGCGCTAGGGAACTATTTTGGACGCACGTAAGGCGGCGTCGGTACGCCATTCGGCGCCGATGGGTGATGCAGGCCGTCCGGCACGAAGACGCGATGCCCGTTCGACTCCGTTCCGGGCTCGGTCTCGACGATGGCTTCGTCGATCTCCCACCTGAGGTCGAGCATGGAACGCGGGGACAGGCCGATCTTCGCGTCCAGCTGGCGGAGTTCGTTCAACATCTTCGGGTCGAGTTCGGTGGTAACGGACACGAAGACCCGGACGTACAGGGCCACCATGGGCTCGCAACGTATCCGCTCCCACTCGACCGCTTGGGGAAGTGACCACAACTCGCGCCACTGGTTGAGTTCGGCGGCGCTGGGCGTAGTCAGCGGCGATGCAGGCGGATCCCCGAAGCGCCCTTCGTGGGACAAGCGTTTGAACCCGGGGGTTGCGTTGCGGCGACGTCGCTGATCGGGCAGCTTCGGCGCCGGCCCCTTACCTGCCATATCCACCTCCCAAGCGTAGGAATCCAGACCCGTACACAGTCCGATGGACTTCCCAGAGGGTCTCCGGGCGCGCGCGGTCGAGGGGGAAGCCCCTACTCCCCCTCGGGTCGCCGGTACCCCCGCCGCACTCCTCTCGACGGGCGCGACCGAAGCGTTGAACGCGACGGAAGGGGTCATGCCGGGGACCTCGAGATCTCCGTCGCGCCGAGCTCGGTCTTCAGGCGAGCGAGGGCTGCTGCCTCGTCCTGCTCGGGGTCCTCGCCGGCCTCGCGCTGCAAGCGAACCCAGCCTGGCTCTCGTGCTCGCTCACCTTGGGTATCCGAAACAGGGGAAACATCCGAAACAGGCCTGGCCAGGGGCGTTTCGCTAGTTTCGGACGTTTCGGATAGGTACCGCGAGCCCGCAGCCTGGACCGGCTCGAGGTGGTAGCCCTTCCTCGTCACCTCGCCGAGGCGCACCTGGGTCGGCTCGACCTTTTCGAACCGATCGAGCAGCTTGCGGAGCCGTCGGGCCGGCCCAACTGTCTGACCGGAGGCGACCCTGTCTCCCCACCACTCGGCCCATGGTCCGTCGTCCAATGTCACCATGTAAGCGAGTAGGTCATCGGTGAACAGCTTGGTGACCCGCTTGGTCCTGAATGCATCGAGGACGTGTCGCAGGGCGAGAACGCCGAGCTCCTCCTCAGCCACGTGCCCGGCCGCCTCCTCGAGGTCGAACACGGCACGCCGAACGCGGCTGGGCCACTCCCCGCCAGCTTCGTCGGCGATCGCGAACAGCGGCTCGGCCACGTCCATAAGCCGGTCGTTGGTCATCGAGGCGGGGAAGGTTGGCTCTGCGTGGGAGAGCCGTTCAATCGTTCCATCGCCAGCCCACGTGGCCAGCGCCTCGCGGATCGGAGCTACCTCCTCAGCAGCCCTCCGCAGGCGGAGGCGTTCGACGCTTTCGGAGGGAAGCCGTCGCTCCATCCGGATCTTGAGTCCGCGATCGTCCACGGTATCTGGCACGGGTCGTCCGATGCCGCACAGAAGCTTCGGCGAGAACGTGGAGAACGCTGTGAGCGTCTCCATCTTCACGCCGGACTGCCGGTGAGCTTTCCCGCCGAGGCGCCAGCCTGAGTTGATCAGGCCCCAGAGATCCTCGGCCTTGTCCTTCGGGATCCGGTCGATCTCGTCGAAGAGCACGGCAACCCCAGGGTTCGCATCAATCAGCCGGAACAGGCTCGCGGCGGAGATGTTTGCCGTCGATACGGAGCGCTTCGGCTCGAGGACGACCTCGAGCACTTCGAGGAGGCGACTCTTCCCCGATCGCTTCGTGGCAGAAGTGACCACGAGGTACGGCGTGAACTCGAACGCTCTGAATGCAAACACATGCGCCACCCAGACCGTCACGATCGTGGCTGCGTCGTCGCTCAGGATCACGTACCGACGCACGAATCTGCAGACGTCGTCGAGCACGCGCCCCAGGCCGGCGAACCGTTCAGCGACGGCCATCGGCTCGGCGCTCACTTGATGGCCTCCTCGCACACGCGGCGTCGATCGGCTGCGTCTCGGCGGAGCCTGGCCCACCTCGCGAGCTCGGCTTCCGATGCGATCACCGAATGGCATCGGCCACACCGGTCCTCACCCATCAGCCGTAGACGCCGCTGCCGGTGTTCGTACGACTCGGGCGGGAGCGGCTGTTCCTCATCAGCCATCCCGAGAAAGGCCTTCGACTCCTCCCAGATCGCGCCCTCAGCCCAATGACGGACGATGAGATCAGGCTCCGACCGCACCGCGTCCGCCAGCTCGAGCAGACCAGCGCATCGCCGCGCCACGTCGACCCAGTCGGCCCCGACGATTTTGCGGGCAGCCCTTCGGTACTCGCGAACGCGATCGAGTACGGCCGCGGGGGCTTCTGGTGAAAGCTCGGCGCTCAATTCGCGACCCTCGGCGGACGGGCTTCGCCAACGCCCCCCTTCTTCTTCGAAGGGTTTCATGGCGGCGCCGCCTTCCGGCGAGCCTTCGCGCTCTTCAGGGCCAACCGGCCCATGTGCGCCCTCAGCAGATGCTCGGCGCGACGCAACCGTTCGGGGTCAGGGAGCCCGGGTGTCTTCTGGTCGACCTTCTTGACGAAGCTGGCGAGCCAGGTCGCGCGTGCGTTCGCGGTGATCTCGCGGCCGTCGTACTTCGCGTGGACGGCGTGAGCGCCGATCCTGCCTCGGAGGGACATCTCCTCGGGTGTCACGACTCACCTCCCAGGTGAATCGCGGGTACCCGAGGCCGCTCGGTTCCGGACGTAAGCCCGTGGGTCAGTCAGCGGTTAGATGCAGCACTATCTACGCGGCGCTTCGGCGATGTCAAGCGCTGCGGAAGATCGGCACGCGTTTCGATGCCTCGAGCCCAATCTGACCCGCCTCGAACGCCGCAACGACTTCAACATGGCGCACGAAGACCGAGCACCGATGCTTCTGGCAGACACCGCCCCACCAGCTAGTCCCGTTCTCTTCGACCACAGGTCCTACCAACGGACCGACGAAAGGCTCGGCCGAGAAGATCCTGCCGTCCCTGTAGCCGACAGTCGTGAGCTTCCGCCGGCACGGACGGCTGTTCCCCTTCGAGATCCCGCAAAGGAGCACGAGCCGGTTGCTCACAGCCGGTCCCCCGGACTCAGCCGCTTGTGAACCTCGCGGGCACGTTCGTCGGCAGCGGACGCGCCGTAGCGGTGCAGCATCGACCGATCCTTCCAACCCATCAGCCGGAGCACGGCGTCGTCGTCGGCGCCGGCCAGGCGCAGATAGTGAGCGGCGGAGTGACGGAGCTGATGGACGTGGATATCCCCGATGCCAGCCTCTCGGCCGCGCCGCTTGACGGCTTCGGCGATTCCGTAGGACGTCATCGGCCCCGACCTCCCGAGCCACAAGGCTTCGGAGTCGGCGTCGCGGTGGGCCGCGCGGATCCTCAAGTACCTATCGACCGAGCGGATCGTCTTGGTCCCGATCGGGTTCCGCCGTTCGCCCCCACCTTTACCGACGAACGTCATGGTCCCCAGGTCCAGGTCGACGTCGCCGACGCGGAGACCGGAGAGCTCGCTCAACCGGCAGCCGGTGTCGATGAAGGCTCGGGTGATCGCGGCGTCACGACGGCCGTAGAACCCACCCTCGCGTTCCACCGTCCGGAGTAACGCCTTCAGGTGCTCGAGCGACAGGACCGGGACAGGGACAGGTGGCACCTTCGGTGGTTTCAAAGACTCCATCGGTGAGCGCTCGATCTCGCGCTCGTCTCGGCTGGCGAGCCATGCGAAGAACTGACGCAACGAGGCGAATCGTGCCCGGGCGCTAGCGGGTCGCAGCCGTGCCAGCTGGTCGGCGAGGAAGGACTCGATGTGCTCCGAGGTGATGGACTTCACCTCAAGCGGCATCCCGTTCGCCGAACAGAAGTCGTGCAGCCTGCGGACAGCCTCGGTGTAGGACTGGATCGTGCGCGGGCTCTTGTTCTCGGCACGGAGGTGCCGTTCGAAGGAGGGGATGACGTCGAGCATCGCGGGCGCTGCTACCCTTGCCGCCGTGACCGATCCCATGGTGCTCCGCTCTGTTATCGAGAGTTCGAGCGCTGTGCCATGGCGGATAGTAACATATCCGCAGGTCACACCATGGCCCGTGGGGTAACGGTAGCCCGGCTGACTCTGGATCAGTTAGTCCTGGTTCGAATCCAGGCGGGCCAGCTACCGCGGATCGCTACCAGGGAACAGCTAGAAGCGCCGGCGTTCGATCCGTCCGAGTGAGAGCGTCACGTCCCGCTGGGATTCGGATCCAGGATCAGGGGCGGGATCGGATCCTGGGTGAAGTCGAAGTCCTTCAGCAGGTTGCCGAGGATCGCGACCTTCTCGCGGACCGTGGGTCGCGAGTCCGGGCGGCTCATCGTCGCCGGGTTGAGCCGCTCCTTCTGCAGGAACAGATCCTCGATCAGCTTGAGGTACGCGTCGAACGACAGCGTCTGCGAGTCGATCAGGCCCGCACGAGCCCAGGGGCTGATCACCAGTCCCGGGACGCGGATCCCGTATCCGTTCAGGTCGACCCTCGGGGGCTCGACGTGATCGTAGAAGCCGCCCCAGTCGTCCCATGTCAGGAAGATCGCGGTCTGGTCCCAGTCGGGACCCTGCATCAGCGCGTTCACGACGTTGGTGACGTGGCGCTGACCCTTCCAGATCGGCGCGCCCGAGGCGGGATGCTCCCCCACCCCGTTGTACGGCATGACCCACGAGACCGACGGCAGGTTCCCGTTCGCGGCCTGCCGGTAGAACTGGGTGTGCGTCTGGATCCGGTCCATCTGGCCCGTCTCGCGGATCGTCGTGAACCACGGGAGCGGATTCTGCTGGGAGACCGTGTTCTCGCGGCCGTGACCGGGGCACGGGTCGAAGAAGCACGTGTCGTCGCCGACGTAGTACCCCCACGAGACGCCCTGCTCGTGCAGCAGATACGTGATGTCCGTCCACGCCCAGAGCGGGACGTCCTCGTGCGCGCGCATCGTCAGGAACTCATCGTTCAGGTAGAGGTTCGACGAGCAGGACATCGGGTCCCGAGGGTTCGCGCAATGGGCTGCCCACGCCGACACCAGGAACAGGTGCGCCGGCAACGTCCACGAATCGGCGGGCGCGAACATGTGGTCCTGCAGGACGAACTCCTTGGCGTACCGCCAGTAGTTCGGGATCTCCTTGGCCGTGTGGTAGCTCATGACGTCCGGCTGACCCTGCGGCCCGAGGTACCCGTCGCACTTCGGATCCGATCGGTGATCCGCGCAGTACAGGGGGCTGTCGATCACCGTCCGGACGAACCCGTCCATCTTGCCGCCGTCGACGTCGAGCTCCGAATGACGCTGGCCGTGCGGACCCCCTTCCTGCAGCTGCTCGGTGGTGTGATACGGCCGGACGCATCGTCCGGCGATCGGGTCGGGCACGCACACCGTCGGCTTGCCGTTGCGCATCGGGATACCTTCGGCGCCGGGGAACGTCCCGAAGTAGTGATCGAACGAGCGGTTCTCCTGGACGATGAACACGAGGTGCTTGAGGTGTTCCTTGGCCTGCTCGAGCTTCGTCAGGTTGGGGCCCGGCGAGGGCGATCCGGAGGGCCCGGCGGTGTCATTCGGCGTCGGGCCGGTCTGACCGGAGGCCGAGGTGCACGCGGCCGCGAGCATCGCGGCCAGCGCGAACGTGATCAGGATCGGGGCTGGGCGGGGAGGGCTCGGACGCATGGGCGGCCCGAGGGTACCAAGCGTCCCTCGTTCGGGAGGGACCTCTGTCCCGTCCTCCTCCAGGTCGCGGCGCGGGCCCGGTCGCTAGGATGACCGCCCACGTCGACCAAGGAGCTCACGTGACCGCGACGCCATCCGATCCGACCGTCGTCACGCTGATCCCCGGCGACGGGATCGGGCCCGAATGCGTGGATGCCGCGCGTCGCATCATCGAGGCCGCCGGCGTGCAGATCACCTGGGAGGAGTGCGAGGCCGGCGCCGAGGTCTTCAAGAAGGGTCTGCCGTCGGGCGTGCCGCCCGAGACGATCGCGTCGATCTCGCGGACGCGCGTCGCGCTCAAGGGACCGCTCGAGACACCCGTGGGCTTCGGGGAGAAGTCGGCGAACGTCACGCTCCGCAAGCTGTTCGAGACCTACGCCAACGTCCGGCCGGTGCGCGAGATGCCCGGGGTCACGACCCCGTACAGCGGCCGGGGCATCGACCTCGTGATGGTCCGGGAGAACGTCGAGGACCTGTACGCGGGGATCGAATACATGCAGACGCCCGGCGTCGCGCAGGCGCTCAAGCTGATCAGCGAGAAGGGCTCGGAGAAGATCGCCCGGTTCGCGTTCGAGTACGCCCGGAGCGAGGGCCGCACCAAGGTCGCGTGCGCGACCAAGGCCAACATCATGAAGCTCTCCGAGGGCACGCTGAAGCGCGTGTTCGAACGCGTCGCGCCGGACTACCCCGAGCTCGAGTCGTGGCACGTCATCGTCGACAACGCCGCGCACCAGCTCGTCAAGCGGCCCGAGCAGTTCGACGTGATCGTCACGACCAACATGAACGGCGACATCCTGTCCGACCTGTCATCGGCGCTGATCGGCGGGCTCGGGTTCGCGCCCTCGGCGAACGTTGGCAACGAGGTGGCGATCTTCGAGGCGGTGCACGGCTCGGCCCCCAAGTACGCCGGCAAGAACGTGATCAACCCGACCGCGGTGATCCTGTCGTCGGTCCTGATGCTGCGCTACCTCGGCTTCTTCGAGCAGGCTGCGGCGATCGAGCACGCGGTGTTCGTCACGCTCGAGTCCGGGGTGCTCACGGGCGACGTGCTCGGCTACGACCGCGGGACGCCGACCACCGACTACACGAACGCGATCATCGGCAACCTCGGCAAGCACACCGAGACCTGGACGATCCGCGACGTCAAGCCGCTCCAGCTGCCGAAGATCGATCCCCGGCCCGACTACGTGCGGCCGGCCAGCCGTTCCGTCGTCGGCCTGGACGTCTTCGTCGAGTCTCCTCTCTCGGCGGCCGAGCTCGGCTCGTCGCTGATGGAGCTCACGCACGATACGAAGCTCTCGCTCAAGATGATCTCGAGCCGCGGGACGAAGGTGTTCCCGCCCACCGGGGCGATGACCGAGACCGGCGACCACTTCCGCTGCCGGTTCATCATCAAGGAGGAGCCGGGCGACCTGTCGGACGAGGACGTCCACGAGCTGCTGGTGCGGATCTCGAGCGCGCACTCGTGGATGCACATCGAGAAGCTCCAGGAGTTCGACGGCGAGCTGGGGTTCACCCGCGATCAGGGCGAGGACTAGCCCGGCGGCTTCGGCTCGCTTCGGGTCCAGGATCAGCGGCGGGATCGGCGTCTGGGTGAAGTCGAACTCGGTCGCCAGATCGCCGAGGATCGGCACGGTCTCTCGAACGGTCGGACGCGAGTCGGGCCGGCTGAGGGTCGCCGGGTCCAGGCGCTCCCCGCCCAGGAAACGATCCTCGATGAAGCGCAGGTAGGCGTCGAAGGACAGGGTCTGGTGATCGATCATCCCGGGGCTGACCCACGGGCTGATCGCGATCCCGGGGACGCGGATCCCGAACCCGTTCTGGTCGACGCCGGGCGGATGGACATGGTCGTAGAAGCCGCCCCAGTCGTCCCACGTCAGGTAGAGCACGCTCGACTCCCACTCCGGGCTCCGCATCAGGGCGTTGACGACCTTGGTCACCCAGGCCTGGCCCGGCCGGATGTCGCCCGGCGGATGCTCGCTCGCGCCGATGAACGGCATGATCCAGGACACCGACGGGAGCGTCCCCGCCGCCGCGGCCTCGAAGTAGTCGGCGTGGGGCCGGATGTTGCCGAGCTGATGGTTCTGCTCCACGGTGCGGAACCCCGCGATCGGGAGCTGATTGGACGTGGTGTGGCGGCCCTCCCCCGTCGGGCACGGGAGGCGGATGCAGGTCTTCTCACCCACGTAGTAGGCCCAGGACACACCGTGCTCGTGGAGCAGGTACGTGATGTCGGTCCATGCGTACGGGGCGGGGTCGCCGCTGTCGGCCCTCCATCCGTCGCCGGGGTCGTTCAGGTCCGACGTACAGCTCATCGGGTCATGGAGATCCGAACAATCCGCCGACCAGGCGGAGGTCAGGAACAGGTGCGCGGGCAGCGTCCACGAGTCGCTCGGCGCGAACATCCGGTCCTGCAGGACGAATTGATCCGCATAGGCCCAGTAGTTCGGGATCTCGGCGCGGGTGTGGAACCCCATGACGTCGGGTTGGCGCGCCGGACCGCGCTTGGTCTTTCGACACGGGCGGATGTTCGGATGACGCTTGCACGTGTTGCCGCTCCGGCGCACGGTCTCGACGAAGCCGTCCATCTCACCCCTGTTAACGTCGCGCACCGATGCGGAGTGATTGTGGGCGCCCCCCGCGTCGAAGTACGTCGTCGAGTGATACGGGCGCGCGCATCGCTCGAGGACGGGATCCGGGAGACAGACGTCCCACCTGCCGTCGGTCCTCGGGATGCCGTCGGCGCCCGGATACGTCCCGAAGTAGTGGTCGAACGAGCGGTTCTCCTGCACGACGATGATGATGTGATCGATCGTCTCGATGCCGGCCGCCGCCGCGGCCGCCGGTGCGGGCGATGGGGTCCGCTCGGGCGGAGCGACACCGATCCCGGCCACGACCGCGGCGATCGCGATCGTGAGCATGGCCGGGCGAGCGAGGAACCAGCGGCGTCGCGGGCGGGGGCGCACGGCCCACACCCTACCGAGACGACGAGTGTCGCGTGGGAAATCCGTCGGCGATCGATCGGAGCGCGTGCCAGCGCACGGACACGCACCGTGTCCCGGGCGGCTCCCGGACTCGCGATCGCGAGGTCGGCCAAGGGCGGTTGCTACACTTCCGGCCGGCCGGCGGCCGACGGTCCCATCGTCTAGTGGCCTAGGACACCACCCTCTCAAGGTGGAGACACGGGTTCGAACCCCGTTGGGACTACGCAACGGCGCACGTTCACACCACCGGCTCGCCGTGCGGCGCGGACTCCGCATGGCCCAGCCATTCAGCCTGGCGGATTCTCGTCCCGCGCCACGTCCGCCGGCGTTCCCTCACGCTTAGCTACGACGGCGAAACGGTCGTTCTCGTCAACGATCCGCTCGATATCGGCGGCGAGATGCTCCG
The DNA here is from genome assembly GCA_963778545.1 of uncultured Actinomycetes bacterium. GTDB lineage: Bacteria > Actinomycetota > UBA4738 > UBA4738 > HRBIN12 > DASSJM01. The sequence continues at coordinate 52,751 of CAVZUW010000007.1, read as the reverse complement.
GTACGATGGCGAACTGCCGCAGATCACTCCGCACCATCCGGTATTCGGCCATCGTGATGTCGATGGAGCGATCGCACATCTTCAAAGCGCACTCACAGACGATGTCGAGCCGATTGGCCGGTGGCTCACCTTGGTAGGCCTCCTCGATCTCCTCGTTAAGCTCCCGGGACGCGACCTCGTTCCGGGACATCCGTTCTTCGCGTGAGGTCATGACCGGACTATGTCCCGCGCAGCTGATAACGAAACCGCCCGCCCGTCTCCAAGGGGAGCCCCGCCACGGCGTGCCGCCACGAGGCTCCTGGCTGGCTCCGACCAACCGAGTGGACGGGCATCGGGACCAGCCGTACTTCTGTGTACCCGTTCCAGGCGGAACCAAGGATGTGCGGCGCGGGAATTCGTCCTTAAGCTGGCTCCAGGTCGATACCGACCAGTACTGACCCCACCGTATCGCCCTCAGTGAGGGTGATCCTCCTGCTCACCACCCGGAAGTCACGCGGGTCTCCGTTCGGGTCGTCGATAGTCAAGGCGTCACCAGGCCTCGGAACGACCGGCTCGGCCAGATTGAACGTCCATTCTTCATCGCCCGTGGTGAGTTGCAGTTCGACGCTCATCAACGGCTCCTTCTGTCCGGCTAGCTGACAAAGCGGAGGACGCCCGCCTGCGAGGGCGAGGCGGACGTCCTCCTTGTAGCAAGACCTCGTTTCTACCCTCTACCTCCAGCAGAAAAACCAAGTCCACACAAGCGGACCTGGCATACCAGCCCGTGAAGACTCAGCTCGAAGCGATCAACGGCGTTGCCCATCGTGTGTGTGATGCGACATCCAACGTGGATCTTTTCCACGATGCATGACCGATCTCGATTGCCCGGCCGCGGGTTGGGTAGTCAGCTTGTGCATTTCACGACCGGCGAAGAGGAGAGGAGAAGCTCACCCATGCTTGCCATCGACATCGAGAGCGGATTGACCGAGGCCTGGGAGCGCATCGCGACATTCATTCCGAAACTGCTTGGATTCCTGGCCATCCTCATCATCGGCTACTTCGTAGCGAAGCTAGTTGCGAAGGTGGTGGATGGGCTCCTCGAGCGGATCGGCTTCGACCGATGGGTGGAGCGTGGGGCGCTCAAGACCGCGCTCGACCGGTCCAAGTTCGATGCCTCCGACATCTTGTCCGTCGTTGCCTTCTGGGCAGTATTCCTGATCTCGCTGCAGCTCGCCTTCGGTGTGTTCGGTCCCAACCCAGTGAGCGATCTGATCCAGGGCATCATCGCGTACCTGCCCAATCTCTTCGCAGCCGTTGTCATCCTGGTGATCGTCGCGGCGCTGGCCAGGGTCGTGACTGACCTGTTGGCTGCCGCGCTCGGAGAGGTCTCAGGAGGAGAGTGGATCGCCCGTGTGGCAGGAATGGCCATACTCGTCATCGGGGTCTTCGCGGCCCTGAATCAGCTGCAGATCGCACCGGAGATCGTCAACGGTCTCTTCTACGCGCTGCTGGCAATCATCGTTGGTGTAGCGATCGTCGCCTTCGGTGGGGGCGGTATCCAGACCGCGCGTGGATATTGGGAGCGTGTCAGTCGGCGCGCAGATGCGAAAGCGTCGGAGATCAGGCGAAGCGCAGCCCCGGAAACCCCTCACGAACGCAGCAGCGATGTCGTAGGGATCCCGGAGGTTGAACAGGAATCACCAGGTAGATCACCGGGCTGGGAGGCCTGATCGAGGCCGCCCCTGGAGCGAGGAGAAGACGATGGACGCGATGAGTCTGCTCAAGGAAGACCACCGGAAGGTCAAGAGGATGCTCGCAGAGCTCGAGTCGACGACCGAACGGGGGGTCAAGACCCGTGAGGAGCTGTTCACGAGGGTCAAGAAGGAACTGGTGATCCATGAGGCGATCGAGGAAGAGATCTTCTACCCGGCGCTCAAGGAGCACCCGAAGACCAAAGAGATCGCCCTCGAGGGCTACGAGGAGCACCACGTCGTGGATACCGTCATGGCCGAGATCGAAGGCGTCGCGTACGACGACGAGAAGTGGGGCGCGAAGTTCACGGTCATGAAGGAGAACCTCGAACACCACATCGAGGAAGAGGAGGGCGAGATGTTCAAGCAGGCCAAGCAGGTCTTCGACCAGGACGAACTCACCCAGCTAGGCGAGTCCATGAAGGCGCGCAAAGAAGTTCTGATGAGGCAGCAGGCCGCAACGAAGTAGCGCCCGTCTATCTATGCAAGGGGACCCGATGAGTGAGAGAGGAACACAGCAGGGTGACCGCGAGACCGGTACCTGCCACATCTGCGGGCAGGTGTTCCCAACGCAGGAGGAACTTTCGAAGCATCTGATGGATGCGCACGCGGACGAAGGTCTCTCCGATGCATCACACGAGCCCTAGAAGCCTGATCGCGGGTATCCACCGGATCGCGCAGAGCTCGTTCGAGTTGGTTCCACGACGGCGCACAGGAGGGAGCCCCGCAACGGCGTGCCGCCACGGGGCTCCCTAGCTGGGTCCGACCAACCGAGTGGACGGACGTCGGGACCAGCCGTACTTCATGTACCCGGTCCTAGGCGGAACCAAGGATGGGCCTGGCACAAGCATCCCTTCGCCATCCCTGCCCGCGTAGAGGCACAGCCGGTCGGAGGACGCCGACGGTCCGAGGGCGTTCGGCGCTCGCTACGTCACCTCGCTCGCCAAGCCGAATCCACTCAGCCCAGCCCTCGGGTGTCACCCTCCGGCCTCTCAGATATCTCCCCAGACCGTCCGGACACCTCCACGGCTTCGGGAGTTCGTCCTTCGCAAACTGCACGTTCGGCGGCTGGCAGTCGTGATGCTCCCCGCCTACCCCTGCTTCTCCACCCACGGTGGTCTCTTCCACGACCCGCTCCACGATCTCGCCAGCCATGTCCTCGGCCGCCCTCCGCTCCTCTTGCTTCTTCTGGGCGACCTCCACCCGGGCAGCCTGCCAGGCCGACCAGTGACCTGACACGAGAGCCCACAGCGAGAGCGAAGCCACGTACGCGACGCTGTTGATCCATCCCGTTGCGATCGAGATCGGAATCATCGCGATCCAGAAGATCGTGAGCCACCCGTTCACCCGTTGCATAAATACCGGATCCCCCTGGATGGAGACCCAAAGGGACTTGACGTACCCGGTCATGACTACGAACGCTTCCGGGCCCTTGGCTTCCTGGAACCCGTCCTGGCGCTTGTCTTGCTGGCGCTTGTCTTCCTGGCACCGGCCTTCCTGGCACCGGTCTTCCGAGTGGTGGACTTCCGAGCACCGGTCTTCCGAGTGGTGGACTTCCGAGCACCGGCCTTGCGAGCAGCGGTCCTCGGAGCACCACTCTTCCGAGCACCGGTCTTCCGAGCACCGGTCTTCCGAGCACCGGTCTTCCGAGCACCGGTCTTCCGAGCACCGGTCTTCCGAGCACCGGTCTTCCGAGCACCGGCCTTCCGCGTAGTGGACTTTCGAGCACCGGCCTTCCGCGTGGTGGACTTCCGAGCAGTGGTCTTGCGGGCACCGGTCTTCCTGGCACCGGCTTTCCGAGTGGTGGCCTTCGAAGCGGTGGTCTTGCGGGCACCGGTCTTCCTGGCACCGGCCTTCCGAGGGACTGACCTCCTCGAGCTGGGCCTGCGGCCGCCAGCCTTTGCGGCCTTCTCTTTGACGATTTCGGCAGCATCATCGGCCTTGTCGATAGCGATCTCCTCCATCTTGTCGGCGACGGCACCGATCACGCCTTGCGCTGCGTCGGTCGCAAGCACTTTCTTTCCCGCCCCAACCACCTTGTTGGTCACGCTCTTCCGTTCCGGCATTTTCGTCCTCCTGTCACGGATCGACTTCACGGATCGACTGCGCTCTTTGCCTCTCTTTCCCAAAGCTGACTGGCCTATTCGTCTGAGGGGTCGACCGCCCATCCGCGCATGACGTGCCGACGCGGGCCACTGCCGGATACTTCAGAGTGAAGCGCCGGAAGCTCCCTCGCGTGGTCAACGACGCCGAGCTCCTCGGCGTCAGGCTGAGCTCGACTGACGGCCGCAGCTTCCAACGGTTTCGTCCTCGACCATCTAGTTGGCGACCGGAGGATCAGGGTGTTCTTCTCTCACAGCCTCCGGGCGATCTGAGACGGGCCTCGCCGTGTCAGAGGGCTCAGCACCAGGATCAGGCGATTCAAGGCTCGAGTAGCCGGCAATCAGCATGCCTACGCCCAAACCAAAGACCGCCAATGCGAGGACCGACGCCAGGATGGCTGCTGAGCGATCGAAGAAGAGGAGTCCGACCAGGGCTCCGACCATGGCACCAGCGATCGCCCCCAGGACTCCACCGAGGGGCAACCGGGCGCCGAGCCGCTTGTGCATCCGGGCCTGGGAAGGGCTCTCAGGTTCCAAGCCCACGCTGGCTCGTTTCGGTTGCATGTTTCTCCACGAGAGATGTGATACCCGAGGGGTCTCGGCTTGAACCTCGTTCGACACTCTCCTACCTCACTCGACCCACACGTCCGGTCACCCAGCCTGAACGAAAACGGGTGCCTTCACGAGCCGCCGTTGTCAGGTGTCAGAAGCCTCTCCGGAGGGGACGAAATGGGTGGACCGGGTCGACAGCCAGGATCGTCACTCCCGGCCGTCAGCCAGGAGGACGAATGCAGTCGACGAATCTAGGGATCGCGGATTCGGCGGAACAACTCCGTCGGCTGCTCCACGTCTCCGACGTCGCCCTTGCCCATCTGTCACCGGAGGACTTGCTGGATGAGCTCTTGATTCGCGTCCGTGAAGTTCTCGGGGCGGATACCGCAGCCGTACTCCTGCTGGATGAGCGCACAAACGAACTCGTCGCTACTGCTGCCAAGGGGATTGAAGAAGAAGTCGAGTCGGGAGTCAGGATCCCCGTAGGACAGGGGTTCGCCGGAAAGATCGCATTTGAGCGCGCACCAGTGGTGATCGAGCGGGTCGACCACCAAAACGTGATGAACCCCATCCTTCGTGAGAAGGGGATCATCTCGTTGCTGGGAGTGCCGCTGCTCGTTCGCGGCCAGGTACTCGGAGTGTTGCATGTTGGTTCGCTTACGTATCGAAGGTTTACTGAGCCCGACGTGCAGCTTCTGCAGATGGTGGCCGAGCGGGTCGCTCTTGGCTTGAGCGTGCGGCTCTACGAGCACGAGCGGCGATTGACGGAGGCGCTCCAGCAGACATTCCTTCCGGTGACCATGCCTCGCGTACCTGGTCTGCGCCTTACCTCGAAGTACCAGCCCGCCGCGGGCATAGGTGGCGACTGGTACGACGTGCTTGCGTTGCGGTCGGGTGCCGTCGCACTTGCGATGGGCGATGTAGCCGGCCACGGCGTTGAGGCGGCTGCTGCCATGGGTCGACTCAGAAACGCGCTTCGGGCGTGTGCGATCGAGGAGGCTGACCCAGCCGACGTCGTGGCTCGCCTAGACCGGTTGATGGATGCCCTCGACGTCGCCGGCATGGTCACCCTGCTCTTTGGGATCGTCGATCCGAAGTTTTCCGAGTTCCGGTTCGTTTCCGCCGGTCATGTCCCGCCGCTAGTCCTCAAGTCCGGAGACCCGTTCTTCGCGGACGACGGCAGGGCTGATCCGCCGCTTGGAACCAGTCGACGCCATAGATTTCGGACCCATGTGGTGTCGCTGGCTCGTGCCCAGGCTCTCCTCCTGTATACGGACGGCCTTATCGAGCGCCGCGACGAATCGCTGTCCGCGGGCCTCGCACGTCTGCGGGGCGAGTCTTACCTTGTCGGAGCAGCGCCGAGCCCGGCTGCCGCCCTCGACTCGCTGATCGGTTCCCTTCTCGATGGCTCCGAGGCGACGGACGACATCGCGCTCCTTCTTGTCGAGTTGGAACCACCGTCTACCAGCGTCCATCTTCAGATGGCAGCCGACACAGCAGCACTCGTGATCGTTCGCAGGAGCCTTGAACGATGGCTCTCAGACCTAGAGGTGGGAGGGCGGCTCCGTGACGACGTGGTCACAGCGGCTGGAGAAGCAGTTGCGAACTCGATTGAGCATGCTTACGGACCGCAGGGGGGCTGGATGGATCTACTCGCCAGTCGTGAAGGGAACACGCTCAAGGTCGTCGTACGAGACGGCGGCCATTGGCGGAAACGTAGCTCCGGTCGCGGAAGGGGTAGTAGGCTCATGTCGCGCTCTGATGGACTCAGTCGTACACGAGACATCTGATGGCGGTACGACGGTGACGATGTACCGGAAGCTGCCGTCGCGATGAGGGAACTCGCATCCCTTTCCCTCGGACGGAGTCATGGGGTCGTGCTCGCCGAGGTATCGGGCGAGATCGACATGTCAAACGCGGAAGACCTCAGGGACGAGATCGCGCAAGGAGCGACCAATGAGGACCGCGCACTGATCGTCGACTTGACGAGCGTCTCCTACGCCGATAGCGCAGGAATGAACCTACTCTTCGTCCTCGCGCGGCAACTGAAGGAGCACGGGCAGATCTTCGGGGTCGTAGTTCCCTCGGGGTCCCAGCCCCGGCGGGCATTCGACGTCGTCGGCATGGCGGACCAGATACCAATGTTCGAGACGCTCGCTGACGCCCAAACTTGGGCAGAACGAGGAGGCGACTGAGAATCGATAGCGCCTCATGCCGTGTCGTGCGGCTCACCGACCGACTGACGCTCACGTTCGGTCACCCATCAGTCGAGCTTGCGCCTTCGCGGAAGTGAGCCGGACCAGCTGGTCTGATCTCTGCGTCCGCAGACGAGTCCGAACGCCCTCGCGGCACGGATGAACCCCGCATGCCGCAACCGTGCCGCATCGCGCCGTGCGGCGCCCAGTGGCCGTCGTGTCCCTATCCCGAAGTGAGAGAATGGCTAGGAAGCACCCATCCATCGGGACCGTTTGCGAAGAGGCCGTGGGCAGCCCCTCGAACCGAGGAGGCACGATGACCACCCTCACGGATACGGTCCGCATCCAAGCCCCAGAGAGATCGCCGGTCAGGCCGGTGTCCCCGTTGGATCCCTCGTGGGACGACGGTTCCGAGATCCCATCCTCTGAGCGCTCGCTCCAGGACCGATCCCGCAGCACGCAGTGGGATCGATTGGCGATGGGTCGTGGGCAGTCCCTCTGGAGCGAAGCAGCGTGACCACCCTCATGGATACGGCCCGCACCTCAACCGAGTCACGATCCCTCGAGCGCTCGTTCGAGGTCGAGTCGCCCGGTGGATACGCTCGGACCGTCGTGGGCCGGCTCGCCTACTTCGACGACGAAGCGCAGACGTACATGGTGCTGACGCGCTCCGGGGTGCTCGTCCGGGTTCCGCTGCGAGACATCACGAGCTCACACGGAGTTCCGCGGAGGGGTCCGATCGTTGCCGACGCCCTTTCAAGGATGTCGAGGCTTCGGAACGCGACAACCGTTTCGCCCGCTTAGGGTTATCCCCGCACGGACACTGGGAAGGCGGGGTCATGAACTACTTCTTGATGAAGAAGAAGTAGACGAAATACCCGAGCAGCACCACGGCCATGACGACGAGGCCGACCGCGATGAGCGTCCCCGCGACATACCCCAGCATCGACACGAACATCCTGGTCCCCTCTTGGAGATGTCAGCATGAGCATGACACACGCGGGTCGAGGTGGATCTCACGGTGCGGCCTACGGCCGGCTCCCCGTGCGCCGCTCGCACAGCGCATAATGGCGGGCGTGAGTACGGATCGCGGCACGAACCCCGAGTACCCCCGCCCTCAACACATGTCGCTCTTTTGGCCCTCTGGCCCGCCACCCGAAGACCACACGCAGCACGACCTCGACCGGATCGCTGAACAACGAAGCCGGGAAGACGAAGCCCTCGGGGGCCAGAAGCGGCCTTCTCTGTGGAGGCGGCTCTTCGGCCGTTGAGCGTGAAGACCAGCCGCCGCCGAAAAGAGCGGCGTGCTTGCCCGTCTCAGCCTCTTCTGTCTTGGCGGCGCTCCTTGCGGCGTCGGTGACGGCGCATGACACCCACCCCGAACCAGACCAATGCCCCGAGGAGCGCGGAGGCCAGCGTCAGCAACCAGAGCGGCCAGGTGAAGCCCCAGAACAGGAAATCGAGCCGGACGCTCTCGGTGTTCTGGAGCATGAAGATGAGCAGCAAGCCCACTCCGGTAAGCGAGGCGATGGCGCCAGCCCCGAGCCCACCTGCTTGAGCCTGGGAGCCGGTGTTGTTGGGATCCTCGCGCATGACCACTCTCCTTCCCTGTGACAGGCCGAGCCCGACTCTACGCCGCCGTCTGTGGTCATCACAGCGCGCATGATCCCTCTGAAACCTACGCCGGCGTCTCGCCGGCTGCAGTCTCCGACGCGACCAGGTGGCGGCTGACGGGGATGCGCCCCTCGATCGTCGTGCCGCCGCCGGCGCGGGACCGGACGATCAACGTGCCGCCGAGCGCGGCCAGGCGATCCGCCATGTTCTGGAGGCCGGCGCCGAGCGGGGTGGCGGCGGGGTCGAACCCTCGGCCGTCGTCGCGGACCGAGAGCACGAGCTCGTCGTCGTCCTCGACCAGACGCACGGTGATCTCGCCGGCCTCCGCGTACTTCGCGGCGTTCTGCAGGGCCTCGAGCGTGCAGAAGTAGACGGCCGTCTCCACCTCCTGCGGGTAGCGATCGATCCCGTCCGCCTCGACGCGCACCGGGATGGGCGAGCGTCGCGACTGCGCGTCGATCGCGGCCGTCAGTCCCTGGTCGGCCAGGAGCGGCGGGTAGACGCCACGTGCGAGCTCGCGGAGGTTCTCGAGCGCGTCGGTCACATCGCCCTCGAGCTGCTCGAGCATCCGCTCCGCCTCCACGACGTCCTTCGACGCGGTCGCCCGGGCGAGCCGTAACCGAACGGCCAAGGCGACGAGCTGCTGCTGCGCCCCGTCGTGCAGGTTCCGCTCGAGGCGTCGTCGCTCCTCGTCCTGTGCCGCGACCAGCCGCTGGCGTGAGGCGCGGAGATCCTCGATCAGCTTCGAGTTCGCGAGCACGAGCCCCGCCTGCGCGGCCAGGTCGGCCACGAGCTTGTCCTCGACGGAGGACAGGGGCTCGTTGGGCGGCTTCGTGACGGTGAGCAGACCGAGGAGCTCTCGTTGATGGCGGACGGGCACCGCCGCGGTCACGCCCTCGACCTCGGGCGGCTCGCCACGTGCGAGAGGGATCGCGGTGGCCATCCCTCCGTTCGTCGGCCACACCGCGGCCGGGCGGACCTCGTCGCCCACCCGCAGCCAGACGACGGCCGACGTGGCGCCGGTCCCCTCCGCGAGGAGCCGCGCCATCCGGACGAGGATGTCCTCGCCGGAATAGGTCTCGCCGACGTGCTCGGAGAACCGGGACAGGACCTCGTAGGGCGTCGCGCGCTCCCCGTAGACGAGCCGGTTGGCGATCTGTTGCGCTCGCCGCCGGATCGGCTGGAACGCCACCGCGACGACCGCGGTCGCGACCAGCGAGACCCCCTCGGTGACCCCGATGACCGCGCCGATCACGACCACCACGATCACGTAGATCGCGGTGATGAACGCCGCGAGCGCCCCGTAGGTGATCGTCTTGTTGATGATGACGTCGATGTCGTAGAGGTTGTGCTTCACCATCGCGATCCCGATCGCGACATACAGGAACAGCAGCGAGACCGAGACGATCGCCGAGACGACGGCGGAGTCGAAGAAGAAGCCGACGCTGAACGCCACGGCGGCGACGGCGGCGGCCGAGACGAACCACTTCAGCTGGAGCCGTTCGACGCCGACGGAGCGCCGGTAGCGCACGACGAGCGATGCGACCGCCAACCCCAACGCGACGATCTCCCCGAACACGGCGATCACGATCGCGACTCGGGCGACGTCGCCGACGGATCCGGCGCCCACGTTGATGCCCTCGAACGGGTCCGACCAACCCGCCGTCGCGAGGATCAAGGAGGCGATCGTGAGCAGGGCGAGGATGACCCCGACGAGCCAGACGACGGGACGCCATCGCGGAGACGGGAGGTGTCCGGTCGGGAACAGGAGGAACAACAGGGTGAGACCGACGATCGGGATCGGCCACAAGACGTTGCTGAGCCAGGCCAGCGCCCGCCCGGCCGGCAGGGTCCCTGGATCGGCGACGAGGACGTGGAGCGCGTACGCCTGCCCGAAGCCCGCGAGCGCGAGCGCGGCCCCCGCAACGATGAAGATCCAGCCGATCGCGTTCCGCGGACGCTTGTTCACGATCACGATGCCGAGGATCGGCACGCCGAGGTTCACGAGCACGTCGACGACGTCGGCGGCGCTCCAGATGCCGACGTTGTCCGGCAGATCGCTCCCGCGATCGACGAACATCAGCACGAGCGCGGCGATCATCAGCGCGATCGAGCCGATCCCGACGGACCAGGCCAGCCTGCGAGCGGTCCACGTCGTCATGCCCTCACCCCGCCCCCGATTGTGCCCTCACGAAAGACGATGCGGAAGGGGGATCGCGATGCGCTCGTGCTCGGCCTCCGCCGAGCGGGACGTCGGGACTAGCCCTCGCTCCCGGGCGTCGGGACCATCTCGAGACGGGCCATGAGGTCGCGATCGCGGGGCGCCGAGCCCTTCGGGGGCACGTACAACGTCGAGAGGCCCGTGATCCCCGAGTCGGCGAGGTGGCGTACCCCGCACGGTTCGATGAACGGGCGGCCGACGGGAAACGGGGTCGCCTCGTAGACGATCGCCTCGTGCTCGGGGCCGTACAGCTCCTCGAGCCGTTCGGCGAGCACCTGCAGGCCGGACCGCCGGACCTCTCCGGTCGTCTCCGACCCCCCGACGATGCCCACCTGCCACAGGATCAGCGGGACCGTAACGTCGGGCCGCCTCCGCCGGACGAGGAAGTCCGTGGCGTCGTAGCTCTGACACCCGGTCTTCCCAGGGTCGAGCTCGAGGTCGACGTAGAGGCAATCCTCCGCCGTGATGCCCGGCAGGATCCTCGCCGCGAACCCCTCGGCCCGAGCGCGCGCCAAGGCGTCGTACGACGTACGGTCGAACACACCGGGATGCCCGTAGAAGACCACGCAGACGTCGAGGCCTTCGCGGACATGGCGGACGATCGTGCCGACGATCTCCTCGTAGACCTCGGCGTATCGCCGACCGGGGCGATAGGCGTGCTCGAGCGACTCGGCCGAGGGGTTGAGCTCCTCGAGCCATCGGACCGGCGTGACCTCGGCGAGCAGGTACAGGACCTTCTCGGCGTCCTTGATCCGGGCGACCGCCTCGCGCGTGGTGTGGAACCCGGGCCGGATCCCCGCACCGACGATCGTTAGCGAGCCTGCCCGCGGATCGGGCTTCGCCACCACCCGGGCTAGTGCATCTTGACCCGGAAGACGAGGGCGTCCTTGCCGAGCTCCTCGAAGACCGCCTTCCGGATCTGCTTGGCCGTGCCGTTCAGGATCAGGTCCTTTTGGTCTTTGTCCAGCCCGAACCTGTTCATGACCCTCTCGGCACTCTCGTCACTCTGGCCGAACTCCTCCTCGAAGTCCTCGTCCGACGTCAGCTTCTCGAGGAAATCCGCGATCCTGGCCATGCGAGCCCTCCTTCTCGGGCCGAACGAACCTACGCCCCACCGCGAACCGGGTCAAGGTCGGCGAGCGACGCTGCCCGGTGCCTAGCGGGGCACGGTCTACACTTCGGCCGTGACGGTCTGTCGGACCTGCGGTCATCGCAATCCGCAGGCCGCGCACTACTGTGCGGCCTGCGGCAACGCGCTGGACTCCGACGGCCGCACGCGCGAGGAACGCAAGGTCGTCACGATCCTGTTCTGCGACCTCGTCGAGTTCACGTCGCGCTTCGATCTCGCCGATCCCGAGGACGTCCAGGACACGCTCGCGACGTATCACGCTCGGGTCCGGCGCGAGATCGAACGGTTCGGCGGCACCGTCGAGAAGTTCATCGGCGACGCGGTGATGGCCGTGTTCGGCGCCCCGGTCGCGCACGAGGACGACGCGCAGCGAGCGGTCTTCAGCGCCCTCCGCATCCCCCCCGTGATCGAGGAGCTCAACGAGACCAACCACGACCTCCCGCTCGCCGTGCGGATCGGGATCGAGACGGGCGTCGCCGTCGTCTCGGTCGGCACGGAGCCATCCGCGCAGGGCATCGCGATCGGGGACGTCGTGAACACCGCTTCCCGGCTGCAGGGGGTGGCCCCGATCGGCGGGATCCTGGTGGGCGAGGGCACGCACCGGCTCACACGCGACCTCTTCGACTACGAGCCGCTCGACCCGGTGCAGGTCAAGGGCAAGGCCGAGGCGCTCCCCGTCTGGGTCGCGAAGGCCGCGCACAGCCGGTTCGGCGCCGAGCTCCATCACCGCCCGTCCACCCCGTTCGTGGGGCGGCAGGACGAGCTCGAGCTCCTGAAGCACACGTTCGCGCGAGCCGCGCGCGAACCGTCCGTCCAGCTCGTGACGCTGCTCGGCGAGCCGGGCGTCGGCAAGAGCCGGATGATCGGCGAGCTCTTCTCGCACCTCGACGATCAGCCCGACCTGGTGGCGGCATGGCGGCAGGGGCGCTGCCTCCCCTACGGCGAGGGCGTCACGTACTGGGCGCTCGGGCAGATCGTGAAGGCGCAGGCGGGCATCCTCGAGTCGGACGACGCCCCCACCGCACACGCCAAGCTCTCCGCCTCCGTCGAGGGCCTCGTCGAGGACGCCGCCGAGCAGGAGTGGCTCCGGGCACGTCTCGCGCCGCTCATCGGCCTGGCCGACCCGCAGTCGGACGCCGTCGAGCAGACGGAGTCGTTCAGCGCCTGGCGCCGCTTCCTCGAGGCGATCGCGTCCATCCGCCCCCTCGTGATCGCGATCGAGGATCTGCACTGGGCGCAACCGGCGATGGTCGAGTTCGTCGAGCACGTGCTCGAGTGGTCGACGGGCTTCCCCATGCTGATCGTGTGCACCGCGAGACCCGAGATGCTGCAACGCGATCCGCGGTGGGGCGGCGGGATGCGCAACTCGGTCATGGTCTCGCTCACGCCCCTGAGCGACGCGGAGACCCTCCTGCTCCTCGACAACGTCCTCGCTCCCGGCACCGGGGCCGACGTCCGCGAGCTGATCGCCGAGCGGGCCGGGGGCAACCCGCTGTTCGCGGAGGAGTTCGCGCGGATGCTCGACGAACGGTCGGACCCCGCCGGCGCTCGGCCAGGCCGCGACCCTGTCGAGCAACGCGCCCGAGAGCCTGCAGGCGATCATCGCGGCGCGGCTCGACACGCTGGCCGCCGAGCAGAAGTCGCTCGTGCAGGACGCGTCGGTGATCGGGAAGGTGTTCTGGCCCTCGGCGGTCGCGGCGGTCGGCGCGACCGACCTCGAGACCGTCCGCGCCGGGCTCCACGAGCTTGCCCATCGCGAGCTCGTTCGGCCCGTCCGCGTCTCTTCGATGCACGGGGATACCGAGTACGCCTTCGCGCATGCGTTGATCCGCGACGTCGCCTACGGTCAGATCCCCCGGCTCGCCCGTGTGGACAAGCACGTGGCAACAGCCCAGTGGATCGAGCGCATGGCCGCCGAGCGCTTGTCCGACCGCGCGGAGCTGCTCGCCCACCACTACGGGCAGGCGCTCGAGCTCAGTCGCGCGGCCGGCAGCGAGGCCGTCGACGCGCTCGGGGTGTCCACGCGCCGGGCCCTGATGATGGCGGGCGAGAACGCGATGACCCTGGACATCTCGCGCGCGACGGTGTGTTTCGACGAGGTCCTGGCCCTCCTGCCCTCGGATCATCCGGAGCGCGCGAGCGCGCTCTACTTCAAGGCGGAGGCGGTCAAGGACGCGGGTCGCTACGAGGAGGCCGAGGGGACCTATCGCGAGGCGATCTCCGCGTTCCGCGCGATCGGCGACCGCGTCGGCGAGGGAGCCGGCCTCACCAAGCTCGCGAACGTCCTGTGGGAACGCGGCGCGCTCGCAGAGAGCCGCGAGCGCCTCGCCGAGGCGGTATCGATCCTGGAGTCCGAACCCCCCGGCGTCGACCTCGCGACCTGCTTCGCCTTCGTGGCGGTGGCCCGGATCGTCTCCGGGTCGTTCACGGAGGCGATCGAATGGTGCGACCGCTCCCTCGAGCTTTCGACCAAGCTCGAGGTCGGATGGCTCGAGTCGCGAGCGCTCAGCTACCGGGGGATCGCCCGATGCTTCCTGGGGGACGCCGGCGGCCTCCACGATCTGCGGCGGGCGCTCGGCGTCGCGGAGAGCCACGGCAGCTCGCGGGAGCACGCGCTCGCCCTGCTCGTCCGCGCCGAGGTGGAATGGGCGACCGAGGGACCGGTCGTCGCGCTCGAGACCGTTCGCGAGGGCGGAGATCTCGCCGAGCGTCGCGGCCTCCTGGACATGGGCCTGTGGTTCGACGCGCTCAGCCTCGGGCCGCTCTTCGACGTCGGGGCGTGGGACGAGCTCCTCCAGGTCGCGGACGACGTCCTCCGGCGATCGAGGGACGCAGGCGGCGACTACGCGGCCGGGCTCGCGCAGCCCTGGCTCGCGCAGGTCCTCCTGTGGCGCGGCCGGCACGGTGAGGCCGCCGATGCGGCGTCGGAATCGATGGTTCGGTCGGCACACATCCGCGACGCGCAGGTCCTGGTCCCGGCCGAGGTGGCCGCCGCGCTCGTCGCGGTCCGCGAGGGTCGTGGGCAGGAAGCGATCCGGATCGTCGAGGAGCTCGAGCGTGAGGCGGAGGTCTCGTTGGCTTGGTACCGCGAGAACTTCCTCGCGGACCTCGTCCGGGTCTGCGCAGCGACCGAGAGCGTGCCGCTCGCCCGGCGGCTCATCGACGGGGCGAGGGTCACCGCGCAGCGGCACGACCTGTCGCTGCTCTCGGCCAAAGCCGCGCTCGAGGAGACGCTCGGGAACCTCGAGGCCGCGGCCGATCTGTACGAGCAGGCGGTCGAGGGATGGACCCGGTACGGCCACCAGCTCGAGACCGGGATCGCGCTGCTCGGCGCGAGCCGCTGCCGCTCCGGGCTCGGCGCCCCGGAACCCCGTGACCACGACCGGCGCGCCGAGGAGATCTTCGCCGCGCTCGGGGCCGTCTCCCCCGCTCGACGGGACCGCCCGGGGGACCCGCCCGTGAGCGACGACGGCTGGATCCCGATCGGGCTCCTGGAGGACCTCCCCGAGCGGAAGCCGATACGGGTCGACGCGCACGGCGCCGACGTGCTCCTGGTGCGCGACGGTGACGAGCTGTTCGCGATCGGCAACCGCTGCTCGCATCAGGGGGCGCCGCTGCACAAGGGGCCGGTGCGGTTCGGGGGCTCGCTCCGGACCGTGCAGTGCCCCCTGCACGGCAGCACGTTCGACCTCGCGCAGGGGAAGGTGATGCGCGGACCGGCGACCGAACCCGTGCCCGTGTACGAGACCCGCGTCACCGACGGCGTCGTCGAGATCCGTCCGCGCTAGGATGCGCGGCGTGGAACCCGACACCGATGGCAGAGCCGCGGGACCCTTCGGCTCCCGGTTCGTGGGCGTGGGGATCGGCCTCGCCGCGTTCGCGGTGTTCGTGATGCTCCCGTTCCTGATCCCGATCACGTTCTACGTCGTCGCGAACGTCTACGCGGCGACCAAGGGGACGACGTTCTCCTCCGACACCGCGAACACCGGCGTGGTCCTGACCCTGCTGGTCCTCTCGGTGGCGCTGTTCCCGGTGGGGCTCGCCGTCGGGATCGCCTTCCTCGGCCGCGTCCTGTCGCCGAAGCGCCGTCGCGCCTGAACGGCCCGTTCGCTACCCTCCCAAGCTCCATGTCGACGCTGAGACAGGACCCGACGACCCGCCAGTGGGCGATCCTCGCCACCCGTCGCGAGGAGCGGCCGCACGAACCCGTCGTGATTCCCCGTCCCGAGCTGCCCGAACGCGACCCGTCCTGCCCGTTCTGCCCGGGCAACGAGGACCAGACGCCCCCCGAGATCCTCCGCGACCCGCCGGGACCGGACTGGCAGGTCCGCGTGGTCCCGAACATGTACGCCGCGCTCTCCGGCGACGGCTCCGCGGGGCGCTCGGGCGAGCCGATGTTCCGCCAGATGCCCGGCATCGGGAGCCACGAGGTCGTGATCGAGACCCCCCGGCACGACGGCCGGATGGACGAGATGTCCCAGGACGAGGTCGCGGGGGTCGTCCGGGTCTGGCGACGGCGGTACCGCGAGCTGATCGCGAGACCCGACGTCCGCGCCGTGGTCGTGTTCAAGAACTTCGGAACCCTGGCGGGAACCTCGCTCACGCACACGCACTCACAGATCGTGGCGACGCCGGTGTTCCTCCCCCGGTTGCTCCGCAGGCTCGATGTGGCGACGCGGCACTTCGATGAGCACGGGATCTGTGTGTACGACGAGCTGATCGAGGCCGAACGGCGGGCCGGCGTGCGCATGGTCGACGAGGTCGGGGGATTCGTCGCGTTCGAGCCGTGGGCGGCGCAGACGCCGTTCGAGACGTGGATCGCGCCGGCGTTCCACCAGGGCTCGTTCGGCGACCTGGCCGACGACGCGATCGAGGACCTCGCGGGCATCCTCATCCGAACCCTCACCGCGGTGCGCCGTGCGTGCGGCGATCCCGACTTCAACCTCGTGATGTACTCGGCGCCGACGAATGGCGGGCACGCCGAGCAGGTCTTCCACTGGCACCTCAAGCTGATCCCCCGGATCTCGACGCAGGCGGGGTTCGAGATCGGTTCGGCGATGGCGATCAACACCGTCGCGCCCGAGGACGCCGCGGACGCGCTCCGGCGGGCGCTCGCGAACGCCTAGCAGCCCGAGTCGACCCAGTGCGGGCCGGCGCCGATCGGAACGTCGAGCCGCCCGGCGAGGCGCGTGAGCCGCCGCCGGAAGATCCGCATCTCGCCGCGGTTGAAATCCGCGTGGGTGCTGCAGCGCCAATCGTCGTACAGCTCCTCGTGGAACGGGCTCTGGAGCGTCTCGGCGTGGCCGATCACGTTGCCCCACGAGATCCCGTAGCGCGACATCAGCCATACCGTCAGGCGCAGCGACGCTCGCATCATGTCGTGGTCGTCCAGGATCGCGTGGGCGCTCGTCCCGACGTGCTCGATGCCGATCGCCGTCCAGTTCATCCCGATCGCGTGCCGACACCGGATCCGCAGGTTCACGAGCTGATAGATCGTCCCGTCCGTGTCGATCAGGAAGTGCGCGCACACCCCCGGCTTCTCGCCCAGGTGGGTGCCGTTCGCGGCGAAGTGGTTCCAGGCGGAGTCGAACGAGGTCCCGTCCGTGTAGTGCTCGACCACGACCTGGGGATCGGTCAGCTGATACGCGCGCTCGCCGTAGTGGCGCTTCGAGTAGCGCGCCATCTGCCGCTTGCGCGCCGCGCCGAACGGGATCTTCTTCCACACGATCTGCGGCTTCACGTCGCCGGGATCGGGGGGCCCGATCGCGATCGCGGCCGACTCCGGCGCGATCAGCACCAGCGCCGCAACCAGCAGGACGAGCGCGCGCCTCACGCGACCGCCCGCAGGCGCTCGAGGGTGCGCTCGCGGCCGAGGAGCTCGAGGGACTCGGGCAGCGGCGGCGAGACCGTGGACCCGGTCGCTGCCGCTCGGACCGGCTGGAACCCCTTCGTGCGGTTCAGGCCGGCCTCGGCCCCGAGCTCGTCGAGCCTGGCCTTGATCGCCTCGGCCTCCCACGGCTGCACCTCCGCCAGACCGTCGGCGACGCTCTTCAGATAGCCCTCGGGCGCGTTCGCGATCACCTGGGCGGCCTTCTCGTCCGGGGTGATGTCGTCGGTGAACAGGAACCGGAGGAGCTCCACCGACTCCGAGAGCTTGCGCATCCGCTCCTTCACGAGCGGCATGGCTCGGCGCAGGAGCCCGAGGTCCGGCGACAGCCCCGCGACCGACAGGAAGTGCAGGCACCGTGACGCGAGGTCGTCGTCGTCGAGCGACTGGATGGAGTGGTTGTTCATCCACTCGAGCTTCTCGACGTCGAACCGCGCCGGGTTCTTCGAGACCCGCTCGAGCTCGAACGCGTCGATCAGCTCCTGCTTCGACAGGAACGTCGTCTCCGCGTCCTTGGACCAGCCGAGCAGCGCGAGGTAGTTCATGAGCGCCTCGGGCAGGATCCCCTGCTCGCGGAACGCCTCGACGCTCGTCGAACCGTGGCGCTTGGACAGCGGCTTGCCGTCCGCGCCGTTCACCTGCGGGACGTGCGCGTAGGCCGGGGGCGTACCTCCGAGCGCCTGGATCACCGCGGCGTTGCGGGGCGCGCTCGCGAGCAGGTCGTCGCCGCGGATCACGTGCGTGATCTCCATCAGCATGTCGTCGACCGCGACCGCGAGCAGGAACACCGGCGAGCCGTCCGAACGCACGATCACGAAGTCGCGCAGCTGACCCGGCGGCCACCGGACCTCGCCCTTCACGAGGTCGTCGACCACGTGCTCGCGCTCGGGCATCGTGAAGCGGATCGCCGCGGTGCGCCCCTCGGCCTCGAACGCCTGCCGAACCTCGGGGTCGCGGCACTTCCCGTCGTAGCCGGGCGCCTCGCCTCGAGCGAGCGCGGCCTTTCGCCGTTCCTCCAGCTCCCCCTCGGTGCAGTAGCACGGGTACGCGTCGCCCTGGGACAGGAGGCGTTCGGTCATCTCGCGGTAGATGCCGAGGCGCTGCGACTGCCGGTAGGGCTCGTGCGGCCCGCCGACGTCGGGCCCCTCGTCCCAGTCGATGCCGAGCCACCGGAGCGAGTCCATCACGGAGTGGAACGCCTCCTCGGTCACACGGGAGGCGTCGGTATCCTCGATCCGCAGGACGAACACGCCGCCGTGGTGCCGCGCGAACGCCCACGAGAACAGCCCGGTCCGGGCGTTCCCCACGTGGATCGACCCCGAGGGCGCCGGCGCGAACCGCGTCCGCACGCCCTCGGTCACGGGTAGCCCTCCGAGTGGCGGGTCACGAGGCGGCCTCCACCGGGTTGGCGAGGGCGCCGACGCCGTCGACCTCGACCTCGACGAGGTCGCCCGGCGAGAGCGGGCCCACCCCCTCCGGCGTGCCGGTCAGGATCACGTCGCCCGGCAACAGGGTCATGAACGTCGTGATGTACTCGATCAGCGTCGCGACCCCGAAGACCATGTCGCGCGTCTGCCCCGCCTGGCGGATCTCGCCGTTCACGCGGGTCTCGACCCGGACGTCGTTGGGGTCGAGGTCGGTCTCGATCCAGGGCCCGAGCGGGCACGACCCGTCGAACCCCTTCGCGCGGGCCCACTGGTCGTCGGTCTTCTGCAGGTCCCGGAGCGTGACGTCGTTCCCGCACGTGTAGCCGAGGATGTGCTTGAACGCCTCCTCCGTCCGGACGTTGCGCGCGATCCGGCCGATCACGACCGCGAGCTCGCCCTCGTAGTCGACCCGGCGGCTCATCGGCAGCAGGCGGATCGGGTCCCGCGGACCGATCACCGCGGTCGAGGGCTTGAGGAACACGAGCGGCTCCTCGGGCACCTCCATCCCGAACTCGGCCGCGTGCGCGGCGTAGTTCTTCCCCACGCAGACGACCTTGGACGGCAGGACCGGCGCGAGCAGCCGCACGTCGTCGAACGGGACCTCCTCGCCGGTCGGCACGGGATCCTCGAAGAACGTGCCCCTCAGGACGCGGATCGTGTCCGACTCGAAATCGGCGGCGCCGGTCGCGATCCGGTCGCCGAAACGGAAGCGGACGAGCCTCATCGGCCCGAGGCTACCGCACGCCCCGCTCGGGCCCGGCGAGCGGCTCAGCGCAACGCGGTCCGGAAGGCCGCCGGCGCCGGGGCCTCGAGCTCGATCTCGGTCGCGCCGAGCCATCCGGCGAGCTCCCCCACCGCCCCGGCGACCGAACGCCAGACCTCGGCGGTCGGCGTGGTCCCGGGCGCGGCGTGGACACCCCGCACGAGCAGGCGCCCTTCGCGCGGTCCATCGCGGGGTCGACGAGCGCGACGAACCGGTCCCCGTCGAGCACGGGCATCGCGTAGTAGCCGTAGATCCGCTTGTCCTTGGGGACGTAGATCTCCATCCGGTACGGGAGGTCGAACAGCAGCTCCGTGCGGGCGCGATCGGCGATCAGGTTGTCGAACGGCGACAGCATCGTGGTGCGCGGCTCCCACCGGCCCTCGCTCGATCCGTTCGAGCAGCGGGAGTTCGTCCCGGTGGACGAACCAGGTGCCGGGGATCGGCGCGCCGTCGTGCTCGACGGTCACGCGTTCGATCCTCCCGGCGCGCTCGAACTCGGCGAGCACACGCTGGAGCTCGGGGTACCGGTCCCTGGTGAAGTGCGTCTTGATCTGTTTGGCGGTCCCCACCCCCAGGCCGTGGAGCGAGCGATCCACCGCGCGCCGCGTCACCTCGAGGTCGGACAGGCGTTCGCGGGGCGCGTCCGGCGACAGGACGCGTTCGGTCAGGTCCCAGAGCTTCTGGATGCCCTCGCGGCCGGCGACCATGATCGCGCCCGACGCCCACAGGAACCCGAGCATCCGGTCCACGTTGCGCTCGTTCGTCCAGCCGCTCGAGCGCCACGACTCCCCCGTCATGCCACCGGAGATCCGGCGCGCGAGCACCGGCCCCTCGCGACGGATCTGCGTCATGACGGAACGCTTGAGCTTCGCGTTGGCCGCCATCCAACTGAGGCGCCGCCGGTCCCACCCCGACCCGTCGTCCCGCGGGTACTGCCGCATGTACCAGGCGTGGATCGGGTGGTCCTCGGCGAGGACGATCGACGCCGCGTGCGCCCAGTACTCGTAGACCGAGCGGTCGCGCCACAGCAGGCGGTCCAGGTGCTTGGGGTCGAACCCCGCGACCCGGCTCCCGAGCACCAGGTGCGGGCTCCGCGCCACGACCGCGATCGGGTCGAGCTGCACGCACCGGATCGAGCGGATCACGCCGAGCACGGCCCGTGGGCTCGAGCGGGGCGGCGTGCCCGAGAGGCGCTGCACCGCGACGGCGAGCCGGCGCGCGGTCGACCGGTCGATCGTTCGGAGCGCCTGCGTCAACGGGTCAGGCGAGCCTCGTGCCGATGCCCCACGTCACGCCGACGCTGCGCCAGTAGCCGGCGATCATCTCGACGGGCGCGAGGCTCTCGAGCTCCTCGACCGGCGAGGCGCCGAACGAGAGCGTCGCGTCCCCGGTCCAGACGTCCGAGCCCTCCCAGTCGTAGCTCTTCATCGTGACGAGCTCGTCCATCGAGGGCGGCGACCCCTCCTCGATGCTCGGGAAGTACCGCGAGTGCAGCATCGGGAGCGCGTTCACGAACCCGTTGGTCTCGGCCGGTCCGGTGATCGTGAAGCCGGCGTCGACGACCCGGCGGTCGTGCACGCTCACGCTCGCGCCGAACCGCCCACCGGGCTCCAGCCGGGGACCCGCCTTGCCGTGACGGATCGGACGCGTGATCCAGATCGAGCCGAGCTTCTTCGGATAGCCCTGGTGCCAGCCCCGCACCATCGCGAAGTCCTTGTCGACCCAGATCAGGATGCAGCGCGAGTACGTCTCGCCCCGGTACCGGCACCGGACGACGACGAATGCCTCCTTGTACTGGGAGCGCACCGGGTCCAGGACCTCCTCGAACGAATCCGAGCACGACTGCCAGTCGGCGAAGATCACGGCGACGGCGTCCGGGTCGTCCTCGGCCGGCTCGACGGGGTCCGGCAGCCAGCGCGCGACCGATCCCGGGGCCGCCCGGTACTCGATCGTCAGCAGGTCGCCCGAGTAGTGCCACGGCGGACCGGGCACCACGGAGGACCGGCCTTCGGGCGAGAGCGGCGGAACGAACCCCTTGAGCTCGGCCACGGGCGAGATACTACCGGTCGGTCCCGAACGACCCGGAGGTGCGTGTGGAGACACGACGGATCCTGCTCGACGGCGTCCCGACGACCGTCGAGCGCGACGGCGACGAGCTGGTCGCCCCCGACGGCGCCCGGATCCCGCTCGGGAGCGCCGAGCACCTCGCTCCCACCGAGCCGACCAAGATCGTCTGCGTGCACCTGAACTACGAGAGCCGGGTCAGGGAGTTCCTCGCGCAGATGCCGCCGGCGCCCACGTACTTCCACAAGCCCGTCAGCGCGCTCAACGCGCACGGTGGCGAGGTCGTTCGGCCGCCGAGGTGCCGCTACCTGAACTACGAGGGCGAGATCGCGATCGTGATCGGCCGCGAGACGCGACACATCGGGCCCGACGACGTCGCCGACCACATCGCCGGCTACACGGTCGCGAACGACTACGGCCTGCACGACTTCCGCGACACGGACGCGGGTTCGATGCTGCGGGTGAAGGGCTCGGACACGCTCTGCCCGCTCGGGCCGGGTCTGGTGGACGACTGGGACTTCCGCGGCAAGCGGATCCGGACGCTCGTGAACGGCGACGTCCGTCAGGACGGCTCGACCGACGAGATGATGTGGGACATGCACTACCTGGTCGCCGACATCGCGCGAACGATCACGCTCGTGCCCGGCGACGTGATCCTGTCGGGGACGCCGGCGAACTCCCGCCCGGTCGAACCCGGCGACGTCGTCGAGGTCGAGGTCGAGGGGCTCGGCACCCTGCGCAACCGGATCGTCGAGGGCGGCGTCCCGATCCGCGAGGACGTCGGCGCGCAGCCGAGCGCGTCCGAGGAGGTCGTCTCGACCGCGTTCGGCGGCGACTGGGAGTTCCGCGGGATCCGTCCGCCGAAGAAGGGCTGATGGATCTCGACGGGCCGCTCCGGGCCCAGACCGCCGTGAAGGTCGAGCGGCCGCCCGCGCTCTGGCAGGCCGACACCGAGGTCGAGCCGTTCCTCGCGCTGCTCGGCGAGCTGATCGCGATCGGGCTCGGCCGGGGCAACGAGCTCGCCGACCTGACGCTGAACGTCGCGAACGTCGTGGTGGAACCGGACGACGAGGACGGTCGATCCCCGAGGGCGAGTTCGTCGCGATCACCGTGCGAGGCGGCGGTTCGTGGGACGACGACACCTGGCGTCCGGGGACCGAGCCCTCGACCGACGCCCTGCGTGAGGTCGGACCCGCCGCCCGAGCGGCCGGGGCGGTCTACGGGTACTCGAGGAACCTCGGCGACGAGGGTTCGGTCACCGTGTTCCTCCCTCGACTGCCCGAGCCCAGGTGACCCGGTCGATCCGGTACACGCGGTGGCGGAGGCCCTTGTGGTCGACCTCGCGGTCGACGTCCATGCCGAGCTTCTGCGCGACCCGGCCGGACGCGAGGTTCTCGGGCCGGACGAGCGCGATCAGGTGGTCGACGTCTCGAGGTGGTCGAACGCCCAGTCCCGGGCGGCGGCTCCGGCCTCGGGCGCGATCCCCTCACCCTTGCGACCCGGTCGGGTGTGCCAGCCGATCTCGACCTCGTCGACCCCCTCGACCTGCAGGAGGCTCGGGCCGGCGGTCCCGAGGAACGCGCCCGTCTCACGGTCCTCGACGATCAGGAGCGCGAACCCGCGCGTGCGGTAGCCCTCGATCTGGCGTTCGAGCCACGCCCGCGCGGTCTCGCGATCGAACGGCGCCGGGTACCACCGCATGTGCTCGGGGTCGGAGAACATCGCGTGCAGGTCGTCGAGGTCCTCCAGCCGGTAGGGCCGCAGACGCAGGCGTTCGGTCTCGAGCCGGAACTCCTCGTCCATCTGCCCGCCCATCGGCGGACCCTACCGGAGCGGCATCTCGGGCGGCTCGACTATCCTCGGCAGTCCCGGAGCGGGCGACCGATCGAGGAGGTCGGATTTGGACATCAAGGGCAAGCGGCTCCGCCTCCTGTTCTCCGACGTCCTGGGTGTCGAACGCGGGAAGTACCTGTTCGGCGATGTCGCGGACGCCGGTCACTCGGCCTTCTGCGTCGGCGTGTTCCCGCTCACCACCGACAAGGAGATCCTCGACATCTCGCGCCAGCAGTTCGACGTCGGGCCTGCCCGACGTCGAGGCGTTCATCGACCGCGACACCCTCCGCCCCGGCTGGGAGGAGGACACGATCGTCGGCATCGCCGACGTCCAGCAGCACGGCGAGCCGCTGGAGGTCGACCCGCGGCAGGTGCTCCGCACGGCCGTCGAACCGTGGCGCGCGATGGGGCTGGAGCCGATGTTCGCGTTCGAGTCCGAGTTCTACCTGCTCGAGCCCGGCGCGGACGGCGGGTGGCAGCCCGTCGACCTGCCCTCGCACCGCGTCTACGGCACGGGCGCGGCGGTCGACCCCAGCGGCACGATCGACGCGATGGTCGCAGCGGCGCAGCGGTCCGGGTTCCCGATCGAGGGGTGGGCGAGCGAGTTCGACACGGCCGCGTACGAGGTCAACATCCGCTACAAGGAAGTGATCGCGGCCGCCGACGAGTGCTTCCTGTTCCGTCTGTTGGTCAAGGAGATCGCGACCAAGCAGGGCAAGCGCGCGACGTTCCTGGGCCGGCCGTTCAACGATCGCGGCGGCAGCGGGCTGCATCTGAACATCTCGTTCCGACGGGAGGACGGTTCGAACGCCCTGCACGACCCGAACGCGCCCGACGGCCTCGCGCCCATGACCAGGGAGTGCGTCGCGGGGATGCTCGCCCACCACGAAGGGCGTCGCGGCGATCGCGGCCCCGCACGCGAACGCCTACAAGCGTCTCCAGCCCGACATGCTGAACGGCTACTGGGCGAACTGGGGCTTCGACGACCGCACCGTGTGCATCCGCATCCCGCCGGCGCGCGGCGAGGGCACCCGGATCGAGCACCGCATGTCCGACGGCGCCGCGAACCCGTACCTGGTCGCCGCCGCGGTGCTGCACGCGGCGCGGTTCGGGGTCGAGCACCAGATGTCGCCGCCCGAACCCCAGACGCCCGGCGAGCCCCCGAACACCGACCGGCGCGTGCCGCCGACCCTCGAGGCCGCGCTCGCGGCGTTCGAGGCCGACGACGAGCTCTGCGCGGCGCTCGGGCCCTGGCTCGTCGAGACGTTCACCAAGCTCAAGCGCGCCGAGTGGGAGCGCTACGCGAAGACCGTCGGCGACGCGACGACCACCGAGGTCACCCCGTGGGAGCTCGACTACTACCTGCCGTTCTTCTGATCGCCGTGCCCGGCCGCCGGCGTTGTCCCGCTCGGTCGTTCGGTGCCAAACTATCCGGGCGTCGCACCCGAGGAGGCCTCGATGAGCGTTCGGCTGGACGAGATCGACCTGTCGAGCCACGACGCCTTCGTCGAGGAGGTCCCGCTCTGGGCCTTCCGCGAGCTCCGCGAGCGCGACCCGGTCCACTGGCAGCCCGAGCCGACGCCGAGCAAGGGCTTCTGGGCGATCACGCGGTTCCGCGACATCGAAGAGATCCTGCGCGACACGAAGACGTTCTCGTCGGCCCACGGGGTGACGCTCGAGGAGCAGGACGACGAGGAGGTCGAGGCTCGGGCGTCGATGATCGACATGGATCCGCCGAACCATTCGCGGCTCCGGCGGCTCGTCACGAAGCTCTTCACGCGGAGCGCGGTCGCCCAGTACGAGGGGTTCGTCCGCGAGCAGGCTCGGCTCGTGCTCGACCGAGGTCTGCCCAAGGGCGAGTTCGACTTCGTCGAGGAGATCTCGCGGGAGCTCCCGATCCGCGTCCTCGCGCGGATCATGGGCGTCCCCGACGAGGATCTCCCGATCTGCGTCGAGCTGGGCGACGCGATGATCGCCCAGGCCGATCCCGAGTACTCGCGCGCGGTGATCGACAAGGAGGACACCAGCGAGTACCGCCTGCTCCCCTTCCGCAGCCCGGCGGCGGTGGAGCTCATGGCCTACGGCCACCGGCTCGCCGAGGAGCGACGGGCGGACCCCAGGGACGACCTGGTCACCAAGCTCACCCAGGCGGAGGTCGACGGCGAGCGGCTGTCCACGCGCGAGTTCGACAACTTCTTCTGCCTGCTGATCGTCGCCGGCAACGAGACCACGCGCCACTCGATCACCCACGGCGTACGAGCCCTGGTGGAGCATCCCGATCAGTGGCGGCGGCTCCGGGAGGACCCCGGGCTCATGCCCTCGGCGACCGAGGAGATCCTGCGGTACGGCTCGCCGACGATGCATTTCCGTCGAACGGCGATGCGCGATCTCGAGTTCCGGGGCACCACGATCCGCGAGGGCGACAAGGTCGTCGTCTGGTTCGTATCGGGCAACTTCGACGAGGAGATCTTCCCCGACGCCGACCGCTTCGACGTCGGCCGCGACCCGAACCCGCACATGGCGTTCGGTAGCGGCGGGCCGCACGTGTGCCTGGGCGCGCACCTCGCGCGTCTGGAGGTCCGGGTGATGTTCGAGGAGCTCGTCCCGCGCCTGTCGAGCCTGGAGATCACCGGACCGGTCGAGCGCCTCCGCTCGAACTTCATCAACGGCATCAAGCACATGCCGGTGCGTGTCGAACTCGCAGCCGAGAAGAGATAGGGAGCGGTCTGGTCGGCACCGTGCGCTCTGGCGCCGCGTTCCTGGGGCTCACTACACTCGCGCCGTGTCGGTGGGACGCAGATCGGTAGGACGCAGGCGAGGGATCGGCATCGAGGTTGGTCTCGCGCTGGCGATCGTGCTGTCCGCCTGCCAGTCAGGCCATCAAGGACAGGAGCCGACCAGTGCGACGTCATCGGCTCCGACCTCCGCAGGGCGAGTCGATGTCGGCGGTTACGAACTGGATTGGGTATGTCAAGGTAGTGGTTCTCCGACGATCGTCGCCGAGGCCGGGTACGACTCCGCCGGGACGAGCACCTACTTCGACGTGATGGAGTCCTTGTCGGAGATCTCCCGAGTCTGCACGTACGACCGCGCGGGCACCGGAACGAGCGATCACCGCCCCGACGGCATGCACGTCACGAGCCTGCTGCAGGCGCGCGAGCTGCACGACCTGCTCGAGGGCGCGGCGATCTCCCCTCCCTACGTTGTCGTGGCGCATTCGTACGGCGGGTTCGTTGGCCGGCTGTTCGCGGCCACCTATCCCGGCGAAACGGCCGGCCTCGTTCTGATCGACTCCTCACACGAGGACGAGATCGGCCCCTATCGCCGCTACTACGGGAACGCGCCTGCCGGCGACTGGGTAGACGGTGGCGATCTCATCGATATCGACGCGACGCGTCGCGCTCTGCGCGCTACCGCCCGCGACTACGGCGAGATGCCCCTCGCGGTCGTCAAGGCGGGCCGATATGAGGACGTGCTGACGGTGTCGCTCTGGGATCGAACGCAGGCCGACCTGGCGACCCTCTCGTCCAACGCCGTGTTGGTCCAGGCTGCGGGCGGGCATTTCGTCATGAACGACGACCCAAAGGTGCTGCTCGCGGCTGTTCGCGCCGTGGTGGCAAGCGCCCGGTCCGGAGACCCCCTGCCGACCTGTCGCGCCTGGTGGCAGGAACGGATGGGCAGTGCCCTTGACCGTCCGTGCGTCCAGACGCGTAGACCGCGGTTGGGCGCGATCGGGGCGCTGATGCGGCGATCGAGGAAGGGGCCGCGCGCGCCGTGGCTCGCCGCGATCACGGTCGGATACCTGGTGTGGTCGCTCGGGCCTCTCATCCTTGCGATCGTCTACTCGTTCAACGCGGGCAGTTCGATCACGCATTGGGAGGGGTTCAGCCTCCGGTGGTGGGTCGGCGATCCGGCCGCGCAGGAATCGATCCTGTACGACCAGGCGGCGCGGAGCGCGCTCGAGCACAGTCTCTGGCTCGCGACCCTCACGACCGCGATCGCCCTGCCCATCGGTACGGCGTTCGCGATGGGATGTCGGGGGTGGCGATCGCGGCTACCGCGGCTGGGCCTGTGGACCATGCTCGTGGCGATCGCGATCCCGCCGGTCGCCCTCGGAGCCGCGATGTGGCTGCTGTTCGCCTTCCCGCTCCGCGGCATCCCGTTCGGGGATTTCGGGTGGTTCGGGACGAAGGCCCAGCTCGCCGGTCTCGTCACGGTGGGGCTGCCGCTCGCGACGCTGGTGGTCTGGGCCAGGCTCCTCCTGCTCGACCGCGAGCAGGATGAGATGGCAGCGGACCTAGGCGCTCCGCCCGGCGGCGTCGTCTGGCGTGTGCTCCTGCCGCAGCTCGCGCCGGCGATCGGGGCGGCCGCGGCGGTGGTGTTCGCGGGGGCGCTAGGAGAGTTCGTGATCGTCCAAGCTTTGGTAGGCACGAACGAGACGCGGGCGCTCGGTCCGGCGTTGCTGGGAGCCCGACAAGGGCCTGAGCCGCGGTTCAGCGCGATAGGCGCCGTCCTCGCGATAACCGGGGGGGCCGCATACGTGCTGCTCGCGCTCACGTTCCGTGCCGCAGCCCGCGGCTCGCGAGCACTGACCGAACCCATCTGACCTGCGGCCGTCGAGCCCCGAACCGCCCGAGGACCGCCCGCCCTGTGCGTCACGCTCCCCTGCCATGCGGCCGGCACCCTGACATTTCGTTAGGGAACAACAGATGGGCCCTTTCCGATGGAAGCAGGGTTGTCGTTCGGAGCACGGGCGTCGAAGAGCGGGATTGACAAGGGTATAGCATTGGCACAACTCCGACCCTCGTTCCTGGCGGGAGGTAGAACGCACGGGGATCGGCCAGCCAACTCGCCCGGTCGTACGTTCGCCTGGCCCTCACGTCGTCCGACCTGCGGAGTGGCCCCGCTCTCGATCTCGCGGGGATCGACCCTCGGCGTTCCGGGCACCGCGAACCTGACCGAAGGGACACCTCATGGAATCCGTTCGAGTTGCAAACGACGAGATGCGCGCCGCTCTCGACAGGACGGCAAGCAGGGATCATCGCCGCCAGGTGAAGTTCGCTTGCTGAACTTCTGGGCCGCTGACCCTGCTTGCGTTCCCGCTCGCCGGACTCGCAGGGCGGGCGTCGCGGGCCCGGTCGACGCGATGTGGACGGCGGTCCTCGCCGGAGCCGTCGCCGGCTCGGTGATCGGGGCGGCCCAGTGGCTGGTCCTCCGTCGGATCGGCATCGATGCGCGGTGGATCGCGGCGACCGCAGTAGGTCTCGGCGGTCGGCCTCGGCCTCGCGTTCGCGATCTTCGGCTACGGCGAGCACGGTCGGTGACCTGCCGATCGTCGGCGCGGTGACCGGTCTCTTCGATCGGGATCGCGCAGTGGTGGCTGCTCCGCGATCGTCCTCGAGGGCAGCCTCGCGTGGATCCCGGCCTCCGCGGCCGCTGGGCGCTGGGGTGGACCGTGACGACGGCGATCGGCGTGGACCCCGATGACCGTTGGGCGGTACCCGGTCTGTCCGGTGCCGCGACGGTGACCCTGCTCCTCGGAGCCGTCCTGTGGGCTGCTCGCCCGCGTGATCGCACGGTGCCTCGAGCGCTGATCGCGATCCAGGAGGACGATGAGTGACAAGCACGTCGTGTTCGGGACCGGCCAGGTAGGGCACGCTCTGATCGCGCAGCTGGCCAGATCGGGGAACGACGTACGGGCCGTGTCACTGCACCACCCGAAGGCGTTGCCTGAAGGGGTCGACTGGCGGGCCGCCGACGCCACCGATCCCGAAGCCGCCGCCGACGCATCGAAAGGTGCATCGGTCATCTACCAATGTCTCAACGCCCCCTACACGAAGTGGCCTGAGCTGTTCCCCCCGTTGCAGAGGGGGGTGTTGGCCGCCGCGGAGCGCACGGAGGCGCTGCTCGTGACCCTCGAGAACCTCTACAGCTACGGCTCGAGCGGGGGCAAGCCCATGACGGAGGACCATCCGCTCGCCGCCACCAGCGTCAAGGGGACGACCCGGGCTGCGATGACGCGGGAGCTGCTGGCCGCCGCGGAGGCCGGGAGGGTTCGCATCGCCATCGGCCGCGCGTCGGATCTCTTCGGGGCGGGCGCCACCGAGACCGCGCTCGGCAGTCGGGTGTTCGCCAACGCCCTCGCCGGGAAGCGCGCCGACTTCATCGGCAAGCTCGATCTTCCCCATACGTACAGCTACGTTCCCGATGTCGCGAACGGCCTCGCCACACTCGGCAGCGACGAGCGAGCCATCGGCGGTGTGTGGCACCTGCCCGGTCCGGAGACCGTGACGACGCGAGCGGTCGTCGAGCTCGTCGGCGGCGAGATCGGACGGACCGTGGGCGTCCGCGTCATGCCCACGCTGGCCGTACGCGCGATGGGGCTGTTCAGTCCCATGATGCGAGGCCTGGCAGAGATGGCCTACGAGTTCGAAGAGCCGTTCGTCCTGGATACGACGAAGTACCGGTCCACGTTCGGAACCGCCACCACACCACTGAGCACCGCGATCGCGGAGACGGTCGGCTGGTACCGAGATCATGGAGGCGCGCCATGATCGGGTCGGCAACGACCACCGAGGACGCCCCCGACGCCAGGCCTTGCCTGTGCGGATGGAAAAGGCTCCTATGGACGAAGGTGAGAACAGCTTCCCGATGGACTTCTATGCGAAAGACGCCTCGCCCCATCCGTGGAAGTTCAAGCCCGAGGGCTACCTCGTCGTGATCCTTTCCGACGCGGACGAGGCGGAACGGGCGGAGGCGGATCTCGTCACCCAGGGGTTCGCTCCTCGAGACATCAAGCTCTACACGGGCAAGCAGATCCTGGAGAACTACGAGGTGTTCGCGGGTCGGCGAAGCACGGCGGACAAGGTGGTGGGCTCCGTCGTGGACGACTCCGAGGGCAGGGAGCTCTACCTGGGCTACGCCCGAGAGGATCGCTGTGCGATGTGGGTGCGCATCCCGGACGAGGAGGATGTCGCGAAAGCTCTACGGGTCCTCGCCGACCACGAGTACGTTCACACGCGCTACTACGGCACCCAGCAACAGACGGACTTCACCGTCTCGTGAGCGTTCGCCCGCCTCAACGGCGGGCGTGATCGGCGGGCCGACGACCGAGCGAACCAGATCGCGCGTCACGGCTCCCGGATGGCTCAGCGATCCTCTCGCACGATCCGGACGACGACCTCGGCCGCGGGAGCGCTGGCCGACTTCTTCGACCGGAAACGCCGCAGGACGAGGAACATCAGGACCGCCGACCCGATGAACATGCCGACCACGCTCTTCATCGAGCGGAGCGGGGCGGGCAGGCGCTCCTCGAGCTCCCGGAGGTCGAGCTCCAGCTGTGCGCGGGCTTCGTCGATCTCGATCACTTTGCTATCTGCTGCCTGGCCCATCGGGCGTCCTCCTTCAGAGTCTCCTGCGTCTGCTCCGGTGTGCTGGGGGCGGTCTTGAGTGCCTTTCGGCCGATCAGGAAGAGCGCGCCGGCGATCGCGACGAACAAGGCCGCCACGATCAAGTTGGCAGCCCAGGCCGGCAGCACCAGGGCGAGTGCGACCGATCCCGCGGCCGCCAGGAAGCCGAGCGCGTACAGGGCCATTACGCCGGCCCCCGCCAACATGCCAGCGCCCTTGGCGCGTACCGAAACGGCCTCGGTCATCTCGATCTTGGCCAGCTCGACTTGCTTCTTCACCAGGGTGCGGGTGCCGTCGATGGCCGAGGTGATCACCTCGCCCAGCGGCCGCTTCGGCCGCGGCGGTGCCGGGCCCACGGCAACCGCACCGGGTGTTCCGTTCGAGGCGCTCTGCCCGACGCCTCCGTTGCCTCCGATCGGGTCGCTCACGGTCTCGTTCGCCTCCTCCCGCGCCCGCCAGTCGTCAGGTCCGGGCGCTCTCCAGGGTCCCTCCGGTCAGGAGGTCGGGCCAGATCCCGCTACGCGGGCCCCCGCCCGTCAAGGACCTATGCGTACTACATCTGGCCGGCACGCGCATCGGCTCGCGAGCTGCAGGTCGGAGGGGGATCGATCGCCGGTCCGCCGTGCGGCTCGGGCACCCGACGCATCGCGGCTGGTGATCATCGTCCGCCCGGTGACGGTCCCCATCGCTCTCCGGTCTCGGCCTGATAGGCGTCGACCGCGGTTCGCACGGTCGCATAGAAATGCCCCGGATCGATCGTTCGCGTCAGTCCGTACCGTTCGATCTTCTCCCGGACCGGATCCTTCATCTCCGCGAAGACCAGCGAGATCCCGCGGGCGTTCAACATCTCGTCCAGGTCCTCCAACATGTCCGCCGCCGTCGTGTCGACGTCGGTGATCGGTTCCGCCGCGATCAGGATCCACCGTAGGTCCGGCGTTTCGTCGGCGAAGGCGGTGAGCCGTTCTCGGAACGTCCGCGCGTTCGCGAAGATCAGCGGCGCATCGAACCGGAACACGATGAGACCCGGCATGAGCGCGGCATCAGGATGAACGATCGTGTCGTGGAGACCGGGCAGGCCGTCGACCCGCCCGAGCGTGACCTGGTAGGGCCACCACGACCGGCGGAACACGTTGTAGATCGACAGGGCGACCGCGACGACGATGCCGAGCAGGACCCCGAACAAGGCGACGCCCACGAACGCCGCGATCGCGAGGGCGCATTCGGTCCGTCGCTGTTTCCAGAGGCGAACGACCCCGGGGATGTCGGCGAGGGACAGCGACGCCGCGATGACCACGGCGGCGAGCGTCGGCTGCGGAAGGTTCCGTAGGAGACCGGGCGCGAGCAGGAGGATCAAGGTGATCGCGATGGCCCCGACGAGGCCAGCCACCTGGGTCTTGGCTCCCGCCTGCTCCGCGACGGCGGTCCGCGAGCCGCTGGTCGAGACCGGGAACCCCTGGAAGAGCCCTGCTGCGACGTTCGCGGATCCGATGCCGACCATCTCCTGGTTCGCCCGGATCCGATCTCCGGAGCGGGCGGCGAAGGCCGAGGCGGTCGAGATCGTGTCGACCAACGCCACCAGGGCGATCCCGAGCGCACCCGGGACGAGTTGCACCGATATCGGTCAGCGACACGTCGGGGATCGTGAACGGCGGGAACCCTCGGGGCAGCGAGCCGACCACCGCCACGCCCTCGTCGACCAGGTCGAAGACCTGGACCGCTGCGATGGCCAGGACGACGGCGATCAGCACGGCCGGAACCTTCGGCATGGCTCGCTGGAGCACGAGGATCAGGCCCAACGAGGCGAGCCCGATCAGCGGCGGCGACGCCCACCACCTCTCCGTTGCTCACCCCCCGAACGAAGCCGGTCGCCTCGTCGATCAGACCGTCGGCGTCAACCGAGAACCCGAACAGCTTCGGCAACTGCCCGACCAGGATCGTCAGCGCGAGGCCGTTCATGTATCCGATCTGCGTCGGCTTAGACAGGAGGTCGGCGACGAACCCGAGGTGGAAGACCCCCGCCAGGATCATCACCGCCCCGACGATCAGGGCGAGCGCCGAGGCGAGCGCGATCGCCCGGTTCGGATCCCCGCCGGCCAGCAGGAGCGGGGCGAGCGTCGCGGCGATCATGGGACCCAGCGACGAATCCGGACCGAGCACCAGGATCCTCGAGGGGCCGAAGATCGCGTACGCGAGCAGACACAAGATGGACGTGTACAGACCGGTGATCGCGGGCAGCCCCGCCAGCTCGGCGTACGCCATGCCCTGCGGCACGAGGAGCGCCGTGAGGATCAGGCCGGCGACCAGATCCTTGGGCAGCCACGTACGACGGTAGTCGCGGAGCGTCTGCAGGCCCGGAACGAGAGATGCGACGCGCGCGTCGACCCTCACGACGATCGAAGGTCTCGGGCCTCGTCAGGATCCGCGGCGTTTGCCCGCATCATGGCCCTCGGCCTCGAGCCGCTTGCGCGCCTCGGCGTTCGCTTTTCGGTCCTTGTCCGACACCTCGGGCCAGGACAGTCCGAGCCCCTGGATCGTGTCGACGAGGATGCGGGCCACGATCGCCTGCATGACCGGCTTGTGGTCGGCCGGGATCACGTACCAGGGTGCCCATGCGGTCGAGGTCGCGGTGATCGCGTCCTCGAACGCCTGCATGTACTCGTCCCAGTGGGACCGCTCGGCGACATCGGACGCCTTGAACTTCCACTCCTTGCCGGGCGTGTCCAGACGAGCCATGAACCTCCGCTTCTGCTCGTCCTTCGAAACGTGGAGGAAGAACTTCACGACCTTCGTCCCGCTGCGATCGAGGTGGCGCTCGAACGCGTTGATGTCGTCGAAGCGCCCCTTCCAGAAGGCCTTGCCGCGCGGCCCGGGCGGCAGGCGCTGCGCCTCGATCCATTCGGGATGGACCCGCAGCGCGACCACCTCCTCGTAGTGGGAGCGGTTGAAGATCCCGATCCGCCCCCGCTCCGGCAAGGCCCTGCTGATGCGCCAGAGGAAGTCGTGATCGAGCTCCTCGCTCGACGGCTGCCGGAAGGAGACGACCTGGACGCCCTGCGGGTTCACGCCGGACATCACGTGCTCGATCGTCGAGTCCTTGCCGGCCGCATCCAACGCCTGGAAGACGATCAGGAGCGCGTAGGAATCGCTCGCCCACAGGAGCTCCTGCGCGTCGGAGAGCTCCTTCACCCCCTGCTTCAGGATGTCCTTCGCCACACCCTTCAGCTTCGTCTCGGAGAGCTGCTCGAACTCCTTGCCCCCGGTCCATGCCGGATCGCGTGCGGCGAGCCCGGCCGGGGTCCCGGGTTCGACCAGCAGCCGCTTCAGGATCCGTTCTCGTCGAGACATCGATCCACCTGCCTTTCTCGTTCCTCGCTCATCGGCCGGCCGCCTATGCGGCCGCCCTCGCCGCGACGCGTCGAGGGTCCGCCGCGCCTCTGCCTGCGTCGGAGGAACGACCTTGATCACCTCCTCGACGACGACCAGGCTGAGCGCGATGCCGAGGCAGATCCCCCACTGCGCGAGGGTGAGGTCGACCATCGAGAAGATGCGCTGCAGGAAGCCGATCTCGGTCACGAGGATGATGGCGAGCGAGCGCGACGCCGTACCGGCGCAGCTGCGTGGGGCCGGGGATGGCAGTCCCGGCTGAAGATGGTGCGCACCTGGTCGCGCGCGAGCAGGCCGGCCGCGAGGTGGAACAGCGACAGCGTCGTCAGCAGCATCGTCGAGGCGACCGGCGAGGTCGAAGTTGGCCTCGCCGATCTGGTAGGCGATCAGCGTCCCCACCGTCATCACGGCGCCCTGGATGCACAGGCGGACCCAGTTGGCCGTCGACAGCACCGGCGCGCCGACCGGCCGGGGCGAGCCGCTCCATCAGGCCGGCGGTCGGCTCGTCGAACCCGAGCGCGATCGGCGATCGGGATGTCGATGACGAAGTTGAGCCACAGGATCTGCAGCGGGTCGAGCGGGATCCCGTCGGCGATGTCGAAGATGCCTGCGCCGATGAAGATCGCGATGTAGGCGACCAGCGTCGACATCTGGAACCGCAGGTACTTGAGGAGGTTGTCGTACAGCGCCCGGCCGTACTCGACCGCGCCGACGATCGTGGCGAAGTTGTCGTCGGTGAGGATCATCACCGCCGCCTCCTTGGAGACCTCGGTGCCGGTGATGCCCATCGCGACGCCGATGTTCGCCTCCTTGAGCGCCGGGGCGTCGTTCACGCCGTCGCCGGTCATCGCCACGATCTTGTCGCTCTGCTGGAGCAGCCGGACCAGGCGCACCTTGTCCTCGGGGGCGACGCGCGCGATCACGCCGATCTCGGACAGCTGCGTGATGCAGCTCGTCGTCGCTCATGGCCGCGAACTCGGCGCCGGTGATGGCGCGGCCCTCGATCCCGAGCTCCGCGCCGATCGCGCCGGCCGTCGTCGCGTGGTCGCCGGTGATCATGCGGACGCGGATGCCGGCGCTCTTGCACTCGGCGATGGCGGCCTTCGCCTCGGCCCGCGGCGGGTCGACGATCCCGACCATCGCCAGCAGCGTCAGGTCCTGGACCAGGTCGAGCAGGTCGCCGCTCGGGTCGAACGTCGCCGGGTCGAAGTCGCGCTGGGCGACCACCATCACGCGCTCGCCGCCCGTCGGCGATGCGGTCGTTCGCCTCCAGGGCGAGGTGGCGGTTCTCGTCGGTGACGGGGACGATCGTCCCGTCCGGGCTCCGGTACGAGCCGCCCGCGCGAGATCAGCACGTCCGGCGCGCCCTTGACGTAGCAGCGCACGACCGGTCCGGCCGTCGGCGCCGGTCATCTCGTGGAAGGTCGCCATGAACTTGTAGTCGGAGTCGAACGGGACCTCGGCGATCCGCGGGTAGGTCGTCCCGCGTCTCCTCGATGTCGAGCCCGCCCTTGGCGCCGAGCACGATCAGCGCGCCCTCGGTCGGGTCGCCGATCAGGCTCTCGCCGTCGAGCACCGCGTCGGCGCACAGGACCATCGGCAGCAGGTACGGGTCGAGGTCGAAGTGCGATCCCGCCGACGTGCTTGATCTCGCCCTGCGGTGCTGTAGCCCTCGCCGGAGACCGTGAAGCGGTTCTGCCCGGGGATCGCCATCTCGCGGGCGGTCATCTTGTTGAGCGTGAGCGTGCCCGGTCTTGTCCGAGCAGATCGCCGACGTCGAGCCCGAGCGTCTCGACCGCCGGCAGCCGCTTCACGATGGCGTTGCGCCGCGCGATCTCCCGGGTGCCGATCGACAGCAGCGCCGTGACGACCGCGGGCAGGCCCGTCGGGATCGCGGCGACCGCGAGCGTGACGCCGGTGACGAACAGCGTCTCGAACGACTCGTCCGCGGATCAGTCCGAGCACCACGACGAGCACCAGGGCGACGCCGGCGATCGATGGCGATGATCTTCGACAGGCCGTCGAGCTGCTTCTGCAGCGGCGTCTTCTCGCTCTCGGTGTTCGCCAGCATGTTGGCGATGTGGCCGATCTCGGTGGCCATGCCGGTCTCGGTGACGATCATCTCGCCGCGGCCGCGCGTGACCGAGGTGTTCATGTAGGCCATGCAGACCCGGTCGCCCAGCGGGACGTCCTCGCCCGACGACGGGCTCGGTCTGCTTGCCGACCGGGCAGGCTCTCGCCCGTGAGCGCCGCCTCCTCGATCTCGAGGGTGGCCGCGACGAAGATCCGGCCGTCGGCGGGGACGAGGTTGCCGGCCTCGACCAGGACGACGTCGCCGGGCACGAGCTCCTCGGCGTCGATCTCGATCGCCTGCCCGTCGCGCCGGACCCGGGCGATCGTCTTCATCATCTGCGGCGAGCGCCTCGACGCTCTCCTCGGCCTTGGCCTCCTGGCGCAGGCCGATCACGGCGTTGAAGACGGTCAGGCCCGCCAGCAGGACCGTCGTGCCCGGCGTCGTCCGTGACGAGCGCGTTCACGATCGCGGCGCCCAGCAGGATGATCTGCATGAAGTCCTGGTACTGGCGCAGGAACGCCTGGAAGCCGGACTCCTTCTTGGCCCCGGCGAGCTTGTTGGGCCCGTGGGTCCGGAGCCGTTCGGCGGCCTCCCCCGCGGTCAGGCCGCGGTCGGGATCGACGTCGAGCTGCTTCGTGACGGCAGCGGCGTCCATGCCGTGCCAGGAAGGACGCGGACCGGGGTCGGGCGAGCTCTGTGGCTTGCCGCGTCGCTCAATGAGGCCCCTGGCTCCAGTGCCGACCACGCCTCCGCTCGGCCGGATCATAGCGCGATCCCTTCGAGCGATGCTCGCGGGGCAACGAACGTCAATGCGCCGCAGGCCGACCTTCACCGACACGACCGCCATCGCGACCGCGAGGGCGATCAGGCCGTCGACCAGCGACCGGAGCCGGCCGCGCCGCGGCCCGGGAGGCCGACGTACGCGGTGACCCCGATCAAGCGCGGCGAGCAGGAACCCGGACACGCGTCCAGCGCCGGGGCCGAGCGACAGGAAGAAGAACGGGACGGTTACGACGAAGGCGACGGCCGCGGCGGTCGCGAGCTGCGCCCAGACCGCCCTACGGGTACCCGGGGGTCATGCGTCCACCGGCGAACAGCCGGGCGGCGAGGTTGAACGCGAACACGTGGGCGAGGGCGAGGCCAACGCCGATGCCCCAGATCACGGCCACCGTCGAGGGCTCGTCGACGCCGCGTGCTCCTCGACCGCGACGAACTCCGCCGCAAGGACGACGCCCACGTACAGGGCCATCGTGACGGCCTCGCGAACGGCCTCGCTCGGGGCCGGGCGGCTCCCCGTCGTGACCATGGTCTCGTCCTCCTTGCACCTCGCGCCTCCTCCCCGCATGATGCCGCCGTATGGCGGAAGAGGCGACGACCCGTCCTCCCCGCAGGAGTCGTCCGGCGACACGCGGCTGATGATCCTGCTGGCGATGGCGATGTTCGTGCTCGTCGTCGACACGTCGCTGATGAACGTGTCGATCTCCGCGGTGGTCGCGCGACCTCGACACGACGGTCAGCGGCGTGCAGTCGGCGATCGCGCTCGAGGCGCTCGTCTCCGCCGCGTTCATCCTGATCGGCAGCAAGGTCGGCGACCTGATCGGGCGCAAGCGCGCGTACGTCCTCGGGCTGCTCGGCTACGCCGTCGGGGCGCTGGCGATGACGCTCGCGCAGGGCCTGACGGCCGATCATCATCTTCTGGGCGATCATCGGCGGGCTCGGCGCCTCGCTCCTGCTGCCCGCCATGCAGTCGCTCGTCCACGGCAACTTCGAGGGCGCCGCGCAGCGGAAGGCCTACGCGCTGGTCGGCGCCTCGGCCGCGATCGCCGCCGCGGTCGGGCCGCTGCTCGGCGGCTTCATCACGACGTACCTGTCGTGGCGCGTGGCGTTCGCTGCTCGAGGTCGTGATCATCGCCGTCGTGCTGCTCAGCATCAAGCTCGTGCGCGACGCGCCCGTACACGGGCGACCGGCACGTCGACCCGGTCGGCGCGGTGCTCTCGGTGGTCGGCATGGGCGGCATCGTGCTCGGCATCCTCGTGTGGCAGGAGGGCGGCGAGGCCGTCGCGCGCGCTCCTGGTGCTCGGCGCGGTCGCGCATGGCCGCTGCTCGCGTGGCTGGCTCGTGCGGCGCAAGCGGCAGGGCAAGCCGGCGCTGATCGACCCGAGCCTGTTCGGGTCCAAGATCTTCCGGCTGGGCATCACCGAGCCAGATGCTCCAGCAGATCGCGCTGGGCGGCACGATGATCGCGCTGCCGATCTACCTGCAGATGGTGCTCGAGTACAACGCGATGCTGGCGGGCCTGTCGATCGCGCCGCTGTCGCTGAGCATGTTCGGCGTCGCGCTGCTCGCCGGCAAGCGAGCCGGCAGGCGCCGGCCGAGCGGCATCATCCGGTTCGGGTTCGCCCTGCTGTCGCTCGGCCTGCGTGGTCCTGATCCCGATCGTGCCGCGGGCGGACTCCGGCTGGTGGCTCCTGATCCCGCTGCTGATCGCGGGATCGGGGCTCGGCCTGCTGGTGTCCCAGCTCAACAACTACACGCTCGCGCCCGATCTCGGAGGAG
This sequence comes from uncultured Actinomycetes bacterium, assembly GCA_963778545.1. GTDB lineage: Bacteria > Actinomycetota > UBA4738 > UBA4738 > HRBIN12 > DASSJM01. The sequence continues at coordinate 13,810 of CAVZUW010000007.1, read as the reverse complement.
CGCGTGAGCGAGGCCGCGGGCGTGAACTCGGCGGCCGGGTCGTTCGGGCTGTCGTTCGGGCTGGCGTTCGCCGGCGCGATCATGCTGGCGACGCTGTCGATCGCCTTCACCGACATGGCCGAGTCGAGCACGGTGCTCTCCGCCGGCCGAGCAGCAGCAGGTCGCGCAGGCGCTCGAGGAGGACGCCGAGGTGATGAGCAACACCCAGCTCGAGGAGCTGCTCGTCGGCCAGCCCGAGGACGTCCAGGCCGAGATCATCCGGATCAACACGGAGGCGCGGCCGCTCGCGCTCCAGGTCGCCCTGCTCATCCCGCTCCTCGCCGCGCTGCTCGGGCTGTTCAACGGGTTCCGGATGATGCGCCTGCCCGAACCCGAACCGTCCGGCTCTGTCGAGGGCATGGCCTTCGGCTGAAACGAGGCGTCGGATATGCGGGCCCCGACGCTCTAGAGTCCTTCGCGTGACGCTCGAGGACAGGGATGCGCCCGTCGCGACGGGGGCGAGTGCCGTGCTCCTCGCGCTGTGCGCCGGCCAGTTCCTGATGGCGCTCGACAGCTCCGTCATGAACGTCTCGATCGCGACGGTCGCCGACGATCTCGGCACCACGATCACCGGGATCCAGACCGCGATCGTCCTGTACACGCTGGTGATGGCGATGCTGATGGTCACCGGCGGGAAGATCGGCTCGATGATCGGCCGGAAGCGGGCCTTCATGCTCGGGCTCGTCATCTACTGCTCCGGTTCGCTCACGACCGCCTCTCCGCCCAACCTCGGCGTCCTCATCTTCGGGTGGTCGTTCCTGGAAGGGATCGGGGCGGCGTTGATCATGCCCGCGATCGTCGCCCTGGTCGCGGGGAACTTCCCGCAAGGAGGGCGGCCACGCGCGTACGGCCTCATCGGGGCCGCCGGGGCGATCGCGATCGCCGTCGGACAGATGGTTCCCGCCAGCGACATCTCGGTTTTAATGCCGGATTCCGGAGGCACACCGGAGCTAGGCGCTGTCAAAGCAACTAAGGCTCCTGAAGGAGCAACGACTGGTGCGGTGACTGGGGGCGCCATCGGTGGCACCCTGGGGCTGCTAGCTGGTATTGGAGCCTTGGCTATTCCCGGCCTGGGGCCATTCATCGCCGCCGGTCCCATCATGGCGGCACTCAGTGGCGCAGCAGCAGGAGCGACCGCAGGCGGCGTCGCAGGTGCGCTTGTTGGCCTTGGAATTCCTGAATACGAGGCGAAGGCCTATGAAGAGCGGATCAAGAAAGGCGGATATTTGGTGGCCGTCCATGTCGATGACAGCAAGAAGGGGGATGCTGCTCGCGACATTATGAAGAAGAATGGTCTGGAGGACATCTCTTCGGTCTCCGAGAAATAATCCTAGAATTTCCGCTCATCCCGACAATTCGACCTCGAGCGGCGGCTTGCTTTTCCTAGGGCCAGCTCGAATCGAGAGCAAAAAGTGGAGCAATATACTGTGCAAGCATCTCAAGTCACTCCGAAGGCCCCATCCGCGATAGCCGCTGACGTCCAACGCGCCGGAATCGCAGCGAGAATGTTCCGCCGCATTCCCTTCGATAAAGTCAACTGGCCAACGAGTTCCTTCCTCATCGGCACCTTCTTGCTGTCGCTAACCTTGGTTCCCGCTTACATCTGGCGCTTTGGGCTCGACTGGTTCCAGGTCGCTCTCTTTCTGGTGATGTTTTTCGCCGTAGGGTTTTCTATCACGCTCGGCTATCACCGGCTTTACTCGCACCTCACATTTCAGGCGCACTGGAGCGTTAGACTCTTCACGCTGATCTTCGGCGCCGCGGCATTTGAAAACTCGGTGTTGCTCTGGGCGTGTGAGCATCGGGCGCATCACAAGCACGTTGATCATGAGGACGACCCCTACAACATTCGGGAGGGGCTTTTCCAGGCGCACATCGGCTGGCTGCTCTTCAAGCTCAAGCCGCCGCCTCCCTTTGACAACGTTATCGATCTGCAAAAAGACCGGCTCGTGATGTGGCAGCACCATTACATTCACTGGATTGGCGCGACCGTCGCGTTCGTGCTGCCGGCGGCGATTGGTTATGCGTGGGGCGGCTGGACGGCGGCGCTTGGGGCGTTCCTCATCGCCGGCGTAGCCCGTGTGGTTGCCGTCCAACACTGCACCTTCTGCATCAACTCGCTCTGCCATTACATCGGCAAACAGACCTATTCCTCGCAGTGCAGTGCGCGCGACTCGTGGCTGATGTCCCTGGTAACCTTCGGCGAAGGCTACCATAACTATCACCATGAGTTTCCATACGACTACCGGAATGGCGTGAAGCCGTGGCAGTTCGATCCCACCAAATGGATCATCTGGACGCTTTCAAAAGTCGGCTTGGCAAAGAAGTTGCGGCGTGTCCCTGCCCGTACGATTCTCGCGCCGAGCTTGCGGCTTCACGACAGAGACAACGCGGACATCATCGCCAATGCCACTAGGGATACGACGACCGAACGTGACGCGTGTATCGCGATTTGCCATTGCCTTTTGTCGAGCGGTAGCGATCCCGGCGCGGTTCATTACGCCTCGGCCATGAACAACGCGCTTGTCGAAGCAGAAGCGTTACAGTTCCTCATGAAAGCGCGTCATGAAGCGAATTCGAATCACTCACAAGACAGCTTGAGAGCTGCCCCTGAGCGCAGCGTATGTCGTTCGACGGCAAGTATTCGTGGCCTACCTGGAATGCAGTCATATTCAATCCTTTGATAAACCCCTCCGGTAATGCGCACACAGCCGCCCCTTTACCTGTTGCAGGAACCCCTGATGACCCTGCGGGGATGGCGGAAGTAATCGACGATGCGATTCCGGCGCGCGGCGATCAAATGCTTCCGGTTGTGGGTCTCGGAGGATCAGCGGGCAGTCTCGCCGCCTTGCGAACCTTCTTCGAAAGGATGCCAGCCAATAGCGGAATGGCTTTTGTAGTAATCCTGCACCTTTCTCCGGAGCATGAGAGCCTGATGGCAGAAATCCTTCAACGGTCCTCCTCGATGCCGGTAATCGAGGTTCACGTGGAGGAGAAGGTAGAGGCAAATCGAGTATATGTGATTCCGCCGGGTAAACATCTTTCCATCGAAAAGGGAAAGCTGCGTCTCTCAGACCTCGAGCCTGAGCGAGGCAGGCGAGTGGCCGTGGACCTCTTCCTGCGTACACTTGCCGAGGCTCAGGGACAGAACTCTATCGGTATCGTGCTCTCCGGAGCAGATGCCGACGGAGCTATTGGCATCAAGCGGATCAAAGAACATGGAGGGCTTACGATTGCGCAAGAGCCTACGGAAGCTGAGCATACCGGAATGCCACGGGCTGCGATTGCAACGGGCATGGTGGACTGGGTATTGCCGGTAAGGGAGATGCCCGAAAGATTGATAGAATTTTTGAACAATGAAGGCCGGATTCGTCTTCCGCAAGAAGCCACCTCCAACCAGGAGTCGGAAACCTTGGTTCCCACCCCTGCTGGGGACGACTTGCTGCTGCGGGAGGTCATTTCCTTTTTGCGAGGACGCACTGGCCGCGATTTTACTTGGTACAAGCACGCAACGATTTTGAGGCGCATTCGCCGAAGAATGCAGCTTAATGGCATCGAAAGCCTGCGAGACTATCTGGGTTTCCTTCGTAACGAGACGGGTGAGCCGAGTGCGTTGGTTCAGGACTTTCTCGTGAGCGTTAGCAGTTTCTTTCGGGACCATGATGCCTTTGAAGCGTTCGCGGCCGAAATTCCTCGGCTCTTCAAAGACAAGAAGGCTCCTGAACAAGTTAGAGTATGGGTCCCAGGTTGTGCCACCGGAGAAGAAGCTTATTCCTTGGCAATCTTGCTTTCCGAACACGCCGTCCTTCTCAGCGACCCGCCCTCGATCCAAGTATTCGCAACTGATTTGCATGAGAATTCCCTGCGCGCGGCGCGGCAGGGACTTTATCCCGAGACGATAGTGGCCGACGTGTCCGAAGAACGGCTACGGGAGTTTTTTATCAAGGATCATGGGGGCTATCGCGTGAGGCGCGAGGTGCGGGAAATGGTTCTCTTTGCCTTTCATGATTTGATAAGAGACGCTCCTTTCTCGCAGCTCGATCTCATTTCGTGCCGTAATTTACTCATTTATTTGAATGAGAACGCCCAGAAGCGCGCCATGGATATTTTCCATTTCGGACTCCGCACGGAAGGGCTTTTGTTTCTTGGCTTGTCGGAATCAGTCGACGAAGGAACTAGACTTTTCGCTCCTCTGGATAAAAAGCACCGTCTCTACATTCGCCGAACGGCTTTAAGCGGGGCACTTTCCGTTCCTTCCCAGCCGCCTTCGCTTGCTCTGGGAATAACCCCTCGTAGCATTGACCCAGTCCCCTTAGCCAAAACACACGTTAGCGCAGGACTGCGATCACTTCAGACGCCCGATGCAACGTGGGCGGAGCGAGAGACTTCCCTGGGCGCGCTGCATCTCAAGCTCATCGAGAGCATATCGCCTCCCTCTCTGGTGGTGGATAGCGATTACAATGTGATCCATCTTTCTGAGCGCGCTGGCAGATATCTGCAGTTCAGTGGTGGAAAGTCCACACTAAACCTCCTAGCTGTTGTGCATCCCATATTGCGAATTGAGTTTCGCACCGCGCTCTACAGCGCGCGGCAGACCGCTGGCTTGGTTAAAATACGAAATGTGCCGGTGGAGATCAACGGTGCACTGCGTTCAGTGAGCCTTCAGGTAAGTCTCGCGCAGGAACTGGCTCCCGGGTTCTTCCTAGTCGTGTTTGAGGAAGGGGAGCCCGATTCCGCGGACCCGCTAATGGTGAAGCCCGCCACAGAGGGAGCCTTGGCGAAGGATCTTGAGGAAGAGATCGATCGGCTGAAGGAGCAACTTCGTGACACGATAGAGCAGCACGAGGCCTCCGACGAGGAGATGAAAGCCTCCAACGAGGAACTCCAGGCAATGAACGAGGAGTTGCGCGCTGCCAGCGAGGAACTCGAGACTGGCCGGGAGGAACTTCAATCAATCAATGAAGAGCTGATCACAGTTAATCAGGAGCTAAAGAACAAGGTAGACGAATTGGGCCGCGCCAATAGCGACCTGCAAAACCTGATGGCTTCAACGAATATTGCCACGATATTCCTGGACCGCTCTCTGCGCATCACGCGCTATACTCCTGCAGCTGTCGGGCTCTTCAACCTTATCCCGAGTGATGTGGGCCGTCCACTCTCCGATCTGAGCCATCAACTCAAATACGATTCCCTTGTCGCCGATGCGCAGCGTGTCCTCGAGCAACTCGGTCTGATCGAGCGGGAGGTCTGCTCCGCGGAGGAGAACTGGTTTTTAGTCCGGCTCTTGCCATACCGCACAATCGAGGACCGAATCGCCGGTTTGGTGCTCACTTTAGTAGACATTACAGAGCGCAAGCGGGCAGAGGAATTGTTGCAGGTTAGCGAGGCTCGATTTCGCTCTCTTGTCAGCCAGTCCACCATCGGCATTGCCCAATCCGACACCACCGGCAAATTCACCTATGTCAATGAGCGCTATTGCGAGATGACGGGCCGCAAGCCTGAAGAGCTCCTCAATGGAATAAGAATGCAGGACATCACGCATCCAGACGATCTTGGATGCTATGCATCGCTTCTGGAAAAAATGTTCACTGCGGGGCAAGCGTTCGTCCTCCAGAAACGCTATATGAGGCCGGACGGCGCTGATTTGTGGGTGCTGGAGAACGTCACTCCCATTCTCGATGCGAAGGGCCGCGTGATGGGCGGAACGGCTGCCTCAATCGATATTACTGAGCGCAAACAGGCTGAGGCGGCTCTCGAAAAATCGCGCTTGGAACTTCGAAAAGGCGCTTCGGGAAAATGAACAAGCCCGGGCAGAATTGGAGGAGGCAAGCCGTGCCAAAGATAATTTTCTTGCGGTGCTCTCTCATGAATTACGAACCCCGCTATCGCCAGTGCTCATGGCCGCCCAAACCCTCTTGCGTCGAACCGATCTCGCCGAGCCCGTTCGGGAAAGTCTGGAGATGATTTCTCGGAATATCAAAACCAAAGCCCATTTCGTCGACGATCTGCTTGATCTCACACGCATATCGCGCGGTAAATTGGAGATTACGGCCGAATCGATGGATCTTCACGAAGCTGTGCAAGGCGCCGTGCAAATTTGCGAGTCGGAAATCCAGGCCAAACGTCAAAGGCTTATCGTGGCGCTGGATGCTTCCGAACATATTGTGGTCGGCGACATTGCGCGAATTCAACAAGTGCTATGGAATTTGCTGAAAAACGCCTCAAAATTCACCCCGGAAGGTGGTGAGATCCTTGTAAGCTCCCGCAACGAGGCGAGCCTGATTTTGGTCGAGATTTCTGACAGCGGCATTGGAATTGACCGTGAAGCTCTCTCGACAATTTTTAATGCATTCACTCAGGGCAGCGAGGATATCGCACGTCAGTTTGGAGGATTGGGTCTTGGCCTGGCGATTTCGAAGGCGACCATTGCGGCTCACGGGGTAGTTGCGTGCCGAGAGCGAGGGAGTTGCAAAGGGAGCAACCTTCATTCTCGGGCTGCCGTTGCAAGTTTGTCACGGCGGCCAGGGTCCCGGGAACCGATTACCGGTATGACTGCTGCCCGATCTGATTTCTATCCTTTGCGCATATTCGTGGTCGAGGATCACAGAGACACCTTGAAGGCTCTTCAGATTTATCTCGAGCAATTAGGGCACATCGTTCTTTCTGCCCGTAGCAAAGCGGAGGCGCTCAGGGAAATTCCGAGGGCTAACTGTCATGTTCTCATCTCGGATATTAATCTGCCGGACGGCAATGGCTGGGAACTCATACAAGAAATAGAGAACTCGCGTCCGAATTACGCCATAGCCACAAGCGGCTACGGAATGAAAGCTGATCGTGAAAGAAGCGCGGAATCCGGTTTTCGCCACCATCTCGTCAAACCTGTATTGCCCCATAAGCTTGATGCCTTGTTGGAAGAGGCAACTACTGAACTTAAGGAGAAGGAGTAATCGCTTTCATGTTGCCCTTAAATTGTCTTCTGAGGCCCGCCAAGCACAACGACCACAACGGACCTAAAATGCGTACAGCCCTATTACTCCGCCCGGCGCGTTTGGGAAAACTTTTGGCGATCCAATGTATGAATGCCGGTCGTTTACTGCGTGAGACGAATCACAAATTCACGGCCACCACTGAGGCCGTTCCAGCAATTTTATTTAGGGTCTTTCCTAGATTAGGGTGAGGAGCGGAGGTTAATGATGAGGAGGTTGAAGAGGTTATCAGGGCGATGATTGAAGCGCCATTCGGTTTCTTTGAGGTGGTCTTAGAAGTGCTCCCAGCGAACGCCGCGAAGTTTTGCCAGGCGCAGTTTGGCGTAGCTCCAGAAGGACTCAATGCCGTTGATATGACGACGGTCTCTGGCAAATTCATTGTCGTGATGGCGGATGCGATGGTGCTTATAGCATTCCATCACCAATCCGTCGGAAGCGCGCCAGCCATCGGTGTAGATCGTGCTCTTGTGGGGAAGCACCTGGCCGCGGATCACCTCGATCAATTCAGCCTTCGAGCAGTTCATGACCGGAGAGCAGAAGACTTTTCCCTTCCTCTTGAGCAGACCAATGACAGCAACTTTTCGGCCCGATCCACGGCCTCGGCGCGCACTCGGCGCGGCCCGAAATAGCTCTCATCCACCTCGACGCTTCCCGTAAAAGGAGCGGCTTCGCCTTTGGCCATTTCCACCACGCGAACCCGCAGCAACCCGTAAAGACGATGCGTGGTATTCTTGTTTAAGCCCGTCAATTTACTTGCTGTCAGTGCTCCGACATCCGCGCAATACATCTTCAAAACCTGCCGAAATTCCCGTTCCGAAAGGTGCGCATGCTTCAAATATCTTGTTTCTCACTTCGTTCCAATTGCTTATACAGCTCCTCGCTGTGTAATCTGAGAGGAAAGACCCTTATTTAAATATGACCGCCGCCCGTCCAAATTCACCCGCTTTGCGCATATTCGTGGTCGAGGATCACGGTGACTCCTTAGAGGTTCTTCGGATTTATCTCGAGTCCTTCGGCTATGTCATCTTGTCTGCTCGCAGCAAAGCAGAGGCGCTTAAATGCCGACCGCAAACTGTCATGTCCTCCTCTCCAATATTGGTCTTCCGGACGGTAATGGGTGGGACCTGATTCAAGAAGTAGGGAAGTCGCGTCCGACGTACACAATCGCCATGAGCGGATACGGAATGAAAGCTGATTGTGAGAGAAGCGCGGAGGCTGGCTTTCGTCATCATCTGATCAAAGCGGTATCGGTAAAAAAGCTAACTGCTATATTGGAAGAGGCAGTTGCTGAACTTCGGAACCAATAAAATAAGGAATTGCTCAATACCTTCCGCGGCTTTGTTGAAGGAGGGGAATTGTGAGTGAGAATGTGCTTTTAGAGCGAGTAACCGCCGCGGCGGAAGCAGGGCCGTGACCGGCTTGCACTGCATCGGTCTATGGAAGGCAGGCGAATGAAACATTATATGTGTGTCCACCTTTTTGAGTAGACCATTTGCCCGCCGTCTTTTTCAGTGTGTAGGTCCTCCCTCCTCACGTCAACTCGGGAAATCAACATCCACCATGCTTCACTACGCCATTGTCTTCCTCATCATCTCGCTAATCGCTGCATTTCTCGGCATTTATTTTGTTCCAGGGATGAGAAAGAAGGGGGAACGGGAACGGGGCCGTGAGTGAGAATCCGGTTCTCGATCGGGTAACGCTTGTAATCGAATGTACCCTGATCTCTAGGGCCGCGAGAGATTTCGATATACAGATTATGAAAAGGGCGTTGTTAGTTTTTGGAATTGCATCAGTGACTCATGAGCCGGTGCCGCCGCCTAGGTCGAGCACGCGATGATGACGGCTAAAGTCATAGGCGGTTGGCAAAATCGACAATGGAGCCGCTGTCACGCTCCTCGCTCACAGAGAAATAAATCCAGTGCCTGTCTGGATCAAGTCCTTTGAGGCGTTGGCTCGAGGGCCGTTCACCAGGGTTGTCATGGCCCGCGCCAGAGGCCGCTCTGTGCAAGTTTCGCTCAACAAAGCAGCGGAAATTCTGAAGGCGTAGCCGGCACGGGATCGGCCGGTGGATCAAAAGCCGGTCCCGCTCGTTCGAGCGAACAGAGAACGCAGAGCCAACGAGAAACACAAAATCAGCAGGGAACTCGACTCGGAGCGGGACATCGAATCAAGGCGTCCGCAGCTCAGCGAGTGCCCCCTCGACAGCCGGTCCCGCACCAAACAGAACAGGATCTACCGAGGCAAGTCCCCGACGGGTTACGACCTGCGGCTCCGGGTATTTCCTCCGGAATTCGTCCAGCAGCCACTCCCGCAACGGGCGCAACGCCAAATCCGACGACTCCATCACCAGCGCCCACTGCGATACCTACGGCAACGCCGAGCGCTAGTCCCACCGCTACGCCAGGCACCACTCCGTCAGCGAGTCCGAGGCCATTGAGCAGGTAAGCTGTAGGCGTAAGACTGACGAGAACGATTCGGGCGCTCCATATGCAGAGAGCCAGTCCTCGATCTTCGAATGCGAGCAGCCCAACGCGGCGAGAAGCGTGCTGAAGTAATTACAATACGCTGCAGTAAATTTTTGTTCGCGTATTGTTGTACCCCATACCCATTCCGAGGCGGTCTCTTTAAGATGGGCAAAATTTCATTTGGATTCATTTAGAGGAGGGCAGCCGAGCTAATCGTGTTCGATATCGCGAGGGGTTTACTGCCTCGTTTGACGACGAGCCGATAGAGTAAAAGAAGAATCATCGCGCCTACGATTGACCCGATAAATCCCGCAGGTTCGCCCGCGCGATAAAGACCCAGAGCTTGCCCCAGATATGTGCCGATGAACGAGCCAGCCAAACCGATTAAAATCGTGACGATCCATCCGCCGGGGTCTCTTCCGGGCATGAGGAACTTGGCAATAGCCCCAACGATGAGGCCAATGAAAATGGCGGAAATGATTCCCATAGCTCGGAGTTATTCGAATCCTGGGCGCTTTTCGGACGTCCCAAGATGGCAAGGACGGCAAAATCCACTACGGCGTTAACTAAACCGAACTTTATCGGATATTTTTGTGTCAGCTTTAAGCCGTTTGCTCATGTGCTCGAGTGCAAATCGGAATTGTCGTTTGGTTTCTGACGCCACGCAATCCGAGGGGACCGCCACCTTGAAGCCCCGCATATAGGCATCATTTGCGGTGTAGAGGACGCAAATATCTGCGGCGAATCCGACAAGAATCAGCCGCTCGGCTTCGAGCCGCTCCAAGAGCACTTCAAGCGTAGTGGAAAAGAAGCCCGAGTGCATCGGCTTAAGGACAAAGTAGTCATCTCATCCGGCCTCAGGAGCTCAACGATTTGACTACCGCGGCCGCCTTTCTCCAAACAATGCTCAATTTGCTGACGAAAATCCGAGCGCCACTGCCCGAAATTGTCGTTTGCGTAAATAGCGGGAATTCGAGCTCGTCTGGCGCGCTCCTTGAGCGCGGCAATGCGTTTGGCAGCGGGTAAAGCGTAGCGAAGGAGCGCTTCAGCCAGGGGAAAGTCGAAGTCATTGATAACATCAATGAGAACAAGCGCGTTACCCTTTCCTCGAGATTTTTTAGACTTGTCTTTCAGCTCCATCAACGAGGCGTTTCAAGAAAGCGAGTAGCCCTACAAGGGTGCCCTGCCTTACCTGAGCTTTTAACTCAGATGTTAAAGAGAGCCGTCTTGTAACTATAGGACCTTCGCAAAGTGTTTAATCATGTCTGGATCGATTGCGCCAGTATTCGCAATCCGTTTTCCAAGTAGGGGCGAAACGCCCGATCAGATGCCGATTATAATACATTCCAATTTCGCAGGGTTCAGAGCCTTCTTCGGAGGGTAAATTCATGGGGCATGGCCACCTGTCGCGCCGTATACTTCGCCAGTGACATAGGTGGCTTGATCGCTGGCAAGAAAGACGAAGATTGGAGCGAGTTCGCAGGGCTGGGCAGCGCGTCCGAAAAGGGTCTGTGCACCGAACTGTTTTACCTTCTCCTTGGGCATGGTGGAGGGAATGAGGGGAGTCCAGACAGGGCCTGGGGCTACCGCGTTGACGCGTACGCCTTGCTTAATTGCAAGGCCGGCTAGCGAGCGAGTGAAGCTGACGATAGCGGCCTTCGTCGAGGCGTAGGCGATGAGATTCGGACTGGGATCGAATGACTGGATGGATGCAGTATTGATAATAGATCCGCCTGCCTTCATCTGGGGAAGGAGCGCCTTGCAGAGTCGGAACATGGCGAAGACATTCACGCGATACGTTTCCTCAAACTCCTCATCCGGGATGTCCTCGAATTTTTCGTAGGTTCGCTGGAAGGCGGCGTTGTTCACAAGAATGTCGATCGTCCCGAACGCATCCATGGCTTTCTGGGCCACGGCCTCGCAGACAGCAGACTCGCCAATGTCGCCGGGAAGGAGCACGGCCTTGCGACCAGCTTCGGTTACGAGGCGTTCGGTCTCCCGGGCATCGGTCTCTTCGGATAGATAGGATATGGCAACGTCCGCTCCCTCTCGTGCGAAAGCGAGAGCTACAGCGCGGCCGATGCCGCTATCGGCCCCGGTTATCAGTGCGCGCCGACCATCCAGCCGCCCCGTGCCTCGTAGGTTGCCTCTCCATGGTCGGCCTGGGTCTCATTTCCTCCTCGCTCCCTGGTGGAGGTTGTTTCTTTGCCGAGTAGGGTGGCTGCTTATGGATTTTCTTTGGATCTTGGGAACTCATAGCTTTTTCTGTGTGGCCTCTTTCGATGGCTCTCAGGATCGAGGTTTTGCCCGTGAATTGCTTAACGACGAGGCCGTGCTCCTTCGTTAAAGAGCGGCGTCGCACGGTCTGCGAGGATTGTTAATAGAGACGGCGCCCATGCCGATTGACTCTCATAACCATTCTTTCTGACAAGTCCCTGCCCGGGTGCGGCTTTGGGAAGTGATGAATTGACTAGCTCAAGAATTCGCGCAAAGACGTTTGGCATCATGGCCTGGACGAGAATCAGGCAACGGGCTTGAATGGTGATCGTCAGCTCGGGCCGGCCGCGCCGGGCTGCTGCGACGATCTGTCGAGCGGCGCGCTGTGCGTTCATAGATAGGAAAGGCATTCCCGCCCCGGCTGAAAACCAGGCAAATTCTTTAGCGTGATCCCCTTTGAATGTGGCGTTTATATGCGAACCAGTGCGCATAAGGCCAGGAGAGACAGTTGTCACTCGCACTCCTTGCCCAGCCACTTCTGCGCGAAGCGAATCGGAAAAACCCGCCAAGGCAAACTTGCTTGCGCAATAAGGCGCCATATGAGGGACTGCAACTCGGCCGCCGATGGAAGAGATGTTCACGATCCGGCTTTCGGTGTTTCGTCGCAGGTAGGGCAGAGCCGCCATTGTGAGATGGTAGGGCGCCCAAAAATGAAGCTCCATTGCCTCCTCAAAATCCGATTTTACCATCGCATTCAAAGGAGCCACGAGCATGACTCCGGCATTGTTGACCAGTACGTCAATACGCGCGTGTTTTTCAGCAATAGCAGAAATCGTGTGTTCGGCTTCGCGCGGTTCTTTTACGTCACAGGGCCAAGTTGAAACTGGGACGTTAAAACGAAGCAAGTCAGCCTCTGCCCGCTCCAGTTCTTCCTTATCGCGGGCCAGGAGGGCGATGTGCGCTCCATGCCTGGCAAATTCGCAGGCCAGGGCCAGGCCAAGACCGCGGATCCCGGAAATGACCACAATTTTGTTTCTCAATGAATAGCGAGCTGGAAGCCACTTTCTTCGATTATTAAGACTCTTCAATTTCGCGGCGAATCTCCTCACTCGTCCTGCCCAGCCTCTGTTGCAGACGGCCAAGTAATTCATCTTCCTTCCCCTCGGCGAACGTCAAATCATCATCCGTCAGCTGCCCATATTTCTGTTTTAGTTTTCCCTTAATTTCGTTCCAGTTGCCTTTGATTTGGAATTTATTCATACTTCTGGTTTCGTAGGCAGAAGCGCCGATGGATGCCCGAAGGGACTATGGCCAAATGATAGCGTAATCGAATTGCGAATTATGCGCCAAGAGGCAGGAACGCAACGGCGGCACGACTTGCGATTGTTTTCTCTAGTATACGTCTGAACGCCTCATGAACGATACTTGCCTTGATGCCGAGCCTCTTTCCGCCGTTGTTATGAGTCTAGACAGTTCGGACTTCAGTACGTCCCTAGCATGCAACCATCATTCGAGCGAGCCTCGATTTCGTTACGAAAACTATCGAAAAAATGAAATTGGACACCCTCAGCTTCCTTTGGGAATTCTCGCGGGAATGGGATTTATTGGAGCGGGCGCTATCCTTCACAAGGGAAACATGGTCTTGGGCGTAACAACCGCCGCCACGCTATGGTTCACCACACTAATGGGCTTCTGCTTTGGCTCCGGCGAATTAGCCCTGGGTTTCAGCCTGCTTGGTTTAGGCGTCTTCGTGCTCTGGTGCCTAGAATGGGTTGAAACCTACTGGCAGCAACATCTGGAGGCTTCTCTGATTGTCGTGGTATCCTCTGATGGGCCACCGCAAAAGGAGATAGCTCACACCTTGGAGGCGCATGGTTACAAGCTTTCACCCCCGGCAGTAAGGTTAACTCAGGAGGGTGAAGAATTGCGCTATGAAGTCCATTGGCGCGCATCGCAGCAGGACACAGCTACGCCAAACTCGATCGCACAGCTTGCCGAGCGGCCTGGAGTGAAGGAGTTGCACTGGGCCCCTCTAATAAAAGGATAGACATAATGTAAGCGGGCTTTTATTTAATACTGTAGCGAGGCGGATCCAGTCGCTTG
>CAVZUW010000006.1:0-22703 GCA_963778545.1 uncultured Actinomycetes bacterium | reverse complement strand
CACGACGCCGCGGCTCTTCATCGATCCACCTGATAGGCCAGTAGATACCTCCGACTGAGCGGAAACTCCGAGACCGGTTCGACAGACAGGACCGACCTTCGAGCGTCACAGTCCCGTTTCCGGGATCGACCTCGACCCTCCTCCCGTCATGCCGTCCGGTCGTCGGCCACCGTGCGTTCGAGACGCTCCAGGAACGCCGTCTGTGCCGCCTTGATCTTCACGCGGGCCTCGGCCGGCCCGAACCAGGCGACGCAGTCGATCTCAGGGAACTCCCGGAGTCGGCCTGACTTTGGCGTCCACTCCATCTCGAACGTGTTGCTCACGGCGGTCTCCGGATCGAGATCTCCCTCCACCGCCCACGCGAGGACGCGCTTGCCGGACTTCTGGCGGATGTCGCCGAGCTCGACCGCAGGACCCTTCGGCAGCTCGTGCCCTGTCTCCTCCTCGAACTCGCGCCGGGCGACCACGAGCAGGTCCTCGCCGGGATCGACCTCGCCCTTGAGCACGGTCCAGTGATCCGCGTCCTTCCCGGCGAAGTACGGGCCTCCCGGGTGGCCGAGGAGCATCTCCAGGCGACCCTCGCGCTGGCGCCACAACAGGATGCCGGCGCTCGTTCGCCCGGTCTTGTCTACCTTCGGCTTCCGGGCGCGCGCCATCCTCGGGATGATGGCAGGTGCTGCAGGGCCCGCGTCTGGGCGGCTTGGCGACGTCGAATCAATCTGACCGTTGAGTCGTCCCCGCGGCGCTCATATCGCGGCTTTCGCCAGCGTGACGGGTGACCGGGTCTCGACACCTGGACGGACCCGCGGGGCACTTCCGCGCGTCACTCTTGGAGGGCGGTCGAGTTGTTCAGGCGCCACTGATCCTCACCGAGGGCTCGGCGCACCCGAGCCCGCAGGGCCGTTTCGGACGGTCCCGCGCCGCAGGAGTAGCTTCGCCCGCAGGATGTCCAGGTCACGGGGATCGAGCGGCAGCACGGTGGAACGATCGGGGCGCTCTCGTATGTGAGTCGTCCGCTCGATCCTGATCAGCTGCACCGATCCGCCTCCTCGATCCCAGTGGGGACGTTCTCGCACGTCGAAGCGTTTGCGGCATGTGACCGAGGTCACCGCCGCGACGTGTCCTTGGTCCGCCGCCGAACTCAGTCCAGCGGATCGGGGCTCCGCAGGGCTTAGACCGCACGGCGCGTGCCTCCATCACCAGCTGCTCCCGAAGCTCTTGGCCGCCCCCTTTCGGGACCGTCGATCCGGAGCTTCGTCACGCCGTGACGCCCTCGGTCAGCTCGACCAGCGACCGCTCGACACCCTCGGCGAGCTCGGGGAGTTCCGGGATCGCGTCGCCGTCCGCGCACAGGCCGATCGCGATCCGTCCGGCGAACGAGATCGCGCTGACCCGGAGTGCGTGGTGCGGGGCGATCTCCGCGAGCGAGTAGACCGCCCGGATCTGCCCTCCCGCGAGGTAGTGCGTGCCCGCGGGACCACGCACGTTCGAGACGGAGAGAGCGAAGATGTGCGGGTTCGACGCGATGCGGTGCACCAGGTCGAACATGTGCTTCGACACGTGCCCGACATCCGCGAAGACCGTGTACAGCTGTTCGGCGTCGTGATCCTGCTTCCGGGCCCGCATCTGCTCGTGGACGGCCAGCACGCGCCGAGCGGCGTCGGCTTCCTGAACGGGAAGGTCGATGTTGACGAAGGAGTCCCGGTTCGGGATCGCGCCGGGCGCTTCGCCCTCTCGATGCATGCTCACCGGCACCTGGACACGCAGCCGCCCGATCGAGCCATGCCGTGCCTCGAGCCAGTGGCGCAGCCCGCCGGCGATCACACCCAGGAGGAGATCGTTGATCGTCACCCCTTCGCCCAGAGCGCGCGATGCGCGATGAACGGCGTCGAGCGGATGGTCGACGAACGCGACCTGACGCCTCCGCCCAACCGGCGCGTTCAGCGGCGAGGTCCCGCGTTCGGGTACCAACTCGCGCCGGACCGCGCTCGGGGCGCCCCGGAGTTCCTCGAGGCTCTCCCGCAAACGGCGCCGCGACGCGACCCGGCGCCCGATCCCATGGGCGGTGTGACCGGCCGCGCGGGCCCGGTCCGACAGAGCGGCCGCGATCAGCCTGTTCGAGCTCGGCAGTGGCTTGGCGCGGGGAAGCTGTGGAGGGTCGGGCTCGGGGTCGGTCGATCCGCTCCAGAGCAAGGCCGAGCCGATCGCCATCGCCGCTTGCCCGTCGGCCATCGCGTGGTGGATGCGCCAGATGACGGCCCTCGTGCCGTCCTCGAGGGGCTCAACGACGTCGATCGCCCAGAGCGGCCGATCGCGCGGCAGTCGTTCCGCCATCAGCCCGGCGACGATCTCGCGCAGCTCCGCATCTCCGACGGGGCCGGCGACGGGCACCTCACGGACGTGCCGGCGAACGTCGAAGTTCGGGTCGTCTGCCCACACCGGCGCGTCGAGACTGTGGGGAGTCATCACGATCCGTCGCCGACAGCTGGGCGCGAGCGCGATGCGACGCGCGATCCGGTCGCGGAGGTATTCGACGCCGTCGCCGGTCCGCTCGGCGATCACGACCTTGCACGTGTGGCCGACGATCGAACTGGACTCGAGCGCGAGGATGCGGGAGTCCTCGGGGGACAGCCTCTCCGCCATCGTGTTGGTTCTATCACGACTCCGAACGGGCGCCTGCGGCTCGTCCCTGCGGCGCGGGCCCTGGTGTCATCCGGTGGAGGACCGCCTCCTCCCTCTCAACAGACGGCTCGCCACCCCTCGATCCGCCGACAACGGTCCCTAGTACACCTGCACGGGCCGTTGGCGTGCGTGGCGTATCGTCGAGTTGGCGATGACCAGTCGCCGGCATGAAACGTCCCGCCTCGAGGCGTTCAGCGACGCGGTCTTCGCGATCGCGATCACGATCCTGGCCCTGGATCTGCCTGTTCCACAGCTCCAAGAGATCACGTCCGGTAACCTCATCACCGCAGTCCTGCATCAGTGGCCGTCCTACTTCGCGTTCGTCCTCAGCTTCACCACGATCCTGATCATGTGGATCAACCACCATGCCCGCTTGGGCCTCGTCGAACGGATCGACGGCTTGCTCATGTTCGGCAACGGCTTGTTGTTGATGACGATCGTGGCGCTGTCGTACCCAACGGCGTTGGTCGGTGAGTATCTCAACACCCCCGCCGGCAAGGCCGCGGTCGCGACGTATGGCCTGGTCGTGCTCGGCATGTGCGCCGCATGGAACATCTTCCTGCTGGCGCTCCGGCCGGAGCGCGGGCTTCTGAAGCCAGGCGTGCCGCCGAACTGATCGCCTCGGCACGTCGCCGCGTGGCGCTCGGATTCGTGATCTACGTCGTGGCCACCGGGCTCGCGCTCGTGAATGCCTACCTCGGTCTCGGCATCATCACGGCGATGTGGGGGTTCTGGGCGGTCATCGCCTACAGGGCGCTCAACGGTCGCGAACGATCGTCGGCCGATGCGTCGAGCGGGGAGGACGACGTCGACTCCGAAGACTGAACTCGGACGGACTGGCTGCACGTGGACGACACACCGTCCACGCGGTCCAAGGTCCTATTGCGACGCGGAGACGTGCAGCCGAGTCTCGGACCAACACGAAGAACGTGCCGTAGTCCGATCCATGACGACGAGATGCGTTATCCGAGGTAGCGAGCGAGCGCGAACTTGGCGGTCACGGCTCCGGCCGACCCCGCCAACACGATCTTCCCGTTGGACTGGATCCCCATCCCGCGGGCGGAGTCGAACCCGGCGGTGAACGACGTCTTGACCATCCCGTCGCCGCTGAAGGTGGTGTCGAGGGTGCCGTCCGCGTTGTATCGGGCCAGGGCGAAAGAGGCTGAGGCTCCGTTGTATCCGGCCGATCCGCCGGCGACGATCTTCCCGTCGGTCTGGATCGCCACTCCGCTCGCGCCGTCGTCGTCGACCGTGAAGTCCGTGACCACCATCCCGTCGCCGTCGAAGCCGGTGTCGAGGGTTCCGTCGGCGTCGTACCGCGCGAGGGCGAAGGCGCTCGTGTACTCACCCGGGCCGCCAGCGTCGCCGGCAACGACGATCTTGCCGTCGGTCTGGATCGCGACGGCGCTGGCCGAGTCGGTTCCGACCGTGAAGTCGGCGAACCCGAAGCCGTCCCCGTCGAACGTGGTGTCGAGGGTGCCGTCGGCGTTGTACCGGGCGATCTCGAACCGGCCAGCTCCGGTCCCGACCGCGACGATCTTCCCGTCGGTCTGGATCGCGACGTCCTCGGCAGAGTCATACTCGCCGCTGATCGCGGTGGTCACCTTCCCGTCGTCGCTGAACGTCGTATCGAGCGTTCCGTCCGGGTTGTAGCGAGCGAGGGCGAACTCGGCGGTGCGCGGACAACATGTGAGCGACTCCGCGGTCCCGATCGCGACGATCTTGCCGTCGGTCTGGATCGCGGCCGCCGTGGCTCCCGCCTCGACTCCCGCGAACTTCGTGAGCACGGTCCCGTCGCCACCGAACGCCGGGTCGAGGACCCCGTTCGACCGGTAGCGAGCGACGACGAACTTGGCGTCGAGCGAGCCCACGGCCAGGATCTTCCCGCTGGCCTGGACGGCCACCCCGGGGGTGAACTCGAACTTCCGCGTGAAGTGCGTCGTGACACGGCCGTCGCGGCCGAACGTGGTGTCGAGCTTCCCACCGAGGGTGTACCGAGCCAGAGCCCAATCCACGTCCGGGCTTCCGGCCCTCCCCACGGCCACGACCTTCCCGTCGGGCTGGATCGCCATGTCGAACGCGGCGCCCCCGCCCGCGAACGGGGTGAGGACCTTGCCGTGGCCGCCGAACGTCGTATCGAGATGTCCCGGAGTGGCGCGAGCCGGAGTCGTCGAGGCGATCAGAACGCACGCGAGGACGACAACGAAGACGGTCTTGTGCCACATGCTCGCGTTCCTTCCTTCTTGTCTATCCGTTGGACGCATTCGTCTTTGTTATCGGCCTTCTTGTATCCCTACGCAGTTGAACGCAGCAGGGAGGCTCACTGGTACTTGATGAGGCCCGGCGACACTAGCCGTAGGGTTGATTCGGCGGGTGGACCTTCCTGGTTCGATCCGAAGCCAGAATGGTGAGCGCCTCCGGAGTGGCTATCGGCGTGGAGCTCCGTAAAGGGATTTACGGACCCCATGGATCCCCGACCACTGGCACGCCCACGCGACGCCGGACGGCGGCTTCTTCGACCCCGCAAGTGAGCTGTTCGGTCGTTTCCACCAGGGACGTGAGGTTGAGCTCTCGGGTCGGTCCGGTCATGCGAGCGTCGGAGCCTCCGCCGGGAGCGAGCCGACGACGCTCGTGCCCCGGCCGGGAGTCGACGTGACCTCTAGAGTTCCGCCGAGCGCCTCCACCCGGTCGGCCATGCCCTGAAGGCCACTGCCGAAATCAACGGCGGAGCGATCGAATCCGTCGCCGTCGTCTCCTAACACCGCCGGCTCGCCGTGTAGCGCGGGCCGCCGACGTCGGCGGCGACGCGCATGTGCACGCGCTGCTCTGTCGTGCGCGTTGAAGGTGACGAGGCGTGCACTAGGCGCGCGATGCTTCGCCAGGAAGCCGCCGACCCCGCTACCCGTCGACGCTTTCCTTGGAGCCGTCGTCCTCGAGGAGAAGGACCACTTCGCTGGCCCCCCCCTCCTCGTCGATCTCCGAATCGAGACTGCTCAGCGCATCGTCGACCGCGTTCCGCGTGCGCTTCAGTTTGCCATAGAGCGAACGCCGCCAGTGCTCGAGATCCGAGAGGACCTGATCCGCCTGTTGCCGCGCCTCGTTCAGGAGCCCATCGGCGGTTGCGAGGGTCTCTTTGGCCCTTTCCTGGGCGTCGCCCTGGATCACGTCGGCGGCATTACGCGCCTCTTGCAGAGCGTCGTCCGCCAAGTTCCGGACCTCGTTCGCCCTGCTCTCGGCGTCTTGTTGGATCCGATCGGCGTCGGCTCCCGCTTCCGAGAGCATCCGCTTGACCTCCTCGATGGCCTGCGCACGGAGCCGCTCGACTTCGTCGTCAAGGGCCTGCATCACCTGGGCGACGTGGTCCGATGCGGCGGCGTAGCGGGCCTGGCTCGCCGGGTCTTCGGGGGCCGTTTTCGCCCCCTGCCGGGCGCCCACCTCGACTTCCAACGAGTCGAGGTACTTCTCGACCTGGACCCGGTCGTAGCCCCGTCTCACCACGCGGAAGGCCGGGCGGTCGGTCTGATCGAAGCTCATGTCATTCGTCGGCCGTGGGCGCTCGAGAGAATTTGTCACTCTTCAGGCACCGTAGCCGATGTAGCCTTCTCGGCCTACCCCGACAAAGGACCTAAGCCGAATCCCGCTCACGACCCAGCAGTTGACCGCACCAACCAGAACGCACGCCATCGCGGCTCGCACCAGACGAGACTGCGTCCCGGCGCTCACGACGCCGACATCTCCCGCACGCAGTTAACGAACTCGTTACAGGCGGCTCGTTCCGACGCGGCCTCACAGGCCTCTCAATGGCTCGCGACGGCATCGAGAAGGAGAGGCGATGAGGGTCGACACCGGTGACACCGCGTGGGTGCTCGTGGCCGCGGCACTCGTGATGTTCATGACGCCGGGTCTCGCCTTGTTCTACGGCGGGCTCGTACGTGCCAAGAACGTGCTCGGGACGGTGATGCAGTCGCTGATCGCGCTCGGCGTGGTCACGGTGCTCTGGGTGCTCGTCGGGTACTCGCTCGTCTTCGGGTCCGATCACGGCCTGCTGACCGGCGGACTCGAATACGTGGGTCTTCGGGGGGTCGGCGATGCTCCGATGGCGCTCGCGCCGAGCGTTCCGGCCTCGGCGTTCATGGTCTTCCAGATGATGTTCGCGGTGATCACGCCGGCGCTCATCACCGGGGCGTTCGCCGAGCGGATGCGCTTCGGCGGCTACCTGCTGTTCCTCGGGCTCTGGTCGTTGCTCGTGTACGTGCCGGTCGCGCACTGGGTGTGGGGCGGCGGGTTCCTCGGCGCCGCCGGCGTGGGAGCGCTCGACTTCGCGGGAGGAACCGTCGTGCACGTGAACGCGGGTGCGGCTGCGCTCGCGACGGCCCTGTATCTGGGCAGGCGGCGCGGGTTCGGAACGGGCGCGCTGCGTCCGCACAACGTGCCGATGGTGCTCCTCGGCGCGGGGATCCTCTGGTTCGGTTGGTTCGGCTTCAACGCCGGCAGCGCTCTGTCGGCGGGCGGGCTCGCCTCGAGCGCGTTCGTCGCGACCCACCTCGGTGCCGCCGGCGGCATGCTCGGATGGCTCGTGCCCGAGCGCCTTCGACACGAGCGCGCGACCACGATCGGCGCGGCAACGGGTGCCGTCGCCGGCCTCGTGGCCATCACTCCGGCCTCCGGCTACGTCGCGCCGTTGCCTGCTCTGCTGATCGGCCTCACCGCCGGCGTGGTGTGCTTCCTGGCGGTCGAGCTCAAAGGACGGCTCCGACTCGACGACTCGCTCGACGTGGTGGGCGTCCACATGGTCGGCGGCATCGTGGGTGCGCTGCTCACCGGGGTGTTCGCGAGCCTTGCGGTGAACCCGGCCGGAGCGGACGGAAGCCTCGCGCAGGTCGGCGCGGCAGGCGGTGGCCGTCGGCGTGACGCTCTGCTTCTCGTTCCTCGCGACGATGGCGATCCTTCGGCTCGTGGATCGAACCCTGGGCCTGCGGGTGAGCGAGGAGGTCGAGGAGGAGGGGCTGGACCGCGCGATCCACGGCGAGAGCGCCTACGCGTGGAGCGATCGCACCGACGGCACGCGGACGCTCCCGTTCGACCCCGATGCCGAGCTCGCCAAGCTGCGCGAGCAGCTGGTCGTGGAGACGACGCGCAGAGCCGTCCAGGCGCTGAAACAGCCTGACCCGCTGGACTGAACCTCAGCACCTGCACCACTCCCCTCGGCCGGTAGATTGATGCCCGATGGGGTTCGAAGCACACCCGGTCACGAAGGAACGGTGGCCAGACCTGGTCGAGCTGTTCGATCGGCCCATCGTTCGAACCTGTTTCTGCATGTTCTATCGGAAGGTCGGAGCCGGTACCGGCGTCGGCCAGCAGAACCGGCGGGCGATGAAGGCACTCGTGGATCGGGGCACCGTGCCCGGGTTGATCGGATACGAAGACGGCGTTCCGGTCGCATGGGTGTCGCTCGGGCCCAGGCAGGACTACGCGAAGCTCCGCCGGTCACCGGTGATGAAGCCCGTGGACGACCGGCCGGTGTGGTCCATCGTGTGCTTCTTCGTCGACCGCAGCGCTCGAGGTCGAGGCCTCTCACAGCGGATGCTCAAGGCCGCCGTGGACTACGCGCGGTCGCGCGGCGCCCGCCTCGTCGAGGCGTATCCGGTGGACAAGGACCAGCGTAGTCACCCCGACGACATGTTCTTCGGCGCGAAGTCCATGTACGACCGCGCCGGGTTCCGAGAGGTTGCCCGGCGGAAGCCCAACCGGCCCGTGGTGCGCAAGTCGCTTCGGGGTAGGAGGGTCGACCAGGAGGTTCAGCGCTGATGGAGCAGCGGAGACTCGGGCGTCTCGGCCACATGAGCAGCGTGCTGATCTACGGCGGGGCGGCCCTCTCCGAGGTGACGCAAGAGGTCGCCGATCGTTCGATCCAGCTTGCGCTGCAGTCGGGCATCAACCACTTCGACACGGCGGCGGATTACGGCGACTCGGAGCTGAGGCTCGGAACGTGGATGCCGAGGATCCGCGATCGGATCTTCCTCGCGACCAAGACGGGAGACCCGACGGCAACCGAGGCGTACGACAGCATCCGCCGCTCGATCGAGCGGCTGCAGGTCACGCGAGTGGACCTGGTTCAGCTCCACTCCGTCGGGGCCTTCGACGATCTCGACCGGCGAACGGCGTCCGGCGGAGCGCTCGAGGGTGCGATCCGCGCTCGTGAGGAAGGGCTCGTCGCCGCGATCGGCATCACCGGGCACGGGATGAAGGCGCCCGCGGTGCATCTGGAGGCGCTGCGACGATTCCGCTTCGACACGGTCCTCACCCCGTACAACTACCGCCTCACTCGCTATCCGGAGTTCCTGCACGACTTCGAGGCGCTCGTCGAGGAGGTCCACGCGCAGGATGCCGGACTCATGTTGATCAAGGCCGTTGCCAGGAACCTCTGGAGGGCGGGCGAGGAGCGCCGGTTCGCCACGTGGTACGAGCCGCTCGATGAGCAGTCGACGATCGATGCGGCGATGGCCTTCGCCCTGGGCCGGCGGGAGGCGACGGGCGTGTGCACGGCGGGTGACGTGCGTCTCGTTCCGATGCAGATCGAGGCGGAGGAACGCATCGCCTCCATCCCGATCGATGAGGCCGCCGCCACCCTCGAGCGGGTGCCTGACCTCGAACCGCCGTTCGTGCGGGTCGAAGGGCGGGTCGTGCCAGAGTGGCTCGAGCCCTTGCTGGATCGCTGACTCCGCGGCGGGTCTTGGCCGAACGATCCCACCGGGTGACCTCGACCCACCTCGGTGCCAGCACGTCTCCTACGCCCGCTCGCGGACGACCTGGTTCGGGCGCTTGTCGTCGCGGAGGCCGATGTAGCGAGGGTGTCGCAGCTTGCCGTCGGGGGTCCACTCGCTGAAGCCGACCTGTGTGACCAGCTCGGGTCGTACCCAGTGCACGCCCTTCATCGTCAGGCCCTTCGCGTCGGTGACCGAGGGGACCGTCTGCTCGAGGGGGCGCAGGAGCCCCATGAGCCTGGCGAGCTCGCGCTCGTTGAAGCCGGTGCCCACCTTCCCGCCGAACCGCAGCTGGCCGTCCTCGTAGTAGCCGACCAGCAGCGCCCCGAGCCCGGAGCGCGACCCATGGGGATCGGTCCACCCGAGCACGACGAATTCCTGCTCGTTCACGCACTTGAACTTCAACCAGTCCTTCGATCGCCCGTGCGTGTAGGGAGCCGAGGAACGCTTGGCGACGAGGCCCTCCCAACCCTTCTCGCACGCAGCGCGGAACGCGACCTCGCCCTCCTCGGCCAGGTGCTCGGAGAAACGGATCGGGTCCGCGAAGGCGACCGCGCGATGCAGCACCGACTTCCGCGCGAGCAAGCGGCAACTCGGAGAGGTCGTATCCGTCGAACCAGATCAGGTCGAACAGGTAGAAGACCACGGGCACGGCCGCGACCTGTGCCGCACTGGGTCTCGCGTTCTGCATCCGTTCCTGCAGGCGCGAGAACGAGGTCACGTCTCCTTGGAACGCGACGATCTCACCGTCGGCGATCATCGGAGCGGCGTCGTCCCGAAGGATGGCCTCGACCAGATCGGGATAGTGCGAGGTGCGGTCCTTCTCGTTCCTCGTGATCAACCGCACGCTCGAGCGTCGCCTCCACAGCAGCGAGCGCTGACCGTCGAGCTTGGCCTCGAAGACCCACGCCGGGTCGGAGAACGCCTCCTTGGCCAACGTGGCCAGCATCACCGGCGTGAAGGCCGGCATCGCGCGACGCCGGAGCAGTTTCCGATCGGATGCGTCGAGTTCGCCGAGGATGGGGTTCATAGGGTTGGGGGCCGACGACGCTCGCATCCTACGTCCCCGTGCGAACCGGGATCGTCGTCGACCGCTTCGAGCGTTCGACGCGGCGATGATCCATGATCCGGTAGGCCCGGTTCCCAGCTGGAGGCGCAGATGTCCTCGATCCCCTCGCTCGTTCCGCGCGATCGCTACGCCGCCCTCGAGCGCTGCACCTACCTCAACCAAGCATCCATCGGGTTGATCCCCGTACCGGCGATCGATGCGATGGACACCTTCCTGAAGGAGACGGCGCAGTTCGGGAACCTCTACCTCAGCGACGACCAGGAGGCTGCGATCCTGGACGGCGTCCGTTCGGCCGGCGCTCGAGGTGCTCGGAACCTCACCCGATGCGGTGGCCGTCGTCGCGGGCGCGAGCGAGGGTCTCGGCCAGGTCGACCTCGCTGCTCGAGCCCGAGCAGGGGACCGTCCTGCTCGTCGGATCGGACTTCCCGAGCGTGACCTACCCGTGGCTCGCGGCCGCCGAGCGTCGCGGGATCTCGCTGCGGTTCATCGAGGACCGCGCCGACCGGGACCTCACGCAGGATCTCGTCGACGCGATCGATCCGGCGACGGTGGTCGTGGCTTTCAGCGTGGTCCAGTACGCGACCGGCACGCGGGTCGACGCTGGGCGCGTGGCGGAGCGGGCGCACGAGGTCGGCGCCCGCGTCGTCGTGGATGCGACGCAGCTCGCCGGTGCGGGGGTCGTGGACACCGTCGGATGGGGTGCCGACGCGCTGGTGACGAGCGGCTACAAGTGGCTGTCGACCCACGGAGGCGTGGCGCTGCTGGCGCTCGCTCCGGATCTGGTGACCCGCCTTCCCAGATTCGTCGGCTGGATGGGTGCCCGGCACCCGTTCGACTTCGACCCGATGACGCTTCGTCTGGCCGACGACGCGCGCCGCTTCCAGCTCTCGACGATGTCGTACGTGTCCGCCATCGGGCTCGTGACCTCGATCGCGATGCTCTCGTCGCTGGGGTTCGAGCGCATCGACGAGCATGCGCGGCGGCTGACGACGCACCTCGTCGATCGGGTCGCCGAGCTCGGATGGCGCCCGTTCCGCTCACTGGTCGATCCGTCGGCGGCGTCCCACATCGTGTCCCTTCGGCACGCCGACCACGATCCGGGAGTGACCGCGGAACGTCTGGCGTCGGAGTCCCGGATCGTCTGCGGCGGCCGAGCGGGCGGGCTGAGGATCTCCCTCCACGCCTACAACGACGAAGACGACGTCGACCGGCTCGTGGAGGCCCTGGGGCGTCTCTAGCCTTCGTCGATCGACCGTTCGGCGAGATGGCGGGCGCTCGAGTGGGCGTGATACATGACGGGTGCCGTGTGATGAGGTCGACCTCCCCGCGACCCACCGTCCAGACCATCGGAGGAATCCACCATGTCGCGTTCGACGCCCGATTGGGAGGCGCTCCGGCGTTCGATCGCCGGGGTCGTCGAACTCCCGGACGCCGAGAGCTACGAGCGAGCGAGCAGGCCGTTCAACGCTCGGTTCGACCACGTCCGGCCGCTGGGCATCGTCCGGTGTGCGAGCCCGCAGGATGTCGCCCGGACCATCGCGTTCGTTCGACGACACGGCCTGGAACACGCGACGCGGAGCGGAGGGCACAGCTTCGCCGGAGGGTCTTCCACCGGAGGTCTGCTGATCGACGTCTCCCCGATGCGGTCCGTGTCGCTCGACGGAGCGGTCGCGAGGATCGGCGCGGGGGCGTCGCTCGGCGACGTGTACGAGGCGTTGCACGAACACGGCCTCGCCATCCCGGCGGGCACCTGTTCGTCGGTCGGGATCGCGGGTCTGACGCTCGGGGGCGGGCTCGGGATCCTCGGACGGAAGTACGGGGTGACCTCCGACCGCCTGATCGGCGCAGAGGTCGTCCTGGCCGACGGCCGGGTCATCCGCTGCGACGAGCACCATGACGAGGACCTGTTCTGGGCACTCCGAGGCGCGGGCGCCGGCACCCTCGGCGTCGTGACGTCCTTCGAGTTCCTGACGGTCCCCGAGCCGGCCGCCACGAACTTCCACCTGTCGTGGCGGAACGACCACGCTGCCGAGGTCGTCGAGGCCTGGCAGGGATGGGCGCCGACCGGTCCCGACGAGCTCGCGGCAAGCCTCAAGGTGACGGCCTCGGACGACATCGCCGATCCGCCGTCCGTGGATCTCTACGGCGTGGTGCTCGAAGGCGGATCCGATGCGACCTCGACGCTCGAAGGCCTGCTGGCTCGGGTCCGATCCGACCCCTCGTCGGCCACCCAGCGCCAGATGTCCTTCCCGGAGACGCGGCGGTTCTGGGCGGATCTCGGCGCCGAACGGAACGGGGCCGGGGACGATCCCGACGCGGAGCCGGCGGAGCACCCGTACCTGTTCTGCAGGTGCGAGTTCTTCGGACGCCCGCTCCCGGCCGAGGCGATCGCCGCGCTCCTGGAGACCTTCCTCCGGGAACGGGCGCCCGGCGAGTCCCGCGAGTTGGACTTCATGCCCTGGGGCGGCGCGTACAACCGCGTCCCCTCCGACGCCACCGCATTCGTCCACCGCGATGGTCTGTTCCTCTTGAAGCACTCGGTCGTCGTCGATCCGTCGGCGTCGACGGGCGCGAAGGAGGCCGCGGATCGGCAGGTCGCTGCCTCGTGGGCATCGGTGCACGCCTGGGGGTCGGGGCGGATGTTCCAGAACTTCGCGGATCCCGACCTCGATGGGTGGTCGGACGCTTACGTCGGCCCGAACCACGATCGCCTGCTCGAGATCAAGGCGCGCTACGACCCATCCGACTTCTTCTAGGCCCGTTTCCAGCCCGATCTGGATGGGCATGCTGACCGCGGTTGTGGGATATTTTGCTGCCAGACCACACGGAGCAGCGGCCGATCGAGGGCCGCGCTGCTGATGTGAAGAGCTCGCTGGCTTCCCGCAAAACAAGGAGGAAGCCTGGGCGGCCATCATCGGGTCAGAAGAGGCAGATGGACGAGATCGAGACAACGACGCCTGAAACAGAGGGATCCGGGTGGCGGCTCCGCCTCCAGCGGCTGCGGCTGCGGTTCCGCGACCCGGGTCTCGAGTCGGCGTATCGTGCCGACCGTTTCCGCCACGACCTGGGCAACATCCGCTTCGCCTTCCTAGCTGGGATCTTCCTCTGGGTCACGTGGGGGCTGCTCCTGCGCCCCTACATGCTGGCCCTGTCCGACCAGAGACTCGACTTGCTGATGCGGTTCGGCGTGTTCATCCCCATGCTGGTCGTCGGCTTCGGGCTCACGTACACGCGGTTCTTCGGACGCGTCTGGGAATGGGCGTCGGTCGCCATCGCAGCGACGACGATCCTGGTCTGGGTCTTCTACGTCTCGCGTATCTCCACGTTGCCACTGGAGTACGGCTATGTCGGCGTCATCCTGATCACGGCGTTCACCTACACGCTGCTGCAACTCCGGTTCGTCCTGGTCATGCTGGTCACGGTGATCGGTATCGCCGCCTACCTCCCCTACGCCATCAACGCCAGGTACATCCTCGACGTGAGTCTGGTGCTGACGACGCTCTACCTGGTCTCGTTCGGCATGCTAGGAGGGCTGGCTGCCTATCGGACGGAACGCCGCACGCGAGAGCTGTTCCTGCGCGAACGCCAGCTCGACCAGGAACGGGCGCGGTCCGACGGCCTGCTGCTCAACATGCTGCCCGGGGTCATCGTCGAGCAGCTCAAGACCTCCTCCGGCGGACGGATCGCCCAGAACTTCGATCAGGTCAGCGTGTTCTTCGCCGACGCGGTCGGATCCACGGAACAGGCCGCACGGTCCTCCCCGGAGGCGTTCGCCGATGCCCTGGATGAGCTCTTCAGCCACTTCGACGAGATCGCCGTGCGGCACGGCCTCGAGAAGATCAAGACGATCGGAGACGCGTACATGGCCGTCGCCGGCGCGCCCACGCCCATGGCCGATCACGCCCACGCGGCCGTCGGGATGGCGGTCGACATCCTCGCCGACGCCGGGAACATCCGATGGCCGTCGGGCGACCCGATCGTGGTGCGGGGCGGGATCGCCACCGGGCCGGCCGTCGCCGGCGTGATCGGGGTCCAGAGGTTCGCGTACGACCTGTGGGGCGACACCGTGAACCTCGCGAGCAGGCTCGAGACGAACGCAGGCCCCGGCCGCTTCCTGGTCTCGGAGTCGACGGCCAGCGAGCTGGCCGATCGATACGACTTCGGGCCTCCCGAGATCCTCGAGGTGAAGGGCAAGGGGCCCACGACCGTCCGCGTCCTCCTGGGCCGCCACGCGGACGTCCCGATCATGGCGCCGCTCGCCTCCGAGGTCGAATGACCGCCACGAGGACGCTCGCCCGGACCTTCGCGGAGCGGCCTCGTGCGCACGGCGGCCGTCCTGGTGTTGGTGTGCACCGTCGCGGCGGGGTGCACCGACTCCGATGCGGGCGGGATGCGGCGTCCGTCGACCGGAGGCGAGGAGGTGATCGTCGTCGGCGTGTCCGGCGCCTTCGCCGAGAACCAGATCGTCGCGGAGATGTACGCGCAGGTGCTGGAGCACGCCGGCTACACCGTCGAGCGACACCTTGATCTGCGGTCTCGAGAGGTCTCGCAGAATGCCCTCGAGGCGGGCGCCATCGACGTGAAACCGGAGTACCTGTCGTCCCTACTCCTGTTCCTCGACCCGAACGCGGAAGCGTCCGCAGACGCCGCCGATGTCGCCCGGCAGACCGCCGAGCTGCTCCGGTCCGGCGGGCTTACGTTGCTCACACCATCGGCGGCCGTGGACACCAATCAGTTCGTGGCGAACGCGGAGACGGCCGAGCGGTTCGACCTGACCACGATGAGCTCCCTCGCCCCCGTCGCCGGCCAGCTGACGTTCGGCGGGCCGCCGGAATGTCCCCAACGGCCGTTCTGCCTCCAGGGATTGCACGAGGTCTATGGGGTCCTGTTCGACGACTTCACGCCGCTGGACGCGGGAGGGCCGCTGACCGTCGACGCGCTCAGGAGCGACGCGGTGCAGATCGGGCTGCTGTTCTCCACGGACCCGAGGATCGAACAGAACGGGTTCGTCCCGCTCGTGGACGACCGGCGCCTCCAGGACGCGGAGAACATCACGCCCGTGATCCGCTCCGAGGTGCTGGACGACGAGGTTCGGAGCTTGCTCGATGCCGTGAGCGCCCGGCTCACCTCGGAGGAGATGACCCAACTCGTCGGGCAGGTCGTGATCGACGGGCAAGACGTGGCCAGCGTCGCTCGGGCATTCCTGACCGCGAACCGCCTGCTGTAACGCGCCTTCCGCTCCGAACTCGGTTCGTGCTCGGGAGGGGAGTGGCGCGGCGAGGAGCACCGAGAACCCGCTCAACCGTGATGAGCTCGCCCGCGTCGGGCCCGCCACCACAGGTACCCGATGACACCTCCGAGCACCGCGAGGAACAGGAACAACACCCAGGCCGAGCTCTCCGTGGTGCTCGATGCCGCGGCCTGCACCACGTCCGCGGACGCGTCGCCTTCCGCCGAACCCGTCGCCCCCGTCGGCCCGGTCGGTCCGGTGACCGCACCGGTCACGCCGGTGGCTCCCCCGTCGGTCCCGTGGCGGTCTCGCCCTCGGGTCCGGTGGTCGCCTCGGGCGATGGGGTCTCGGTCGGTGACGGCTGCTCGGTGGGCGGCGGTTGCTCGCCGAGTCCCTCGAGGATGGCGATGATCGCCAGGATCAACGCGCCCTGTCCGGGACCCCGGGCCTTCGGTCGGTTCGGCGGGCGACTCGGTCGGTGGCTCCGTGGGCTCCTCGGTGGGGGTCTCGACCGGACCCGTCGGACCCGTCGGTGCGGTCGGTTCCCCGGACTCGGTCGGCCCGGTCGGTGCGGTCGGTTCCCCGGACTCGCCACCGGTCGGGCCGGTCGGGCGCGGGCTCAGGCTGGGCAGCCCGCTGACGCCGCTCGGCAGCGCCTCCCGGATCTTGTCTCGCGATTCCTCGGTGCACGCGGTCGCGAGCAGACCCAGCATCACGAAGACGACCACGACGTTGCGAAGACCGTTGCTCAGGACGCTAGCTTCCACCCGCAGGTGATCGATGGGGTTTCGGCTCCGGCTCGTCCTCGTCCGCCTCCGCAGCCTCCACGGCATCCGCCGCAGCTTCCGCGGCCTTGAGCGCCGCCACGGCGAACAGCCTCGTGATACCCGCTGCCATCTGCACCATCCCGCCGAGGATGCGCAGAGCCCCGCGCATGGCGTCGAGGACGGCATCCCCGAGCTGCGATCCCCCAGGCTCGGGCTCGCGTTCCGCCACCGTTCCACTCATAGGCTGATCTTGCCACGATCCGGCCCGAAGGGGCGACGTCGCCGGGGAGGCCGCCATCGTCGATCAGCCGTGCGTCCGATGCGCCCACGAACGGACGACCTCGACCGGCTGGTAGTTGAGGATGCGCTCGCGCGGGATCCCGGCGAGCGCGGCGATCGCCATCCCGAACGGGAGGAACTCGAGCTCCGGCGCCGAGTGGGCGTCGCTCCCGATCGTGAACCACTCGACGCCCTCCTCACGCGCGAGGGTCGCGAGCTCGACGTTCAGGTCCTGCCGCGGCACCGTCGCGTCGAGCTCCAGCGCCTTGCCCAGCCTCGCCGCCTCGGCGAACACGCGGCGCCAGTCGGCGACGAGGCCGACCCGCCGGCCGTACATCCGGGCCTTCGGGTGCGCGAGCACGTGCAGCCGCGGCTGCCGGAGGGCGGCGAGGTAGCGCTCGGTCTGATCGTCCTTCGACCGCAGCTCGGAGTGGAACGCGCCGAGCACCAGGTCGAGGCTCGCGAGCGACTCGTCGTCCATGTCGATCGTGCCGTCGGGGAACAGATCGACCTCCATCGAGCGGAGCACGCGGAACGCGTCGCCCTGCTCCTCGAACCCGCGGTTCATCGCGTCGATCACGCGGCCCTGCTCCGCGAGCTCGTCGGCCGTCATGCCGTTCGCGATCGCGAGCGCCTCTGAGTGGTCGGTGACCGCCACGAACGTCCGCCCCAGGGACCTCGAGGCCTCGACCATGTCCTCGAGAGGCAGACCGCCGTCGCTCCACGTGGTGTGCATCTGGAGGTCGGCGTGCGGGGTCGCCTCCCACGCGGGGTCGGCGTCGAGCGTTCGGCGGACCTCCGCGTACGTGAGGAACCCGCGCCGTGTCTCGTCGGGCTCGGGGATCGCGGGAGGAGCCTCGAGCCACCCCTCGATCCGTTCGGCGACCCACGGCCCGACGGCACGCAGCTCCGTGAGCGGTCGCCCGGAGCCTGCGAGCTCGCCCGCCTCCTCGGGCCAGAACCGCGCCGCCCTCGATGCTCGCGTCAGCGCCCTGCGGCGGTGGTCGGTCTCCTCGCGAGCGGCACTCGCAGAGCAGCTCGCCGAGATCGCCGTTCGTCAGCGATGTGGCCGATGCGCTCCGCGTCGGTCGGTCGCCAACTCCTTCACCCGATGGGCTCGCGATGGTCTCGGAGGATGAGCGGTCGTTCGCTCCGATCGTCGGTCCCTACCCCGACGAAGGCGGCCCCGGCGGCGGCGTGGCGGCCGGGACGGTCGAGGACGCGGCCGGAGCAGCGGCCGGAGCTGCGGCCGGAGCCGTGGCCGGGATCGTCACGACATCCGAGCTCGCCGCCGGTGTGGCGGCTGGTCGGAACATCGCCTCGTACCGGATGGCTGCGATCTTCCGGTCGATCCACGCGATCAGGCCATTCGCGCCCAGTGCGAGGAGCCCGTACATGAACATGGCGAACAGCATGGACACGTCGAAGACCGAGCCCTGTTCGCCCTCGACGGACGGGAAGATCCCGCGGAACGGCTGCATGATCCTCTTTGCCGCTCGGTAGACCCAATCGACGAACGGTGCCGTCGTGTTCGCGTTGAAGAGTTGGAGGAAGAACGCGGTCGCGAGGATGACGATGCACGCGATCGCGAAGCCGTAGACGAACAAGATGAGCGCGCGGCTGATCCTGTAGACCGGACCTACCCGGCGGGGAGCGGCTTGATGGGACATGCGGGCCTCCTTCGGATCGACGTGCTCAGGCGTCCTTCACAGCGTCGTTGGCGTTCGTGGCGGCGTCCTTCGCAGCCTCGCTGGTTGTCGCGGCGGCGTCCTTCGCAGCCTCACTGGTTGTCGCGGCGGCGTCCTTCGCAGCCTTGCCGGTCGTCGCGGCGGCGTCCTTCGCAGCCTCGTGGTTGTCGCGCCGGCGTCCTTCGCAGCCTTGCCGGCTGTCGTCGCGGCTTCCTTCGCAGCCTTGCCGGCTGTCGTCGCGGCTTCCTTCGCAGCCTTGCCGGCTGTCGTGGCGGCTTCCTTCGCGGCGTCGGTGGCGGTCGTGAAGGACTTCGACGCCTGGGCGTACACGTCATCGGCGGCGAACGAGTCCCATTCGTCGACGCCCGAGCTCGAGCGCCTCCGGATGACGGCGATGGCGGCGATCACGCCACCCAGGATCAGCAGTCCGATCAGGAGTTTCCTCATCGTCACCTCCCTGCCCTGCGGCCCTGTCAGCCTATCGTTATCGGAAGTCCCGAAGCCACTCGGCCCCTGCCGGCGTTGTTCGGACGCCCTGAGGTGATTCGGGCATGTCAGCCTCGGCTCCGGACTGAGTCCGACGCATCTGACGAAGATGGGGAAGCCATTGGCTCAGCAGATGATCAACGAGCAGACGTTCTCGCCCGACTCGATCGCGGGGTTGAAGGCCGGCGCCGGATCCGGGCGTGCCATGACCGTCGCCGGCACGGTGCTCAAGTCGCTCGTGCTGTTCATCCTCACCTGCGCATCCGCGGCCGTCGGATGGAGCTACGCCGCTCGCGTCATCGAGGCCACCTCCGGACCGTCGTGGCTCCTCGGCTACTTCCTGTTGATCGCGCTGTCGTTCCTTGCCATCGCCAACCCGCGGCTCGCGCCTCTGGGCGGGATCGTCTACGCGGTCTGATGGGTTTGTGGGTCGGAGGGATATCGCAGGTCTACGAGATCGCCTACGACGGCATCGTCGCACAGGCGCTGATGGCGACCATGGCGATCGTGCTCGTGTGCCTCGTCCTCTACGCGTTCGGGCTGGTGAAGGTCACTCGACGATTCGTGCTCGTCGTGGTGGCGGC
Source organism: uncultured Actinomycetes bacterium (assembly GCA_963778545.1). Lineage (GTDB taxonomy): Bacteria > Actinomycetota > UBA4738 > UBA4738 > HRBIN12 > DASSJM01. Next base: position 3,154 of record CAVZUW010000006.1, on the reverse strand, counting down.
GACGCTGGGGATCGGACTGCTCTACCTGAGCGCCTGGATCCTCAGCATCTTCAGCATCGATCTTCGGTTCTGGACCGACCCCTCCCCCGCCGGGATCGCGATCAGTGTCGTGATCTGCATCGTGGCAGCGCTCAACCTGTTCATCGACTTCGCCGTTGTCGATCGCGGCGTCAGCGGCGGCGCGCCCGCGTTCATGGAGTGGTATTCGGCCTGGGGCCTGCTCGCCACGGTCGTCTGGCTGTACCTCGAGGTGCTCTACCTCTTGGCAAGGCTCCGGCGCAGCTGAGAGGAGTCCGGATGCCTCCGTGGACTGGGAACAGGCGATCGCCACCGCTCACATCGTGGCGGCGGTGACAGCGCTCCTCGCAGGTGCCGCCGTTCTGCTGCGGGCCAAGGGGACCCGCACCCGCCGAAGGATCGGATCCGTCTACGTCCTTGCGTTGGTCCTCGTGAACGTGGCGGCGCTGTCGTTGCATCGGGAGGACGAGTTCGGCGTGTTCCACGCGCTGGCGGTCGCCAGCCTGGTCACGATCGCTGTCGGGCCCTCGCCTCTGCTCCTCGGCAAGCGATCGGACACGGTGATCGCTACCCACGCGTACTGCATGACCTGGTCGTACGCCGGTTTGGTGGCGGCCGGATGCGGACAGCTCGCGGTCGCGGTTGGTCAAGACCTCTCGGCCTGGGTCGTGCCGGCGGTGATCAGCACGGTGTTGACCGTCAGCGGCGTCCTCATCTTCGGGCGAGTGCCGTCGATCTTCGAACGCCTGCCGGCTGAGCGTTCGATGGTCCGCCGACATCACCCTTGATCCAGTCCACCTGGAAGCCGAAGCAGGGAGCTCTCTCGGCGCTTCCCTCGTGCCTGGCAGACGTTCGTCGCCTCGAGCTTTGGGAGTAATCCCCCCTGCAGCGGCCTCCCCCGCTCGGAGGACTGCGCGGCACGCCTTGCCGTGCCAGATCGTCGGCGTGGCCGTCATCGAACGGATCGGAAGCTCTGAGGCACGTCCCTACGTGTCGCATGGGGGACGTTGCTGAGGAAGACGAGGACCGATTGCGCGCTCGTGTCGCCGCCCCGCCCGATGTCGACGTCACCGTCGATCTGTGTGAAGTCGAAGAGGTGACGGCCGATGGGTGCGACGCCATCAGGAAAGTAGCCGAGGACATGGGGGGGCTCGGCCAAACGATGGTGGTGCTGTACCTGCCCGATCGTGAGGCGACGAGGTCCCTGGAGCGGACCGGGCTCATCAATGACGGCCAGATCGTCTTCGTCGCGTCCTCGCCGAAGCGTCGCATCAACCTCGACGCCTAGAGGTTCGATCCAGGCCGGCACGCAGATCGTCGTGCACACCGGTCACGCGGTCGAAGAGGACGATCCACAGTTCGTGATCGACGCGCTCTCGACGTCGTGGAGGCGGCGCAGCAGGCACAGGTCGTCCGGTGCACGGTTCCCTCAACCGAGCGCGCTGAAGAACTCCCGAACGTCGGTCGTCAGTGCCTCGGTCGCCGTGTGGGCCGTGTAGTGGCCGTGGGCGGGCGGGTCGAGCTGCTTCCAGGACACGATGTTCTTGTGGTCGCGTTCGGCGAAGCGACGGATGGACTTGAAGTCCCCTTGGAGGCGTCGCCAGCGCCAATCGGCACCGTAGTCGGCTCGGTCGGGTGCTCGGCCTTGGCGTTCTCGTAGTAGAGCCGGATGGCGAGCCCGCCGTGCCGGTGAACCAGTAGATCGCGGCGTTGGTGAGCACGAAGTCGTCGTCGAGGTCGTCGACGAGCAGCTGCGCGGTTCCACCCGAGCAGGCCAGCGGGCGAGTCCGAGACGCGTGCGCGAGGGTCTGGGGCTGCTGGACTGGAAGACGTTGAACGCGCCCCTTCTCCCAGAACCACTTCAGCACCGCCAGCCCCGCCTGTTCGTCCTCGCTCAGCCCCTCGATCTCGGCCGGGTCGCCGGACGGGAACGAGAACAGCTGGGTGACGTGCACCCCGACACACGCTCGGGAACGAGCCGGCCGACCTCCGGAGAGATCATCGAGCCGGCGTCGTTGCCGACCGCCCCGAACCGCTCATATCCCAGACGGCTCATCAGCTCCGCCCGCCGCCTTGCGATGCGTTGACTGCCCCATCCGCGCTCGGTGGTCGGTCCGGAGAACCCGAAGCCGGGTATCGACGGGACGACCAGGTCGAACGCTACGGCGGGTCCGCCCTGCGCGCGGGTCGTCAGCGGATCGAAACGTCCAGGAGCTCCACGACCGTCTCCCGGCCACCCATGGGTGACGATCACCGGCAGCGCGTCCGGCTCTCGGCGACCGGATGTGGAAGAAGTGGATGTTCTGGCCGTCGATCTCGGTGGTGAACTGCGGGTAGTCGTTCATCCTGCGCCTCCCATGCGCGCCAGTCGTAACCGTTGCGCCAGTACTCGACGAGTCCCTTCACCCGCTCCAAGCGCACGCCGTAGTCCGACCCGAGCCGGGCATCTCGTCGGGCCACCGGGTGCGAGCGAGTAGCTCTTGCAGATCGTCGAGATCGGCCTGCGGGATGTCGATCCGGAACGGTCGGATCTCCCCGGCCTCTCGTCCCGTCTGGGTCATGGCTGGCCTCCTTCCCTCGTCCGCGGTGCCGCGGTATGATTCCCACGATGTCCAAGAATCTTAGAGTACAAGCTACTCAATCGTCAAGAGGTCGGTCGCGTCGAGCCGAGATGGCCGAGATCATGACCGAGACCCGGATCAATCAGAACGCGGCGGACACGATGGACGCTGCGGTCGCCGAGATGCTCGGGGTGAATCGCACCGATGTGCTCTGTCTCGACATCCTCGCGCGGCTCGGGAGGGTCCCCGCCGGTCGCCTCGCCGAGGAGAGCCGGCTCACCACCGGGGCGATCACCGCCGTGCTCGATCGGCTCGAGCGGGCCGGCTACGTCCGGCGGCTGGCGGATCCGACCGACCGCCGGCGCGTTCTCGTAGAGACGACCGACCGATTCCGCGAACGTGCCGAACACGCGTGGGGACCGATCGCCGAGGGGTTCCTCGCTTCGGGCAGCCGGTTCACGAGGGAACAGCTCGATGGGATCCGTGAGTTCTTGCGGCTCGGTACCGAAGCCAGTTATCGCCGAGCCAGTGAGCTGACCGAGGAAACACGCCTCGGGGGCGGAGGACCAAACAGA
>CAVZUW010000005.1:0-25315 GCA_963778545.1 uncultured Actinomycetes bacterium | reverse complement strand
TCCCGGTCACCGTCGCCTGCTTCACCTTCACGTTCGGGTGGTCGTGGAACAGGTCGCGGAGCGGATGGCCGACCGTGGGCGGCTCGAGGAGGTCGGTCGCGACCTGGTACAGGAGCGGCTGGAACGTGGGTAGTCGTGCTTGTCTACGAGCAGGACATCGGCGTCGACGTCCTTGAGCTTCTTGATCGCTCCGACCCCGCCGAACCCACCCCCAGCACGACGATCCGAGGCCGATCGGGCATCGATGACTCCTCCTCCCGCGTCGCTCGGAGCCGGGACGCGCTCCTCCTGGGAACCGGCCGGGTGCGAGCTTTGGTGGCGCTCCTATCGAATCCCTCCGGTCCGTGCCCAGCATCGCCCGAACCGGATGAACACGCAGACCATTGCGCCGGCGGGCGCCCGTCGCGCCGGCCTCCATTTCATGCCTTCGGCATGATGGCCCACCGGGCGCGGAGCGGTTCCATAGGCACGTCGGCCCCGCGCGCAGGGAGGCTCCGTGAGCGAACCCATCGAGGAGTTCTTCGAACGACTCTCCTCCGGAGGTCCCGGGTCCCTCCCAGCGCGGGCGAAGGGGTCCCTGCGGATCGACCTCGGCTCCGGGGCGACCACCGAACGCTGGTTCCTCACGATCGGGAAGCACGCCGTCTCGGTCTCCCATCGCAACGCGAAGGCCGATGCGGTGATCAGGACCTCCAAGGACCTGTTCGAGGGCATGGTCACCGGGAGGGTGAACGCGATGGCCGGTGCCCTGCGCGGCGTCGTGTCGCTCGAAGGCGATCCCACCCTGCTGGTCTTGTTCCAGCGCGCCCTGCCGGGGCCGCCGGCATCCGCGAAGCGAGGGTCGACGACGAAGGGAGCGCGATCGTGAGCGACGGGGTCGTCAAGATCCTCGACGGGAACACCTTCGTCGTCAGCGACCCCCGCGGTGACATCGAGGCGTCGCTCACCGATCCGACGGGCCTGTTCTCCTTCGACACCCGCTTCCTGGCGACCTGGGTGCTCACCGTGAACGGCGAGCGCCTCAACGCGCTCTCCGTCGACGACCTGCAGTACTTCGAGGCCCGGTTCTTCCTGGTGCCGGGGACCGGCACCGTCTACGTCGACGCGAAGCTGTCGGTGATCCGACAGCGGGCGGTCGGCGACGGGTTCCACGAGGAGCTCACCATCCTGAACCACGCAGAGGAGCCGGTCGAGCTCACCGTGCGGGTCGATGCGGACTCGGACTTCGCGGACCTGTTCGAGGTCAAGGACGCACTGAAGAAGAAGGGGACGTACAGCAACCGGATCGACGAGGACGGCCTGCACCTGGTGTACGAGCGCGAGACGTTCGCCCGGATGACGACAATCTCGGCCTCGGCGCGGGCCGCGATCGACGAGAAGGGGCTCACGTTCGTCGTCACGATCGAACCTCACGGCTCGTGGACGACCGACCTGGACGTCGTCACCGCTTTCGGTGCCGGCGGACGCTTCACTCATCCGAAGTACCGGCGCGGGGAACGCCGGGCCCAGCCGAACATGGGCCGAAGCCTCGAGAACTGGCTCGAAGAGGCGCCTCGCCTGGAAAGCGACGACGATCGCGTGAGGGCGACCTATCGGCGCAGCCTGGTGGACCTGGCCGCGCTTCGCTTCTCGCCGCTGGTCGCGGGAGGACGGAGCCTTCCCGCCGCCGGGCTCCCATGGTTCATGACCATGTTCGGCCGGGACAGCATCCTGACCAGCCTCCAGGCTCTGCCCTTCACGCCCGAGCTGGCGGCGACGACCCTCAAGGCACTCGGGGATTGGCAGGGCAGCCGTACCGACGACTTCCGCGACGAGGATCCGGGTCGCATCCTCCACGAGATGCGGTACGGGGAGATGACGGCGTTCGAGGAGCGACCGCACTCTCCCTACTACGGCTGCGCGGACGCCACGCCCCTCTACGTGGTGCTGCTGGACGAGTACGAGCGGTGGACCGGCGATCGCTCGTTGGTCCGGCAGCGCGAACACGAGGCCAGGGCAGCGCTCGCCTGGATCGACGACTACGCCGATCTCCTCGGCAACGGCTACATCTGGTACCAGCGCCGCAACGAGGAGACCGGGCTCGAGAACCAGTGCTGGAAGGACTCCTGGGACTCGATCTCCGACAGGAACGGTCGGATACCGGGGTTCCCTCGGGCGACGTGCGAGCTCCAGGGCTACGCCTACGACGCGAAGATCCGAGGCGCTCGCCTCGCTCGCGAGATCTGGAAGGACCCCGAGTTCGCCGAACGGCTCGAGAAGCAAGCGGCCGATCTCAAGCGTCGCTTCAATCGAGACTTCTGGGTGGCGGACGGCGGGTACTTCGCGCTCGCACTCGACCCCGAGGGGCACCAGGTCGACTCCCTCGCGTCCAACAACGGCCACCTGCTGTGGAGCGGCATCGTCGACAGGTCCAAGGCGAAGGCCGTCGTCGCCAACCTCCTCGGCCCGAGGCTGTTCTCGGGCTGGGGCGTGCGCACGCTCGCCGAAGGCGAAGGCCGCTACAACCCGATCGGCTATCACGTCGGCACCGTGTGGCCCTTCGACAACTCGTTCATCGCGTGGGGCCTGCGCCGGTACGGGTTCAAGGATGAGGCCGCGACGATCGCCGAGGGCATCCTTGACGCGGCGGGGTTCTTCGACGGCCGCCTGCCCGAGGCGTTCGGCGGCTACGAGCGCTCGCTCACGAAGTACCCAGTCCAGTACCCCACGGCGTGCAGCCCCCAGGCGTGGTCGACCGGCGCGCCGCTCCTGCTGCTTCGGACCATGCTCGGGCTCGAACCGGTCGGAGAACATCTGGTCGTGGATCCTGCGCTCCCGAGGAGCATCGGACGGCTCGAGCTGCTCGACATCCCGGGCAGATGGGGCCGGATCGACGCCTTCGGCCGAGGGCGCGTCGACGTCGGGAAGCGCCGGACCGGTGGACGGGCACGCGCCACGTCGTCGAGCCGACGGAACAGCTGATCGAGCCTGAGGAGGTCACACATGGCAAGAACCGATCGAACGCAGGGAACCCGCCCGGCGGACGTGCTCGTCGTGTTCGGCATCACCGGCGACCTGGCCAAGGTGATGACGTTCCGGTCGCTCTACCGGTTGGAGCGTCGCGGTCTGCTCGACTGCCCGATCGTGGGGGTCGCGGTGGACGACTGGTCCGTCGACGAACTGAAGGAACGAGCCCGGACGTCGATCACGGGCACGGGCGAGACCCTCGACGAAGCGATCTTCGATCGCCTCGCCTCGCGCTTCTCCTACGTCGCGGGCGACTTCTCCGACGCGGAGACGTACAAACACGTGGCCGACACGATCTCCGAGGCCCGGACGCCGGTCTTCTACCTGGAGATCCCGCCGTTCCTGTTCGGCACGGTGATCAAGGGGCTCCGCGAGGCGGGACTGACCGAGGGTGCCCGGGTCGTCGTCGAGAAGCCGTTCGGCCACGATCGCAAGTCCGCGACCGCGCTCGCCGAGGAGATCCACCAGTACATCGACGAGTCGCAGCTCTACCGGATCGACCATTACCTGGGGAAGATGGGTCTGGTCGAGATCCTGCACCTGCGGTTCGCCAACGCGATGCTCGAACCGGTCTGGAGCCGGAACTTCCTGTCCAGCGTGCAGATCACGATGGCGGAGGACTTCGGGGTCGAGGATCGTGGCCACTTCTACGATCCCGTCGGCGCGCTCCGCGACGTCGTAGTGAACCACCTCATGCAGGTGGTCGCGGCGTCCGCGATGGAGGCGCCGTCGCGCGGGGACCCCTCCACGATCAAGGACGCCCAGGTCAGCCTCTTCCGCTCCATGGCGGAGGCCGACCCCGAGCACTACGTGCGGGGACAGTACGAGGGGTATCAGGCGATCGACGGGGTGGCGAAGGACTCGACGACCGAGACGTTCGCGGCGCTCCGTCTGGACATCGAGAGCTGGCGCTGGGCCGGCGTTCCCTTCTTCATCCGAACCGGCAAGCGCCTTCCGATCACGCAAACCGAGCTGCGGCTGGTGTTCAAGCATCCCCCGAAGCTCGGGTTCGGGCTCCTGGATCGCCAGCCAGAGGAGAACCAGCTCGTGGTCCGGCTGGACCCGACGACCGGCATCCGGCTGACCGTCGAGGCACATCGGGCCGACCAGGAGGGATCCGCCCCCGTCCACCTGGACATGGAGTTCGCCCTGGAGGGCGGGGAGGGTCCGACCCCGTACGAGGTACTGCTGGATGCGGCGATGCGCGGCGACAGCACACGGTTCACGCGCCAAGACGGGGTCGAGGAGACCTGGCGCGTGTTCCAGCCGCTGCTGGATGCGCCGCCGCCCGTCCGTCCGTACGCGCAAGGCTCGTGGGGGCCCGCGGAGGCCGACGGGCTCGTCGAGGGCTTCGGCAGGTGGCACGAGCCCTGGGTGAGCCAGTGAGCCCGGGCGCCGAACCGACGACCAGCGCCGGGGCGCAGAGCGCGGCGATGCCGTCGCCGTTCCCCCCGATCGCCGACTACGCGTTCCTGTCCGACTGTCACACGGGAGCTCTCATCGCGCCGGACGGCGCGGTCGACTGGCTGTGCGTCCCGAGGTTCGACTCGCCGAGCGTCTTCGGCAGCCTGCTCGACCGGCAGGCGGGGTCGTTCCGGTTCGGGCCGTTCGGCTTCAACGTGCCGACCCAGATCGCCTACGAGCCGGGGACCAACGTCCTGGTGACCACGTGGAAGACGCCGAGCGGATGGCTGGTGGTGCGCGACGCGCTGACGCTCGGGACTCGCCGGGGGGACGATCTCGTCACCCCGCATACGCGACCACCGGCCGACGACGACGCCGATCACATGCTCGTTCGCACAGCAGTGTGCCTGGACGGGCAGGTCGAGCTCGAACTCGTGTGCGAGCCGATCTTCGACTACGGGCAGGTCCCGGCGACCTGGAGCCTCGGGGAGGGGAGCGACGGGGTCGCCGACGCCACGGGCGGCGATCAGATGTTCCGGCTGAGGACGGACCTGTCGTTGGGCATCGAGGGCGACCGGGTGCGGGCCCGTCACCACCTGAACGCCGGCGACCGCGCGTACTGCGCGCTGTCGTGGGCCCACGAGCTTGAGACCCCGACCGACGTCGACGACGCCGAGGCCCGGATCGCGGCGACCGTTCGGTTCTGGCGCGCCTGGCTCGGCCGGGCGCGGGTCCCGGACCATCGCTGGCGGGAACCGATCCAGCGTTCCGCACTGGCGATCAAGGGCCTCACGTACATGCCGACGGGGGCGACCGTGGCGGCGCTGACGACATCGCTGCCGGAAACCCCGGGCGGGGAACGCAACTGGGACTATCGATTCACCTGGATCCGGGACTCGACGTTCACGTTGCAGGCGCTCCACTTCCTCAACCTCGACTGGGAGGCCGAGGAGTTCATGCAGTTCATCGCCGACCTCGAGCCGAACACGGACGGCGGGTTGCAGATCATGTACGGGATCGACGGCCGTCGCGACCTGACCGAATCGACCCGGGACGAGCTCTCTGGCTATGCGGGCGCCCATCCCGTCCGGATCGGGAACGGAGCGTTCGACCAGCGGCAGAACGACGTCTTCGGCGCCGCACTCGATTCGATCCTCCTGCACACGCGCCGGAGCCAGCGGTTGCCGCGGCGTCTGTGGCCGATCGTGCAGACCCAGGCAACATGCGCCACCAAGATCTGGCAGGAGCCCGACCAGGGGATCTGGGAGGCACGCGGGAAGCCGCAGCACTACGTCTCGTCCAAGCTGATGTGCTGGGTGGCCATGGATCGCGCGGCCAAGCTCGCGGCGATCGGCGGCGACGACAAGCTCCGAAAGACCTGGCAGGCCACCGCGGACGAGATCAAGGCGGACATCCTCGAGCACGGCGTCGACGACCGGGGCGTCCTGCGGCAGCACTACGACACCGACGCGCTCGACGCGTCGGTCCTGCTCGCGGCCCTGTTCGGTTTCCTCCCGCCCGAGGACGATCGCCTGCAGGCGACGGTACTCGCGATCGCCGACGAGCTCACCGAGAACGGCTACGTGCTCCGGTACAAGACGGACGAGACCGACGACGGCCTGTCGGGGAAGGAGGGCACGTTCCTGATCTGTTCGTTCTGGCTCGTTTCCGCGCTGGCGATCATCCGCGAGTGGCAACGCGCCCGGGATCTGATGGAGCGTCTGCTCCGCGTCGCGTCCCCCCTGGGCCTGTTCGCCGAGGAGTTCGACGTCGACACCGGGCGGCACCTGGGCAACTTCCCCCAGGCGTTCTCGCACCTGGCCCTGATCGAGGCAGCCGGCAGGATCATCCTGGCCGAGCGCGTGGAGGAGATCTCATGAGCGACTACGACGTGATCATCATCGGCACGGGCGCGGGCGGGGGCACGCTGGCGCGGCACCTGGCCCCCTCGGGCAAGAAGATCCTGCTGCTCGAACGCGGAGGGTGGCTGCCCCGAGAGCCGCAGAACTGGAGCACGGCGGACGTCTTCGAGGACGGTCGGTACATCTCGCCCGACACGTGGTACGACGCCAAGGGGAAGACCTTCCAGCCGCAGGTCCACTACTACGTGGGCGGGGCCACCAAGCTCTACGGTGCCGCGCTGTATCGCTTGCGGGAGAAGGATTTCGGAGAGCTGAAGTATCCAGACGGGATCTCGCCGGCGTGGCCGCTCGAGTATGGCGACATGGAGCCGTATTACACGATGGCCGAAGGTCACTATCAGGTCCGCGGCGCCCGAGGTGAGGATCCGACCGAGCCGCCCTCGAGCGCCCCGTACCCCTTCCCGGCGCTGCCGCACGAGCCCCGCATCCAGCAACTGTCCGACGACCTCGCAGCCGCCGGCCTCCACCCGTTCCACGCGCCCTGCGGCGTGCTGCGGGACAACGACACCCCGCAGACGAGCGTCTGCGTTCGCTGCGGGTTCTGCGACGGCTTCCCGTGCCCACTGCACGCGAAGTCCGACGCCGAGGTGATGGGCGTGCGTCCCGCCCTCGAGTACCCGAACGTCAAGCTGCTCACCGACGCTCCGGCGGTTCGGCTGAATACCACCCCGGACGGCAGGGCCGTCACCGAGGTTGCGATCGAACGCGACGGCTCGACCGAGACCGTGACCGGCGACGTGGTCGTCGTCTCGTGCGGCGCGGCCAACTCGGCCAAGCTGCTGCTGGCCTCGGCGAACGAGAAGCATCCGAACGGCCTGGCCAACAGCTCGGATCAGGTCGGACGCAACTACATGTTCCACTACAGTCAGGCGGTGTTGGCCCTGTCGAAGGAGCCGAATCCCACCGTCTTCCAGAAGACCCTCGGCGTGAACGACTTCTACTTCGGGGATGACGAGTTCGAGTACCCGATGGGGAACATCCAGATGGTCGGCAAGTCCCAGGCCGAGATGTACAAGGGCGAGAAGCCGATCGAGACCAAGCTCGCGCCGTCGTTCGCGCTGAAGGACATCGCGACGCACGCCGTCGACTTCTGGCTCTCGACCGAGGACCTGCCGCTCCCGGAGAACCGCGTGACGCTGGAGAAGGACGGCAACGTCAAGATCGCGTACGAGCCCAGCAATGAGGAGTCCGGCAAGCGCCTGTACCACAAGCTGAAGTCGATGCTGGGTCACCTGGGGATGAACGAGGAACACCTGATCCCGCGCCACGCCTACCTGAAGACGACGATCCCGGTCGCGGGCGTCGCACACCAGGCGGGCACCTGCCGGATGGGCAATGACCCGGCCACGTCGGTGGTCGATCCGAACTGCAAGGCCCACGAGCTCGACAACCTCTACGTGGTGGACACCAGCTGCTTCCCGAGCATCGGTGCGGTGAACCCGGCACTGACGGCGATGGCGAACGCGCTCCGCGTCGGAGACCATCTGCTGGAGCGGCTGTAGGAGGGCGGTCCGTCGAAAGGAGGAGATGAGCAACACCGCCAAGCAGGCATCGATCCGAACCCTCATCCCGGCCCGGTTGGATCGCCTGCGGTGGAATCCGTTCCACACCCGCATGGTGGCGGGGCTGCGCGCCGCCTGGGTGCTCGACGGCCTCCAGATCACCGAGGCGCGAGAGAGCCCGGGCGTCAGCCCTCGGGCGGTTGGCTCCCCCTCCTCCGCACCCTGGACACCGCTACCGCAACGACCGTGACCAGATACAGCTGACCTAGCAAGCCCTCGATGGCCGAGAGCATCCGAGGCATCGGGTTTGCGGCGGTGAAGTCCCCGTACCCGACGGTCGAGAGCGTCACGAAGCTGAAGTAGGTGAAGTCCACGGGCTCGGCGGTCTTGGTCTCCGCGAAGAACGGCTCGTCGCTGATGACGGCGATCGTTGTAAACAGGGCAGCGAACGTCATCCCGATCAGCAGGTAGACGGAGAGCAGCCCGAGGATGGTTCGACCGCTCACGGACGGCAGGTCCTTCACGATCCGCCGGCCGAGCACGACGATCGCGGCCGCCGGCAGGAACACGTAGACGACGGCCGTGATCGACTTTGCGAAACTGGAATCGAGCACGTGCCCGACGATCCCAAGGATCACCGCGATCGGAACGAGGACTGTCGCCAGACGCCACGCGCGTCGCGGAGCCCGAGACACCAGGAACGCGAACAGCACCATGCCGCCCTGCAGCATGACCGCGACGACCTTGAGCCACCCCGTGTTGGCGGCCGTCAGGATCATCGAAAGAAGGATGAGCAAGAACAGCTCGCCGTAGCGATCGTCCCAACGCGACGCCTTGGCGGTGGTCTCCTCCTCGGCGCGTCCCTCGTCCGCCATGGGCGCACCGTACTACGGCGCCCCTTCGTCAAACGTGGAGTATCGGTAGGAAGGGTGGGAACCTGCTCCGTGGGCGCCCACGTCGCACCTCTGCGTGGGGGGACGGTCTCGCACCGAGGACCGGCGATCAACCCCTTGAGGGGGTGCTCTTCCGGCGAGTGGCAACAACGTACTTCACAGACTCCATCGCGAGGAACGCGGTGATGACGGCGATCAGGATGGGTGCGGTCTGCAGCGCCCCAACCTGCGTCACGAACGCGGCAAGCAGCACCATCGCGAACGGCGCAGAGATCATGGCGCCGGGAACCGCGGCGAGCATGCACGTGAACGCCAGTCCAAGGGGCACGCCAGGGAACACCTGGTGCACGAGCATCCCCGCCGTCCCCCCGATGAACAGCGCTGGGAAGATCGGCCCGCCGACGAACCCGCTCGCCTGACTGGCGGCGAAGGTGAAGATCTTGGCGATGACGAGGGCGGCTAGCAGGCCCGCCCCGAGCATCCCGCCGGTCTCCAGCACGGTCTTGAGCTGATCGCTGCCCGTGAACATCGTCAGCGGCAGGACGACGCCGATGACGCCGAACACCAGGCCACCGATGAGTGGTCGAACGATCGCCGGCACCTTGAGCCTGCCGAACACAGCTACTGCCAGCTTGACCACAGTGACCAGCAGCGTCGCTACCACGGCCGCGAACAGACCCAGGGCGATGCCGGCCAGCAACTGCCAGTCCTCGAACCTGTATGAGGGCACTCGATAGGCGTCGAGGAAGAAGGCGCCCCCGACGACGAAGTAGATCCCGAATGAGACGCTGGAGGAAACGATCATCGCGACCAGCGTCTTCGCCATTCGCTGTCCGCTGGGACGGGCCAGCTCCATGATTAGCATGACCACGATCACCGTGCTGGAGAACAACCCACCATAGGCACCGGCGAATCCGGTCAGCGTGTTCACCTCATCGTCCTCATCGTTGAGCCCTCGTCGCCGGGAGATCCACTCCGCGGCCCCGCCGCCCATCGACCCGAGCGCCTGCTCCGGGCCCAGGCTGGCGCCTCCGATCAACGACGCAGCCGAGACGACCACGGTCCCCGGCACCGATCGGAGGTCAACGTGCCCCTGCTCGAGGTCCTCGACCAGGCTCGGAAGCCTTGCTGGAAGCTTGGTCAAGCGGCGCAGGAGGCCGACCACGACCCCGGCGCCCGCCGTGACGCCCACCCACCACCAATCCCCGCCGAACCACCCTGGATCCGAAGCCGTGAACCAGTTGTTCCCGAACCCGATCAAGCCCATGAACACAAGGGCGGTGACAGCACCGAAGACGCCGAGCCCGAGCGCGTACGCCATCAGCATCCAGAACTGTGGCGTCTGAGGGAACGGCGGTGCCGGCGTCGAGCCTGACGTGGCGCTCATGAGGTGTGTTCCTCCTGCCTGGTCCGCATGTGTGGCTCCTTCAGTAGAGACGTCTCGGGCGCTTGTGGTCTGACTCGGTCCCCCTCACGCTCGTGGTCCTGGCGCCGCCCTTCCAGTAGCTAGACGTCACTCAAGGATATTGGCGGCGCGCGCGACCACCAGCCCGTGCCACGCGCCTCTCCCTCACTTCCGCCGCGATGCGATCCCCCACGCCCCGGACCATGAAGCTCCCGGCTCGAGTCGGATCACGTCGACGCCGGACGCGAAGGCGTTCGGCGGACACGTCATCGGTTCGATCGCGACGGCCTGCCGCCGCCGGGCGGTGGGCTCGAGGGTGTCCCCGGTGTAGGCCTGCAGGTAGCCGAACGCCTCGTCCGCCCAGACCTCGACGCCGCGTTCGTCGTCGGCAAACTCGAGCCGGGCCCGCGATCGGCCGTCGGACCCGCGAGCGAGGCCGGTGAAACATGTGTCGAGCCGCGTGGTCCCGACCGCACGACCGACGGTGAAGTCGAACTCGGTCCCGGCGACATCCTCCTCGCCAACTGGAAGGGCTCGGTTGTCCGTGGTCAGTCGGCGTGAGGCCGGGATCGTGAGGCGCATGTCGTCGACCGGGATTCCTATCGTCAGGTAGGGGTGGAACCCGATCCCGAACGGTGCCGCCTCAGCGGAGGCGTTCGCCGCACGCACGACGACCTCGAGCCCATCCGTCGCGAGCCGATACTCGAGGCCCAGCTCGAGCCGCCATGGGTACGCGGGCTGTGGGTGCAGGACGCCGGCCAGCGCGACGGCTTCGTCGGTCTTGGAAGCGAGCAGCCAGGGGAGCCAACGCACGAGCCCGTGGATCGCGTTCCCCAGCTCGGGCTCGTCGATCGCGGCCGCCCCCGCGCGGCCGTCGAACTCGTATCGCCCGCCGTCCAAACGGTTCGGCCAGGGTGCCAGCACCTGCCCGCGTCCGGCCGACGACGGCTCGTCCGCCGAGAAGCCGTCCAGGACATCGAGCCCGCCCGCCGAGTACGACCGGAGCGTCGCGCCGACCTCGGTCACGACGACCACCTGATCGCCGTGGCGGATCTCGTGCTGTTCGCCGGACGGCGGATGCGGCTGCACGGTCTCCTCGCTCTCGCTCAACGCGGTCAATAGCTGCTGGGCGTGAGCTTGACCTTCCCGCTGAACAGGTACTGCACGCCCGCCGTATAGAGGAGCACGAACGGGATCCCGATGATCGCGACGACCAGCATCACTGTCAGCGTGTAGTGGTCGGCGGAGGCGTTCGAGACCGTCATGCTGTTGGCCGGGTTCGTCGACGACTTCAGCATGTTGGGGTACAGGCCGGCCGAGATCGTCGCGAGCGACAGGAAGATCACCGCAGAGCTGCCGAAGAACGCAGCGAAGTCCCGGCCGGCGCGCACCATGACGATCATCACCACATAGCCGACCAGTGCGCCGAGAGGGAACACGATCGTCCACACGTCGTCCGTGAACGTGTCCGTCACCCCGTAGTCCCCGACCGCGATCCAGACGGCCGAGACCGCCGCAGTGAGGGTGAACAGGGCGATGAACCGGGGAAGCCATCGTCGCACGCGCGCCTGCAGACCGCCTTCCGTCTTCACGACGAGGTAGTGGGCCCCGTGCATGAGCAGCATCGCGACCGTCGTCACCCCCAGGAACAGGACGAACGGATGCAGGAGATCGAGGAGGCTGTCGATCTGGACCTCGCCGTTCTTGTCGAGCGGCACCCCGGTGACCACGTTCCCGAACGCCACACCGAGCAACATGGCAAGGGCGAACGACGACGCGGAGAAGACCGAGTCCCAGAGCCCCCGCCAACGGGAGCTCTCGCGCTTGCCGCGGAACTCGATCGCGACGGTCCGCAGGATCAGGGCGATCAGCACGAACATCAGCGCCCAGTAGAACCCGGAGAACATCGAGGCGTACACCACCGGGAACGCCGCGAACAGCACCCCGCCACCGACGACCAGCCACACCTCGTTGCCGTCCCAGATCGGCCCGATGCTGTTCAGCACGATCCTTCGTTCGCGGTCCTCCTTCGCGGCGAACGGATGGAGCATCCCGACGCCGAGGTCGAACCCGTCCAGGACGATGTAGGCGGCGATGACCGCGACGAACAGCATGAACCAGAAGTCAGCCAGGGACATGCTCATCCTCCAGCTCCAGCTCGCCCGACGCCCGACCCTGGCTCCGTGACCGGAACACCTCGCGGAAGGTGTTGGGCAGATCCGAGACGTGAGGCTCCTCGGGTGCCTCCGGGCCGTGCTTGATCTTGCGGTCCAGCAGGAACAGGAACAGCACGAGGAGCAGCGCGTACAGCAGCGCGAACGTGATCAACGACAACAGGACCTGCCCCGTGGTCAGCGTCGGCGAAACCGCGGCGTCGGTGCGGAGGACCTTCCACACGATCCACGGTTGTCGCCCGACCTCCGCCGTCCACCAGCCGGCGATCGTGGCCACCTCCGCCAGGAACACGGTCGAGATGCAGACCCACAACAGCCAACGCGGCATGTGTTCGCGCTTGCGGCGCCACCACACGAACCACGCCACGACCCCGATCAACGGGAACAGGAACCCGAGGTCGATCATCACGTGGTACGCCTGGAACGCGAGATTGACGGGCGCCCAGTCGTCCTTCGGGAACTTCTCGATGCCGGGGACGGTCGCGTCGAAGTTCCCATACGAGAGGAGGCTCAGCAGGCACGGGACGCCGATCGCGTAGGTCTTCTCGGCGCTCTCGTCCACCCAGCCGACGATGTAGAGCGGCGCGCAGGACTCCGCCGTCCAGTTCCCCTCGATCGAAGCGAGCTTCTCCGGCTGGTTCTTCGTCACCGAGATCGCCATCTGGGCGCCGAAGACGAACACCTGCAGGATCGCGAGGACCGTGAAGACCTTGATGGCGGTCGAGAAGTTCCGCTTGGCGAACTCCTGGTGACGGTTCTTCAGGAGGTACCAGGCGCTGACGGAGAGCACCAGCGCCGACCCGATGATCCAGGACGCGACCCACGTGTGAAGTAATCGCGGCAGGAACGACGGCGTGTTCACCACCGCCCCGAAGTTCGTCATGAAGGCCTGGTTGCCCCACTCCGTCATCTTGGTCGTGAACCCCTGGGGGGTCTGCATCCACGAGTTGGCCATCAGGATCCACAGAGCACTGAAGTGCGCGCCGAACACGACCAGGGAGGTGGCCAGCAGCCACATCCTGGGCCCGAGCCGATCGCCGCCGAACAGCATCAGGCCGAGGAAGCCGCCCTCCAGGGCGAACGCGAACACACCCTCGGCGGCCAGCAGGCTCCCGAACACGTTGCCGACGAACCGGGAGTACTGCGACCAGTTCATCCCGAACGCGAACTCCTGGACGAGCCCGGTCGCGATGCCCATCGCGAACACCAGCCCGTAGACCTTCACCCAGAAGACGGAGGCCTGCCGCCAGACGGGGTCCCCGGTGCGGACGTGCTTCCAGGCCATCCAGACCAGGAGGATCCCAAGCCCCATCGAGATCGGGGGGAAGATGAAGTGGAAGCTCGCCGTCAGGGCGAACTGGAGTCGAGACAGGAATTCGGGGTTCACACCCGCCGCCCTTCCCCCTCTGTGGGCCCAGCGCCTTCCTCTGCCCCGGCATCACACCGTCTGATGCGCCGAGACGCATCACACCAACAGGATGATTCCCTAGATGTCCCCCACGCAAGCCGCGGCCGACGCTACCCGCGCGTCATCGTCGCTCGCGACGCGTCGTCAGACGTCGAACGTTGCCTTGATCTTGTTGGCCTTCGCGGCTTTCTCGAGCGCGGCGTAGTCCCGATCGTTCTGGTCCGCGTAGGCCTCCGAGAAGAACACGATGGCGCGGTCGAACGCATCGGAGCCTCCGAGGTACGACGCGATGGCGATGCGGTCTCCGGAGCGCGCGTGCGCTCTGGCCAGCGTCCACCCGCACATCCCGCCGTAGAGCGCCATGACCTGCGGGACCATGGCCTCCGGGGCCCACGAGCCCTTCCAGTCGCGGAGCTGGCGCAGATAGAAGTCGCGTTCGACGCCATCGAGCCCGGTGACGCGGTTCCACCCCAGGAAGATGTCGCTCGCCGCCTGCATGAGCCGCTGCCCCTCGACCACCCGCTGCCCGTGGTTCGCGTACCGGCTCTTGCCGACGAACGGCTCCAGGACCGATGACTGGGCCTCCTTGGCCTGGAGGAAGAGCGGATCCTCGTCGTCTCGGCCGAGCATGAGCGCGATCCAGGCACGTGTGCCGACGCTTCCGACGCCGACCACCTTCCGGGCGAGATGCGAGAACCGGAAGTCCTCCAATAGATGCTTGCGGTCTCCCTGCAGGGTTCGACGGTACGACCGGATCAGACCGTGGATCGCCATCAGGAACTTCTCCGCCTCATCCGGAGGGAGCAACTCCTCCACGGGAACGATCAGTGGCGGATCGCTGATGATGCGGCGCTCGCCGTCGACGACGTGCGTCAGCTTGCCGAAGGCATCCAAGCTGTCCTTGGTCTTGGCCTTCGTCACGACGCGATCGGCTTCCTTCAGGTTCTTCTTGTCGAGCAGGGCCTGCACGCGTGGGAGACCTTCTTGGATGCGCCCGTGCGCGTACCAGACGTCCATGTTGCGCATGGCGGCGAACTCCCGCATCGCGGACCGATATCCGCCCGTCGCGCGGAGGACGACCTCGGCGCGCTCCTTGTCGGTGAATCCGTTGTTCCGACCTGCGATGGCGAGGCTCGCGGCGAGCCGCTTGACGTCCCATTCCCACGGTCCGGGATTCGTCTCGTCGAAATCGTTGATGTCGAACAGGAGCTCGCGCTCGGGAGAACCGAACAGGCCGAAGTTCGAGACGTGGGCGTCGCCGCACGCCTGGACGACGAAGCCCGATCGTGGCGTCGAAGCCAGGTCCGAGGCCATCAGGTAGGCGGCGCCGCGGTAGAACGCGAACGGCGACGCGAGCATCCGCCCGTACCGGATCGGGACGAGCTCTTGGACGCGGCTCTCCGCCTGCTCCTCGAGGAGCCCGACGGGATCCGGCCGACCCGAGGGCGCCTCCCAAACGGCGTGGCTCGAGCGGGGAACCTCGGCGCGAGCCGCCTTGCCCCGAGCGGCTCGCTCTCCGGGCGTTAGATGGACGACTGCCTTCGGCCGCTCGCCCGCATCTGGGGCGGCGTCTGCCGTCGTCGTCGATCCACCCTTTCGAGCAGACGTCGAGGCTGGTTCGGTCATGGCCGCGCTCCCTCCCGAGATCTTCTCGCAGGCCGCCCGAGCAACCTGCGCACACGCATGACTCGCTCCGGATGGTCAACGGCCGAGGGTTTGGGCCGACCGAGGTGCGACCGAGTGGCTGGGGCCGCCCATCCACGTCCGCCGGGACGGCGCCGTGGACACCGACTATAGACGCTTGTCGCCATCGCGTTGGAGCCGTCCCGCTCGTGACGCAGCCCTGTACGGCTGCGTCACGATCACTCGGGCGGCGCTTCGAGCGGAGCCTTCGATGGGTCGGCGACGTCGAGCTTGACGTCGCCTTGAGCGGCCATCCTCCCCCTGATCCCGCCGCCGCGACCGCGCAGGATCCAGGCGACGCCGACGGCGAGGATGCCGCCGATGAAGGGGCCCACGATGTAGACGTACCAAACGTGGTAGTTCCCGCTCACGATCATCGGGCCGAGCGACCGCGTGGGGTTCATCGACGCCCCGCTGATCGGCGCCGACCAGAGTCCCGCGAGGGCGATGTACGCCCCCACGCCGATGGCACCGAACACCCCGATGTTCTGGGCACCCGAGGCCGTGCCGAGGATCGTGCTCAACAGCCCAAGGGTCAGCACCGCCTCGAAGATGATCGCGGTGGTCGCCGAGATGCCGGGACCGGGCTCGGTCGTGCCGAGCCCCCCGATGTCGCCGAGCGTGGCACGCAGGAACACCACCGCGAGGATCGACCCGAGCAGCTGGGCGATCAGATAGCCCGGCACGCGCTTCCACGGGAAGTCGCCCCGCATCGCGAAGCCGACGGAGACCACCGGGTTGAAGTGGGCGCCCGACACGGCTCCCATGAACAGGATCATCGCCATCACCATCAGACCGGGCGCCGTCACCCGGACCGCGAGTGGGATCTGCCCGCCGCTCTGGGCGTTGACCATCCCACCGCCGGCCGCGACGAGCACCAGGAAGAACGTTCCGAGGACCTCCGAGAACAAGCGTCGACCCCCGAACCGAGGATCGTAGAAGTCTCGGACCGCGCCCTCAGCCTGGGCTTCGAGGTAGCCGAGCGCTCCCCCGTGTGAAGGTGTCGCTGAAGCTCCGCGATCGTCCATCGGGTCCCCCTTGATCTGACCGTCTCCCGGATCCGCCGGAAGCGGATGACTCTAGTACGTTTCTGCAGCCGTCTTTTTCGGCCGCACACCGCAAGCACGTCGTGAGATGGACGTCCGGACGACCAGCGACTAGCCTCCGCGACCTCAACGAGGCGAGGGCGCGTGGGGGCATCGGAGACGGCGACACAGGGCGATCAGCTCTCTGACGGCGGGAGCGGCGGTCGCCTGACCAAGCTGGATCCGCGGGCTCTCCGTCACGCCGACATCCGGATCTTCTCCTCCGCGAGCGACGCGCCTAACGCCCGTCGTCCGACCGACGTGATCCTGCTGATCGTGGCGGTGACCGGCGTCGTCATCCTGTCGTTCTTCGCTCCCGGGCCGACCGCGATCGACACGACGGTCAGCGACCTGGTGAAGGAGCTACCGGGCCTCCTCGGGTGGTTCTGGAACATCTGCTACGACCTGATGATCGCGTGGGCGTTCCTCCTGCTGATCTTCGCGCTCGTAGCCCGTGGACGGAAGCGACTGTTCTTCACGGAGCTGATCGCCGGAGCACTGGCACTGGGGTTCGCCTTGCTCGCGGGGAAGGTCGGCGGCACCGACTGGTCCACGAGTCTCAAGACGTTCGGAGCATCCGGGGCGCCTGCGGTCTACCTCGCGATCAGGCTGGCGGTGGCGACGGCCATCGTCGTGATGGCGTCGCCGTACATGGGCCGACCGCTCCGGTTCATCGGTCGATGGGTCGTGACGTTCGGAGCGTTGGCGGGCATCGCGCTCGGCGTCACCCTCCCGATCGGGATGGTGGCCGGCCTCCTCATCGGGTTGGGCTCGGCGGCGATCATGCACCTGATCCTCGGCTCGCCCGCAGGTCGCCTCACGCTCGAACAGATCGCCACCGCCCTGGATGACCTCGGTGTCGAGGCTACCGACCTCCGGCATGCGCCCCTCGAGCCGAGCGGCGTCGCGCTCGTCGTGGCGACGTCCTCCGCAGGGCAAGACCCTGCTCGCCAAGGTGTACGGCCGGGACGCGTGGGACGGCCAGTTCCTCGCCTCGATCTGGTCCTCGCTCTGGCATCGCGGCGAGCGTCCGAGTCTCGGGTTCGGCCGGTTGCGTCTGGTCGAGCACGAAGCGTTCATCACCCTGTTGGCCGAGCGCGCGGGCATCCCGGTCCTGCCGGTCGTGGCGGCGGGGATGGCAACCGAGCGCGACGCGCTGCTGGTGAGCGAGGTGACCGGGCGCCCGATCGGCTCGGTCGACCCGACCGAGGTCGACGACGAGTTCGTGCGCCAGATCTGGCGCGCGATAGGCCCGCTCCACGATCTCGGGATCGCCCACGGCCAGCTCGACGGCGAGCGGATCGTCGTCCGGTCGGACGGGACCCCTGCGATCGGAGACTTCGGCGGCGCGCGTGTGGCGGCCCCCGACGGGACGATGATGGCCGACCTCGCGCAGGTCCTGGTCACGACGGCGCTCATCGTCGGCCCCGAACGTGCGATCGCCGCCGCGACCGACGTGCTCGGGAAGGACGACTTCGCCGATGTCCTGCCGTTCCTGCAGCCCGCGGTCCTGGATCGGGATACCCGGCGAGCCGTCCGGGATGTGGACTGGGACCTCGACGATCTGATGGAGCGCTCGACCCAGGTCACCGGCACCGAGGCGCCGGAGCTCGAGCAGATCCGGCGGGTCACCGGCAAGTCGATCGCGATCGTGGCGCTGATCGCGTTCCTGGCCTACGGCCTCATCTCCGCGCTGGCGAACGTCGGCATCCAGAGCCTGTGGGACGAACTGACGTCCGCGAACATGGCCTGGCTGCTGACCGCGCTGATCCTCGCGCCGATCTCCCAGATCCCGCAGGCGTTCTCCACGCTCGGCGCGTCGCTCCAAGACATGCTGTTCGCCCCCGTCCTGATGCTGCAGTACGCGATCCAGTTCATCCAGCTCGCCGTGCCCAGCTCGGCCGCCCGCGTGGCGCTGGAGGTGCGGTTCTTCCAGCGCAACGGGGTCGACACCGGCGGCGCGCTCTCGATCGGCCTCATCGACAGCCTGAGTGGATTCGTGATCCAGATCGCCCTGATCCTGATCATCACGCTCTCCGGGCTGGCGAGCCTGGATCTCTCTTCCTCCGGCGGCTCGAGCTCCGGTTCCTCGAGCAGCTCGTCGTCCTCGTCGGGGCCGAACCTGTTGATCCTCGCGGCGCTGTTGCTCATCCTCGGAGCGATCGTCGCGCTCGCGATCCCCCGCTACCGCGCCGCGATCAGGGAGGCGATCCCCCGCTACCGCGCCAACCTCCGTACCCAGCTGTCGGCGGGTGCGAAGGCGCTCCGGGTGCTGCGTTCTCCTTCGAAGGTCACGATGCTGTTCCTGGGGAACCTGGTCGCCCAGCTGATGCTGGCGATGATCCTCGGGATCTGTCTGCGCGCGTTCGGTGAGAGCGCCTCGTTCGCGGGATTGCTCCTCGTGAACACGATGGTTGCCCTCTTCGCGGGGTTCATGCCCGTGCCGGGCGGGATGGGCGTGTCCGAGGCCGCGCTCACGGCCGGACTCGTCGCGCTCGGGGTGCCGAACACGGCGGCCATGTCCACGGCGATCGCCTACCGTCTGGTGACCTTCTACCTGCCGCCCATCTGGGGTACGTTCGCGACGCGCTGGCTCAAACAGCATCAGTACCTGTGATCGGCGGCGGCGAGCACCCGCGTTCGCTCATACCCTCTTCGTCTGCCTCGTGTCCGTCTCGTGGTACTCGGCGAGCAGCCGCTGCTCGTCCTCCACGGGAACATCGAGGCGGCACTCCACGCCACCTCCACGGGAACATGAAGAAGACGAGCACTCCACCCAGCACGGTCGCGATGATGCTGCGAGGTAAGTCGCCTGGTCGCCGGACGGGAACGATGCCTTCGCGGCGCTGTGATCTGGTCCGGGCAACATCACCCGTCCGGGACGTAACGGCTCCCCGTCGTTCGTGAGATAGTTCCGTGCCTGCCGGGTGGTTCCGGCGACGAGCACGCGAAGCGGAAAGGGGAAACGTATGGCGATCGGTCCCGTGGAGTACATGATCGTGGCATTCCCGGGGAACCAGTTCAAAGGTGAGATCGTCCCGGCCCTGAAGGAACTGGTCGACGCCGGCACGATCCGGATCATCGACCTCGCGTTCGTCATCAAGGACGCGGACGGCACGGTGGGGACGGCCGAGCTCGCCGACCTCGACTCGGACGTCTACAAGGCGTTCGACGCACTCTCGCCCGAGACGATGGGCCTGCTCAACGAGGAGGACCTCGCGGCCGCCGGAGAGGAGCTCGACCCGAACTCTTCCGCGGCGCTGCTCGTCTGGGAAGACGTCTGGGCGACCAAGCTTCGCGACGCGATCCTCGCTGCCAAGGGCGAGCTCCTCGATCTCGAGCGGGTGCCGTACGAGGTCGTCCAGGCAGCCGTCGACTTCGCGGAAGCCAACAAGTAGCCGCACGCGTCGAAAGGAGATCCACCATGATGCGAAGAGGACCAGGGCTCGTCGGGATGGCGGCACGGACGGCGGTGGTCGCAGGCACGGCGACGGCCGTGTCGGGACGGGTATCCCGACGCCAGGCGAACAAGTACGCGGATCAGGACGCCCAATACGTGCAGCAGCAGACGGCCGCCGCGACGCAGGGCGCCTACGCCGCCCCCGCGCCGGCCGAGGAGGACACGACCACGCAGATCCAGCAGCTGGCGCAGCTGCACGCATCAGGCGCGCTCACCGACGAGGAGTTCGCGGCGGCGAAGGCCAAGATCCTCGGGATCTGAGCCTCGGGAACGCAGGAGGCCCGCCGAAGCGGGCCTCCTGACATGGCTCGGTTCCGAACGCGTGATCAGGCGGTGACGTCGCGGCCGTGCGCCGTCAGCGCCCAGATCACCGCGATGTCGATCGCGATGATCGCGATCGCCGAGATCGGCGCGAACGGGAGCCAGGCGAACGCCGCGGCCGCGCTGACGAGCGCGATGATCACGCCGACCGTCCGGCCCCACACGGCCCCGCGGAAGATCGCGAAGCCGGCGAAGAAGACGATGATCCCGCCGATCAGGTGGATCCATCCCCACGCGTCGCTCGAGAGCTTGAACACGTAGTTCTCGGTGGTGACGTAGGCGTCCGGGTCCACCACCTCCGCCAAGCCCGAGATCGCGTGGAAGATGCCCAACAGGATCAGCATCAACCCGGCGAACGTGGCCCATCCAGCGGCCCAATAACTCGGTTGCTTCTCGGACTGCATATTCCTCCCCCCCGGTCACCGGCGGTGGGCCGATGACATCAACGGACCTTGGGCGAAAGTGTCATCGCACCGAAACCCCGAGTCAAAGACCTTCGCGAAACGGCTCAGATCCCGAGGATCTGCTTCTTCTTCGCCTGGAACTCCTCCTCCGTGAGGAGCCCCTGGTCCTTCATCGTGGCGAGCTGCTGGATCTGGGCCATGTCGTCCGGCGGCGCAGCGGCGGGAGCCGGTGGGGGCGGTGCGGCCTGCTGCGGCGCTTGCTGATCGGCCATCCGTCTCGACGTGCGTCGAGACGTGCGCCTGGCGACCCTGCGTGCTGGCATCATGCGCGTTCCCTCCTTCGATCGGATCTGCTCTATCGCCTCGCGTCGGCGGCGGCGAGCGCCTCGGCCTCCTCGGCCGACGACGAGCCCGACCTCGACGAGGTCGAGCGGACTGATGAAGTGCCCGGCGATGGGGAAGCCGCCGGCGCGGGCGACCGCGTCGCGCAGCTCGATCGCCCAGCGGTGCTCGAGCAGGATGAGCGCGGCCGCGGCATCGTTCGGAAGCTCCTCGAGGACGTCCCACGCGTCGTCCTCGTCGAACACGTCGACGCCGTCGGC
Organism: uncultured Actinomycetes bacterium; assembly: GCA_963778545.1. Taxonomy (GTDB): domain Bacteria; phylum Actinomycetota; class UBA4738; order UBA4738; family HRBIN12; genus DASSJM01. The sequence continues at coordinate 4,046 of CAVZUW010000005.1, read as the reverse complement.
TGCGGCCTCGGCGCCGGCGATCGCGCCCGCCTCCATGCCTTCCTCGCCGCCCGCCCCCAGACCCAGGAGCCCGCCGACCACGGCGCCGAACTCCATCGCCTCGTCCTTGGAGAGCTGGCTGCCCTTCAGCACGGCGACGTCGCCCTCCGCGTCCTTGAAGACGACGAGCGCGTCGATCACGCGCACCGTGTCGCTCTCCCGCAGCCGTTCGAGCTCGTCGATGATCTCGCCTCGGAAATCGGGCTTGTCGAACCCGAGCACGAGCAGCTGAACCGGTCCGATCGTCATGTCGTCCCCTTCCCTCGTCACGATGCCCCTTTGGCCCCGTCCGTGAAGAACTCGAGCGCGGTCTTGGTCTTCGTCTGCTGCTCCCCCGAGAGGTCCACACCCTTGCTGAGCAGGAACGCCCTCGCCTCCGCCGAGACCTGGAACGCCTCGTCGGGTCGAGCCTTGGTCGACAGCTCGACGATCTGCGACCCGTCGGGATACATCCACAGCTCGCCGACCAGCTTTTGGCTGAAACCCTCCGGCACGACCTTCACCTTGATGATCGGGATCGGGCCCAGGGTCGAGAGCGAATCGAGCTCGATCCCGTCCGGTGCGTGCGCCTCGTAGAACGTGCGCTGTTCCTTCGAGAAGAGCTTGCGGATCGGCCGGTCACCGCCGGCGGCAGCTCGGATGTCCGCGTTGTCCGCCACGCCCTTGAACGACGCGGAGCACACGAACCCCCCCGGCATCGCGTCGACTTCGACATTGAAGGTCTTCATGGCGCGCAGGTCCTCGGGCAGGTGGTCGGGGACGACCGGACGGAGCTTGACGACCGTGTCACCCTCCTCGTTCTGGCGGCGACGGGCTCGAACGACCACTCCCGCGGCGTTCAGGGCCAGCTCGGGCGTATCGAAGAAGAATACCTGGCGCATCTGCGAGTTTAGCGGGTCGACCCCGAGCGCTCTCACGGCGTGGGCCCGAGCGCTCTCGTGGATCGTGAGCTTGAGCTCGACGCTGTCCGCGCCCTTGACGAGATCCATCATCTGCCGAAGGTCTTCGTCCGACAGCGTGGTGGTTGGTACAGCCATCTCCGTCCCCTCGGTGATCGTCTGCGTGGGCCGACGAACGCACACTGGCACCGCTCTCGACGAGCCGTCGTCGTCCGATGCGGATGATTCGCGAGGCATTCATGTCGGCGCCATCTCGTGCGTCCACGATGGGAGCCGTGGCTGTCCGGGTGGACGAGACGTTGCACTTCCGAGGAACACCGCGGGACGGGAACGGCTACCCTACGTCGTCATGGGGGTGGGGACGACCCGACGGGCCACGGGGAAAGGCGCACAGGGCCGAGCCGTGTCCAGACCGGGTTTCGAGGTGACGGAGGCCAAGCTCTTCCGACCCCCGATCCGCCAGGGGATCGTGCGGCGCAACGTGCTCGTCGATCGGCTCCGCGCATCCACCGCCCCGGTGGTCGCCATCACCGCCCCCGCCGGCTACGGCAAGACCACCCTGCTCGCCGAGTGGGCCGAACGCGACCGGCGCCCGTTCGCGTGGGTCTCGATCGACGAGGCAGACGCTGATCCCGTTGTCTTCCTGGGACACGTCGCGGTCGCGCTCGATCGGGTCGAGAGCATCGATCCGGGCGTGTTCGAGACCATCGCATCGGCGACCGGTACCAGCCCGCGGAGGGTGCTCTCGCGTCTCGGCTCGGCGCTCTCCACGCGAACGCGGCCGTTCGTCCTGGTCCTGGACGACGTCGACCGCGTCTCGGAGCCGATGGTGACGGATGCGGTCATGACGCTCGCCGGCTACGTCCCGGCGGGTTCGTTGCTCGCCCTGTCCGGCCGCACCGTCCCGAACAACGGACTCGCTCGGCTCCGTGCCGACGGTCGGCTGCTCGAGGTCGGCGTCGACGACCTCGCCCTGGGGCCCCCGCAGGCGCACCGGCTCCTTCGGGGTGCCGGGGTCAGGGCCACCAAGGCCGAGGCGGCCGAGCTGGCCGACGCCACCGAGGGATGGCCGGTCGGCCTCTACCTCGCCGCGCTGTCCCTCCAGGAGCAGCGACGGTCCACCATGCCACCGATCCGGTTCACCGGCGACGATCGCTTCGTCGTCGACTACGTGCGCTCCGAAGTCCTCGGGCCCCTCTCCAGAGACCGGCAGCGCTTCCTCATCCGGACCTCGATCCTCGATCGCCTCAACGGGTCGGTGTGCGATGCGGTCATGGATCGGTCCGGCTCCGCTCGCACCCTCGAGTCGATCGAGCGCCAGAACCTCCTCCTGGTCCCGCTCGATCGTCAGCGCGAGTGGTACCGGTACCACCATCTGTTCCGCGACGTGCTTCGGGCGGAGCTCGCACGGCGCGAACCCGACACGATCCCGGAGCTGCATCGGCGGGCCGCGGACCGTTTCGAGGAAGCCGGGATGCTCGAGGACGCGTTCATACACGCGCACGCGAGCGGCGACACAAGACGGGCTGCCGAGCTGCTTCAGCGCATGGGGCTCGCGTATTACCGGAACGGGAGGAGCGCCACCCTCCGTCGTTGGCTCGACCTGCTCGGGGAGGACGTGGTCGCCAGGAACGGAGGGCTCGCGCTCATGGCGGCGTGGATCGCGGCGCTGAGCGGGGATCCGATGGCGGCCGATCGCTGGGCATCGGCGGCCGACCACGTCCCCCTCACCGGCCCGTCGTTCCTCGGCTCGCCGTCGCTCAGATCGGTGGCGGCGATGGTCCACGCCACGATGTCACGAGGAGGAGCCGTGGCGATGTACCAGGCCGCGCAGCTGGCGGTCCGGGAGGAGCCGGTCAGTAGTCCGTTCCGGGCCTCGGCCATCGCGTACCTGGGCCTCGCGACGTTGATCCGGGGAGACGACGAGACGGCCGACGCGCTGTTCGCCGAGGCGGCGGAGATCGGCGAGCGGATGGGCGGGATGAACGCGGCCTCGCTCGCGTTCGCCGAGCGGTCGTTGATCGCCACCTCGCACGGCGACCGGGATGCCGCCGACGAATACGCACGGCTCGCTCGTGCGGTGGTGCACGACGCCCACCTCGACGAGCTCATCACCACCGGGCCCGTGTACGCGGCCTCGGCTCGCGCCGCCCTCCGAGCGGGAGATCATGAACAGGCTCGCGTGGAGCTGTCGGCCGCGCAACGTCTCCGGCCCATCCTCACGTGGGGGTTCCCCACCATCTCTGTCCAGACCCGGCTCGAGCTCGCGCGCGTCCACGTCGGGCTCTCCGACGTCCCGGGCGCCCGCACGCTCCTGGCCGAGGTGGACGAGATCCTCACGCACCGCCCGGACCTGGGAACGATGACGACGCAGGCCCTCGAGCTCCGCACGCACGTCGGGTCGGTGCGCACCGGTCGCTCGCCCGGTCCGACGACCCTGACCGCCGCGGAGCTCCGCCTCCTCACGTTCCTGCCTACGCACCTGTCGTTCCGAGAGATCGGCGCTCGCCTGTTCGTCTCGCCGAACACGGTCAAGACCCAGGCGATCTCGATCTACCGCAAGCTCGGCGTGTCCGCGCGTTCGGATGCGGTCCAGGCCGCCCGCGACCTCCGCCTGCTCGAGCCGTAGCCCGGGACGGCGCACCCCGGCTTTCATCCCGTCGGGACGATGCTCGCGGGTGCGGCCCGAGGTGGAATGACTGGCCGAGCTCCGAAGGGACGGCCGATGGCCAAGCACGAGGACGCGCTCCGATGCATGGCGCTCGGCGACGAGCGGTACGTCGAGGACGTCCTGGCGATGAGACTCCCGAACATCGACGCGTCGGGTCTCGACCCCAAGACGCACGCGCTCGTGCGGCTCGGGGCGCTGATCGCGCTCGACGCGTCCCAGTCGTCGTTCCAGTGGAACGCGTCGACGGCGCTCGCGTCGGGCGCGACGGTCGACGAGATCGTCGGCGTGCTGATCGCCGTCGCGCAGACGGTCGGGCTGGCGAGGGTGGCCTCCGCCGCGCCGGCGGTCGCGCTTGCGTTGGGGTACGACATCGATGCGGCGCTGGAGGCCCACGACGCCGACGGACGGCCCGTCGACGCGGAACACAGGTAACCCGG
>CAVZUW010000004.1:0-190662 GCA_963778545.1 uncultured Actinomycetes bacterium | reverse complement strand
TCAGCGTGGTCCAGTACGCGACGGGCACGCGGGTCGACGCTGGGCGCGTGGCGGAGCGGGCGCACGAGGTCGGCGCCCGCGTCGTCGTGGATGCGACGCAGCTCGCCGGTGCGGGGGTCGTGGACACCGTCGGATGGGGTGCCGACGCGCTGGTGACGAGCGGCTACAAGTGGCTGTCGACCCACGGAGGCGTGGCGCTGCTGGCGCTCACTCCGGTACCTGGTGACCCGCCTTCCCAGATTCGTCGGCTGGATGGGTGCCCGGCACCCGTTCGACTACGACCCGATGACGCTTCGTCTGGCCGGCGAGCGCGCCGCTTCCAGCTCTCGACGATGTCGTACGTGTCCGCCATCGGGCTCGTGACCTCGATCGCGATGCTCTCGTCGCTGGGGTTCGAGCGCATCGACGAGCATGCGCGGCGGCTGACGACGCACCTCGTCAATCGGGTGGCCGACTGGGATCGCGCCCGTTCCGCTCACTGGTCGATCCGTCGGCGGCGTCCCACATCGTGTCCCTTCGGCACGCCGACCACGATCCGGGAGTGACCGCGGAACGTCTGGCGTCGGAGTCCCGGATCGTCTGCGGCGGCCGAGCAGGGCAGGCTGCGGATCTCCCTCCACGCCTACAACGACGAAGACGACGTCGACCGGCTCGTGGAGGCGCTGGGGGGTCTGGAGCCTTCGTCGATCGACCGTTCGGCGAGATGGCGGGCGCTCGAGTGGGCGTGATACATGACGGGTGCCGTGTGATGAGGTCGACCTCCCCGCGACCCACCGTCCAGACCATCGGAGGAATCCACCATGTCGCGTTCGACACCCAATTGGGAGGCGCTCCGGCGTTCGATCGCCGGGGTCGTCGAACTCCCGGACGCCGAGAGCTACGGCGAGAGCGAGCAGGCCGTTCAACGCTCGGTTCGACCACGTCCGGCCGCTGGGCATCGTCCGGTGTGCGAGCCCGCAGGATGTCGCCCGGACCATCGCGTTCGTTCGACGACACGGCCTGGAACACGCGACGCGGAGCGGAGGGCACAGCTTTGCAGGAGGTCTTCGACCGGAGGTCTGCTGATCGACGTCTCCCCGATGCGGTCCGTGTCGCTCGACGGACGGTCGCGAGGATCGGCGCGGGGGCGTCGCTCGGCGAGGTGTACGAGGCGTTGCACGAGCATGGCCTCGCGATCCCGGCGGGCACCTGTCCCTCGGTCGGGATCGCGGGTCTGACGCTCGGGGGCGGGCTCGGGACTCGGACGGAGGTACGGGGTGACCTCCGACGCCTATCGGGACAGAGGTCGTCCTGGCCGACGGCCGCATCGTCCGCTGCGACGAGCACCGTGACGGCGACCTTTTCTGGGCGTTGCGAGGCGCGGGCGCCAGCACCCTCGGCGTCGTGACGTCCTTCGAGTTCCTGACGGTCACCGAGCCGACGGCCACGAACTTCCACCTGTCGTGGCCGATCGACCACGCCGCCGAGGTCGTCGGGGCCTGGCAGGGATGGGCACCGACCGGTGCGGACGAGCTCGCGGCGAGCCTGAAGGTGACGGCGTCGGACGACGTCGCCGATCCGCCGTCCGTCGATCTGTTCGGCGTGCTGCTCGAAGGCGGACCCGATGAGAGCTCGCCGCTCGAGGGGCTGCTGGCTCGGGTCCGATCCGATCCCTCGTCGGCAACCCAGCGCGAGATGTCCTTCCCACAGACGCGGCGGTTCTGGGCGGATCTCGGCGCCGAAGGAGCGAGGGCGCGGCCGACCCCGAGGCCGAGCCGGCGGAGCACCCGTACCTGTTCTGCAGGTCCGAGCTCTTCGGGCGCCCGCTCCCCGCCGAGGCGATCGCCGCGCTCCTGGAGACCTTCTCCGGTGAGCGGACCCCCGGCGAGTCCCGCGAGTTGGACTTCATGCCCTGGGGCGGCGCGTACAACCGCGTCCCCTCCTACGCCACGGCCTTCGTCCACCGCGACGAGCTGTTCCTGCTGAAACACTCGGTCGTCGTCGATCAGTCGGCGTCGACCGGCGCGAAGGGGGCCGCGCATCGGCAGGTCGATGCCTCATGGGCGTCGGTACATGCATGGGGGTCGAGGCGGATGTTCCAGAACTTCGCGGATCCCGACCTCGATGGGTGGTCGGACGCTTACGTCGGCCCGAACCACGATCGCCTGCTCGAGATCAAGACGCGCTACGACCCATCCGACTTCTTTCTAGGCCCGTATCCAGCCCGATCTGGATGGGGAGGGGAGGGAGGGGGAGGTGGAGGGGGCCGGGAGCGTGCCTGACCGCGGCTGTGGGATATTTTGCTGCCAGACCACACCGACCAGCGGCCGATCGAGGGCCGCGCGGCTGATGTGAAGGCTCGGTGGCTTCCCGCAAACAAGAGAGGAAGCCGAGCGGCCATCAGCGGGTCAGAAGAGGCAGATGGACGAGATCGAGACAACGACGCCTGAAACGAGCGATCCGGGTGGCGGCTTCGCCTCGAGCGGCTGCGGCTGCGGTTCCGCGACCCTGGCCTCGAGTCGGCGTATCGTGCCGACCGCTTCCGACACGATCTCGGCAACATCCGCTTCGCCTTCCTGGCCGGGATCGCCATCTGGGTCGCGTGGGGCCTGCTCCTGCGTCCCCACATGCTAGCTCTGTCCGACCAGCGACTCGACCTCCTCATGCGGTTCCTCGTGTTCATCCCCATGCTGCTCGTCGGCCTCGCGCTCACGTACACGCGGTTCTTCGGGCGCGTTTGGGAATGGGTGTCGGTCGCCATCGCGGGGGCAACGCTCTTGCTCTGGGTCTTCTACGTCTCGCGCATCACGACGGTGCCTGCGGAGTACGGATACATCGGCATCATCCTGATCACGTCGTTCGCCTACGCGCTGCTGCGCCTCCGGTTCGTCCTGGTGGTGCTGATCACGGTCATCGGTATCGCTGCCTACCTCCCGTACGCCATCACGGCCAAGTACATCCTGGACGTGAGCCTGGTGCTGGCGATGCTCTACCTGGTCTCGTTCGGCTTGATGGGCGGGATCGCCTCCTATCGGATGGAACGGTTCACCCGAGACCTGTTCCTCCGCGAACGCCAGGTCGATCAGGAACGGACGCGCTCGGACGGGCTCCTGCTCAACATGCTGCCCGGCGTCATCGTCGAGCAGCTCAAGACCTCCGCCGGCGGACGCATCGCCCAGAACTTCGATCAGGTCAGCGTGTTCTTCGCCGACGCGGTCGGATCCACGGAACAGGCCGCACGGTCCTCCCCGGAGGCGTTCGCCGATGCGCTGGATGAGCTCTTCAGCCACTTCGACGAGATCGCCGTGCGGCACGGCCTCGAGAAGATCAAGACGATCGGAGATGCCTACATGGCCGTCGCGGGCGCGCCGACGCCCATGGCCGATCACGCCCACGCGGCCGTCGGGATGGCGGCCGACATCCTCGCCGACGCCGGGAACATCAGATGGCCCTCGGGCGACCCGATCGTCGTGCGGGGCGGGATCGCCACCGGGCCGGCCGTCGCCGGCGTGATCGGGGTCCAGAGGTTCGCGTACGACCTGTGGGGCGACACCGTGAACCTCGCGAGCAGGCTCGAGACGAACGCAGGCCCCGGGCACTTCCTGGTCTCGGAGTCGACGGCCAGGGAGCTGGCCGATCGGTACGACTTCGGGCCTCCCGAGATCCTCGAGGTGAAGGGCAAGGGGCCCACGACCGTCCGGGTCCTCCTCGGCCGCCACTCGAACGTCCCCATCATGGCGCCACTCGCCTCCGAGGTCGAATGACCGGCACGAGGACGCCCGCCCGAACCATCCGCAGGAGCGGCCTCCTGCGAACGGCGGCCGTCCTCGTGTTGGTATGCGCCGTCGCGGCGGGGTGCACCGACTCCGACGCGGGCGGGATGCGACGTCCTTCTGCGACGGCGATGAGGTGATCGTGGTTGGCGTGTCCGGCGCCTTCGCCGAGAACCAGATCGTCGCGGAGATGTACGCGCAGGTCCTGGAGCACGCCGGCTACACCGTCGAGCGACAGCTGGACCTGCGGTCTCGAGAGATCTCGCAGAACGCCCTCGAGGCGGGTGCCATCGACGTGAAGCCGGAGTACCTGTCGTCGCTCCTGCTGTTCCTCGACCGAAACACTGAGGCGTCCGCAGATGCCTCCGACGTTGCCCGGCAGATCGCCGAGCTGCTCCGGTCCGAAGGGCTCACGTTGCTCACACCATCGGCGGCCGAGGACACGAATCAGTTCGTGGCGAACGCCGAGACGGCCCAGCGGTTCGACCTGACCACGGTGAGCTCCCTCGCCCCGGTCGCCGGTCAGCTGACGTTCGGCGGGCCGGCGGAATGCCCCCAACGGCCGTTCTGCCTCCCGGGATTGCACGAGGTCTATGGGGTCCTGTTCGACGACTTCACGCCGCTGGACGCGGGAGGGCCGCTGACCGTCGAGGCGCTCAGGAAGGACGCGGTGCAGATCGGGCTGCTGTTCTCCACGGACCCGAGGATCGAACAGAACGGGTTCGTCCCGCTCGTGGACGACAAACGCCTCCAGGACGCGGAGAACATCACGCCCGTGATCCGCTCCGAGGTGCTGGACGACGAGGTTCGGAGCTTGCTCGATGCCGTGAGCGCCCGGCTCACCTCGGAGGAGATGACCCAACTCGTCGGGCGTGTCGTGATCGACGGGCAGGACGTAGCCAGCGTCGCTCGGGCATTCCTGACCGCGAACCGCCTGCTGTAACGCGCCTTCCGCTCCGAACTCGGTTCCGTGCTCGGCGAGAACCCGCTCAACCGTGATGAGCTCGCCCGCGTCGGGCTCGCCACCACAGGTACCCGATGACACCTCCGAGCACCGCGAGGAACAGGAGCAACACCCAGGCCGAGCTCTCCGTGGTGCTCGATGCCGCGGCCTGCACCACGTCCTCGGACGCGTCACCTTCCGCCGAACCCGTCGCCCCCGTCGGTCCGGTCGGTCCGGTGACCGCACCGGTCACGCCGGTGGCTCCCCCCGTCGGTCCCGTGGCGGTCTCGCCCTCGGGTCCGGTGGTCGCCTCGGGCGACGGGGTCTCGGTCGGTGACGGCTGCTCGGTGGGCGGCGGTTGCTCGCCGAGTCCCTCGAGGATGCGGATGATCGCCAGGATCAACGCGCCCTGTCCGGGCCCCGGCCCTTCGGTCGGTTCGGCGGGCGACTCGGTCGGTGGCTCCGTGGGCTTCTCCGTGGGAGTTTCGACCGGGCTCGTCGGCCCCGTCGGCGCGGTCGGTTCCCCGGTCTCGGTCGGCCCGGTGGGTGCCGTCGGTTCCCCGGACTCGCCACCGGTCGGGCCGGTCGGGCGCGGGCTCAGGCTGGGGAGCCCGCTGACGCCGCTCGGCAGCGCCTCCCGGATCTTGTCTCGCGATTCCTCGGTGCACGCGGTCGCGAGCAGACCCAGCATCGCGAAGAGGACCACGACGTTGCGGAGACCGTTGCTCAGGACGCTAGCTTCCACCCGCAGGTGATCGATGGGGTTTCGTCTCCGGCTCGTCCTCGTCCGCCTCCGCGGCCTCCACGGCATCCGACGCAGCTTCCGCGGCCTTGAGCGCCGCTACGGCGAACAGCCTCGTGATGCCGGCTGCCATCTGCACCATCCCACCGACGATGCGCAGAGCCCCGCGCAGAGCGTCTAGGACGGCATCCCCGAGCTGCGATCCCCCAGGCTCGGGCTCGCGTTCCGCCACCGTTCCACCCATAGGCTGATCTTGCCACGATCCGGCCCGAAGGGGCGACGTCGCCGGATAGGCCGCCATCGTCGATCAGCCGTGCGTCCGATGCGCCCACGAACGGACGACCTCGACCGGTTGGTAGTTGAGGATGCGCTCGCGGGGGATCCCGGCGAGCGCGGCGATGGCCATCCCGAAGGGGAGGAACTCGAGCTCCGGCGCCGAGTGGGCGTCGCTCCCGATCGTGAACCACTCGACGCCCTCCTCACGCGCGAGGGTCGCGAGCTCGACGTTCAGGTCCTGCCGCGGAACCGTCGCGTCGAGCTCCAGCACCTTGCCCAACCTGGCGGCCTCGGCGAACACGTGGCGCCAGTCGGCGACCAGGCCGACCCGCCGGCCGTACATCCGGGCCTTCGGGTGCGCGAGCACGTGCAGCCGCGGCTGCCGGAGGGCGGCGAGGTAGCGCTCGGTCTGGTCGTCCTTCGACCGAAGCTCGGAGTGGAACGCGCCGAGCACCAGGTCGAGGCTCGCGAGCGAGTCGTCGTCCATGTCGATCGTGCCGTCGGGGAACAGATCGACCTCCATCGAGCGGAGCACGCGGAACGCGTCGCCCTGCTCCTCGAACCCGCGATTCATCGCGTCAATCACGCGGCCCTGCTCCGCGAGCTCGTCGGCCGTCATGCCGTTCGCGATCGCGAGCGCCTCTGAGTGGTCGGTCACCGCCACGAATGTCCGTCCCAGGGACCTCGAGGCCTCGACCATGTCCTCGAGAGGCATACCGCCGTCGCTCCACGTGGTATGCATCTGGAGGTCGGCGTGCGGGGTCGCCTCCCACGCGGGGTCGGCGTCGAGCGTTCGGCGGACCTCCGCGTAGGTGAGGAACCCGCGGCGTGTCTCATCGGGTTCGGGGACCGCGGGAGGAGCCTCGAGCCACCCCTCGATCCGTTCGGCGATCCACGGGCCGACGGCACGCAGCTCCGTGAGAGGGCGCCCGGATCCTGCGAACTCTCCCGCCTCGTCGGGCCAGAACCGAGCCGCCCTCGACGCTCGCGTCAGCGCCCTGCGGCGGTGGTCCGTCTCCTCGCGAGCGGCACTCGCGAGCAGCTCGCCGAGATCGCCGTTCGTTAGCGATGGGGCCGATGCGCTCCGCGTCGGTCGGTCGCCAACTCCTTCACCCGATGGGCTCGCGATGGTCTCGGAGGATGAGCGGTCGTTCGCTCCGATCGTCGGTCCCTACCCCGACGAAGGCGGCCCCGGGGGCGGCGTGGCGACCGGGACGGTCGAGGACGCGGGCGGAGCAGCGGCCGGAGCTGCAACCGGAGCCGTGGCCGGGATCGTGACGACATCCGAGCTCGCCGTCGGTGTGGCGGCCGGTCGGAACATCGCCTCGTACCGGATGGCTGCGATCTTCCGGTCGATCCACGCGATCAAGCCATTGGCGCCCAGTGCGAGGAGCCCGTACATGAACATCGCGAACAGCATGGACACGTCGAAGACCGAGCCCTGTTCGCCCTCGACGGACGGGAAGATCCCGCGGAACGGTTGCATGATCCTCCTGGCCGCACGGTAGACCCAGTCGACGAACGGGGCCGTCGTGTTCGCGTTGAAGAGCTGGAGGAAGAACGCGGTCGCCAGGATGACGATGCACGCGATCGCGAAGCCGTAGACGAACAGGATGAGCGCGCGGCTGATCCTGTAGACCGGACCTACCCGGCGGGTAGGGGCTTGATGGGACATGCGGGCCTCCTTCGGATCGACGTGCTCAGGCGTCCTTCACAGCGTCGTTGGCGTTCGTGGCGGCGTCCTTCGCAGCCTCACTGGTTGTCGCGGCGGCGTCCTTCGCAGCCTTGCCGGTCGTCGCGGCGGCGTCCTTCGCAGCCTTGCCGGTCGTCGCGGCGGCGTCCTTCGCAGCCTCACTGGTTGTCGCGGCGGCGTCCTTCGCAGCCTCACTGGTTGTCGCGGCGGCGCCTTTCGCAGCCTTGCCGGCTGTCGTCGCGGCGTCCTTCGCAGCCTTGCCGGCTGTCGTCGCGGCTTCCTTCGCAGCCTTGCCCGCTATCGTGGCGGCGTCCTTCGCGGCGTCGGTGGCTGTCGTGAAGGACTTCGACGCCTGCGCGTACACGTCATCGGCGGCGAACGAGTCCCATTCGTCGACGCCCGAGCTCGAGCGCCTCTTGATGACGGCGATGGCGGCGATCACGCCACCCAGGATCAGCAGTCCGATCAGGAGTTTCCTCATCGTCACCTCCCTGCCCTGCGGCCCTGTCAGCCTATCGTTATCGGAAGTCCCGAAGCCACTCGGCCACTGCCGGCGTCGTACGGACGCCCTGAGGTGATTCGGGCATGTCAGCCTCGGCTCCGGACTAGAGTCCGACGCATCTGACGAAGATCGGGGAAGCCATTGGCTCAGCAGATGATCAACGAGCAGACGTTCTCGCCCGACTCGATCGCGGGGTTGAAGACCGGCGCCGGATCCGGGCGTGCCATGACCGTCGCCGGCACGGTGCTCAAGTCGCTCGTGCTGTTCATCCTCACCTGCGCATCCGCGGCCGTCGGATGGAGCTACGCCGCTCGCGTCATCGAGGCCACCTCCGGACCGTCGTGGCTCCTCGGCTACTTCCTGTTGATCGCGCTGTCGTTCCTTGCCATCGCCAACCCGCGGCTCGCGCCTCTGGGCGGGATCGTCTACGCGGTCCTGATGGGATTGTGGGTCGGAGGGATATCGCAGGTCTACGAGATCGCCTACGACGGCATCGTCGCGCAGGCGCTGATGGCGACCATGGCGATCGTGCTCGTGTGCCTCGTCCTCTACGTGTTCGGGCTGGTGAAGGTCACTCGACGATTCGTGCTCGTCGTAGTGGCGGCGACGCTGGGGATCGGTCTGCTCTACCTGAGTGCCTGGATCCTCAGCATCTTCAGCATCGATCTTCGGTTCTGGACCGACCCCTCCCCCGCCGGGATCGCGATCAGCGTCGTGATCTGCATCGTGGCGGCGCTCAACCTGTTCATCGACTTCGCCGTCGTCGATCGCGGCGTCAACGGCGGCGCGCCCGCGTTCATGGAGTGGTATTCGGCCTGGGGCCTGCTCGCCACGGTCGTCTGGCTATACCTCGAGGTGCTCTACCTCTTGGCAAGGCTCCGGCGCAGCTGAGAGCAGTCCGGATGGTCTCCGTGGACTTGGAACAGGCGATCGCCACTGCTCACATCCTGGCGGCGGTGACAGCGCTCCTCGCGGGTGCCGCCGTTCTGCTGCGGACCAAGGGGACCCGCACCCACCGTAGGATCGGAACCGCCTACGTCCTTGCGTTGGTTCTCGTGAACGTGGCGGCACTGTCGTTGCATCGAGAGAACGCGTTCGGCGTGTTCCACGCGCTGGCGGTCGCCAGCCTCGTCACGATCGCTGTCGGGCTTTCGCCTCTGCTCCTCGGCAAGAGATCGGACACGGTCATCGCGACCCACGCGTACTGCATGACGTGGTCGTACGCCGGTTTGGTGGCGGCCGGATGCGGACAGCTCGCCGTCGCGGTTGGTGAAGACCTGTCGGCGTGGGTCGTGCCGGCGGTGATCGGCACGGTGTTGACCGTCAGCGGCGTCATGATCTTCGGGCGCGTACCGTCGATCTTCGATCGCCTGCCGGCCGAGCGATAGATGCCTCCGCCGACATCGGCCTTGACCCAGCACACCTCGGCGCCGGAGCAGGAGGCCCTGTCGACGCTCGATCGTGCCTGGCAGGCGTTCGTGGGCTGGAGCTTTGGGAGTAATCCGCCCTGCAGCGGCCCTCCCCCGCTCGGAGGACTGCGCGGCAAGCCCTGCCGTGCCACGATCGTCGGCATGGCCGTCATCGAACGGATCGGAAGCTCTGAGGCACGTCCCTACGTGGTCGCCTGGGGGACGTTGACGGAGGAAGACGAGGACCGCTTGCGCGCTCGCGTCACGGCCCCGCCCGATGTCGACGTCACCGTCGATCTCTGTGAGGTCGAAGAGGTGACCGCGGACGGGTGCGACGCCATCAGGAAGGTGGCCGAGGATATGGGGGGGCTCGGCCAGACGATGGTGGTGCTGTACCTCCCGGATCGCGAGGCGACGAAGTCCCTGGAGCGGACCGGGCTCCTCGACGACGGCCAGATCGTCTTCGTCGCGTCCTCGTCGACGCGTCACATCGAACTCGACGCCTAGTAGCTCGATCCAGGGCGGAGGCTCACCGAGGTAAGGGATCCACGGTTCGACGCGTCGGCAAGCGTACGGTTGTCCGGTGAATGGTTTCCTCAAGCGAGCGCGCTGAAGAACTCCCGAACGTCGGTCGTCAGTGCCTCGGTCGCCGTGTGGGCCGTGTAGTGGCCGCGGGCGGGCGGGTCAAGCTGCTTCCAGGACACGATGTTCCTGTGATCGCGGTCCGCGAAGCGACGGATGGACTTGAAGTCCCCTTCTCCCATCGCCAGCGCGATCGGCACCGTCGTCGGCTCCGTTGGGTGGTAGCCGCTCTTGGCGTTCTCGAAGTAGAGCCGGATGGCCGAGCCCGCCGTACGCGTGAACCAGTAGATCGAGGCGTTCGTAAGGACGAAGTCGTCGTCGAGGTCGTCGTCGAGCAGCTGCGCGAGCCACCCGAGCAGGCCCGCGGGCGAGTCCGAGAGCGCGTGCGCGAGGGTCTGCGGCTGCTGTGACTGGAGGACGTTGAACCCGCCCTTCTCCTCCCAGAACCATTTCAGCACCGCCAGGCCCGCCTGCTCGTCCTCGCTCAACCCCTCCATCTCGGCCGGGTCGCCGGACGGGAAGGAGAACAGCTGGGTGACGTGCACGCCGACCACACTCTCGGGAGCGAGCCTTCCGACCTCAGGAGAGATCATCGACCCTGCGTCGTTGCCGACCGCGCCGAACCGCTCATAGCCCAGACGCCTCATGAGCTCCACCCAGGCCTTCGCGATGCGCAGGTTGTCCCAACCGCGCTCGGTGGTTGGGCCGGAGAACCCGTATCCGGGCAACGATGGGATCACCAGGTGGAAGCTGCGAGACAGCGGCTCGATCGCTCGCAGGTACTCCAGACTGGAGCCCGGCCAACCGTGCGTGAGGATGAGCGGAAGCGCGTCCTCCCTCGGTGAGCGGACGTGGGTGAAATGCACGTTCTGCCCGTCGATCTCGGTCATGAACTGCGTGGACCGGTTGAGGCGCGCCTCCCATGCCCGCCAGTCGTAGCCGGTGCGCCAGTACTCCACGAGCCTCGAGACGCGCTCCACGCTCACTCCGTAGTCGGAGCCACTGCCGGGAAGCTCATCGGTCAACCGGGTCCCGGCCAGTCGAGCCTGGAGATCCTCGAGCTCGGCCTGCCCCACGTCGATCACGAACGGTCGGATCTCCCCGGCCTCTCGTCCCGTCTGGGTCATCGCTGGCCTCCTTCCCTCGTCCGCGGTGCCGCGGTATGATTCCCACGATGTCCAAGAATCTTAGAGTACAAGCTACTCAATCGTCAAGAGGTCGGTCGCGCAGAGCCGAGATGGCCGAGATCATGACCGAGACCCGGATCAATCAGAACGCGGCGGACACGATGGACGCTGCGGTCGCCGAGATGCTCGGGGTGAATCGCACCGATGTGCTCTGTCTCGACATCCTCGCGCGGCTCGGGAGGGTCCCCGCCGGTCGCCTCGCCGAGGAGAGCCGGCTCACCACCGGGGCGATCACCGCCGTGCTCGACCGGCTCGAGCGGGCCGGCTACGTCCGGCGGCTGGCGGATCCGACCGACCGCCGGCGCGTTCTCGTAGAGACGACCGACCGATTCCGCGAACGTGCCGAACACGCGTGGGGACCGATCGCCGAGGGGTTCCTCGCGTCGGGCAGCCGGTTCACGCGGGAACAGCTCGATGGGATCCGTGAGTTCTTGCGGCTCGGTACCGAAGCCAGTTATCGCCGAGCCAGTGAGCTGACCGAGGAAACACGCCTCGGGGGCGGAGGACCAAACAGACCGGGGGGGTAGCTGGCCGGCGTTCCATCGAGCGCTGATATTGCCCAACCGATGAGTTCGGCCGCTCGCAAGCGTCAGGAACCACGTGACGTCGAGAAGGGAGACCCGATGATCCACCCGAAGATCGGCTGGGGGGACCCGGATACGTTCGCCGCGACCTTGCGCCGGGTGCTCACCGAGAACGACTCACGCAGATGGCCACGTTCGTCCTGATCCACGGTGCCGGTGACGTCGGCTGGTACTGGCACCTCGTGGAGGCCGAGCTCCGGGCCCGAGGTCACGATTCGGTCGCTCCCGATCTTCCGTGCGAGGACGACTCGGCCGGACTTCCCGAGTACGCGGACGCGGTGCTCGACGCGATCGGCGATCGCTCCGATCTGATCGTGGTGGCGCAGTCCTTCGGTGGTTTCACCGCGCCGCTCGTCTGCGATCGGGCGGCGGTGGATCTCCTCGTGCTGGTCGCCCCGATGGTCCCGTTGCCCGGCGAGGCCCCGAGCGCGTACTGGGCGAACACCGGATACGAGGGGGAGGTCCGGGACATGCCGGAGGATCCGATCGCCCTCTTCTATCACGACGTGCCTCCGGCGCTCGCGTCCGAGGCGCTCCGTCGGGGGCGCGCACAGTCCGAAGCACGGATGGACGAGCCCCTGCCCCTGCGGGCGTGGCCGGACGTGCCCACCCGGATCCTCCTGTGTCGTGAGGACCGTCTCTTCCCGGCCACCTTCATCCGCCGGGTCGCCCGAGAACGCCTGGGCATCACGCCGGACGAGATCGACGGCAGTCACTGCGTCGCGCTGAGTCGTCCGAAGGAGCTGGTCGAACGTCTCGAGAGCTACATCGCTGTGTGAGCTCGCCGACGATCGACCCGGCGACGCGCGTCAGATCTCCACAGAGCGGACGGAACGTCCCACGCCTTCGCCGGTCGAGTACAGCGCCCCTCCGTCGCGGGTCTGCGCGATGGCCTCGTCCCCGATCGCCGCGGGGCACGACTTCCCTTCCAGCGTCGATACGACGGTCCGGTCGTCCGACCAGGGGAACACGAGCGTGGTCAGGTAGGTGCCGACCGCGATCCCGGCGGGACCGAGATCGGCGGCGGTGACGGCAGGGAGCGGGACCCGCGCGACGAGGCGGAGCACGCCGACCTCGCCCGGACTCACCTCACGTAGCGGGACCGCGTACACCGCGCTCCCGGGTTGGCCGAGCTGCTTCTCGACGAGGTAGAGGCGCTCGTCGCGAGGATCGATGAACATCGCCTCGGCGTCGTGCGGCCCATCCTCGTACTCAAGCCGCAAGGTCGTCGCGTCGACGCTCGTCGCGTCGCGGTCGCCCGGTTCGCGGAACGAGTACACCTGGATCTCCGAACGTTCACGCTCATTGTCGCCGATGTCGCCGACCCAGAGGCGTCCCTTCGCCCACGCGAGGTCCTCCCAGTCCACGTTCGTCGCACCGTCCACCGTGACGTCGGCCACCACCTCACCGGTCCGCTCGAGCGCGTACACGGCCGCGTCGTTGCCCGAGTCCTCCGCGACCCACAGCACGCCGTCCATCCGGTGACCCACGACCATCCCCGAGATCTCGTCGAGCGCGGGATCCATGACCGTCCCCTTCACGATGCTCTCGACGACCGGCGGACAGGACGGATCGACGGCCGGAGGCGGTGCGGACGTTCCCGGCGTCGGAGAGGATGGCGGGCGAGGCTGGTCCTCGACCGCCCCGCTCGTGCACGCAACGAGCGAGCTCGCCGATACGACGAGCACCATCACGACGACCCGTCTCGTCGATGGCCTCGCAGAATGAGTCGTGACGCCGGTCACGGTTACGAAACGTACAACGCCTAGAAGGGCGGGTCGCCGCCGCCGCCGCCCCAGAAACCGGAGGTAGCGAAGAAGAGAACCAACCCGACGACGAGGGCTATGGCAACCAACAGGGTGACGAGCCACCCGATGAAGCTCAGCGCTACCACGAAGCCATCGTCCCACTCTCTGGCGCACTGCACGGCGCATCTCGCGGGGAAGTCTGCTGAGTCATACCCACGGCCCATCGTGACAGCGGTCACGCCTCGACGACACGTTCCGGTGCTCCGTCGTGGACTTTTGTGACGATCCGTGTGCTGTGGCTCTTCTCACCGTTCGTTCGAGGCATCCTGTTGACGGTGGCCCACCCGACACTGCTCGTGCAGATCTTCACCGGTCTGGGCCGTGACCTGCGCGGCGATGGGTGCGGCCTTCCTGCGGCGTGCCCCCGCGGTCAGCCTCGCGATGTTCGGGAGCATGCTCGGTGCGATCGGTGGGTTCCTGGTCGGGAACGCGGATGGTCCCGCGGAGGTCCCTGCCTACACAGCCGTGGGGGCCAGTGTCGGCCTCTTCGCCAACGGTGTCCTCGGGATGCTCGCCACAACTGCTCGACCACCCTCGGAACCGCTTCGTCGAGCGGCGTGGGTCGTGCTGATCGCAGGACCCCTCCTCGCTAGCGTCCTGACGATGCTCCTTCAGGTCGCATGTCCGCTGTACGTCAGCGGCAAGGGAACGGAGTTCTGCAACTACCAGCAGGCGGACCTACTCGGTGGTTGGCTGAGCGGAGTCGTCGTCGCATTCGCATCGGACGCCTGGTTCGTGGCGGGCCTGTTCTTCGTAGCTGCATGGCAGACGCAGCGGTCGGAGGACGCCATGGACCCGAAGTGGCGGCGTCTGGCTACCGGCGCGGGCGCATAACGTCCTCCAGATCCCGGCGGAGGGAACCAACCGCGTGTCGGACATCGTCCCAGTCGCATGAGGGGCACCAGGCACTTCCTGCTCGCGTTCGGTCTGGTGGGCATGGTCTCCCTCACGGCCTGCGCCGATCCGATCGAACCGGGCAGCGCAGGACCGACGTCCCCCGTGCCCTCGAGCCCCGGCCCCAGCCCCGGCGAACGCGTCGGCGAAGAGTACGACCTCGATAGGCCCCCACCCGTCACCGTTCGGTCCGGCGATCGGTCGATCGATCTGACCGCGTGGACCTACTGCTTCGGCAACATCTGCGCGGACGGGATCCCTCCCGCTGACCCTCCCGATGTCGGGAGTCCGCAAGAGGTCGCCGTGGAGTTCCCACTCTCCGGGTGGTCGTTCACGGCGAGCTTCGTTCCCGCGGGGAAGGAGTGCGGCCGGATCCACGAGGCTCCGCTCACGCAGACCGGCGACGGATCCTTCGTCCTTGTCCCGATCGGTCATGCCGACACCTACGACGTCACGCTCTTCGGCCGGGGCAACGGCGACCTGTTCGTGACGTTCCGGTGGACCACGCCGATCGACGGCCCGCTCCCCCAGCCCGAGGCTCGGCTGGCGGTCCTGGCCGGCCACGACGGGAAGACCGACAGCTACGGGGTCGAGCTGGAGGTGTCCAACCTCGCACGCACTCCCGAGGAAGCGGTCGCCACCATCACGGTTCGCGCCGAGACCGGGGCAGGAGATCACGTTCGACGCCACCCGAGCCAGGTCGAGATGTTGGCCCGAAGGAACGGTCTACTGGGACGGCCCGGACCGACGAGGTCTCGACGCGGCCGCTCTCGGCGAAGGTCCGTTCACGTACGAGGTCGAGCTCGTGCTCGACGGCGTTCGGCACCTGGCGACTGCCTCCTGGCCGGCCGATGAGATCGTCGGCAACGAGCCGTCGGTCGCGCTCGAGTTCACGCCCCACCTCCCGGCCGTCTCGTAGACGGGACGATCCCCTCGCCTCGCGGGCAGGCACGGCCACGCCTCCGCGCCTGTTTGGACCCGGGCCGTTCCGGCTATCGGGGACAGAGAGGAGTCCCAAGCGGGGGAAGGAGGCCCAGTTTGGATACTCGAAGGGTCGCGACACTCACCGGCTGGCTGTGGATCGCCACCTTCGTCACCTCGATCCCAGCGCGGTTCGTCTTCTACGCCCCGGTGCGCGATGAGCCCAACTACGTCACCGGAGCTGGCGATGCGGCGTGGGCGCTCGTGGCCACGGGGGCGGTGCTCGAACTCTTCCTCATCATCTCGAACGTCGGCACGGCCGTGGTGCCCTACTCGATCCACAAGCGCGTGAACGAGCCCGGCGCTCTCGGCTACGTCACGGCCCGCGTCATGGAGTGCGTCTTCATCGCGATCGGGATCGTCAGCATGCTCGCGATCCTGACCGTGCGGCAGGATGCTCCGAGTGGCACCGATGCTGCTCTCGGGCAGGGACTCGAAGCCGTCTATGAATGGGCGTTCCGGATCGGCCCGGGCTTCTTCGTCGGCGTCGGGAACGGACTGATCCTGGGCTACCTGATGTACAAGTCCGCCTTGGTACCCCGAGGGATGGCCATGCTTGGCCTCATCGGCGGCCCTCTGCTCATCATCGCGGGGATCCTCGTCATCTACGACGTCATCGAGGCGAGCGGTCCCATCCAGGGCCTCATGACGATCCCGGAGGCCCTCTGGGAGTTGTCGCTGGGTATCTACCTCGTCGTGAAGGGGTTCAGGCCGTCGCCGTTCCTCGAGGCTCCTCCTCGAGTGATCCAGGAGCGTGGCGCCGGCGTCGCCTGACGAACTCGAGATCGCTTCGTTGCGGTTGGGTGGGTCGAGGGGAGCGCTCGCGCACCCCTTGATCCCCGATCTACGTTGCTCATCCGTAGACTTGGGGTCGTGGCTTCGTACTCCGTCAACAAGCGCGCGGTCGCCCACGCGAAACGGCTCATCGATGCTCACCAGTACGTGCTGGACAGCGATTGGGGCGAGGCTCAGCCGAAGGCCGCCGACGAGAACGCCTTCCTCGAGTCGCACTCGTGGGAGGAGTACGGCGAGTGGTACCTCGGCCTGACCGAAGGTGCCAGCGAGGACACCAAGGCCAGGTACGGCTTCGTCTACGGGGACCTCCGGCGCGTGCATCGGACCGGCTTGATCGCTTGCCAGTACCGGGCCGCGGAGTGGCGACACAAAGAGGTCGAACTCGCCGCCCACGACCTCCTGCAGCACCTCGATAGCACGCGCGCCTGAGACCGTCGCATCACGCGCTGCGCGATCCCTGCCTCCGCTCAGCGAGCGAGGTCTCCGGCGATGAGCACGTCGTCTCCGACGACGTGCACCGTTCGACGTTCGATCCGGATCGAGTTCGCCACCTCGGTGATACCCAGGTCCTGCACCGCCTCCGTCCCGTCGCCGAGCACCCGTGGGGCGATCCCCACCACGAGGCGGTCGGCGATCCCGGACGAGAGGAACGACGTGATCACGCGCGCCCCGCCCTCGACGAGCACGGAGCGGATCCCGTCACGGAGGAGGGCGCTCATCGCCGCGTCGAGGTCGACGCCGCGCGGGCCGGCGGGCACGACCACGACCGACACGCCACGCCGGCGGAGCTCGGCCCGGCGCTCCGGCGGGGAGGCGCTCGTCGTGACGATGACGGTCGAGGCGTCGTCGGCCAGCACCGGGGCGTCGTCCGGGATCCTCGAGTCCCGAGTCGAGGACGACCCGGATCGGCGAGGCCCCCGGCACCAGGCGGACCGTCAGCTGCGGATCGTCCCGGACGACGGTCCCGACGCCGACGAGCACCGCGTCGCACGCGGCTCGGAGCGCGTGCGAGGCCCGGCGCTCCGGCTCCCCGCTGATCCACCGCGCGTCGCCGGTCGACGTCGCGATCCGACCGTCGAGCGTCTGGGCGTACTTCACGACGACGTACGGGCGGGTCGGCGTGGGGCGGACCTCTCCCAGGAGCGAGCCGACGTCGGGTGGCGGCCCCACCCCGTCCGGCAGCGGCGCGCCCCTCGGGGCGACGTGCCCCATCACGGCCTGCTTGGTCGCGAGGTACCGGACGTTGCGCGCGTGCGCCGCCGTCGGGAGGCCGACGACGGACCTGATCGCGATCCCCGCGGCTTCGAGGGAGGCCGCCTTGTCGCGGTTGTTGGACATCAGCCGGACCGACCGGACGCCCAACGCTCGCAGGCACTCCGCGACGTCGCCGAAGGTCCGCTCGTCGACGTGGAACCCCAGATGCTCGTTCGCCTCCGCGGTGTCGAACCCCGCGTCCTGCAGCATGTACGCCCGGAGCTTGTTCACCAGGCCGATCCCGCGGCCCTCGTGCCCCGTCGAGTAGACGAGCACGCCGCGGCCCTCGGCGGCGATCGAGCGGAGCGCGTGTCGGAGCTGGATCCCGCAGTCACACCGCAGCGAGCCGAGCGCGTCGCCCGTCAGGCACTCCGAGTGCATCCGGACCAGGACGTCCTCGCCGTCGCCGATCCGGCCCCGGCACAGGCACACGTGGACGGAGTCGGCCCACTCGAACGCGCGGACGTCCCACTCGCCGAACGGCGTGGGCAGGGTGAGGCTCGCGACCTCCCTGGGGACGGACACGGTGCGGGACACGGCTGTCCTGTTCCCATCTGGCCCGGCTCGCAATCGCCGCCGCGGTTGACCTGGGGGTCCTTCGGGTAGACGCAGCGCGTGGAGGCACGCGTGCTGCGGTTCGTCGCTCCCCGCCGGGTCGAGATCCAACCCGTCGAGGTCCGGCCGCCGGCGCCCGGCGAGGTCCTGGTCCGGACGCGATGGTCCGGGATCAGCGGCGGGACCGAGCTCCTCGCCTACCGCGGGGAGCTCGACGAGACCCTCGAGCTCGACGAGACCATCCCCTCGTTGGAGGGCACGTTCCGGTACCCGTTCGCCTACGGCTACAGCTGCGTCGGCGAGGTCGAGCGGTCGGGTCCCGAGGGGCCCGGCGAGGGATCGACGGTCTTCGCCTTCCACCCCCACCAGGACCTGTTCACGGCGCCCGCCGCCGACGTGGTGCCGGTCGAGGGCGTCGACGGACGCGTGGCCACGCTGTTCCCGCTGGTGGAGACCGCGCTGCAGGTCTCGCTCGATGCCGGCCCGCGGATCGAGGAGCCGGTCGTGGTCCTGGGTCTCGGGCCGGTCGGCGTGCTGACGGCGGCGATGCTGCAGCGATCGGGCGCGGACGTGCTCGGCGCCGATCCGCGTGGCGACCGCCGCGAGATCGCCGCGCTGTTCGGGCTCCGCGTCGTGGAGGCGTCCGAGATCCGCGAGGCCGTGGCGGCGTCCACGTCGGGCGCGGGCGTGCCGCTCGTCGTCGACGCCACCGGGAGCCCCGCCGCCCTCCCGCTCGCGCTCGAGCTCCTGGCGCACGAAGGCGAGGCGCTCGTGTGCAGCTGGTTCGGGACCAAGGACGTGCGGCTCCCGCTCGGCGGGGCCTTCCACCGGCGCCGGCTCACGATCCGGAGCACCCAGGTCTCGACGATCCCGGCGCGGCTGGCGGGGCGATGGGACGTCGCGCGCCGGCGGCAGGCGGCGATGCGCCTGATGACCGAGCTCCCGGTGAAGCTGCTCGCCACGCACGAGCTGCCGGTCGAGCGGGCGGCCGAGGCGTACGCCGCGCTCGACCGCGGCGAGGAGGGCATCATGCACGTCGCGTTGAGGTTCTGATGTTCGAGGTCGGCGCATCGACGTCGTTCCGCGCGTTCCATCGGATGCCCGACCAGCCGCCGCCGGAGAACGAGCGGCACCCGCACGACTACCGCGTCGAGGTGGTGGCCGAGCGGGAGCGTCTCGACGAGCGGGGCATGGTCTGCGACCTCGACGTCCTCACGGGTGCGCTCGCCGAGGTGGCGGATCGCGTGCGCGATCGCGACCTGTCGGAGACGTGCGGCACCGAGGCCGTGACGGTCGAGGTCTTCGCGGCGTGGATCCACGGGCGCCTCGCCGATCC
This sequence comes from uncultured Actinomycetes bacterium, assembly GCA_963778545.1. Classification (GTDB taxonomy): domain Bacteria; phylum Actinomycetota; class UBA4738; order UBA4738; family HRBIN12; genus DASSJM01. The sequence goes on along the minus strand of CAVZUW010000004.1, from coordinate 171,369 downwards.
GCTCCGCGGCGACGGGGCCGAGGTCGTGTCGGTGCGCGTCTGGGAGTCCGAGGACGCGTTCGGAGGCATCCGTGCGCGCGTCTGAGGTCGGGACGCGGCGCGAGGTGGTGCGACTCTCGCTGGTGACGCTCGGCGATCCGGAGCGGCGGACGGGCGGGTACCGCTACCACCGCATGATGGCGGCGGCCGCCGCCGACCATCGGGCCTCGGTCCGGTTCGAGCGCCTCCCGGCGCTCCCCTGGCCGCTCCCGGCGCTGGCCGGGGCGCGTGCGCTCCGCGCCGCGGCCGAGGGCTCCGATGCGATCCTGCTCGACAGCATCGCGGCGGCGTTCGCCGCGCCGTGGATCGCCCGGCTGCGGACCCCGGTCGTCGCGGTGGTCCATCAGCCACCGGGAGGTCTGCACGGCGGACGAGCGCGCCGGGTCGCGCAGCGGAGGCTCGACGGCATCGCGTACCGCTCGGCGGCCGGGATCGTCGTCGCGGCGGAGAGCCTCGTCGACGACCTGCGCGGCGTCGGCGTGCCGGCGGACCGGATCGTCGTCGTGCCGCCCGGGTGCGACGTCCCCGTCGCGAGCGGCCCGCCGCTCGACCTGCGTCGTGGCCGCGCGGTCTCGGTGCTCTGCGTCGCGAACTGGACCCCGCTCAAGGGGATCCTCGAGCTGGTGGACGCGTTCGCCACGTTGCCGGACGAGGCCGCGACGCTGTGGCTGGTGGGGGCCACCGACGCCGACGCTCGGTACGCCGAGCGCGTCCGCCGCCGGGTCGCCGCGCCGGACCTCCGCGACCGGGTCGTCGTGCGGGGATCGGTTCCGGTCGAGGAGGTCGGCCGGTTCTACCGATCGGCCGACGTGTTCGCGCTCTGCTCGTTCGTCGACGCGTACGGCACGGCGTGGGCCGAGGCGATCGCTGCGGGCCTGCCGGTCGTGGGATGGCGCGCCGGCAACCTGCCGCGACTCGCCGAGCACGGCCGGGAAGCACTCATGGCCGAACCCGGCGACCTCGCCGGACTGGCCGCGGCGCTGCGAGCGATCACCACGGACGACGTGCTGCGCGCTCGGCTCGCCGCCGGCGCCCGCGGCCGCGCAGCGACACTGCCGACGTGGCGCGACTCGGCGCAGCTGTTCTTCGCGTCGGTGCGCGAGCTCCTGCCATGACGACGTTGCGCGCGGTGCTGTTCGACTTCGACGGGACGCTCTGGGATTCGGAGACGGCCGTGTTCGGCGTGTTCCGCGAACTGTACCGGGAGCACGGGCACGAGCTGACGCTGCGTACGTGGTCGGCCGCGATCGGCACGCTGGGCGGGTTCGATCCGTACGCGTCGCTGAACGAGCTCGTGGGCGGTGGACTCGATGTCGAGGATGTCCACGCGAGGACGGAGGAGCGGATCCGCGAGGCCGTGCGCGAGGTGCCGCTCCGCCCCGGCGTCGAGGCGTTCCTGCGTCAGCTCGACGACGCCGGCGTCCCACGCGCGCTGGTGAGCAGCGACCGAACCGAGTGGCTCGTCACGAACCTCGAGCGGCTCGGCCGCCCGGACGGATGGGCGGCGATGGTGTGCGCTGACGGCGACGCCGCACGCGCCAAGCCGAACCCACACCTGTACGAGGCGGCGCTCGAGCTCCTCGACGTGCCGGCGGTCGAGACGTTCGCGATCGAGGACTCGCCGAACGGGATCCGTGCCGCGAAAGCCGCCGGCATCCCGTGCCTGTGTATCCCGAACGACGCGACCGCCGAGCTCGATCTCTCGGAGGCCGACCTCGTGCTCGCGACGTTCGAGGGACTGTCGATCGATGACGCGTGGAACGCGCTGCGAAGGAGGTAGGGGATGAAAGTGCTCAAGATCGGGTTCGTCGGAACCCGAACGGACCGGCCCGAGGCCATGGTCGACTTCTTCGAGCGTACGCTCGCGCTCCGGCCGATGCACGGCGGTGACGACATGTGGGCCTTCCGACTGCCGGATGGCAGCATCGCCGAGGTGTTCGGGCCGTCGCAGAATGACCACCTCACGACCGGACCGGTGGTCGAGTTCCAGGTCGAGGACGTGGCGGCCGCGACGGAGGAGCTCCGCGCGGCCCGCGTTCCGATCGTGCTGGGCCCCGTTCGAGCCGAGGAGGTGGGGCTGACCTGGACCCACGTCCGGGCGCCGGACGGCAACCTCTACGGCTTCATCGAGATGGACGACCGTCCGCCGAACGCTGCGCAGTAGCGACACGGCACCGGTTGCGCGGATCGCTCGTTCGCCTGAAACTTCGACGATGCGGTCCTTGATGCGCGCACACCTCAACGTTCGCGCGAGGGTGGGTCGGACCGCCGCGGCCGCCACGATCGTGTTCACGCTCGCGGCATCGTGCACCTCCGAGCCTGAGCGACGGGACCTTCCCGATGTCGACATCCCGGCGGACGCGACCACCGGCGCCACCTCCGTCGGCCCCGCGCCGACCGTCGCGTCGGATGTCGCCGGATTGACCGGTCGGCTCGCCGTCTTGGACGCGGACGGACACCTCGTCACGATGAACCCGGACGGCTCGGACGAGATCCTGCTCGACGAGGTCGAGCCCGGTACGAGCCAGGTGCGGCAACCGACGTGGTCACCCGACGGTCGCAGCGTCGCGTGGGTTCACGTCGAGGTGACCGAGGCGGGCGCCCTCTCGGCCGCCGTCGCCACGTCGGGGAGTGGTGGAACCGGGCCCACCGAGGCGAGGACCGCGATCGTGCCCTTCTACCTGTCGTGGGACCCGACGTCGTCCCGGATCGCGTACCTCGGGTCGCCGAGCGAGGGCGAGATCGAGCTCGGCATCGTGGAGGTCATGGGTCGGAGCGCGGGGACCCCGCTCGACACCGGCCAGCCGTTCTACCTCTCGTGGGGGCCGGACGGCGACCAGCTGCTCGTCCACGTCGGCGGGGACCGGCTCGAGCGGCTCGATCTCGACGGCTCGCAGACGACGGTCGCCGACCGACCGGGGACCTTCTCGGTGCCGGTGTGGACCGCCGATGGACGGACGTTGGTCTACGCCGCGGTCGACGCGGACGGCCAGCGGCTCGTCGCTCGTGGCGCGGAGGCACAGACCGAACGGTCGCTGGTGCCGTACGACGGGCTGATCGCCTTCGTCGTCAGCCCGGACGGCCGGCGGATCGCGTTCCAGGTGCTCGAGCCCGACCACACCCTGCCGCTCTCGGTCATCGACGTTCGAACCGGCGAGACCGTCGAGGTCACCGACTCCCCGATCGCGTCGTTCTTCTGGAGCCCCGACGGCGAGCGCCTGCTCTACCTCGAACCGGACCCGCTTCCCGACGACACGCTGCTCTGGTTCCGCTGGGGCGTGTGGGACGGCATGTCCTCGTTCGTCACGCCGCGCGTCGCCCCGAGCCAACTGATCTCGGTCGAGTACCTGCAGTTCTTCGAGCAGTACGCGCAGAGCATGCGCCTGTGGTCGCCGGACTCCCGCGCGTTCGCCTACCCGGGGATGAGCGAGGACGGCGAGGAAGGGATCTGGATCCAGTCCGCCCGAGCCGACCGCGCGCCGGTCCTGGTCGCCGAGGGCGACTTCGTGGCGTGGTCGCCCTCCTGACCCAGATCCCCACCGAGCGCTACGCGATGTCCCGGCGCTGCATCAGGATCGCGCCGATCGCGACCGCTACGAGCGCGTAGGCGCCGAGCAGCGCCGCGCCGAGCGCCGGCGTCAGCAGCTCGGCCGAGTTGATGCCGACGGTCGCGAAGCCGGCCGCGCCCGGGAAGTACTTCGCGACGTCCGGCACCAGCCCGGACAGGATGCCCTCGGCGGCCAGGAGCCAGACCAAGGTCCCGGCGATCGCCGCCACCTGGTGCTTGACGGCTAGGCCGAGCCCAACGCCGATCGCGGTCCACAGCGCGGTCGCGGCGACCAGACGGCCGACGATGATCGCGATCGCGCCCGTCGACCACGTGATCGCGACACCCTTGGCGACCAGGAGCGGCACGCCGATCGCGAACGTGATCGCCACCGCGGCGAGCGAGAGCGCGATCGCCGCCCCCTGCCGTTGCGACGAGCTTCGCGCCGAGCACCCGGCGGCGGACCGGACTCGCGAGCAGCGTCGGGACGATCGAGCCGTACCGGAACTCGTCGGTGAACGAGCGCAGACCGAGCAACAACCCGAACAGCGGCGCGATCGTCAGCGACATGTGCAGGAAGGCCTGCTGCTCGAGCGGCGCGGACAGGGCGCTCGTTCGGCCGTCCGTCACGATCGCCACCACCCCGAGCGCCACCACCGCGACCAGACCTGCGAGCATCGCGTAGATGCTCCGGGTGGTCGTGAGCTTGCGGATCTCCGACGCGATCTGGTTGTTCATCGTGCGTCCTCCTCCGTGAGCTCGAGGAACGCATCCTCGAGGCTGCTCTCCTTCTCCGCGAGCCCGAACACCGGGACGTGGGTCTCGAACGCGACCATCCCGACGCGCGCGGCGTCCGCCCCGGTCACGTGCAGCTCGCCGTCGGTCTTCGACTCGACCGCCAGACCGCGTTCGTGCAGGGCGGCCGCGAGCCGGCCGGCCTCGGGCGTGACCACGACGAGCTCGCGCGAGTCGCTCGTCAGCTCGGACAGCGGCGCCTGCCGGACGAGCCGGCCACGGCTGATCACGATCGCCTCGTCCGCGAGCTGCGCCATCTCGGTGAGCACGTGGCTCGAGACCAACACGGCGTTGCCCTCGGCCGCGAAGCCCCGCAGGAAGTCGCGGAGCCAACGGATCCCCTGCGGATCCAGGCCGTTCGCCGGCTCGTCGAGGATCAGGATCCGCGGCTCGCCGAGCAGCGCCGCGCCGAGCCCGAGCCGCTGCCGCATGCCGAGCGAGTACGTCCCGGCGTTGCGCCGGGCGGCCGCCTCCAGGCCGACCAGCTCGAGGACCTCGTCGACCCGTCGCTGCGGGATCCCCGACGCCGACGCCAGGACCCGCAGGTGGTTCCGTCCGCTCCGCAGCGGGTTGAAGCTCTGCGTCTCGAGCACCGCGCCCACGGTCTTGGTCGGTTCCCGCAGGCCCCGGTACGGCAACCCGAGCACGGTGGCTGAGCCCTCGGTCGGCGCGACCAGGCCCAGGACGATCCGGAGCGTGGTGCTCTTGCCGGCGCCGTTCGGCCCGAGGAACCCCGTGACCACGCCCGGGTGCACCTCGAGGCTGAGATCGCGGACCGCCGTGACCGACCCGAAGCGCTTGGTCACGCCGCGGACCGAGATCGCCGGCGAGCCGAGCGGCGCTCGTTCGACCGTCCGCCGGTCCGTCGTGCTGTTGGCACCCATCACCGAGCTCCTTCCGGTCGTGTGTTCCGTCGGGAGCCACGCTAGGGAGCGGCAGACCGCGATGGCGTCGGACCGTGGGGTGAACCTGCGGGTCCTCCTCGAGGAGGAGGCGCGGTGCTCGGGTCAGTCGCCCGAGCGTCCCGCTCGACCCACCTTGACCGTGTGCGATTGTATCGATACGATGATACAGACGAGCGGAGGAGGCATCTGTGTTGGGTCCGGTTGAGCTGGTTGCGGTCGGCGTGCTGCTGGTGTTCGTGGTGGTCGGGCTCGCACGGCGTTCGAGAGCCGACGACGCCGAGTTGAGGCAGTGGGTCGAGGCGACGGGCGTCGACCTCACACCCGCGAACGCCCTGGTCGTCCAGCGCTACCTCCTATTGAGCAGGCGTGGCCGCAGGGTGGGTGCCCTCGTCGGCTTCATCTCGCCATGGGTCTATTCGGGCATCTCGGGCGCGACCTTCGACGAGGGTGGATGGGCCCTTTCCCTGATGCTCGTCGGGTATCTCCTCGGTGCCCTGGTCGCCGAGGTCGGGGTGCACCGAGACCGAGAAACCGAGACCACGGCCCTGATACGGCCTCGACGTCTCGGCGACTACCTGTCGGTGCGCCTGCTCACGTTGCAGCGAGCCCTCGGCGTGTCCGCGTTGGCCATGATCATGCCGTACGCGCTCCTCCAGCCGGATGCCACCATCGATCTGCCAGGCGTGGGCACCATCGCGTCGTTCGGTCTCGGTGGAGCAACGATCGCGGTCGCCGTGGAGATGATCGAGCGCCGCATCGTCGCACGCCGTCAGTCGTTGGCAGAGATCAAGGACGTGGAGGTCGACGACGCGATGCGATCCACCTCGATCGCCATGGTCGCGGGAACCGGCCTCGCCCTGCTCATCCAGTTCGTGGGCCCCCTAGTCGCCATCACGCTCGCCGCCGCGATCCCGGGGGAGGCGGGGGGATCGTCGCCGGGGTGGCGATCGTCCTCACGCTCCTGCTCTCGCTCGCGTGTTGGGTCAACGTCGCACACCCCACCCGCTATCGGGTCCGACGCATGCAACGGAGTTCGGGGTGATCGTCCGCGTTGAGCCGTCGTCGCCCGTCCCCCCGTACGAGCAGATCCGCATGCAGATCGCGACGATGACGGCCTCGGGGGTGCTGGACGTCGGAGCGCGGTTGCCGACGATCCGACAGCTCGCGAAGGACCTCGGTGTGGCCGGGGGGACCGTCGCAAGGGCCTACCGCGAGCTCGAAGCCGAGCGGGTGATCGTGACGCGCGGGCGCCACGGATCGTTCGTTGCCGAGCCGAACGCTGCCGCGCGCGATGGTTCGATCAGTGCGCTCCGTGAAGCGGCGAATGCCTTCGCCGTGCGCGTTCATCAACTCGGGGCCGATCCCCAAGGGGCGTTGGAACTCGCACGCCAGGCTCTCAGAGCGCTCCCGGCGTCACGACCCTAGGACTCTCCTCAGGTCGTGCGCGACCGCATCCCGCCCCCAAGCGCCCTCCCGGCGCTCAGGTAGCGAGTCTGCACTTGGCCCGTTCGCATGAAGGTGTGATATCCCTGTGACTATCGAGGCCGACCGAGGAGGTCCGCATGCCATCCACGAAGGATGCGACGGCGACGATCACCGACCACGAGGCCGAGCAGGTCAAACGCGCGAACGCAGCCCGGCGGGTGCCGGTCGTGTTCGTCCACGGCCTGTGGCTGCTGCCGAGCAGCTGGGATCGATGGGCGGAGCTCTTCGAGAAGAACGGATATACGGCGTTGACGCCGAGCTGGCCGGACGACCCTGAGACGGTCGCCGAGGCCAAGGCGCACCCCGAGGTGTTCGCCAACAAGTCCGTCGGTCAGGTGGCGGATCACTTCGAGGACGTCATCCGTGGGCTCGACAAGAAGCCGGCCATCATCGGGCACTCCTTCGGTGGGCTCCTCACCCAGATCCTCGCGGGACGCGGGCGAGCGGCGGTGTCGGTGGCGATCGATCCGGCGCCGTTCCGTGGCGTGCTGCCGCTGCCGATCTCGTCGCTGAGGGCGGCCTCGCCGGCCCTGCGCAACCCCGCGAACTACAATCGCGCGGTGCCGCTCACGTACGAGCAGTTCCGGTACTCGTTCGCCAACGCCGTGAGCGAGGAGGAGGCCAAGGAGCTGTACGAGACCTTCGCCGTGGCGACGCCCGGCGAACCGCTCTTCCAGGCCGCGGCGGCCAACCTCAACCCGTGGACGGAGGTCAAGGTCGACACGAAGAATCCCAAGCGAGGCCCGCTCCTCATCATGGACGGCGAGAAGGACCACACCGTCCCCTGGGCCATCGCCAACGCCTCCTACAAGCGCCAGGCACGCAACAAGGGCGTGACCGAGATCGTCAAGATGCCGAACCGCGGACACGCGCTCACGATCGACAGCGGCTGGCGCGAGGTCGCCGACACCGCCCTCGCCTTCGTCCAGAAGCACGGTCCGAAGACCTAAAGGGGCGGGCTATGGAAGACAACGAGCCCAGGGACGCGGACGACGGTGATGAGCTCGAGGCGACCATCATGCGGGCCGATCATGCTTTCGGCGCCGAGTCGGTCGGGACGACCGCCGATGAAGAGTTGGCGGGTGAGTCCCTCGATCAGCGTCTCGCCGAAGAGCGGCCGGACCGGCCGGGCACCGACGAAGCCCTCTCGCTCGTCGACGAAGGTGAGCTGTCGGATGAGGAGAAGGAACTGGTCGCGGACGCGGTGATCGAGCGGGATGCGTTCGCCTCCCCGGAGGAGGCGGCGCTGTCCGTTCGGGACAGCGTCCCGGGTGCCACCGATCACGACGACCCTCATCCGGCCGACACCGACTGAGGGAGAAGCCGTCTACAGCTGGATCGCGCTCCCGGCGGGCATCGTGATCCTCCTGTGGACGCTGCTCGACGTGTTCCGGACCCTCGTCATGCCACGGGCGGCACGCGGCCGGTCCCGCCTCAGTCGGATCCTGTTCGCGCCGCTCTGGCGTCCGTGGAGATGGGTCGGCGTGCGCCGAAAGACGATCCAAGCCCGGGAGCGGGTCCTGGCCGGCGCGGCGCCCTTCTTCTTCTTCGTGCTGCTGGTCGGTTGGGTCTCCCTCGCCTTGCTGGGCTTCGGCCTGATCCTGTGGAGCCCCGCGTTCGTCGACGGGCTCGGGCGGGGTGGCGACTCGTTCGGGGACGCCATCTACGTCGCGGGATCGTCGTTGTTCACGCTCGGGTTCGGGGGCGACGTCACCGGATGGACGCGAGCCGTCGTGGTCATCGCGGGTGCCACCGGCCTCGGGCTGTTCGCGGTGGTGATCGCGTATCTCCCCGTCCTGTACCAGGCCTTCAACCGCCGAGAGGTCGGCGTCCTTCTGCTCGACGCTCGGGCAGGATCCCCGCCCTCCGGCCCGGAGCTCCTGCACCGGATGGGAAGCGCCGGCGTCGCCTCGTCGTTGCCGGAGCTCTTCGCGGAGTGGGAGCGATGGGTGGCCGACGTCCTCGAGACCCACATGTCCTACCCACTGCTGACCCTGTTCCGGTCGCCGCACGACGACACCTCGTGAATCACGTCGCTCGGCTCGGTGCTCGACGCGGCGACGCTGATCATCACCTCTGTGGACGACGAGCCCGACGAGCGGGCGAGGCTCCTGTACGGGACGGGCGTCCACGCGGTCGAGGACCTCTTCTATTACCTCCGGCTCACGGAGCGAGAGGCGCTGATCCAGCGTCACGAGTTCGAGGACGTCCTGGACGATATGAGGGAGGACGGCTTCTCCGTTCGTCCGGTCGACGAGGCGTTCGCGAGCTTCACGGAGAAGCGGGCGAAGTACGCGCCGAGATTGGACGCGATCGCCGTGATGCTCGCCGCGCCACCCGGTCTGTGGATCGGGGACCGCTCCTTCCTAGGAGCGCGCACGGCACATTGAGGCGCTGAAGCCGCAACGCGATCGATCCTCAGGAGGCTCCCCGCAGATGCCTGCGCGCGTGTCGCCAGGCGAAGATCGGGACGAACTCTCTGACCGGAACGCCCTTGAGCCTGTCGAGTGCGTGCTTCGCAGCTCGGTCGATCGACTCCTCGGGCTGTGCCTCGAACTCCTCGCTCAGCTGCTTCTTGAGGCCCGGCATCGGGTCCCGAAGGGACTCTTCCGGCGGACTCCTGCGTTCCTGGGCCACGTCCGATGCCCCCTTCGTTGAGGAAGGATGCCGTTCCTCCATGGCAACGTCCAACGTTGCAGATCGCGATCTCCGGCTGAACCAACGTAGAGGGCCGATGTGTCGGGAACGTGAACGGCGGGTCGGGGCAGGCCGCGTCTGCCGCGACCTACGCCCGACGATCCCGAAGAGGCACGAACTCCGGCTAGCATCGGCTGCCGTGGGTGAGTACTCGCGCCAGGAGATGGCCGGAAGGGCCGGGGTCGACCCTGACTACGTCGACCGGTTGGTGGAGCTCGAGATCCTGAGCCCCGGCAGCGGGAACACGTTCTCGCTCGGTGACGTCCGTCGGGCCCAGTGGGTGCAGAGCTTCGAGCAGGCCGGCGTGCCACTCGAGGGGCTCGCCGCTGCCGTCCGGGACGGAACACTCTCGTTCGCCTACCTGGACGCGGCCGCCTTCGATCGGTTCGCGGGGGTGAGCCGGACGACGTTCCGCGAGCTGAGCGAACAGACGGGCGTGCCCTTGGACCTCCTCCTGGTGATCCGAGAGGCTCACGGCTTCGCCGAACCTCGGCCCGAGGATCACGTCCGAGAGGACGAGCTGGCGGTGGTGCCGGCGATCGAGCTCCAGCTCGCCTCCGGCATCCGGCCGGAGATGATCGAGCGATTGCTCCGAGCGTACGGGGACGGCCTTCGCAAGATCGTCGAGACCGAAACGGATTGGTACCGGACCGAGGTCCAGCAGCCGCTCCTCGAGGGAGGGATGACGGAGGCCGAGATGCTGACGGCGCAGGCCGACGTCGGGTCCCGGATGGCCCCACTCATGGAGCAGGCCGTCTTGTCCATCTACCACGGACAGCAGGAGCACGCGTGGAGCACGAGCGCGGTGGAGGACGTGGAGGCCGCGCTGGAGCGGGCCGGTCTGTACCGCCGGGTGCGCCGCCCGCCGGCCGTGTGCTTCCTCGACATCACGGGGTACACGCGGCTGACCGAGGAGCGGGGAGACGAGGCCGCCGCCGAGCTGGCAACGAGGCTGGCCACCCTGGTCCGCGGGTCCGCTCGGGAGCACGAAGGGCAGCCGGTCAAGTGGCTGGGCGACGGCGTGATGTTCTACTTCCCGGACCCCGGTGACGGCGTGTTGGCCGCGCTCGACATGGTGGACGGGCTGCCGGAGGCGGGATTGCCACCGGCCCACGTGGGGATCCACGCCGGGCCGGTCGTCTTCCAGGAGGGCGACTACTTCGGCCGGACCGTCAACATCGCGGCGCGGATCGCCGAGTACGCCCGACCCGGCGAGGTGCTGGTGAGCCAGGAGGTCGTGGATGCTACCGACCTCGACGGCGTGGGCGTCACCGCCATCGGTCCGATCGAACTCAAGGGCGTCTCGTCACCGCTGAGCCTGCATTCGGTGCGCCGGCTCGACTGATCGCGCTCTCGGCCGGCGTCACCTCACCCGCGACTACGGGTCGGCCGGCCTCCACTCGTAGAGAGCATCCGGCGTTTGCTCCTCGTTCCTGCTGCCATCGGTCTCTTCGATGAGCCGGAGCCCGTGGCGCTCGTAGAACCGCCTCGCCGGAACGTTCTCCAGGAACACCCACAGCCGGTACCCCAACGGCATGCGCTCCCTGGCCCGCTGGAGCAGCGCACTACCGATGCCCCGCCGCCAGAGATCCGGACGGACGTAGAGATGCTCCACCATGTCTCCGTCTATGGCGAGGAAGCCACAGATCTCACCGTTCGTCTCGGCGACGTGCACTTCCTGATCGCGCAGGACGATGTTGGCGATGAAGTAGAACGTCTCCTCGTCCGTGTGGATGTTCGGGAGGAACGTCAGTGTTGCCTTGGAGGCTAGGAACAGGCGGGCGATCGGATCGGCATCCTCGCGTCCCGCTGGTCGGATCAGCAGCCGATCGTTCACCCCATGAGTATCCCCGGGCAGCCCGGACTTCTCGATCCACCAGCTTGGCGACCGATCCATCAGTCGCCGGGCTGCACGAGGCCGGACTCGTACGCGAGCACGACGGCCTGGGCGCGGTCGCGGAGCCCGAGCTTGTGGAGCACGCGGCCGACGTGCGTCTTCACCGTGGTCTCGGCGACGAAGAGCGTCCGCGCGATCTCGGCGTTCGACAGGCCTCTCGCCATCAGCACGAGCACCTCGCGTTCGCGCTCGGTGAGCTCGTCGAGCTCGGCTCGCGAGGCCGCCGGGGCCCGTCTCGCGAACTCCTCGATCAGGCGGCGCGTGACCGTGGGCGCGAGGAGCGCCTCTCCCGCCGCGATCACGCGGACCGCCGCGACGAGCTCCTCCGGAGGCCGGTCCTTGAGCAGGAATCCGCTCGCGCCGGCACGGAGCGCCTCGTACACGTAGTCGTCCAGGTCGAAGGTCGTGAGGATCAGTACGCGCGCCGGCCGCTCGAGCGCCGCGAGCCGCCGCGTCGCCTCGATCCCGTCCATCGTCGGCATGCGGACGTCCATCACGACGACGTCGGGCGAGAGCGCCTCGAACCGCCGGATCGCGTCGGCGCCATCGATCGCCTCCCCCACGACCTCGATGTCGTCCTGCGCGTCCAGGATCATCCGGAATCCCGTGCGCATCAGCGCCTGGTCGTCCGCGATCAGCACGCGGATCGGGGCGTCGCTCACGCCGGCTCAGAGGGCAGGCGCGCCACGACGAGGAACCCGCCACCCGGACGCGGCCCGGCCTCGAGCTCGCCGCCGAACAGCTGGACGCGCTCGCGCATCCCGATCAGCCCGTGCCCGCCGGAGGCCTCGGGGTCCTCGGGCGGTCCGGGGCCGTCGTCGGCGATCTCGAGCTCGAGCGCCTCGGGTTCGTAGCGCACCACGACGCGCGCGCTCGCACCGCCGGCATGCCGGAGCGAGTTCGTCAGCGCCTCCTGGACGATGCGGTAGGCCGACAGATCGACGCCGGGCGACAGCGCTCGCGGTGCGCCTTCGACGACCGCCTCGACCGGCAGGCCCGCGGCCCGCATCGCGTCGAGCAGCTCGGCCAATCGGGCGAGCCCGGGCTGCGGCGCCCGGCCGTTCCCTTCCTCTTCGGCTTTGAGGACCTCGAGCAGCCGGCGCATCTCGGCCAGGCCGGTGCGGCCGGACGCCTCGATCTGGCGGAGCGCCTCGGCCGTCGCGGCCGGGTCCGTTTCGCCGACGGCTCTCGCCGCGCCCGCCTGCACGACCATCACGCTCATGTGGTGCGCGACGACGTCGTGCAGCTCGCGGGCGATCGCCGCGCGTTCGGCGGTGACGGCCTCGCGCGTCGCGACCTCGCGGTCGCGGACGATCCGCCGGCGGCGGTTGAACGTCATGCGGCCGAGCAGGAACGGGACGCCGAACGTCACGACCAGGTCGGTCAGGATCTCGATCCAATTGAGGCCGCGATCCCAACGTTCGCCGACGCTGATCGCCACGGAGGTGAGCACGGCCACCGGGAGCAGGACGCGGACCAGCCGGTCGCGTTCGGTGTACGCGGCGGCCGAGTACACCGCGATCCACAGCAGGGCGACGAACTCCGGCCAGTACCCGAACAGTGCTCCGGTCGCGACGGCCGCGGAAACGATGGTCGCGACCGTGAGCGGCGCCCGGCGGCGCCAGGCGAGCGACGAGCCCGCAACGACCACCAGCGCGAACCCGAGCGCGGCCGGCGGCTCGTCCGGCCGCTGCTGCCGAAGCGCGAACGCCAGCACGCCCAGCACGACCGCGCCGAGCGCGAGCAGCGCGTCCCAGATCCGCGGGTCGACCCGCCGGAGACGCTCCCACCACCCGCCGTCCACGGACCGAACCGTATCGGGCGCCGCTGGAAGCGTCGTCATCCCGGAGGAGGACGCCCGTGCCCGGCGATGCCGCACCGGGCCGAGCGCTATCGTGCTCGACATGGACACCTGGGATGCGATCCGAGCTCGCCGGAACGTTCGCACGTACGAAGACCGGGCGATCCCGGAGGGCGACCTCGACCGGATCCTCGAAGCGGCGCGACGGACGCCCTCCTCGATGAACCAGCAGGCGTGGGACTTCGTCGTCGTGACCGAGCGGGACCGGCTGCGCGAGCTGGCGAAGGCGTGGCGGTACGCGGCTCACGTCGCGGGGTCCGCGGCGACGATCGCGCTCGTCGTCCCGACCTCCGAGGACCGGGACGAACGCGACACGTTCGAGTACGACATCGGGCAGGTGACGATGTCGATCATGCTCGCGGCGGCCGACCTCGGGATCGGGAGCGGGCACGCCTCGGTCGGCGACCAGGCTTTGGTGCGCCGCCTGCTCGGCGTGCCCGAGGACCGGGAGTGCGCGATCCTCATCGCGCTGGGCTATCCGGCCGAACGCCCGCTCGAGCCGATCGCACGCCCGAACCGACGGGGCCTCGACGACGTCGTCCACCGCGAGCGCTGGTAGGGCCGGCAACCGTGCCTGAGTTCCGAGCGGGTCCCGAGGAGGCTGCCCGGATCGCCGCGGCGTTCGACGAGACGTTCGAGCCATGGGAGATCGCGCTCCCGCGAGAGGCCGTCGAACGTGGCGAGCCCTGGCTGATCCGCCGTGCCGGCTGGACGATCAGGTGCATCTTCGATGCCGACGAGCAGGGGTCCTACCTCGAGTACTACGCCACGCACCGGATGACGAGCGACAGCAGGTACCGCATCTACGCGTCGGGACGGACCGCCGAGATGGATGCGATCTGGGAGATGTTCACGTGGGATTCGAAGAAACCCGGTGACGAGGCTCGGGCGCGGAAGGAGTACGCCGACCACAACGCCCGCATCGCCGAGGAGCTGAGGCAGCTCGGGCTCTACCCGGACGGCGACATCAACGCCTACCTGCGAACGGAAGGACCTCCCGATGCGGAGGGAGACGGACGCGACGACGTCTGACGCGGGGCGCGGTCAGGCTTCGGGCACGCCGAGCGCCACACGCAGCTCGCCGAGCATCCGCTGTTCGCCCTGACTGACGATCTCGGCGCCGAAGCCCATGAACCCGCCCTCCTTCGCCGCATCGGCCGCGGCCTGCGCGACGGCCAGCAGCCATCGACGGAAGGCGCCCGCCTCCTCCGGCGTCGCCTTGGCGGTGAGGATCTCGTTCAGGGCCTTCATCTCGTCGAGGACCATCTTGCCGGCGAGCGCGGCGCTATCCGGCTTGAAGCCCTTCAGAGGGTTGTCCTTCTGGTCCATCATCGAGGCGATCTCCTGGGCGACCGCGACGAGCAGCTCCTCCTGGCTCGGGGGGGTCGTCGCGGTCCTCAGGGTCGCCATCGTCTCCTTCGCCATCTCGATCGGCCCACCCGGATCCGCCATCGAGATCGCCAGCCCGGCCACGAACGGCGCACGTCGCAGCCGGGTCCACTCTTCGTCCGTGAAGTCGGCCTTCGAGGTCATCTGGTCCTCCTGCCGGTCGCGAACCACGCTCGGATCGAATTCCGAAGGTACAAGGTTAGACTCGCTTCCATGGAACCGCGCATCCCCGAGGAGCCGGGCAGTCCGAGCCTCCTGCGCCCCCGAACGGTTGGGGAGATCCTCGCCGACGCGTTCCACCTCTATACCCGCCATTGGCAGAACCTCATCCTGATCGTGGCGGTGATCGTCATCCCGCTCTCGTTCGCGCAGGTGCTGATCGGCGATCTCCTGATCGGCGAAGGCTTCTCGCAGGAGGAGCTCCGGGGCGGGGTCGAGGTGTCGACCGGAACCCTGGTGGGCGGTGCGCTCGCCGCCATCGTGCTCGCGTTCGCCTCGATCCTGATGTGGACGATCCTGACCGGCGCGATCACGCGGGCGGCGGCCGGGACCTTCCTGCGCCGAGATCTCGAGATCGGCGAGAGCTACCGGTACGGGCTCGCCCGGTTCTGGTCGATCGTGCTGGTGGGCGTCCTGTCGGCCCTGGCGATCGCCGTCGGCTTCCTCCTGTTGATCATCCCCGGGTTCATCGTGCTCACGTTCCTCGCGTGCGGGATCCCCGTGCTCGTGATCGAGGACAAGCGCGGTCGCGAGGCGCTCCGCCGCTCCTGGGACCTGGTCCGCGGGTTCGGATGGCACGTGTTCGGGACGATCATCGTTGCCGCCCTGCTGAACGGTCTGGTGAACGGCCTGCTGACGGCGCCGTTCGCCGACAACTACGCGGCCCGGAGCATCGTCGCCGCGATCGCCTCCGCGATCACGATGCCCTACATGGCCCTGGTGGGCGTCTTCATCTACCTCGACCTGCGGGTCCGCAAGGAGCGGTACGCCGCGCCCGACCTCGAGCGCGACCTGGCTTCGCATCCGGGCTGAGCCGACCGAGACACGCGGTTCGGCGGCGTTGATCCCTCCCTAGACGAGGTGGGCCCGGAGCAGCTGCACGGTTCCGGATACTCCCTTGAGCTCCACCTGACCGATGTCGCCGAACGCGATCCCCTGCTCTTTCGAGGCGTCGGCTACCGAATCGCTGACCAGGACCTCGCCCGGCCGCGCGTAGTCGGCGATGCGCGCAGTGAGGTTGACGGTCTGGCCGAAGTAATCGCCCTGCTGGTACAGGACCGGACCCGCGTGTAGTCCGACGTGCGCCGGCGGCAGTCCGGCTGCCTGCAGCCCGTCCACCATCTCGAGCGCGGCCCGGACAGCGGGGCCGGGGTCCCGGAAGTAGAACATCACGCCGTCGCCCAGCCACTTGATGGTCTTCCCGCCGTGCTGCACGGAGCTGCGCTGTACCAGCCGCGCGACGGTCGCGGCCAGATCCGCCGCCGCGTCGTCGCCGTGCTCCTGGGTCAGCCGCGTATAGCCGGTGATGTCGAGGAAGCAGATCGCCGGGACCCGCTCGAGGCGGCTGTGGATCCCCGCCTTCTCCATCATCGTCTCGAACGCGTCGATGATGTTGCCTGTCCAGGCGCGCGCCTGCTGGGCGTGGTACATGGCGAGCATGGCTTGCTCGGACAGCGGTGAGATCCGATCGGAGAGGTCGGCGTTCCCGATCTCCTCCGGGCCCTTGCCCGCGGCCGCGGCCGGCCCGATCACCTCCGAGTCCCACCAGGCCGATTCCGCATCGGCGATCCGGCGGGTGCTGTCGCCCTGGACGCGGAGCAGGCGCTCGATCGCCGCCGGCCGGAATCCCTCGGAGAGCTGGAGCTCGAGGAACGGCACGATCGCCATCTCGTCCTCGCGGAGTCGGTCGTCGGGCGACGGTTGTGCCATGCCGATCGCCTCGCGGATGACCGTCAGGAGCTCGAGCGGGATCCCGGTCCGGTCGCTGACCTGCCGGAACGTCTCGCCGGTGAGGGTCGCGAACCGCTCGTAGCTGGCCGCGTCGAAGAACGCGAGCGTCAGGGCGCCGCGCTGGATGGCGTCGGCAACACCCTCGAGTGGGATCCCGGCGTCCTCGAGCGACTTGGCCATCAGCACGCGGCGCACGTCACCCGGTGAGAACCGCTCGTCCTCCCCGGGGGTGAGGATGCCCAGATCCACCAGTCGCACGAGGTAGGGAGGCTCGACACCGGCGCGCTCGGCAGCGTCGTCGCGTGCGTACGAAGTCACGTGCTGAACCCTATCGTGGCCGCGATCCGATCCACCGACACCGTCGAGGCTGAGGGAGGTCGACACCGCTCAGGCTGCTGCGCGTCTCCTCCTCAGCCGATATGCGGTGTCGCCCGCGGACGCACGACCAGGTTGACGACGCTACCCGCGATCGCGCCGAGGGCGGCACCGCCGATGACGTCGAGCGGGAGGTGCGCCCCCACGTACATGCGGCCGAAGAGCACCACCGTCCCGAGCGCGAGCGCGGCGATCACCCATCGCACCGAGAGGTGGGCCGCCACGACCACGGTCAACGCCGCCGCGACGGCGGCGTGTCCGGACGGGTAGCCGAGGCTGTCCGCACCGAACACCTCTCGCTCGTGGACCGCCGCGAGGAGATCGTCGGGGCGCCCCCGTTCCACGAAGCCCTTGACCACGAGGGCCATCAGGTACACACCGACGCCGGCGAGTGCGAGCGCGAGGGCGAGGCGGAACCGCCGGAACGCGAGCGCGATCACCGCGAGGACCGGGATCGTGATGAAGGTGCCGTACTGCATGAACGGCCACACCACCGTGTAGAGGCCCTGGGGCAGGTCGTTCACGGCGCGGAAGATGCTGACCTCGAGCGAGGCGAGAAGGTCGCGCGCCACCAGCGTGGTCCCGACGATCACCGCCGTCGCCACCGCGAGGACGATGAGGTTCCATCTCCGATAGGCGGCGTTCGCCGCGGTGGACGGCTGCCGGGCCGATCCCGCACGCCGCGCGGCTGCTTCGGTCACGAGCTCGATCCCCCTCTCGGAGGTCCGAGTATGCGCCGGGGCGTCGAGCGAAGGCCAACCGGGTGAGGCGCCTCGGAGGAACCGGCGGGGCTTACTCGCCGCCCTTCTGGACGTACGCCTTGACGAACTCCTCCGCGTTCTCCTCGAGGACGGCGTCGACCTCGTCGAGGAGCTCGTCCAGCTCGCGCTCGAGGTCCGAGGCGTCGACACCGTGCTTGACCGACTCGTCCTGGACGACCTCGGCCCTGGGGCGGTGGGAGCTCTTCGGCTGTTCGCGCACCCGTTCCATATGCTCCGTCCTCTCCCCTCAAGCATCGGTTGGAAGAGGCACCGACTTCAGGGCTCGAGGTGACCAGATCTGCGTCCCACCTCGGCCGGCGAGCACGACACATCCCTGGACGAAAGGTGTAGGCGGCTCGCGCACGGTTCTGATCCAGACCCGGCGGTATAGCCTCGGAGCCGCGATGACACCCGCCCGCGTCGAGGTCTCCCGTCCGGACAAGCTCCTGTGGCCCGCGATCGCCATCACGAAGCAGGCCTACGTCGACTACCTGAACGCCGTCTCTCGGCTCATGCTCCCCTGGCTGCGCGACCGCCCCCTCTCGCTGATCCGAGCGCCCGACGGCGTGGACGGCCAGCGCTACTTCCAGAAGAACACGCCCTCGCACGCCCCGACGTGGATCAAGACCGTCACGATCCCGGCGCCGAGCGCGGGACGCGACGTCGCGTACACCGTGTGCAACGACTCCGACACGCTCGCATGGCTCGGGAACCAGGCGGCGCTCGAGTTCCACCCCGCGCCGGTGCGCCGGGACAAGCTCGAACGCCCCGACCTGCTCGTCGCCGACATCGACCCGCCCGACGACGCGTTCGACGCCGCGGTCGAGGTCGCGCTCCTGGTGCTCGAGATCCTGGACGACCTGGGGCTCGAGACCCTGGTCAAGACCACGGGCGGCAAGGGCCTGCACATCGTGGTGCCGATCGTGCGGCACTTGAGCGCGGAACGCCTCCGGCACGCCGCGACCCGGCTCGCCGAGATCGCGACCGAACGGCGGCCCGACCTGGTCACCGCCGAGTTCCGCAAGGCCAAACGCGGGGGACGCGTGATGCTCGACCCCTCCCGCAACGGTCCGGGCGCCACCCTCGTGGCGCCCTACTCGCCTCGGATCCGGCCCGACGGCACGGTCTCGTTCCCGGTGCTGCCCGAGGACCTTCGGAAGATCGCGCCGGGCGACTTCACGCTCGAGACAGCCCCGAAGCTCCTGAAGGGCGCCGCCCCCAAGCGCTGGACCGAGGCCGCAGACGGCCCGAACCAACGCCTGCCCGCCTCGCTCCTGTCCGAGTGAGCGTGGCAGACTGGTCGGGTGGAGGACGAGGAGCTCCTCGCTCGGGCGGAGGAAGCGCTGACCGAGATCAAGGTCAAGCAAGGCCTGACCGACCAGCAGGCCTCGGTGCTCGCCGCCCTCCGCATCCGGCTGAAGGGCAGCGCCGGCAAGTCGCTCGAGGAGATGCTCGAAGCCGCGGGCGACGACCTGCAGCCCGACCGGCTCGACCAGGAGCTCGCGAAGGCCGAGGGCGAGCCCAAGACGACGCTCGACGACCTCCTGAGCAAGCCGAAGCCCAAGCCCGAATGGCCTTCCTGACCGCGAGCGGCTACGCGAACGACTGATCGTCGGCGAACTGCGCGCCGAGCTCGATCCCGTTCGACGTGATCTCGAACTCGAGGATGCGCGGATCGTGGCTGCTCGCGCGTGTCTTCAGCACCGTGAGCGCGCGCTTGATCCTGGATTCGCCCCGCAGGAACTGCAGGAGGATCACGTTGTCCGACAGGTGCGAGATCCCGAATTCGGACAGGCGCGTCACGCCGAACAGCTCGGCGACCTCCTGCGTCATGAACACGCCGACCCCCGCATGCGCCGTCCGCTGCAGGAGCGAATAGACGTACTCGCGGAACCGGATCTCATCGGTCGCGGTCGCGCGTAGATCCCCCAGGCTGTCGATGAGGATCCGCCGGATCCCGTGTTCCTCCACCGCGGCCAAGAGCTCGTAGACCCATTCGTCCAGGTACATGTCGACCGGGCTGCGGTACATCACGTGCACGTCGTCGCGATCGAGCGACCAGCCGAACCCGTTGACGATGCGTTCGAGCTGCGTGGGGTTCTCCTGGAGCCCGGCGATGAGGCCGGGCCGGCCCATCTCGGCGCCCTTGAAGATGTAGTGCAACCCCATCAGGGTCTTCCCCGAACCGGAGGGCCCCGCGACGAGCGTCGATCCTCCCGCCAACAGACCGGAGTCAAACGCCGCGTCGAGGGCGGGGATCCCCGCCGAGACGCGCTCGGTCTCCAAGGTGTAAGTGCCCTGGTCCACCGGGTCGGCCAGCCTCGGGAAGACGTGGATGCCGTCGGCCGAGAGCCGGTAGCCGTGCCTCCCGCTGAGGAAGCCGCTGCCCCGCAGCTTCAGGACCTGGATGACCCGCGCGTCGCGATCGGCCGCCGGCTCGACGGCGAGAGAGATGACGCCATCGGCGACCGCGAACTCCGGCGCGACCGCGATCTCGTCCGGTCCGTACTCGCCGACCCACAGGGACGTCGCCGGGTATGCCGTCAGGTTCCCCGCGAGATCCTGGAGGAAGCGCCGGAACGCCGTCGCGTCCGAAGCGAACGGATGCAATGCCTTGAAGCTGTCGATCACGAGCAACCCGGGTCGTCGCTCCCGGAGCACATCGATCACACGCCCGAGGGTCTCCTTCAATGCGTCCTGATGGCTGAGGCTGGTGCCCAGATCCTCGTAGAACACGCGGCTGCCGATCGCGTTCGGGTCGAAGAAGGACAGGGTCTGTCCGTACCGGAGGATCTTCTCGAGCGGCTCGGAGACCGTCGAGAGGTAGACCGCGGGCCGCTCCTCGCTCGCGTTCTCGAACAGGTACTGCTGCGCCATGATCGTCTTGCCCGAACCGGGCAGGCCCATGACGATGTTGATGGAGTTGGCGAGCAACCCGCCGCCCAAGACGGCGTCGAGCCGTTCGCTCCCGCTGGAGACCCTGTCCGTCACCGCGTGGGTACGACCTCGTTCAGGATCGAGCTCGTCCCGAGGAGGTCCTTCACGGCGGAGACGAGCTGCAGCGGCTCGAGCGGCTTCTGCAGGAACGCGGACGCGCCCGCCTCGAGCGCCGCATCGCGCGTCGCGACGCTGGACAAGGCCAGGACCGGGATCCCGCGGGCGTGGACGTCTCGGCACAGCTCGATCCCGGCGCCCCCGGAGATGAGGAGGTCGATGATCGCGAGCTGGGGCCGATCGGCGCCGAGCGCGAGGACGGCGTCGGCCGCATCGAGCGCCAGGACGACCTCGAACCCCTCGGTCTTGAGGAAGAACTCGGCGAACTCCGCCGCGTAGGGGTCGCGCTCGGCCAGCAGGATCACGACCTGGGTGCCTGCGTCGGCGGCCGGCAATGGGAGGTTGCCGGATACGCCGGACAGCATGCGGTGCGCGTCGCCCGGTGAGATGCCCTCCCGTACCCGATCGGCGACGAAACGGAGGCGCTCGACGTCCATTCGCGAGTACAGCCGATGGCCACCGTCGCTACGAACCGGCTGCACGATGGCGTAGCGCTCTTCCCACGTGCGGAGCGTGGCTGGGGGGACCCGCACCATCCGCGCGACGGCCCCGATGCTGTAGGTGGCGACTTCAGGCATGACAACAGGTTATCCCCTTCAGGATGCCTCGATAAAGAGGAAGTATGTGAAAAATTTGGTCCGTCCGATACTTCGCCAGAATATCGTCAATATCTATTGATTTCGCTTGACGTCTCGTTTGGAGTTGGGCTAAGTTCCTCACTAGTTAGACACCAGAAGGCCATTGGGAGGAGCGGACCGATCGTGGAGATGCTTTCGATCGAACAGAGCAGCAGCATCCGCCTGTCCGGGGAGCTCGACATGAGTTCGCACCCGAGCTCGACGAGGTGCTCGGGGCGGCCGTGGAGCACGGAGGGGCGGTCCTCGTCGATCTGAGCGAGCTCACATTCATGGATTCCACCGGGATCAACGCGTTCCTGAAGGCCGCGCTCTCGCTCAGCGGGAGGGGATGCCTCGTCCTCCACGGCGAGCAGGACCGGGTCCGGCGGATCATCGACCTCGTACGGGTGGATGGGTCCATCCCCAACCTCCACCGGCTCCCCCACGACGTCCGCGAACCGGCCAACGGTGCCAGGACCGAGCTCTCGCACATCTCGTAGCAGGGCCGAGGCCTCAGCCGAATATCGAACCAGACCTCTTGCCGCACGATTGCCGGGTCACTCCGGCGCGAACGATCCCGTGACGATCTCGCCCGCGGGCTCGTAGGTGCCGATCACGACGCCAGTGGTCGAGACCGTGCTGTCGACGAGCTTCAGCCCGGCGGGGATCGTGCCGTCCGCGAACAGCCTCTTGCCGGAGCCGATGACGACGGGGAAGAGCCACAGGCGGTATACGTCGACCAGGTCGTGGGCCATGAGCGTCTGGATCAGGTTCCCGCTGCCGTGCACCTGGAGCTCGGGCCCGTCCGTCTGCTTGAGCGCCGCGACGCCATCGGCGGCGTCCCCTTCGATCAGGACCGACTCCTTCCACTCCAGCGACGGACGACCCCGAGACGCGACGTACTTGGTGGCGTCGTTCAGCGGCTTGGAGCCCGCCTCCTCCGGGGCGTTCGGCCAGTACGCCGAGAAGATCTCGTAGGTCCTGCGTCCGAGCAGGAGATCGAACGGCACGCTCATCGTCTGGGTCATGACCTCGGTCATCGGTTCGTCCCAGTAGTTGACCGACCACCCGCCGAGCGTGAAGCCGCCGCTGTCGTCCTCGCCCGGTCCGCCCGGTGCCTGCATGACCCCGTCGAGGGTCAGGAACGTGGTGACCATCAGCTTGCGCATCGCCCTCGTCCTTTCGATCGCCCGAGTCGGATCCACCCGAAGACAGGACCGGCGAGTGACGCGAGACTCATCGGACCGCGTTCGCTCACCCGGCCGAAACGACCGCGAGCACCTCGTCCGCGTACCGCTCCAGCTTGGCCGGCCCGACCCCCGAGATCGCGGCGAGGTCGGCCCAGTCCTTGCACTGGCGTTCGGCGATCTCGGCGAGGGTTCGGTCGTGGAACACGACGTACGCCGGGACACCGTCGACCTGGGCGCGCTTGCGGCGCCACTCCTTCAATCGGTCGAACAACGCTCCTCCTCGGCCGACGGTGACCGCCGGACCTCGCGCCGCCTTCGTGCGCGAGGGCACCGAGGGCGCGAGCTCCATCTCGTCCAGGAACGGGCTCGGCTGCGCGCGGCCGGCGCTCGGCCAGGTGAGGAATAGGTACGTGCGTGCCCGCGTGATCCCGACGTACAGGAGCCGGCGTTCCTCCTCCGGGTCGGCCTTCGCGCGACCCGAACGGAACGGGAGCTCGCCGTCGAGCAGCCTCGGCAGGAACACCGCGTCGAACTCCAACCCCTTCGCGCGATGGTACGTGAGCAGGTTCACGCCGCGGCCGATGTGCTCGGTCGAGAACCGCTCGGCGAGCTCGGCTCCGAACGCGGCCGCGTCGCCCTGGGGGTGCGCGTGTTCGAACTCGACCGCGAGCGACCGCATCCGGGCCAGGTCGGACTGGCGCGTGACCTCCTCGTCCGCGTCGGGTGTGGCCTCGGGGTCGTAACCGAGCTGGTCGGTGATCGCGCCGACGGCCTCGGCCACCGAGCCGCTCGAACGCTTGAGGCGCTGCAGCACCGAGCGGGGGCCGGGTCGCCGCAGGAACGCGCCGTCGCGCACCTGGTACGGGATCGCCGCGGCAGCGAACGCCTCCTCGAACGGCTCCGAGCGCGCGTTGATCCGGTACAGCACCGCGATCTCCTCCAGCGGCACGCCCTCCTTGCCGTTGAGGCTCCGGACGGCCTTCACGATGGCGCCCACCTCCGCCTCCTCGTCGGCTTGGCCACGGGCGAGCGGCGGCGGTCCCGAGGGCCGGGTCGCGCGCAGCGTCTTGCGGAACCCGCCGAGCCGCGTCGCGAGCCGGTTGGCGAGCTCGAGCACCTCGGGCGTCGAGCGGTAGTTCTCCTCGAGACGGACGACCGTCGCGTGGGGGTACCGTTCCGTGAACCCCAGCAGATGCGACGGCGAGGCGCCCGTGAACGCGTAGATCGTCTGGTAGTCGTCGCCGACGACGCACAGGTCGTCGCGGTCACCGAGCCAGCGTTCGAGCAGGCCGGCCTGGAGCGGGTTCACGTCCTGGTACTCGTCCACGGTGAACGCCGCGAACCGCGACCGGACCTGCTCGGCGGCCTCGGGGTGCTCGTCGAACAGCCGCAGCGCGAGCCCGAGCATGTCCTCGAAATCGAGTCGCCCCATCGAGGCCTTGCGCCGCTCGTAGCCGTCGTA
Organism: uncultured Actinomycetes bacterium; assembly: GCA_963778545.1. Taxonomy (GTDB): domain Bacteria; phylum Actinomycetota; class UBA4738; order UBA4738; family HRBIN12; genus DASSJM01. The sequence continues at coordinate 147,345 of CAVZUW010000004.1, read as the reverse complement.
GACGCGGTGCATCAGGTCGGCGGGGATCGGCGGCTCGTGGTCGCCGAGCTCGCCGAGGTACCGCTCGGGCGGGATCATCCGGTTCTTCGCCCATTCGATCTCGCCCGCGAGCTCGCGCCGCGGCAGGAACTTGTGCGGCGGCGGGAGCGCGTTCGCCAGCGACGAGATGACCGGCGCCTTGTGGTCGAGGATCCCCGGCAGGGGCTCGCCCGTGTGCGCGGTCCACAGCCTCGAGAGCTGGGAGAGCGCCGCCGAGTGGAACGTTCGCGCCTCGACGCCCTCGACGCCGAGCGCCGCGAGCCGCGTTCGGAGCTCCCCCGCCGCCTTGTCCGTGAACGTGACCGCGAGGATCTGCGACGGCTCGAACGCGCCGCCCCGGACCTGGCACGCGATCCGGTGCGTGATCGTGGTGGTCTTGCCGGTCCCGGCGCCGGCCAGGATCGCGACCGGGCCTCGGAGCGCGGTCGCGGCCTCGCGTTGAGCCTCGTTCAGGCCGCTGAGGACGCTCTCGAGATCGGGCACCGTTGCGACCCTAACACCCTGCTCCGACGACGACCCGATGGGGCGGCCTCCGGCGGACCTCAGGCGAGCTGGGCGAACAGCGGCGCCCCGATCGGACCGACCCACGCGGCGATCGCTCGGATCGGCCGGATCAGCCCCGGGTCGCCCCCGTCGACCGCACCCGCGCCGGTGAGCTCGGTGAACCGTTCGAGCCGCGCGGTGACGACGCCGCGGTCGGGTTCGGGCATCCGGAGCTCGTCCTCGATCTCGTCGAGCGCCAGGACGGCCTGCGCGCCCGCCTCCTCCCCGAGCTCGAGCCCGGCGACCCTCCCCCGCAACGTGCGGACGGCGTTCAGGGCCTGTCTCGGGTCGGGCGAAACGACCCTCGTGTCCGAGTACTGGATCATCGCTGCACCCCCCGGTTCCTCCATCGTGATCAACCCCTGATCACGGACGTCGGCCTCAGCCTCGTGCGCCGGGGCGCGCGACGCACGGACGGGCGGCACCGGATCGGCGTGACCTCGGTCACGCGACGGCGGTCCCGTCCATCACGAGCTGACTATGCGTCGTCGTTCGGGCGGGAGTCGGCGGTCCGCAACCGTTCCCAGCCGTCGCGCTCGAGCAGCAGGGAGACGCCCACGCCCAGGACGAGAGCCCAGAAGAAGGGCCCGAGCCCGAACAACGTCATGTTCGACAGGGCGACGGCGAACGCGAGGATCGGGCCGAGGATCAGCGGACCCCGCGTGATCTCCTTCAGGGCGCCGATGAGGGCGCCCAGCAGGGCCAGCCCGGCCATCGCGAGCAGCAACGTCGGCGGCACGAGGTCCGCGAGATCGACCGCCGTGCCCGCGAAGACCGCGATCGTGAGACCCGCGAGGACTCGGCAGGAACGTGGACCGGTAGCGGATCTCCCGGGGACCCGCCTCGGGTCCGGCGGTGAGCAGGACGGGCGGGAGCGCGAGCGAGACGGCCACCGGTCCGAGGAGCGAACCGACCATCGTCCCGGTGCCGCTCACGATGTTGATGACGCGTTCGGGAGGAGCGAACCCCTGGGTGCGCATGTAGATGAGGGAGGGGATGTTCGACTGCACGGTGAGCAGCGCGACCAGCACCGGCGTCGCGGTGACGATCGCGCTCAGCGAGAAGGAGGGATGCACGAGGTCGAGGCTCGGCAGCTCGAACGAGGTCGGGAACGGACCGATCTGCCCGGTCAGCGCCGCCACGAGGAGCCCGGCGAGGAACGCCGGCAGGATCGGCGGGACTCCGCGTGCCGAACACGCGCTGGCTGAGCACGTACGCGAGCAGCGCGCTCCCTACCATCAACGGCACCTCGTACGGGACGCCGACACCATCACGGGACGTGCTCAACGACGTGAAGATGTTCACGACGAAGGGCATCACGGCGCCGGCGATGAGCCCGTACACGATCGGCGCGGGGATCCAGGCGGCGATCCGGCCGGTGAGCCCGAAGAGGGTCGCCACGAGGACGATCGCTCCCGCCAGGATCGTGGCGCCGGCCAGTTCGGGGAAGGTGACCTGACCACCGAGGGACGCGTAGAAGATGATCGCGAAGATGTTCCCCGTGACGAGCAGGGGCTGGCGGTACCGGAGCGTCAGGACGAGGGCGACCAGGGTGGGGAACCCATAGAGGACCGCGATCCAGCCGCTGGTCTGCGCGGCGGTCAGGTCGAGACCATCCGGACCCGCAGCCGTCAGGACGATGCCGAGGACCGCGAAGTAGACGATCGTGGTGGGGATCGACGCGATCAAGGCCGGCAGCGTTCGCCGCAGCTCGCTCGATCTCTCGACCACGATCACGCCTCCCGGATCGATCGCCCGCGCAACGATAGGCGCTCCGGTCGCCGCGTCGCGACGCTCGGCACCGACCCGAACCCCGTCGCCGCCTACCGTGGTTCGACGAGGCGATACACGGCCCGGGCGAACACGCGGGCTCGGCGAGGGCGGAGCGCGCCGCCCGGGAGCTCGACGACGAACGCCTCGGTGCCTCGGAGGGCGTGCTTCTGCCAGGAGGTCGCCGTCCCGTGGAGCCGCTCGAGGTGGACGAGCGGGAGACCGACCAGGCGAGCGTAGCGCCGCTCGAGCCGCACGTCGCCCGACGCGTCCACGAGCGCGAGCGGCTGGTGGAACCAGATCGTGATGTCGGGTTCGATCCGCCGGATCAGGCGCATCGCGATCCGCGTCTCGGGTTCGGACGCGGGGCGCCGGCCCGGGTAGTAGCGGCCGCGCGGTCCGCGCCTCCAGCGGTACGGGAAGTTGCGGTTGAGATCCACGCCGCGCGCGTTCTGCCGCGTGTGCGCGGCGCGCCCGTCGGGGTTCAGCGTCGGGAGGATCCACAGGTCGAGGAAGCCGCGCGGACGACCCTCTCGCAGCCGGTCCGCGATCCGGATCCCCGCGCACTCGTCGCCGTGGATGCATCCGACCACCAGGAGGCGGATCTCGTCGGGGTCGCCTCGATGGACGACGCGGATCGGCCGGCCTTCGAACGACTCACCGAGCAGCTCATGCTCGTCGACGGTCGGCGCCGCGGACACCGGCGCCGAACCGAGGACGACGATCGCGATCAGCGCCGCGAGGGCGACGGATCTCCGTGCACGAACCCCGGCCGCCGTCGCGGATCCGACGAGCGTTCCGGTCGCGCTCGTCAGGGTCTCAGGCCCAGAACTTCCACCAGGGGCGCTTCTTCGCGGGAGCCTCCCCCCGCTCCGCGGCCTCTTCGGCGTGGATGCGGTCGGCCTCGTGCGCGAGCTGTTCCTGGCGAGCCTCCTTCTGGAGCTGCTCCTCCTGGGCCCCCATGCGCTGGGCTCCCAGATCGCGGCCCCCCTCGCCTCCCGGTCCCTGCATCGACATGGCGTCTCCTCCCCAGTCGGCGATGCAGTCTACGACCGCTCCTCCACTCAGGCGGCGGTGCAGGCGGGGTGCCCGCACTCGCAGGCGTGGCCCTCGTGCGACCCCTCGCTCGCGTGATCGCGGCAGTAGTCGCTGCAGAACCCGCCGGCCTCCTCGACCTGGCAGTGGCAGCTCTCGTGCCCGCAGTTCATCCGGACCTCCCCTCCTCACGTGGGACGTGTCCATCGTGCACCATCCGCCACCGGGTACGCTGACGAACCGCCCACCAGGAGGTCGGACCCTATGAGGCGCACCCTCTCGATCGCCGGCGCGGCCCTGGCCGTCGCCGCCCTGTTCCTGCCCGCCTCCCCCGCGGACGCGGCGTTCCCGGGAACCAACGGCGACATCGTGATCGCCCGGTTCACCCACGGTCAGAACGACCTGTGGCTGGTCGACCCCCACACGGCGGCGATGACCCGGCTCACCGACTCGCCGCAACGCGACGAGGGCCTCGCCGACTGGAACGCGGACGGCACGCAGATCGCCTTCACGCGGTGCGCCCAGTCGGAGCTCGGCAACTGCGACATCTGGGTGATCGACGCGGACGGGAGCAACCAGACCAGGCTCACGCCCACCCCCAACGACACCGAGACCTGGCCCGCCTGGTCGCCCGACGGCACCCAGATCGCGTTCACGACGGACGCGTCCGACGACTTCCAGGACATCTGGGTGATGGACGCGGACGGCGGGAACCCGACGCAGCTCACGACGACGAACGGCATCTTCGACGCGTTCCCCGAGTGGTCCCCCGACGGGACCAAGATCGCGTTCACCAGCGACCGCGCCGCTCTCGACGACATCTGGGTGATGGACCCCGACGGCTCGAACCCGGTCCGCCTGACCACCGGCACGAAGATCGACGAGCGACCCGACTGGTCCCCCGACGGCTCGTCGATCACGTTCTCACGCAACGGCAAGGACATCTGGGCGATGGACGCCGACGGCTCGAACCAGACCCGGCTGACCGAGAGCAAGCGGATCGAGTTCGGCTCGGTCACTCGCCCGACGGGACGACGATCGCGTTCCCTAACCGCGAGGGTCGGAACGACCGGTTCGGCGTGTGGGTCATGCCGGCCGACGGCTCCTCGGCGACCAGGCTGACCTCCGGCAGGTTCGACTTCTTCCCCGACTGGCAACCGATCTAGCGCAGCTCCCAGGTTCTCGAGCTTGCTTCGGCACGACGCCGTCGCTCAGCTCGGTGCAACACCCGCAGCGTCAGAGGGACTACCTTCGGAGTGGCTCAACCATGGCGGGATACCCCGTACCGAGATCGCTCGAGAGTCTGGAGATGGGCGATCCCGCCATGGCTGAAGGTCATCGTCGCCGTCGAAGAACTCGGCGAAGCACACAGCGCAGGTTCCGAAGATAACCGTGCCGTTTCCCCGGCACTCCGGGCAATCGGTCACCGTCAGGGATGGACTCACGGGCCAACGTTATCCACGACGTGTGACGCCATCTCGGCCGCCATGCGGCGGTTCGGTGAACACCACGCTCTTAGGAGGCGCGACGACACGCCTTTCGAGCTCGACGGGTCGAGCCCTCGGAGGAAGCCCGAGGATCAGGCCGATCACGGTGAACGGCCCGATCCTCTGACGTGATAACCAGCAGCTGGTCCTCTCGGGCCGGCGACCTACTCCTCCTCGCGAGCCGACGTGAGGCGGAGCACCAGGCTGAGCGCGAGCAACCCGAGCAAGCCGGCGAGACCCACCCACGCGCCCTTACCCGCGACCCCGGCAGCCGGATCCGTTGGGATACCCGCTCGTGGTGTCGCCGGTGGCCCGACGTCGGTGGCACCGTCGTGGTCGTCGTGGTCGTCGTGGTCGTTGGCTTCGTCGTCGTGGTCGTCGTGGTCGCTCGCGTCGTGGTGGTCGTGGTCGTCGTTGTCGTCGTGTCGTGTCGTCGTCGTGATGCATCCCGTCACCCAGAAGACCTTGTGTTTGACGTCCGCGCCCTGGGATCCGTCGGCATTCACCGTGAGTTTTACATGGAAGCCCTGGTTCGGAGTGCGGCGTCGATAGCCCGCGAAGTTCAGCGTGTACGTCTCCGACGCGTCCAGTCCCGCCTCGCTCCCGCCTCCGGCGTTGTGTCCTCTCCGATGAAGACCTTGTCCGTCAGCAGCACGACGGTGGGCCCGGTCGGGGATTGCATCTCGAACTTGACGTCGGCGAAGAGCTCGCCCGCGTCATAGCCGTAGAAGTCGATCTGGAAGATGCATCCGACGTGCGGTTCGTTGTCGGGATGGTCGTCGAACGCCTCGGCGTCCACCTTGACCGTCCCGTTGTTCCCGGGGGGGTTGGGGCCCGCCGAGGCACCGCCACTGATCCCGAACACCACGGCGACCGTCACGAACCCGAACGCGATACTGACCCAGGCACGCTTGCTCATCAGAGCGACGCCTCCCCTCCAGGGACATCCATCCCCGTCTCTCATCGTCCATCGTGAGGCGTCCTCGCGACGCCGGTACATACGTCATCTGAGGGAATTCCCACGTCCGCTGCTCGCGCCGAGTCACAGGAATGAACAATCTGCTCACACGTTTCGGGTCCACCCCGGCGAGACGCGCTGGAACCCCATTCCTGCGCCGCCTCCAGGGGCTACCTTCCGGAACCGCAGCCGGTCTGAGCGCTCAGGTGAAGTCGCGTTCGGCCGCCCCCGGCGGCGCCGCGTGGCGCAGTCGCCAGACCAGGACGAAGTACGCGGCCGGGACCACGGCGTAGATCACGCGACTCACGACGGGGGCCGGCTCCGCGACGAGGATCGCCGCCAGGTAGGCGCTCGCGGGACCGACGACGATCCACACGCCCGCTCGCCGGGACGGGGCGTCGATCGGCTCGTACAGGAGATGCGGCCGCCCCGTCGCGTACCACCAGATGCCGAGCCTGGTGGCCGCGACCGCGAGCAGGAGGGCCCCGTACATCTGGAGCGCGATCGCCTCGTTCTCGTAGCGGGCCAGCATCGAGGCACCGAACGGGATGATGCTCAGCGGGAGCAGGAACAGGAGGTTGAGCCACACGAGCAACCGGTCGGTGCGGCGGATCAGTACGAACAGGTCCCGGTGGCCGGCCCACGAGATCGCCACCACGACGAAGCTGATGAAGAACGCGAAGAACGAGGGTCGGACCTCCTGCAAGGCCTCCGTGAGCGTCTGGCCCTGTGAGAGCTCGGGCACGTGGATCTCGAGCACGAGCAGCGTGATGATGATCGCGACGACCCCGTCGGTCAGCGCCAGGACGCGCGCGGGGTCGTGCTCTCGTTCGAACCTCTGACGAGCGATCTCAGCGTCCATCGCGCGGCCACCCCCCTCGCCCTCGCGTCCTCGGCATCGTAGTCCGGGCACCTCGGGGCGACCGTGGAGGCGACCTCCGGTATCGTCCGGGCGTGTCCGACCCGTTCGATCTCCTCGTGCTCGGCGACGCGAACCCCGACCTCGTGCTGACGGGGGCCGTCGAGCCCGCGTTCGGACAGGCCGAGCGGCTCGTCGACGGGGCGCGGCTCACGGTCGGCGGCTCGGGAGCGATCGTCGCGGCCGGCGCGGCCAGGCTCGGGCTCCGCGTCGGGTTCTGCGGCGTCGTGGGCGACGACCCCTTCGGTCGTTTCCTGCGCGAGGAGCTCGAGCGCCGCGGGGTGGACGTCGGCGGGCTCGTCGTCGACGAGGCCAGGCCGACCGGCGTCACCGTCGTCCTCGCCCGCCCGAACGACCGCGCGATCCTCACCCACGCGGGGACGATCGCGGACCTGCGGACCGAGCTGATCGACCCCGCACGCCTCGAACGCGCCCGGCACGTGCACGTGAGCTCGTACTTCCTGCAGGAACGCCTCGCGCCGGAGCTCCCCGCGCTGTTCGAACGCGTCCGGGCGCACGGCGCCACCACCTCGGTCGACCCCAACTGGGACCCGGCCGAACGGTGGGACGGCGGCCTGCGCGACCTGCTCGGCCACATCGACGTCTTCCTTCCGAACGCGACCGAGGCCACCCGGATCGCGGACGTGCCCGAGCTCGACGACGCGGTCCTCGCGCTCGCCGAGCGCGCCGGCATCGTCGTGGCGAAGGCGGGCGCCGAGGGCGCCGTCGCGGCCCACGGCGAACGGCTGGTCCGTGCCGGCGCGCCTACGGTCGACGCGCTCGACACCACCGGGGCCGGGGATGCGTTCGACGCCGGCTACCTGGCCTCGATGCTCGCCGGCGACCCGGTCGAGCGGTCGCTCGCGATCGCGAACGCGTGCGGCGCGCTCTCGACGCGGGCCGTCGGCGGCGTGGATGCCCAACCGACGATGGCCGAGGTCCTCGCCATGCTCGCGGATCACGACGTCGATCGCTAGAGCAAATGGACGGTGCTCAGCCCGAGCACTCGAGGCGGGCGTTGCCCCAATCGGCGTGATCGTCCGCCCTGCCGTCGCCGGCGGGCGTGACCAGCAGGACCATCCGCGACACGCCGTCGAGGTCGGCGGTGATCGGGACGGCGGCCTGCGGCCCGCGCACGATGCCGCTCACGCCGAGACGCTCGCCGTCGCCCCACACCTCGAACACCACCGAGCCTCGGTCGCCCACCTCTTCGTCGAGCCCCACATCCGCGAGGAACAGCGAACAACGGCCATCGAGCTCGACGACGATCCTCGAGAGCGCGTGCACGCCGATGCCGTGGTCGAAGGCGGAGGTTCCGATCACGAGCGGCCCTCCGTCGTCGGGCGCGCGCTCCCCGTTGCTGCGATCGATCTCGGGCGGCCCCCATCCGTTCCTCGAGCTCGTCCAGGTGAGGTCGCCCGCGTACGTGACGGGCTCCGAGATCGAAGGCGTCGGCGATAGGGCGGGCGCCGTCGCCTCGAGGGCCCCCAGGTCGATCCCGCCCGCCTGCGCCCGCGGGTTCCCGTCGAGGTCGAGCGCGCCCGACGTGGCCAGGAATGCCCCGGCGTCCACCGCGGGCGAGCCCGGTCCCAAGGAGTAGTCGTGCCCCGCTGGATCCGCGAACTCGGGGTCGGCGAAGACCGAGCTACGGTCGTTGCCGGATCGCGCGCTCCATCCCTCGAAGTCGTCGTACCCGACGCCCTTCCACAGCCACACCCCGGCGGAGCTACCGTCGACCGACGAGTAGAGGTTGTGATCGAGCGTGTTGCGGACGTTCTCGCGGAAGGAGTTCTCCACGAAGACATGCCGCGGACCCGCGACGAACACGTTGTTCGCGATCACGTTGTCGCGCGTGTCGAACTGCACGAGCAGCTCGACGCCGTCGGTGTTCACGACCGTGTTGTTGACGATGACGCAGTCCTCGGTGCTCCCCCGCCGACGGTCGTACCCGCCGATCGCGATCCCGATCGCCGTTGCGTCGTAGACGACGTTGTTGCGCGCCGTGATGTTCCGGGTGGAGCGCCCCGCGTGCTCGCTGGCGAGCTCGATCCCGATGTTCACGTCGTGGATCGTGTTGCCCTCGATCAGGATGTCGCGGCCGCCGTCGACGTAGATGCCGTCGGCGCTCCGAGAGTTCCCGTACGCGGGGTTCCCGTAGCTGTCGATGTTCCACACCTCGTTGCCGCGAACGATCCCGTCGCGCGCTTGGTCGACGGTCGGATCTGGCGCGGTGCCCTCGAAGCCGATCACGTCGATCCCGATGTTGTTCGTGTCGTGCACCTTGTTGCCCTCGATGAGGAAGTCCTTCACGTTGCCGTTGACGACAAGGGCCTCGGACGAACCCAGCGTGAGGTTCGCGAGCTCGTTGTCAACGATCTCGACATCATCGATCGGATGGTCGCCGTCGGTGCCGAACACCCCGATCCCGTGCGCGTCGCCGCCGTTGCGGCCCTCGAACGTCGTTCCGAGGTCGTGCACGAGGTTGTCGGCGATCCGGATGTGGTCGGCGGCGCCGGTTACGAGGATCCCGATCGGCACGTGCCCGGACACGTCGCTCCGGTACCCCGTGATCTCGAACCCTCGGACCGTGACGTAGCGCCCGCCGTCGATCTCGATCATCGCGTTCTGCCCGGCGGGGACCTCGAGCGACGAGCCTTCGAGCACCACCCGTTCGTCGGGAGCCGCCGCGAACGTGAGCGGCCGGCCGGGCGCGCCCGAGTCACGGACCTCGACCCGTTGCTCGTACACGCCCTCGCGCACGAACACCGTCGCGCCCGGACCGACCGAGTCTGCCGCGTGCTGGAGCGTTGCCCAGGGTTCGTCGCGGGTCCCCGGAGCCGCATCGTCGCCGTCGATCGCCACCCAGTAGGTCCGCCCTCTGGTCGAGGGCTGATTCCCTTCCGTTCGGGTGGCGAGGGCCCACACGGTCACACCGAGGAGCCCGACACACGCGACGGAGAGCGCCACGACCGTCGTCCGTCCGCTGGTCACGTCGATCCGATTGCCCGGCCGCTCGCCGGGTCGAACAGTCGGAGCGCGTTCGGCGCGATCGCGACGCGGAGGATCGAGCCGGCGTCCGGGCGGTCCTCGGGCGGGAGGCGGACGATCACGTTCGCGCGGCCGGCCTCGGTCTCGGTGGCCAGGATCCCTTCCTCGGGTTCGGTCGCGGGGACGCCTTCGGGGGCCGCCACCGAGCCGTGGACCAGGACCTCGTCCCCGAGCGGCTCGACCACTCCGACGCAGACCTCGAACGCCGGCCCGGCGTGCCCCTGCCCGGCCGGCCGCAGCCCTTCGGGACGGATGCCGACCAGGACCTCCCCGTCGGGCGCCCGCACGTCGTCGAGCTCGAGATCGCCGACCGACACGCGGCCGGCGCGCGAGATCCCGGTCAACAGGTTCATCGGGGGCGAGCCGATGAACCCGGCCACGAACACGTTCGCCGGGTGGTCGTAGACCTCCTGCGGTGGCCCCACCTGTTGCAGGACGCCATCGGAGAGCACGGCGATCCGCTCTCCGAGCGTGATCGCCTCGACCTGGTCGTGGGTCACGTAGATGGTCGTGACGCCGATACGCTCGTGGAGCCGCTTGAGCTCAGATCGCATCTGGACGCGGAGCTTGGCGTCGAGGTTCGACAGGGGCTCGTCGAGCAGGAACACCTCGGGTTCGCGCACGAGGGCGCGACCCATCGCCACCCGTTGGCGCTGCCCACCCGAGAGCTGCCCGGGGCGACGCCGGAGCAGGCCGTCGAGCCCGAGCATCCGGCTGATCTCGGCGACCCTGCGGCCGACGTCCTCGCGCGGCGTCCGCCGCCGTCGCAGGCCGAACCCGAGGTTCCTCTCGACCGTCATGTGCGGATAGAGCGCGTAGTTCTGGAACACCATCGCGATGTCGCGGTCCTTCGGTGGGACGTCGTTCACGACGCGGTCGCCGATCGAGATCGTGCCGTCGCTGATCCGTTCGAGGCCGGCCACCATCCGTAAGGCGGTCGATTTCCCGCACCCCGACGGCCCGACCAGGATCAGGAACTCACCGTCCGCCACCTCGAGCGTGAGATCGTCCACCGCGACGACCGGTCCCGGGTACACCTTCGTGACGCCGTCGAATGCGACCCGGGCCATCGCGTCTACCCCTTCAGTCCCTGAGTGGCGATGCCCCGCACGAAGTACCGCTGCGCGAGCAGGAACAGCACGATCATCGGCACCATCGACATGATGTTCGCGGCCGAGACCAGCTGCCATTGCGTGTTGTGGGCGCCCTGGAAGGTCGCGAGCCCGAGCTGCAAGGTGAACGCGTCCTGGTTCGTCAGGATCGTCACGAGCGGCCACAGGAAGTCGTTCCACGTCCACAGGAACTGGATCACCGCCAACGTCGCGAGCGCCGGCAGCGACAACGGGACGACGATCCGCAGCAGGATCGACAGGCGCGATGCGCCGTCGATCCGCGCCGCCTCCTCGAGCTCGATCGGGAGCGTTCGGAAGAACTGGGTGAGCAGGAAGATCCCGAACACGTTGACGAGATTCGGCACGACCAAGGCCCCGAGGTGGTCCAGCAGCCCCAGATCCTTCACGATCAGGAACGTCGGGATCAGCACGACCTGCAACGGCACCATCAACGTCGCCAGGATCACGAAGTAGACGAACGCGCGGCCCAGGAACCGGACCCTCGCAAACGCGTACGCCGCGAGCGTGCACAGCACGAGGTTGCTGGCCACCACGGCAACCGTCACGACCGTCGTGTTCCAGAACCATGTCCCGAACGCGGAGTCTCGGAGCACGTCCAGGTAGTTGCCGAACCGCGGGGTGCCCGGCCACAGGATCGGCGGGAAGTGGAAGGTCTGCGCCTCGGTCTGGAGCGACGTCGACACCATCCACAACAGCGGCAGCAGCATCACGGCCGCGAGCGGCGCGAGGAATAGGTGCCAGGGGTCGAACGGCAGGAAGCGCCTCCGGCGCCGTTCGACCATCCCTGTCTCGCCGGGCAGCTCGCGCGCGTCGGGACGGGTTCGAACGGCGGGGGCCTCGGCGACGGCACTCATGACGAGTAGTGGACCACCCGCCGACCCAGCCAGAACTGCGCCAGGGTGAGCACCAGGATCACCAGGAACAGCACGTACGCGATCGCGGCGGCGTACCCGGCAAGCGACAGGCTCCCGAGGCCCTGCTCGAACGCCAGCCGGTAGACGTAGAACACGACGACGGAGGTTCGGCCGAGCGGCCCGCCATGGGTGACGAAGAACACCTCGTCGAACAGCTGGAGCGCGCTGATCGTCGACCACACCACGAGCAGCAGCGTCGCCGGGCCGAGCATCGGCCAGGTCACGCGCCAGAACGTGCTCCACCGGCTCGAGCCGTCGATCGACGCCGCCTCGAGCAGCTCCTGCGGGACGCCCTGCAGCGCGGCGAGGTAGATGATCGCGTCGAACCCGAGCCAACCCCACACCGTCATCAGGACCAAGGCGATCATCGCCTGGTTGGGATCCTCGAAGAACCCGAACGGCCCGAGCCCGACCTTGCCGAGCAACCAGTTCGCCAAGCCGTAGTTCTTGTCGAACAGCCACAGGAACATGATCCCGGTGGCGATCGTCGACGTGACCACCGGGATGAACACCGCCAACCGGTAAAACCGGACGAACGCGATCCTGCGGTTCAACGCGTGGGCGATGAACAGCGACACGAGGATCGAGATCGGGACGAACAGCGCCGTGTAGTAGATCGTGTTGGCGGCCGCCTGCCGCGCCTTCGGGTCGCTCGCGATCTTCGCGTAGTTGCCGAGCCCCACCCACTCGCGTTCGGGCGAGATCAGACCCGCCTTCTGGAACGAGAGGATCAGCCCCCACAGGATCGGCACGATCCCGAAGACGGTGATCAGGATCACCGAGGGCAGGATGAAGGCCCAGCCGGCGGCATGATCCGAGACCAGGAACCGCCGAACCCGATCCACCCGTCCTCCGTACCTCTCGGCGTGACCTCTTGGCGTGACCTGTTGGCCCGACCTCTTGGTGTCGCCTCCGGACCGACCCGCCGCAGCCTATCCGGCGAGCGCGAGCGCATCGTTCGCCTGCGCCGCGGCCTCGTCGAGCGCGGTCTGCGGATCCTTGTCCCCGAGCAACGCCGCCACGATCGCGAGCCCCATCGCCTCGGAGACCTGCGGGTACGCCGCGAGCACCGGCCGCGCCTGCTCGACGTTGGCCAGGTTCTCGGCGAACACGTCGACCCCGGGGATCGTCTGGCCGAACTCGTCGACGAACGCGGTGTCCTCGATCACCGAGAGCCGGAACGGGAGATGGCCCGTGGCCAGCGCGTCCGTCTTCATCTGCTCGGCCGCGGTGAGCCACGCGACGAAGTCGAGCGCCGCCTGCGCGCGCCCGCCCCCATTGTCGAACACGGTCCACATGTCGGGGCCAGCGATCGTCTGATGGTTGCCGTCGAACCCCGGCAGGATCTCGACCCCGTACTCGACGTCGGGGAAGCTCGCGAGATCCCACGGGCCGGTCACGAGCATCCCGATCTTCCCGCTGTTGAACAGGCCCGTGTACACCGAGTTCTGCTGGTCGAGGAAGACCGACTCGGTCCTCGACGGCCATGCCGGTGAGGACCTGGAGCGCCTCGACGCCCTCGGGCGAGTTGAAGGCTGCCTGGGTGTTGTCCTCGGTCAGGATCGAGCCGCCGTTCTGCCACAGGAGCGGGTCGTAGTGCCAGACGGAGTCCTCGGAGGCGTCCATCGGGTAGGAGAACCCGAACACCTTCTGGGCCGGATCGGTGAGCGCCTTCGCCGCGGCCCGGAAGTCCTCCCACGTCCACTGGTCGCTCGGGTACTCGAGCCCGGCCTGGTCGAACAGCCCCTTGTTGTAGACCACGGCGAGGTTGTCGATCAGCGCGGGGACGCCGAGCACCTTGTCCTCGAAGGTCGCGGCGTCCCGGGCGCCCGCGACGAAGTCCTCCCAGTTCACCTCCGGGCCCTGGACCCAGTCGGTGAGGTCGACGAGGCCGGGGGCCGCGGCCAGTTGCGGGAGCGACGATCCGTACTGGTACGTGATGTCGGGCGGCTCGCCGCCCTGCAGTGCGACGGTGAGCTTCTGCAGCGCCTTGTCGTTGTTCACGAACAGCGGCTCGATCTGGATGTCGGGGTTCTCCGAGTTCCAGGTGTCGAGCAGCGCGTTGAGCGAGTCGGCCTCGGCGTCGGTGTAGCCGTGCCAGAACGTGAGCGTGACGGGACCCGACGGCGTCTCGCCCGTCGGCGAGCTCTCGTCGTCACCCCCGGTGCAGGCGCCGGCCAGCAGACCCAGCGCGGCGAGGATCACCAACAGTCGTCGTGTCACGAGGAGCACCTCCGGTCGTGGGTTCGGGAACGGGTCACGAGGGCAACACCACCGAGCGCGTCAGGTGCGCGGGACGGTCGGGGTCCAGGCCTTTTGCCTCGGCGAGCGCGATCGCCATCCGGTGCACGAGGACGAGCTCGGCCATCGGGTCGAGCGTGGCCACGCGCACGGTGGCGCCGGTCGCCCGGACGTCGTCGGCGAGGGCCGGGTCGGGCGAGCCGAGGATCCACACGAGCGATCGCTCGTCGGCGAGGCTGATCGGTCCGTGTCGGTACTCCATGGCGGGGTATGCCTCGCTGTACGTCCGCGTCGCCTCCCGGAGCTTGAGGGCGGCCTCCTCGGCGATCCCGACGGTCCAACCGTGGCCGAGGAACACGACGTGCTCGAACCCGGTCGGCTCGGGTTCGAGCGGCTGAGCCAGGGCGCGTTCGCCGTCGGCGACCGCCCGCTCGAGATCCTGACCGAGGTGCGCCCGGAACAGTGCCAGCGCCGACGTGGCGAACCGCGTCTGCACGACCGAGCGCTCGTCGGCGAAGTCCAGGGCGATCGTCGTCTCGGCCAGCGACGTGACCGGCGAGGAGGGATCCGCGGTGACGACGGTCCGCGGCACGTCGCCGAGGCGCTCGAGGAGTTGGACGACCTCGGTGGTCGTGCCGCTCCGGCTGATCGCCACGACGCGGTCGTACGAGCGATAGCTCGGGAACTCGGAGGCGGGGAAGGCGTCCGTCTCCCCTTTCCCGCTCGCCTCGCGGAGCGCCGCGAACGCGCGGGCGACGTAGAGGGAGGTACCGCAACCGGCGACCGCGACCCGGCGGCCGGGCGCGCCGAGCTCGTCGCGGAGCGGAGCCGCGAGCTCCGCGGCGAGCTTCCAGCACGCGGGCTGGCTCTCGACCTCCTGCGCGATCGCGCTCATTCCGGGGCAAACTAGATCACGAACGAGCATCTGGTCAAGCGCGGCTCGGCCGGAACCGCGCATGACGGGGGTATGCTCGCGCTCGATGCGGCAGACCGAACGGGTGGCGGCCGTGCTGGAGGCTCTCGCGGCCGATGGCACGGTCGACGTGACCGCGCTGGTCGAACGTCTCGGCGTCTCGGCGGCCACGGTCCGGCGCGATCTCCAGCTCCTCGAGGAGCAGCGGATGCTCTCGCGCACGCACGGCGGCGCGGTCGCGCACGACGTCCTGTACGAGCTGCCACTTCGTTACAAGGCCGCGCGCCACCAGGCGGAGAAGCAGCGGATCGCCGCGGAGGCCGCGACGCGCGTCGCCGACGGTGCCGTGGTCGGGCTGACGGGCGGGACGACGACGACGGAGGTCGCGCGGGCGATCTCGGACCGGCGCGGGATCACCGTCGTCACCAACGCCCTCAACATCGCGGGCGAGCTCGCGATCCGCGCCGACCTGAAGCTCGTCGTGACGGGCGGGACGGCTCGGCCCGAGTCCTACGAGCTCGTGGGGCCCGTCGCCGAGCAGGCGCTCGAACGCCTGAACCTGGACGTCGCGTTCGTCGGCGTCGACGGCATCTCGCTCGAGGCGGGGCTCACCACCCACCACGAGATCGAGGCCCACACCAACCGGACGATGATCGAACGCGCTCGATCGGTGGTCGTCGTGACCGACAGCTCCAAGCTGGGCCGGGTCGCGTTCGCGCAGATCTGCGCGCTCGACGCGGTCGACGAGCTGATCACGGACGGAGATGCCCCCGCGGCGACGCTCGGCGAGCTGACGGCCGCCGGCGTCGCCGTGACGGTCGCGACGGGCTAGCCGCGGCGGATCGGCTCGGGGATCAGGTCCCCGTGCGCGTCGATCAGCTCGTCCACCATCTCGACGATCGCCTCGGCCGTGAGGGTCGCGGCCGTGTTCGGATCGACGAGCGCGGCCTGGTAGACGAGCTCGCGCGAGCCCTCGACGACCGCGCGGACCGTGAGCTCGACGACGCCCAGGAACGTCCGGTTGAGCGCCAGACACTGCGGCGGGATCGCGCCGAACCGCGCCGGCTCGACGCCGTCGCGACCGACCCGCATCGGCACCTCGATGCAGGCGTCGTCGGGCAGGCCCTCGATCGACCCGTCGTTGCGGACGTTCCCGTACAGCTCGGTCTCGGCGCCGGTCTCGAGCGCCCGGACGAACTGGCTCGCGAGCTCGTCGTTGCGTTCGACCTCGAGCTCCTCGTCGGCATCGAGCGCGCGCTTGACCCCTTCCCACTCGGCGAGGTTGTCCTCGGAGCGACGCAGGTACTCGTCGACCTCGATCCGGTACCGCTCGATCTGGTCGTCGTGGTGCAGGAACCACGGCACGTACTCGGCGCTGTGCTCGGAGGACTCGGTCGGGAAGTACCCGAACCGCCGGAACAGCTCGACGCGCACCCGACGCCCGAGACCCTCGGGGTCGGCCTCGACGATCGCGCGCAGCCGCGGATACAGGTCCTCGCCGGTCTCGCGGTCCCGGAACACGTAGACGAAGCACTGGTGGTTGAAGCCCGCGGTCCGGAACTCGACCCGCTCCAGCGGCACGCCGACCGTCCGCGCGAGGAACGCGTGCGTGTCGCGGACGCTGTGGCAGACGCCGACGACGTTCGCGGCGGGCAGGCGGGAACCGCTCCAGATGCCCCAGGGCACCATCGCCATCGGGTTCGTGTAGTTGAGCAGAAGGCCTTCGGGGCACCGCTCGACCATCTCGTCGGCCATCTCGATCATGACCGGGATCGTGCGGAGACCGCGCATGATGCCACCGATGCCGATCGTGTCGCCGATCGTCTGGCGCAGCCCGAACGTCTTCGGGACATCGAAGTCGGTCCGCGTCGCCGGGTACCCGCCGACCTGGATCTCGTTGATCAGGTAGTCGGCGCCGTCGAACGCGGACGCCCGCGACTCGTGCGCCGAGACCCGGTACCCGGCATCCGAGCGCTCGACGAGCTGGTCGGCCGCGAGGAGCGCGTAGGCCAGGCGTTCGGCGTCGATGTCGTGGAGGGCGATCTCGAGCGTCCCGTGCAGCTCCTCGTACGCGCACAGGTCCGCGAGGATCCCCCTCGTGAACTCGACGCTGCCCGCGCCGATGATCGTGACCTTCGCCACGCCGCGAGTCTGGCACCCGACCGAGCGGGGCGTCGACCTCGACGGGTAACGTTCCCGGCGTGATCGTGTGCGTGGCCGCGAACCCCTCGATCGACAAGCTGTTCGAGGTCGAGCGGTTGGTGGTCGGGAGGATCCACCGTCCGCTCGGGTTCGTCCAGACCGCCGGCGGGAAGGGGCTGAACGCGGCCCGCGCCGCGCACCGGCTCGGCGGCGACGTGCGGGTCGCCGCGATCCTGCGCGGTCACGCGGGGAGATGGCTCGAGGAGACCCTGCAGGCCGAGGGGATCGGCGGCGCGTTCGTCTGGACCCACGGTGAGAACCGTTCGTCCCTGTCGGTCGCCGACCGGACCGCGGGCGATCTCACGGAGTTCTACGAACACGGTCCGGTCGCGCCTGAGGCTGCGTGGACCGAGCTGACGGAGGCCGCGAGCCGGCTGTTCCGCCCCGGGGGTTGGCTCACGATCTCGGGCTCGATCCCGCAGGGGCTCTCCGACGAGGGCTACCGCGACCTGGTTGCGGAGGCGCGAGCGGCGGGGATGCGCGTGGCGCTGGACGCCGAGGGCGAGCTGCTGCGTCTCGCCCTGGAGGCGGAACCCGAGATCGTGAAGGTGAACGCCGCGGAGGCTGCCGGGCTGCTCGCCGAACCCGCCGGCACCCGGGAGGAGGCGCTGGCCGCTTCGGCGCAGCTCCGGGAGCTCGCGGGCGGGAACGGCCACGCCGGGATCGTGACCCGGGGGGCGGACGGGGTCACGGTGGCGGCTCCCGACGGCACCCGGTACGAGGGCGTGCTCTACGAGCGGGGGCGGTACCCGGTCGGCAGCGGGGACGCGTTCCTCGCGGGCCTGGTCGTCGGGCTCGAGCGCGGAGATCCCTTGCCGGGAGCGCTCGGGCTCGCGCTCGGGGCGGCGGCCGCGAACGCCGAGCTCCCCGGATCGGGCGCGCTCGATGCCGCAAGGACGGAGTCGCTCGCGAAGCGAGCCGACATCCGGGAGCCCTGAGCGCGACCGCTCAGGATCCGAGCTCCTCCAGTAGGGCTGCGGCTCGGGCCTCCTCGACGACGTTCCCCTTCCGCCGAAACAGCTCGAGCGCATCCCGCATCGCCGGTGCCGCCTCGCCGGGTCGGCCGGCGAGCCGGAGCACCTCCGTCTGACTCAGGAGCGCGCGGGCATGCAGTTCGAGATAGTCCGTTGCCGCGGCCAGACCCACCGCCTCGCTCGCGAGCGCCTCGGCGTCCTCGAACCGACCACGTCGTGCGAACACCTTGGCACGCAACATCAGCCCTCGGATGCTGGCATCCTGGTCGCCCTCGATCGTGATCCCTTCGGCGAACTCGGAGAGCTGCAGAGCCTCGTCGTAGCGCCCCTGCTCGTACAAGGTGTCTCCGAGGTCGGGGGCCGAGCTCGAGAGATGGCCGAGATCGCCGATCCGCTCGAGGATCTCGAACCCCGGACGCATCTCCCGCTCCGCCGCGACCGGATCTCCGGCCCGCATCTCGACGAGCCCCGCGTCACGATGCACCGCCGCCAGCGCGACCTGGTCGCCGAGCTCCCGTGCCAGCGCCTTGCCGTGCGCCACGAACGCGTGGGCCGCGTCGAAGTCGCCGCGCATCGCCTCGAGCTCGGCGCGCGCTCGTGCCGCGCCGATCTCCACCCGGCGATCGCCGCGGCTCTCGGCGAGGATCGCCTCCAAGCGCCCGATCCCCTCCTCGGCCGGGGTCGGCCCGACGTCGATGACCAGGGCGAGCCGCCGCAGGATCTCGCCCTCCTGCCTTCGATCCCCGGCCGCCCTCGCATGGCCGAGCGCCCGCTCGAAGTCCAACTCGCTCGTCGCCGCCTGGCCCTGCCAGAACCGGATCATGCCGACCAGGCTCAGCCCTTCGGCGAGGCCGGCGTCGTCCTCCCACATCCCGAACCGTTCGACGTACCGCTCGGCCTCCAGGAGCGATTCGGCCTGGTTGATCGTGGGGTCGAGCAGCAGTCGGGCGAACAACCGACGCACGCCGGCGCGCGACTCGAGCTGCGCATCGCCCGCCTTCCGGGCGCCCTCCATCGCTTCGGCGAGCACGGCGTCCGCCCGCGGGATGTCCGACTGCGCGAGCGCCATGCCGAGGTCGGGCAGCAGGTCGAGGCGGCGAGGGTCGGCCTCCGGGAGCAGATCCACGGCGCGGGACAGCAGGTTCACGGTCGCCGAGACGTCCCAGTGCGCGAGCGCGCGGCGCCCGGCCGCGGCGAGCCGTTCGGCGGCCGCCTCCGCGACCGCGCGCGCCTCGTCGTCGACCGGTCCGAGCTCGGCCTCGTAGCGGTACGCGTGTTCGAGGTGGTAGCCGACGATCTCCTCGAACTCGGCGATCCGGTCGCCCGCCTTGCGTTCGAGCCAGCCGGCGAAGCGCTGATGCAGGTCCGCCCGCGATCGCTTCGGCATCGAACCGTACGCCGCGTCGCGGACCAGGATGTGGCTGAACCGGAACGCGTCCTCACCCGCGAACCCCGACCGATCGGGGTGCACGAGCTCCTTGCGCAGGAGCGTCTGCAGGTGCGAGCCGACGCGCGGGCGGTCGTCCTCCGGTGACAGCTCGGTCACCGCGCCCCACCAGAAGACCTTGCCGACGACCGAGGCTCGCTGGATCACCGCGCGCTCCTCGAGCTCCAGCTGATCGAGCCGCGCCGAGAGCAACGCGTTGATCGTGCCGGGGACCGCGACCTCCGAGAGATCGCCGCGCGCCGACCAGTGCCCGTTGTCGCGTTCGAGCAGCCGCTCGTCGATCAGCTTGCGGAGCATCTCCTCGACGAACAGCGGGTTGCCCTCGGCCGCGTCGGTGATCCGCGCCTGGACGTCGGCGGGGAGCCCGACCGAGCCCGAGCAGGTTCGCGATCAGGTCGGCGCTCTGGTCCTGGCTGAGCGGCTCGAGGACGATCGTCTCGCCCAGGGTGTTCCAGTCCGGGCGGGTCTCGCGGAGGTCGGGGCGGGCGGTGCAGACGAGGAGCAGCGGATGCTCCGCGCTGAACCTCGTGACGTACTGCAGCAGGTCGAGGAAGGTCGGCTCGGCCCAGTGGATGTCCTCGAACAGCACGACGAGCGGCGCATCCGCCGCGAGGATCTCGAGCAGGCGGCGCACCGCCCAGAAGGTCTCCTGGATGTCGCCGCCTGCCGCGCCGTCCTCGCCGAGCCCGATCGCGTCCGAAACGCGTCCGGCGACCTCGGCGCCGTCCTCCGCGTCCGCGACGAGCGCGCGCAGCTTGGAGCGCGCGGCGTCCGGCGCGTCCGTCTCGTCGATCGCGGCGGCCTCCTTGACCAGCTCGGCGACCGGCCAGAAGGTGATGCCCTCGCCGTACGGGAGGCATCGGGCCCACAGCACTCGCGCCCGATCGCCGACCCGCGCGACGAGCTCGGTCACCAGGCGCGACTTGCCCAGCCCGGCGTCGCCCAGGACGGTGATCATCCGGCATGCGCGCTCCGCGACCGCCTCGTCGAAGACGCCGCTCGCAAGCGTCCGAGCTCCTCCTCGCGTCCGACGAGCGGCGAGTCCAACCGCCGCGCGAACGCCGGCGCGCCGGGGGTCACGTCGACGAGACGGAACGCGGGGACCCGGTCGGACTTGCCCTTGAGCTCGAGCGGCTCGACGGGCTCGACCTGCACGGCGTCGCGGACCAGCCGGTGCGTCTCCTCGCCGAACACGATCTCGCCGGGCTCGGCGGTCTGTTCGAACCGCGCGGCGACGTTCACCGTGTCGCCCGTCACGAACGTCTCGCCCGCGGAGGCGTCGCCGGCGACGACCTCGCCCGTGTTGATCCCGATCCTGATCTGGAGCCGGGCGCCGAAGTCGCGCTCGAGCTCGGCGTTCAGGGTCGCGAGGATCTCGCGCATCTGCGACGCGGCGCGCACCGCGCGGAGCGCGTCGTCCTCGTGGACCGTCGGCACGCCGAACACGGCCATGACGGCGTCGCCGATGAACTTCTCGACGGTCCCGCCGTGCTGCTCGATCGCCGAGCGCATCTCCTCGAAGTAGCGGGACATGATGCCGCGCAGGGACTCCGGGTCGAGCCGTTCGCCGAGCGCGGTCGAGCCGGAGATGTCCGCGAACAGCACCGTGACCGTCTTGCGGACCTCCACGGGACGGAGTCTACGTGGGCCCGCAGCGACGCCGAGGGCTCAGGCGGGCCGTTGCGCCGGTGACTCGCCCGGTACGTACGTGGCGATCACCACGCCGGTCGTCGTCGTGGTGGTGTCGACCAGCCGGAGCGTGGCGAACGTCCCGTCGTCCGTGAACAGGCGGCGGCCCGAGCCCAGGACGAGCGGGTGGATCAGCAGACGGAACTCGTCGATCAGGCCGCGGGGCATCAGCGAGCGGATCAGCTCACCGCTCCCGAGGATCACGAGGTCCTTGTCCTGCTGCTGCTTCAGCTCGGCTACGGCGTCGGCCGCGTCACCGTGCAGCAGCGCGGAGTTCTCCCACTCGAGCGGCTCCTCCAACGTCCGTGACGCGATGTACTTCGTCCGCCCGTTGAGGACCTTCGCGAACATGTCGTCGTCGGGCTGATGGGGCCAGACCGAGGCGAAGTGCTCGTAGGTGCGCCGCCCGAACAGGAACGCCCCGCCCTGCGCGATCCCCTGCCCGGCCTGCTCGGCCATCACCTGGTCGAAGTACGGGGTCGCCCACCCGCCGTGCTCGAACCCGCCACGCGGGTCCTCGTCGGGGCCAGCCGGCGCCTGCATCACGCCGTCGAGCGTCACGTTCGTGTTCACGACCACCTTGGCCATGGCTTCCTCGTTCCCTGCCGGCCCGCGTTCGAATCCCCGCGTCAGCCGCGGAGCAACGGCCGGGTGAGACAGGTGGGGCCGCCCTCGCCCTTGTGCGCGATCTCCGAGCCCTCGAACACCGCGACGTCGACGTCCGCCGCCTCCATCCGGCGGCGCGTCTCGGGACTGCCGTCGACGGCCACGGCGACGCGGGGGGCGAGCGCGAGGACGTTGGGTCCCATCGACGCGAACTCCTCCTCGGGCACTTCGACGATCGCGATCTCGCGCTCGGCAAGCAGCTCGAGCAGCCGGATCGGCATCAGCGGCGGGTAGGCGACCACGAGGTCCACGTCGAGCGGCGACAGCAACGACAACAGGTGCAGGCAGGCGTCGGGCCCCTCCACCCGCGGCAGATCGAACGCGAGCACCTCGACATCGGGTAGCGCCTCGCGCAGCGCATCGATGCCGGCGTCGTTGGTCCGGTAGCTGCGGCCGACCAGGAGCGTGCGCTCGTCGAGCCACATCGTGTCGCCGCCCTCGGCGGTCGCCGGTTCCCGCATCTCGAACGCGATGGGCACGCCGAGCGCCCGCAGGTCCTCGACGATCGCCGTCGGCTCGACGCGACGGCCCTCCTTGCCCGGCCGAAGGAGCAGCGCGCCGCGGTCGGACACGATCACCGGGTCGAACACGTAGACCGCGTCGGGATCGTCCGCGACGTCGGCGGCCGCGTAGACGACCTCGGCGCCGGCTCCGCGGAGGAGCTCGCAGAGCGCCTCGTGCTGTTCGGCGGCGATCGCGGGGTCGGGTTCGGCGCGCCACCCGAACGCGCGCCACCGCGCCAGCGCTGCGGGTTGGGGGGCGCGGACGAGCACGCGGCGGAGCGGCGCCACCAGCGTCTGTCCGCCGAAGGTCCGTTCGTCCGTGATCGCCATCTGCTGCGTCTCTCCCCATGTCCGTCGGGGCTGCCATCATGGCATCGTCCCGGAAGGGTGAGCCGCGGAGGTATGGGATGAGGTACTTCGACGACGACGCGCTCGCGTTCCTGCGTGACCTGAAGCGCCACAACGACCGAGCGTGGTTCAACGAGCACAAGGAACGCTACGAGCGGTCGCTCCGGCAGCCGTTCCTCGACTTCATCTCGGACGTCGGGCCCGAGCTGCGCACGATCAGCCCGAACCTCGTCGCCGATCCGCGGCCGTCCGGCGGGTCGCTGTTCCGGATCCACCGCGACGTCCGCTTCTCGAAGGACAAGAGCCCGTACAAGACGCACGCCGGCGCGCACTTCCAGCTCGGCGGCAAGGGCGTCCACGGCCCCGGCTACTACCTGCATCTGGAGCCCGGCGAGTGCTTCGTCGCCGGCGGGATGTGGATGCCCGAGCCCGAGGTCCTCCAGGCGATCCGGCAGCGGATCGCGGACAAGCCCACGGAGTGGTCGAAGGCCCGCGGGAAGCTCGACCACTCCGAGGAGACGCTCAAGCGTCCGCCCCGCGGGTTCGACGCGGATCACCCCATGATCGAGGACATCAAGCGCAAGAGCTTCACGGGGTCGGTCCGGCTCACGGACAAGCAGGTCACCTCGACGACCTTCATGGCGACGTTCGTCAAGGACTGCGAGCGGATCTCGCCGCTGATGACGTTCCTCGCGTCGGCCGCCGGCGTTCCTTGGTGACGGGTCCTGCCGTTCGGCGCCCGGGCTCCGTGGGTAGACGAACCGAGATGGACGGGCCGAGGACGACGACGAGGAACGATCGAGCCTCGGCCGCCCTGCGCCGCGTGCTCGACATCGCGTCACTGGTCCTCCGGGGCCTCACGCTCCTCGCGATCGCCTCGGCCGCCGCGGTTTCCATCGGCTGGCTCGTGTGGGTCGCCGACACCCCGCCGCCCCGAACGGACGAGTGGGTCGTGCGCGTCGTGGTGCTCGCGATGCTGCTCGCGCCCGCGGCGGTGCTGCTCTTGTTCGTCGCGGGCCTCCGCGACCTCGCCCGACTGCCCGAACGCACCCGGGCGCTCCCGGCCGATCTCCGGGATCGCGCGCGCGACCTGCGCGAGCCACCTCGTGGCTCGCAACGGCGAGGCATCCTCGGCGTTCTCGCGTCGCTGGTCCGCCTCGGGCGCGTGGTCCTCGGGTCCCGGGACGCCCTCTCGCCGTATGCGGCCGTCACGATCGCCCTGCGGCCGGCGATCCTGATCGCGTCGTTCTTCGCCGCGCTCGCCGCCATCGTCGAGATCCCCGCGGCCGTGCTCACCGTGCTGGTCCTCGCGCTCACCTGACGGCCTCGCCGATGAGTTCCGCCCACCTGCTCCGTCTGGGTTCAAGAGACCGACGGAACGGGGATAGCCTGCTCACGAGGGGTCGATGCCCCGAGGAGGAAGGAGGACCGCATGAACCTGAACAGCGTCCTGATCGGGAGCGAGGACCCGAAGCCCCTGGTGGACTACTACACCAAGCTCTTCGGCGCACCGTCCGGGAGCGAGGGCGGGTACACCTGGTGGCAGCTCGGCACCGGCGGGTTCACCGTCTCCCAGCACAGCGAGGTCAAGGGCAAGAACCCGAGCTCGGGGCGGGTCATCTGGAACATCGAGAGCGCCGACGTGAAGGGCGACTTCGAACGCCTGAAGGCCGCCGGCGCGAGGGTCATCCAGGAGCCCTATGCACCCGACACGGGGGACGCGGCCGAGGCACCCGAGATGTCGGTCGCCACGTTCGCCGACCCCGACGACAACTACTTCCAGCTCGTCAGCCCGATGTGACGAGCGGCACGCGCGCGGCTAACGCCTGAACAATCCCGCCACGACGTTGATCGTCATCGCGACGACGACGGTGCCGAACAGGTACGACATGTACGCGTGGTGCAGGGCGGTGCGGCGGATGTCCCTCGAGCCGATCGACGTGTCCGAGACCTGGTACGTCATCCCGATCGTGAACGCCAGGTACGCGAAGTCCATGTAGCCGGGCGCGCGGTCCTCGTTGAAGTCGATGCCACCTCCGCGGGCGTAGTAGAGCCTCGCGTAGCGCAGCGTGAACACCGTGTGGACGGTCGCCCAGGACAGGATCACGCTCACCGAGGCCACTCCGACGATCGTGGCCTTGGCCAAGCCGCCGGTGTCGGACGCCTCGAGCAGCGAGAGCCCCACGCCGATCAGGCTGATCACGCTCGCGAAGATCAGGACGAGGTCGGCCGTCGATCGCGAGAGGTCCTCGGTCACCGCATGCCTCGCGGTGGCCTCGCCGTCCATCCCCCGGACGATCAGCCAGACCCAGACGATGAAGACGGTCGCCGCGACGTTCCATCCGATCAGCGCCGCGGTCTGCCACGGCGTCGCGAGCCAGGAGACGGCGAACGCCGCGAGACCCGCCGCGAACGACACCAGCACCCGGAGACCGGCGGCGCCGTGCACGGCCTGGACGCCCCGCTCCGGATCGCTCGCCGCCGTCCCCTCCACCGAGCTCACGATACGCGTGGCCCTGCTGGGACGCACCGGACGTCGAACGCGCCGATACGCTGAGCGGATGCCGTTCGGTCGCTACACCGTGCTGGACGACGGGGAGCCGGTCGGGACCGAGGAGTTCCGGTGCGCCCCCGGTCCGATGGGCTGGCGTTCGTTCAGCCAGGTCCAGACCGCGGACCCGTCGCCGCACGCCGAGACGCTGGACTTCGCGGTGGACGCGTCGTGGCGGCTCGCCCGCGTCCGGATCGACACGGGCGAGCACGACCTCCTGCTCGAACCCACGCCGGGCGGCGAGACGTTGCAGGGGTTCCGGGACCGCCGGCCGATCGAGATCGCGTACGGCCCCGACGTCCACCTCGACTACTTCACGCCCACCACGAACGCGATCACGACGCACCGCCTCACGGGCACCGCCGAGATCGACGTGGTCTACCTCGAACCGGTCGCGCTCGAGCCGAGCCGCGTCCGCCAGCGCTACGAGCTCGTGGGCGACGAACGGGTCGGGACGCCCGTCGGCACGTTCGACGCGACACGGTGGCGCTTCACCGCGCTCGACTCCGGCCAGGGATCGGAGTGGACGTCGGACCTGTGGGTCGCGGGCGACATCGTCGTGCGGTACGAGCGCCTGTTCGAGCTCGAGTGGCTCGACCCCGGTGCCACCGGTCCCCGCCCGATCGCCTGACATGGGAGCACGCTGGGTGACGGCCGCGGGAACGATCCGAGCGATCGCCGAGATCGACCACGACCTCGCCGCCCGCGTCTTCGGAACACGGGATGCGATCGCGCTCGGTGGCTGGCCGGGAGCCACGACCGGTCGGTCGTGGGCGAGCTCGGCTCGGTTCGCGGAGGACGTCGCGAACGGCGCGATCGAGGACGACGTCGAGGTCGCGATGTACGACCCGGAGCACTGGGACGCCACACCGCTCGACGAACGGCTCGACCCGCACGCGTCGATCCAGACCTTCGGCGAGCTCGCTCGTTCGCTCGGCTCCACCGTGCTGATCACCCCCCATCCGAATCTCGTGTCGGTCCCGGGGAGCCCGCACGCGCCGACGGGCGGCGAGACGCGCGAGTCCGCCTACCTCCGCTCGGGGATCGTCGAGGTGGCGGCCGCGAACGCCGACGTGATCGAGACGCAGGCGCAGACGCTCCAGCGCGAGCCTGACCGCTACCGCGCGTTCGTCGCGGAGACGGTTCGCCGCGCGAGAGCGGTCAAGCCGGACGTCCAGGTGCTGTCGGGCCTGTCGACGCACCCCGGGTACCCGGCGACGGTCGCGATGCTGCGCGACGCCTGGGCGTCCGTGCGCGATCTCGTCGACGGGCACTACCTGTCGCTCGCGCGGCTGCGTCTGACGGAGGTGGCCGCGGCGTTCCTCGAGGGGACCCTCGAGACGACCTGAGCCGTGAACGTCAGGGGACCGAGGCGGCCACGGGCGACGGCTTGCGCCAGCTCGTGTTCCTCCGCCAGATCACGTACGTGAGCGCACCGAGCGGGATCTGGATCCCGTAGGTGAGCGCTCGGAACACCAGGACGGCCGCCGTCACCTGCGCGTGGAAGACGTCCGCCGGCACGTCCGTGTGACCACGGCCCATGAGGATCAGTCCGCCGATGTACGCGACCTCGACGATCCCGAGCCCGCCCGGCGTGATCGGGAGCGCGGTCAGCAGTCTTCCGAACGCGAACACGCCGAGCACCTGCGCCCAGTTCACCTCGGCATCCGACACGCCGATCGAGCGAAGCGCGAGCAGCAGCACGAGGTACAGCGAGAGATGGCTGATCAGCGTGGTGCTCGTCAGCCAGAACCAGCGTTCGACGAGGAAGTCGATCGTGTTCCGCCGGAACCGGACCGCGGCCTCGCCCCAGTCGAACGTCCGCGAACGGCCGAACCGGCGCGCGACCCACGTCGCCGCCCGGCCGAGGCCGGACCCGATCGCCCTCGCGAACCGCTTCTTCCACATCAGGAGCCCGAACAGCACTACCGCCGCGGCCAGGATCACGATCCCGACGATCGACGCACCGACCAGCGACCCGCTCGCGCGGTGGGTCACGATGATCAACAGCAGCGCGATCGCCGGCAGCGCGAGCTTCGCGAAGATGTTCAGGACGGAGGTCACGGCGACCGACAGGCCGACGTCCGTCTTGGAGAAGCCCCAGGCGCGGTACATCTCGTAGCTCACGGCGATCGAGATGTAGCCGCCGCCCGGCATCGTGTTCGCGACCGTCGTCGAGGTCTGGTTGTTCACCGCGGCCTGCCACAGGCCGAGGTTCGGGATCGACACCATGTTCGCCCACCAGTAGGTGACGAGGTTCAGCGCGGTCGCCGCCAGCAGGAACCCGATCTCGAGCGGCGTCATGTCCTTGATCTCGGTCCAGACCTCGGAGTAGCTCGCGATCTTGGGGATCGCGTAGAAGAAGCTGATCGCGACGACCGCGACGGCGAGCAGGATCTGGACGACGCGCCACACCGGACTCCTGCGTTTGGGCGCGGCAACCCCAGGTTCGTCCTGCAACGGCGCACCGGGGACGTCGTCGGTCACATCGAGGCCCGGCAGAGGGGCTCGGTCGCGCGCCTCAGGCGTACCGGCCGCACGAGAGGCAGGCGTACCAGCCCGCCCGATCCTGCAGCGCGAACGTCGTCAGCTCCCCGCAGTGCGCGCAGGTTCGTTCCTGGAACGCCGGGAGATCGCTCCCCTGGCGGACGAGGCGCTCGGTTTCGGCGCGGAGCCCTTCGAACGCGGGAGGAGACGTGATCCGGTCCATGGTCACCTCCGATCACCTCATCGGGGCGGTCCGCCTGGCATGCCGCCCGTTCGTCGACCCGATCGGTGTCCGAGAGCAGGTACTCGGTCGCCGTGAGCTCGAAGATCCTGCGGACGTGCGACGGCGCGTTGACGAGCCGGACCTCTTTGCCCCAGTCGTGCGCCCGGTGCTCGAAGTCCATCACCGCGAGCCACGCGGCGCCGTCCATGAACGTGACGTCGCCGAGGTCCATGACGACATCGAGCCGCTGCGTCTGGCCGATCAGATCGTCGAGCGCCACGACCGCAGCCACGTCGAAGCGCCCAGACAGGCGGAGGTGAGCGGTGCCGTTGGACGGCTCGGCGTGAACGGAGAAGGCTTCCGAGGGAACCAGCATCGCGGCTCCCTTCCTGGAGGACGATCGCCCTCCGGCCTGGGAGCGAGTCTCTGGGCTCCGATGCGCCCGGTCAGCAAGCGCTCGCGGGCCAAGATCCTGGGGTCCGCTCGCTCACGCTACGCCACGTTGTCCGAACACGCAATGGGACGAACGCCCCACGCACAACCGCTCGGTACCCGGCGCCCATGGTGCTAGGCTGGTGGTTCCACCACTGGTGGAACCGCCCAAGACGGGGCGCACGCGCGAGCAGCCTCGCAACCTTGCCTTTCCCGGTTCCCTGAGACCGAGGAGGCAGCCATGATCCACTGGCCGAAGTCCATCGTGGGCAGGGTGATGACGGTCCTGATCGCCCTCGTCGCCGGACTGGCACTCGTCCAGTCGGCGATCGCCCTGTCGGGCACGTTCGTCTGGATCTCCCTCGCCGTGGCGGTGCTGGCCGTGTTCGTCGCCATCGTGGTCCATCGCCGGGCCCAAGAGGCGAGCGATCTCGCGTTGGCTGACGCCCCGTCGTTCGCGGACGTGCTGCCTCAGTGGAACGGCCGCAAGGATCTCGAGGCTGCGAGGCAGGGAGGGATCGCGGTGACCCAACCCTCGACCGGCCCCACCGGAAGCGCGGTCGACCGGACCGAGAAGGTCGCCGTCGAGAAGGTCTGACGTCGTCCGCCGAACAGCGAGCGATCAGAACAGCGGACCGGTGAGCGTGAACCGAACGGCCTCGCCGGACGCCACGAAGAACCCCCACAGCGCGAGCGACGCGCCGAGCAGCGCGACGTTCCGGTAGAAGCTGCTCGCCTGCGTCTGACGTTGCTCGTCGTCGCGGATCGTCCAGAACCGATGGAAGAACAGGGCCGCGAGCACGAGGAACAGCGCGATCATGAGCGAGCCGAGATCGGCCCAGATGCCGAGCGCGATCGATGCGGCGCCCGCCAGGAGCCACACGCCGGCCGGCCAGCCGCCGATCCCGGGGAAGGGTAACCCTGCGGAACGTGCGTAGCCCATCATCCCCTCGTGCTTCCGCACGTGCGCGATCCCGGATCGGATGAAGAACGCCGCGAAGAGCACGCGTCCGATCAGCACGACGACCCCTTCGGTCGCGGTCATGACCCTCCCTCGCGAACGCTCAGAGCCCGCGGCGCGGGTCCCAGGCTCAAGCCTGGCACGAAAGAAGGGAACCCACCGAGGTGGGTCCCCTTCTCCTCACAGCCGCGCTCGTGGATCGCACAAGCGGGCCGGTTCCACGACCGTGACGGTCGATCAGACCTTGGCGGGAACGCCTTCGTAGAAGGCAAGGTCGCCGACCTGATTCGTCCTCAGCTCGACGCGGTCCGCGATGTGCTCACGGTCCCAGGTCTCGGAGATACGGGTCGCAGCATCGGCGTCCTTGCGTGTCTCCCACAGGCTGACCGAGAGACAGGTCTGGTCGCCGGAGTCGGCAAGACCGTACCTGATGAACCCGGGCTGGTTCCTGAACTCGCGCAGCATCCCGTCTTGTGCGACGTCGGCGAGCTCCTGGAAGGAGCCCTTCTTGATCTCATACGTAGCGATACGAACGTGCTTCATGGGTGTTCTCCTTTGCTCGTGTGCCCCTGACCAACCGAGGCCAACGTGAGCGAGATCCGAGCGGAGACGCTCGGGCATCGGGCCTTCGCTGGAACCAGCGAGATGGGACCGGATCGGGTGACACGATCCCCGTGCGTCCTCTTCTCCCGACAGGTACGGGGGTCGCGTCTGCGTGGAGTGTACGTCTTTCCCTGATGCACACGACCGGCTCAGGACGCGATACGAACGCGCGAACCCCCACGTGAGATGATGAGGTGACGCACCACCCACAGGGACCGTTTGCGTAAGGCCGTGAGCGCCCCTCAGGAACGAGGAGGCACAGATGCGCCCACGCGACCCGGACGCGACGACGAACTTCTACCTGACCGAGCTCGGCAAGACGCTGCGCGTCGACGAGACCGATGAAGGCGCGATCAGCGTCGACATCCTCAAGGACGGCGTGTGGTCCGAGGCCCCCCGCGGGATGATCGGGCTCCGGTTGTCGCCGGGCAGTCGCGGGCTCACCGCGTCCGAGATCCTCGCGCTCCCGATGTAGGTTCCGAACGCTCCTACCGCTTCGGCAGGACCGTCTCCACCTCCGGACGCGCGAGGAAGCTCGCCCGGAGCCGCTCGTCGTCGATCGTGTCCGCGATCTCGAGGACGACGCGCCCGGCCTCGTCGCGGAGTCGGCTCGCCTCGCCCGGGTCGCCCCTCGCCTCGCGCACGACGCTCAGCTCACGAAGGATCTCCCACTGGACGCGACGGTGACCGAGGGCGTCGGCCTCCGAGCGCGCCTCGCGCAAGGTCGCCTCGGCCGGCTCCCACTCGCCCCTCTTGCGAAGCGAGGTCCCGAGCAGGAGGAACGCCTCGTCCAGGAAGCGCCGAGCCGACTGCCGTCGGAGCCGATCGACGATGTCGCTCGCCAGCTCGGCGGCCCGGATCTGCTGGTCTCCGGCCCCGACGATGCGAGCCCGGACGACCGCCATCTGGATCGACTCGGGGAGCAGCTCCAAGTGGGTCTGCTCGGCGGCGGCCTCGGCCGCGACGAGATCGCCACGCAGCAGCTGGAACTCGGCCTCGGCCGCCATGACGTACGGGCGGGCGAGCGGTTGCCGCTCGTCGGCGATGCCGAGCGCGACATCGATCAGCTCCCGCGCGCCTTCGAGATCCCCGAGGTTCGCGTGGACCGTCGCGAGCTCCGCACGCGTCGTGGCCTGCGGCAGACCGAAGCTCGCGCGCTCGGCGAGTACGACGCACTCGCGCATCGACGATATCGTTCTGCCTACGTCACCGCGATCCCAGAAGATGCCGTAGGAGTTGATCAACCCGTACGCCTGACCCCACGGGTTGCCGATCTCTTCCGAGATCCTGCAGCCCTCCTCGGCGAGCGCGAGCGCCTCGGCATCGTCACCGGCCAGACGCCGGAGCGAGGAGAGGCTCGCGAGGTTCTCGCTCAGCATCGGGAGGTTGCCGAGCTCCCGCCACATCGGCGTCGCCTCCTCGAGGGACGAGCGTGACGCCGCGAGATCGCCCACCGCCGCGTAGGGACGCCACAGATCCGTGAGCGTGAAGGCCATCTGCTCGCGAGCGCCGATCTCGCGCGCGATCGCGAGCGAGCGCTCGCCGGCGTCCACCGCATCGCGGAGATCCTTCTTGCCGCCGAAGACGTCCAGGATCATCAGGTTCCACAGCGCCTTGGATTCGGCCAGGCGATCGCCGAGCTCCCGAGCGAGCGCGAGCGTGCGTTCGGAGAGCGCGCGCCCTCGCTCGGCGTCGAACCTCGGCGTCGGGGTCGAATGCAGGGTCGCGAGCGCCAGATCGGCGGCGAGCACCGCCGATCGATCACCGCGTTCCTCGGCGAGCGAGCGCCACGCCTCGTCGTTCGCGACCGCGTCGTCGTAGCGTCCGCTGAGCTCGAGCGCCCTGCCTCGGCTCGCGAACAGGTGACGGAGTGGTTCCTCGGACCGGCCGAGCCGTCCGGCGGCGTCGATCGCGTTCGCGTAGACGGTCACCGCGTCGGCGTTCGCGTACAGGTCGGCCGCGTGATCGCCGGCGATCGTCGCGTACCGGAGCGTCCGCTCGTCATCGCCGGCCTCCTGGAAGTGACGGGCGAGCAAGGGCGCGACGTCCTCGATCCGGTCGGCGTACCTGTCCTCGAACACCTCGCCCACGCGTCGGTGGAGCGCGCGACGGGTCCTCACCAAGATCGTGCCGTACGTCGACTCCTGGGTGAGGCTGTGACGGAACGCGTACTCGCGCTCGGGCATCCGTGTCGTCTCGCTGATCAGCCCGATGCGCTCGAGCGCCCGCAGCTGCGTCTCGAGGGCCTCGTCGTCGTCGGCGACCGCGCGCAGGATCGGTTCGGGGAACGAGCGCCCGATCACCGAGGCGAGCTGCAGCGTCCGCCGGGTGGGCTCGTCGAGGGTGTCGACGCGGGCGGTGATCAACGCCTGCAGGGTGGCAGGGATCGTGAGCCCGGCCCCGCCGTCGGATCCGCGTTCGACGACGGCGGCGGCGAGCTCCTCGACGAACAGCGGGTTGCCCTCGGTCCGCTCGAGGATCTGGTTCCGAACCGCCTCGCCCTCGTCAGGCAGCAGCTCGTCGATCAACGCGCCGCTCTCCTGCGGGGTCAGCGGGGACAGCGAGACCTCGACGGCACGATGGGGGTACTCGGTCTCGAGCCACTGCTTGAGCCGCCACGACGACGCCCCCCGGTCGGGTCGGAAGGAGAACAGGAACAGGCATGGCAGCTCCTCGACGAGCTTGGCGGTCTCGATCAGCACGTCCATCGAGGCCTCGTCGCACCAGTGGAGGTCCTCGAACACGAGCAGCCGTGGTTCCTGACCGAAGGCGCGCGTAGACCCGGGGACCAGTTCCATGATCGCCCGTCGGAAAGCCTCGCCCTCGAGTGGCTCCTCGTCCGCTTCGGGGACGCCGAAGAGCGAGCGCCACACGCGCAGGTGGGGCTCGAGCCACTGGGGCTCGTCGGACGGGATCGTGGCGGCGAGCTTGTCTCGGACGGCCTCCGGCGGATCCGTGTCCACGATGCCGGACAACCCCGCCAGCATGCGGCGGTACTGCGCGTACGGCCGGGTCGTGTCGTAGGAGACGCACTGCCACGTCTCCCACAGGCGCTGGATGTCGTCCCCCCGCGTATCGGCGGGCGCCCGATCTCGCCACCGGCTCCTCGTCTCCTCGATCAGGCGGCTCTTGCCCAGCCCCGCCTCTCCGACCAGCGCGACCAACCGCCCACGTCCGCCGACCGCCTCCTCGATCGCGTCCTCGAGGATCCCGAGCTCGCGTTCGCGACCCACGAGCGGTGGCCCACCCGCGCGAACGGCTCGCGCCGGTCGCGAACCCGCCTTGCGGCCGACGACCCGGTAGGCGAGGACCGGCTCCGACTTGCCCTTGACGTCGACGGGTCCCCGTGACTCGAGATCGAACCCGTGCGCGACCAGTCGCTGCGTCACGTCGGTGACCTGGACCGTGCCGGGCTCGGCGGTCTGCTCCATCCGCGCCGCGACGTTCACGGCATCGCCCATCGCCGAATACTCGAGCCGGAGGTCGGACCCGACCTGCCCGACCACGACCTCGCCGGTGTTGATGCCGATGCGGACGTCCAGGTCGAGGCCGCGCTCGGCCGCGACCTCCGCACGGTAGGCCGAGATCCCTCCGACGATGTCCAGCCCCGCCGCGACCGCGCGCTGCGGGTCGTCCTCGTGCGCGATCGGGGCGCCGAAGAACGCGAAGATCGCGTCCCCCATCAGCCGCGCGAGCGTGCCCTCGTACCGGTAGATCGGCGCGATCAGTCGCTCGAACGCGCCGTTCATGATCTCTGCCCACTCCTCGGGGTCCAGGGTTTCGGCCATCGCGGTCGAGCCCTTGACGTCGCAGAACAGCATCGTGACGACCCGGCGCTCCCCCTCCATCGAACGCCCGACGCGCGCCGCCTCGAGCTTGGCGAGCATCCCCTTGGGCAGGTACGGCTCAAGGAGTTCGAGATCGTGGGTCGCCGGGGCCTCCAGCCGGGCGCCGCAGTGCAGGCAGAAGCGAGCCTCGTCCGGGTTCGCGGTCGAGCACTCGGGGCACGTCAGCGGCATGCGCCCACGATAGCCGCGGGCGTCGCCTGCGCTCGGGCCGCCTTGCACCGACCGTAGGTGGAACGGCGCATTGACCGCCGCCGCCTCCCGAACCTTGACTGGAGCACACCCCGTGGCGCCGAACTGAGGAGGAGAGCGATGGCCCCGGTCAGACCGAGGAGACGGCAGTGCGGCTCGATGGAGGCCCACGAGCGGTTGTCCGAGCTCTACTCGTCGTTCCGGACCAACCAGAACCGCATCGAGTCGTTCACCGCGCGCAGCATCACCTCGGGCCTGGCCGCGCGCGTGGCGCGGCAGCTGATCACGATCCCGGTCGTCGTGCACGTCGTCTCCAAGAAGGCCGAGGAGAACATCTCCGACGCGCAGGTGAAGAGCCAGATCGCGGTGCTCAACAAGGACTTCCGCGCCGCGAACGCCGACGCGACCACCACGCCCTCGGTGTGGAGCGGCCTGGTGGCGGACGCCAACATCCAGTTCGCGCTGGCCACGAAGGACCCGAAGGGGAAGGCGACCACCGGGATCACGCGGACCGCGACCACCCGGACGTCGTTCGGCGCGGACGACAGCGTGAAGACGAAGGCCGAGGGTGGCGCCCCCGCGTGGCCGGCCGGACGGTACCTCAACCTGTGGGCGTGCAACCTCGGCGGGGGGTTGCTCGGGTACGCGCAGTTCCCGGGCGGGCCGTCGAAGACCGACGGCGTCGTGATCCTGCATTCGGCGTTCGGGACGTCGGGGACCGCGACGGCGCCGTTCAACCTCGGACGGACGGCGACGCACGAGATCGGCCACTGGCTGAACCTGCGCCACATCTGGGGTGACGAGAACGACTGCAGCGGGACCGACCATGTTTCGGACACGCCGAACGCGCAGCTGCCGAACTACGGCACGCCCACGTTCCCGCACGTCAGCTGCGACAACGGCCCGAACGGCGACATGTTCATGAACTACATGGATTACGTCGACGACGCCGCGATGGTGATGTTCACGCCGGGGCAGATCACCCGGATGAACGCCGCGCTCGCGGGGCCGCGCTCGAAGATCGGCCGTTAGCGTCGCGGACGCAGGGGGTAGGCTCGCCGAGATGACCGTCGATCGCGCGGCCCTCGAACGTCGATGGATCCACTCGCATGAGGAGGACACGCCCGGCGAGATGGTCTTCCGTCCGGACGACTTCACGTTCCCCCCGTCCCGCGGGCGGATGGGGTTCGAGCTCCGTCACGATGGCGGCTACGTCGAGACCGCCATCGGCCCGACCGACCGCCCCGAGGAGGTCATCGGGACATGGACGCTGGCCGGCGACGACACGCTCGTGGTGACCCGGGCGTCCTCGAGCGAGCCCGAGCGCGTGCTGCGGATCCTGTCGGCCGCCCCGGACCGGCTGGTCGTCGCGAAGGGCTGAGCCGCCCCGAGCTACGACGCGAGCCGGGCCGTCACGCTGATCTGCACGTTGCCCTTCAGCGCGCCCGAGACCGGGCAGTTCTCCTTGGCGTCCTCGGCCATCGCCAGGAAGTCCTCCTCGGAGATCCCCGATACGGCGCCCGTCACGTCGAGCTCCGACGTCGTGATCCCGGTCCCCGGGACGAAGGTCACCGTCGCCGAGACCTCGAGCCGGTCCGGCGGCGACCCGGCCTTGCCGAGCCGCGCCGAGAACGCCATCGAGAAGCACGACGCATGAGCCGCGGCGATCAGCTCCTCGGGGCTCGTCATCCCGCTCTCGTCGCCCGTCCGCGCGGGCCACGAGACCGCGAGCGGTCCGAACGCCCCGCTGCCCACCTGCTCGATCGTGCCGGTGCCGTTCTCCAGGTCGCCCTTCCAACTCACCCGTGCCTGTTTGGTCGCCATCGCTCCTCCTTCGGCCCCAGCTAATCGCGGCCGCCGCGCTCCGGCAACCCGGGCGGCGTGAACACCCACGCGAACGGGTACCCATCCGGCGAAGGTCGAGCAGAGCGTGGGAAGGAGGACGGGATGCCGCAGCAGGCGTGGAGCGCCAAGCGCGAACGGCAGTACGAACACATCAAGGAGGGCCTCGAGCAGCGGGGTCGCGACGAGGACACCGCGGAGGAGATCGCCGCTCGAACCGTCAACAAGGAGCGCGCCCGTTCCGGCGAGGCCAGGACATCGAGCCCGACCTCGACCCGGGACATCTCGTCAGGCCGGCGCGGCGGCCTGCGCTCGCACCGCGGGCCCGGCGGCCGAACGAAGGCACAGCTGTACCAGGAGGCGAAGGACAAGCATGTGAAGGGACGTTCTAAGATGACCAAGGCGCAGCTCCAACGCGCCGTCGACCGCGACTAGGGAGGCGGGACCGCCGTGCCGAGCGTCCAAGGGCTTTCGAAGGCGCAGGCGAACTACCGCAAGGCCGAGAACCCGAAGTTCCGCTGCGCCGAGTGCAAGTTCATGTTCCCGCGCCTATCGATCGGCGGGTGCCGCTACGTCCGCGGCGTGATCCACGCCGACGACACCTGCGACGAGTTCAAGGCACGCGACGCCGGCGGCTCCTGACGGTCGTTCGGGCTCAGCGGCGGACCTCGTACCGCACCCCGTGCCAGACCTCGTCGCCCTCGCGGTACTCGACGCGTTCGACGAGGCGCATCCCGACCTTCTCGGCGACGCGGATCGACGGAGCGTTCTCGGCACTGGCGTGCGCCCGGACGATCTCGGCCCCGAGCGTGTCGAACGCGTACTCGACGAGCGCCCGGATCGCCTCGGTCGCGTAGCCGAGCCCCTGGAACCCGGGCGAGATCGTGTAGCCGACCTTGATCACGTTCGGTTCGCCGTCCGCGACCGCGAACCCGACATCGCCGACGATCCTTCCGGTGTCCCGCTCCTCGACCGTGAACTGCACCCAGCCGCCGGGCTCCCCGGGCGACCGACCGCTCATCTCGACGATGTCCGCGAGGACGCCCGCCGGATCGGTGCGGTCCCATCCCTGTTGGCGGTTCACGTTCGGATCGCTGCGGTACGCCGAGATCGTGTCGGCGTCCTCGGGCGCGGACCGGCGGAGGCGGAGGCGTTCGGTCTCGATCGGTCGGAAGTCGTTGTCGGCGCGCACGGCGGCAGCGTAGCGGCTCGGCCTCAGCCGCCGCCGGACCCGGGCCTCACAGCTCGAACGTCGTGCCGACGCCCTCGGCCGTGGCTCGATCGAAGACCTGTCGCGCGGCGGCGGCGTCCTCGACCGCGTGACCGGTCGACTTGTAGAGCGTGAGCTCGTCGTCCGAGCGCCGGCCGGGGTGCGTGCCGGCGAGCACCTCCCCGATCTCGGCGATCGAGGCGGGGTCGAGGCCCTGGAGCTCGGCCGAACCCGTGGGCGGCGGGTTCTCGGCCGCGCCGCGCCACTCGACGAAGATCGACGACGCGCGGACGGTTGCATCGTCCACCTCCGCCCCGACCCCGACCGAGCTCACGTGCGCGCCGGGCGCGAGCCACGCGTGCGAGAGCACGGGCTCCTCCGCGTCGGTGCAGCAGCACACGAGGTCGGCTCCCCGCACGGCCTCCTCGAACGACCCGACCGCTCGGGCCTGCGGATGGGACCCGGCGAGGCGCTCGGTGTGCCGCGGGTCGCGCGAGGCGACGCGGATGTCGTCGAGCTCGAACAGCTTCGGGAACGCGTCGAGGTGCGACGCGCCCTGCACCCCCGCTCCCAGGATCGCGAGCGACCGAGCGTCCGCGCGGGCGAGCGCGCGGGCGGCCACCGCGGCGGTCGCCCCGGTCCGGACCGCGGTGATGACCGTGCCGTCCATCACGCACAGCGGCGCCCCGGTCTCCTCGTCGAACATCGCGATCAGCGCCTGGTGCGAGGGGAGCCCGCGCTCGTGGTTGCCGGGGAAGACCGCGACGAGCTTGGCCTCGAGCGTCCCGGGCAGGTACCCCGGCATCGACCCGAGGAAGCCGTCGCGGGTTCGGGCGACCGTGCGCGGGGGGACGGAGGCTGTTCCCGGCGCTCAGGTCGCGGAGCGCGCGTTCGAGCGCGTCGAACATCGCCGGGAGGTCGATCAGGCTCCGGACGTCGTCGGCGTTCAGCAGCAGCAGGGGCGCCATCGGTCCGGATGATAGAGGCGCGGTGAGGACGACCAGACGGGCGGGCCGTGCTCCGGCCCGCCCGTCCCGCCTCGGCGCTGGTTAGGCGCCGCCCTCCTGCAGCGTGACCTCGATCGGCTGGTAGCTGTCGCCGGTCGTGTCGACGCCGAGCTCCTCCAGGTTCGCGAGCGCCTGGGTCACGATGTCGTTCGTGTACGCCCCGGAGTCCGGCGGCGCCGTGAGCACCGTGCTTCCGTCCAGGTTCGCGGTGTTCTGCGCGATCTCCGCCGTCCGGTCCCACGCCGCCTGGTCGATGAAGCCGACGCCGTTGGCGGCCGGCCAGATCAGCTTGTTGATCTCGTTCATCTGCCAGAGCTGGTGGCTGTCGCCGAGCTTCGAGCCCTGCGCGACCACCAGGTCGCGGCACGCCTCGACGTTGTCGCGGCAGTACGCCCAGCCCTGCAGCGACGCCGTGACGAACCGCACCGCGATGTCCCGGTACGCGTCCTCGGTCGCGAGCCGCTCGCCGTCGGCCCAGATCGCGTCCTGGAGCATCCCGACGCCTTCCTCCTCGTACGAGATCGTGTTGAAGTCCGACGGCTGGTACAGCTCGCCGGTGTCGGGGTTCACGGCCTCGAGCACCTGCGCGTACTCGTTGTAGGTCATGGCCTCGGCCGCGTCGATGTCGCCCGAGAGCAGCCCGGACATGTCGAAGTCCTGCTGCACGAGGGTCACGTCCGACGCCGGGTCCAGGCCCGCCTCGGTCAGCGCGGCGAAGATCTCGTACTCGTTGCCGAACCCCCAGTTGCCGACGGTCTTGCCGGCGAAGTCGGTGGGCGACGTGATCCCCGGTCCTGGACGAACGAGACCTGCAGCGTCCCCGAACGCTGGAACACCTGCGCGATGTCGACGATGTTCGCGCCGGCCTCACGCGTCGCGAGCGCCTTCGGCACCCACGCGATCGCGAAGTCCGCCACGCCGTCGGCCAGCTGCTGCTGCGGCACGATGTCGACGCTGCCCTCGGCGATCGTCACGTCGAGGCACTGGTCCGCGTAGAAGCCCTGGTCCTGCGCCGCGAAGTAGCCGGCGAACTGGGACTGGATGAACCACTGCAGCTGCAGGGTGACCGAGTCGGTCGTCGAGCAGTCGCCGCGACCCCGTCGTGCCGCCACCGCCACCGGTCGTTCCCCCGTCGCCGCCGTCGTCGCTGCACGCCGCGGCGACGAGCGCCAGCGCCAGCACACCGGTCGCGAACAGCCTGAACCGCGTCCCCCTCATGTGATGCCCCTTTCCCCCGGGCGGATCCCCCGCCCTACGTCCCCACGGATGCGACATCATGCCCCAACCCGCTCCCGAGCGCTCACCCCGCCCGGCGTGACCACCCGTTCGAGCACCACCGCGACGAGGTAGAAGGTGAGCCCGAGCAGACAGGCGGCGAGCACGTACGCCCAGGCCTCGGCGTTGTTCGACAGCGCGATGTTGCCGACGATCCGGCTGCCGAGCCCGTTCTGGGAGCCCCCGAAGTACTCGGACACGAACGCGGTGATCACCGACGCCGGGGCGGCGATCCGCAGTGCGGTGAACAGGTACGGGACCGCGTTCGGCACGCGAACCTTCCGCAGGATCGCGACGTCGCTCGCCGCGTACGAGCGCATCAGCTCGAGCTGGATCGCGCCCACCTCGCGCAGCCCGCGGGCGACGTTGACGAGCACGATGAAGTAGACGACGAGCGTCACCATCAGACGCCGTGGGACCTCGCTCGTCACCGGGTACATGTTGTTGAACAACGCGACCAGCACGAAGATCGGCACGGCGTTCAGCCCGATCGACAGCGGCGTCATCAGGTCGTTCAGCGGGCGGTACCTGGCCAGGGCGAAGCTCATCGACACGCCGAGCGCCGTCCCCACGACGAGCCCGACGAGCGCGTTGAGACCAGAGACCTTCGTGGCCTCCCAGATCAGCGCGGTGTTCTCGCGGAACGCGGTCCAGATCGCCGAGGGAGCCGGCAAGAAGTACGGCTGGAAGTCGAACACCTTGACGGCCGTCTCCCAGATCAGCAGGAAGCCCACGCCGAACACCAGCGGGGGGACGATCGCCGCGAGCACCGAACGCGGCGAGCGGCTCATGCCTCCTCCGCGACCTGCTCGATGTCGGGCTCGACCCCCGCGGGCTGGATCCCCGCGGAGGGCCTCGCGCACCTCGGTGACCTTCTTGAAGAACGCGTCCGCCTCGCGCGTGTCGAGGTCGCGGTGGGTCCCCAGGTCGACCTCGACGACGTCGGTGATGCGGCCGGGGCGCGGCGACATCACGATGACCCGCGTGGACAGGTACACGGCCTCGGGGATCGAGTGGGTCACGAACACGACCGTGGTCGAGGTCTCGCCGCAGATCCGGAGCAGCTCGGCCTGCATGTGCTCGCGCGTCATCTCGTCGAGCGCGCCGAACGGCTCGTCCATCAGCAGCAGCGGCGGGTGCGCGGCCAGGGCTCGGGCGATCGCGACGCGCTGCTGCATGCCGCCCGAGAGCTGCCACGGGTAGTGGTCGGCGAACTCGGGCAGCTTGACCAGCTCGAGCATCTCGAGCGCGCGCGTGCGGCGCTTGGCCCGGTCCCAGCCCTTCAGCTCGAGCGGCAGCTCGACGTTCTTGACGACGCTCCGCCAGTCGAACAGCCCCGCCTGCTGGAACGCCATCCCGTAGTCCTGGTCCAGACGAGCGTTCCGCGCCGGCTTGCCGTTGACGAGGATCTCGCCGCTGGTGGGTTCGAGCAGGTTGGCGATCAGCCGCAGCTGCGTCGATTTCCCGCACCCGGACGGACCGATCAGCGAGACGAACTCCCCCGGCTCGATCACCAGGTCGATGTCGACGAGCGCGGGGACCTCGTTGGGCCTGCCCGCGTTGAAGACCTTCGAGAGCCCGCGGACCTCGACGGCCTTCGGACCGGCGTCGGTCATCCCGTCGCCTCCTTGGGCCGGTTCCGCATCGTCGCGAGGTCGATCAGCGCGACGAGCCCGAACATCACGAGCCCGAGCGCGGCCGCGCCGAGCACCGCCGTGTAGACCTTGGCGGGGTCGCTCGTGGCCTCGCGCGCGTACTCGATGATCAACCGCCCCACCCCGCCGGCCAGCCCGGTCGAGAGCTCGGCCACGACGACGCCGACGACCGACGCGGTCGCCGCGAGCTTGAGCGCCGGGACGATGTACGGCACGGCCGCAGGGAAGCGCAGCTTGAACAGCGTCTGACGCCACGACGCCGCGAACGAGTCCATCAGCTCGAGCGAGGCGGGCGGCGTCGAGGTCAGGCCCCGCAGCGTCCCCACCGCGACCGGGAAGAACGCGAGGAACGCCCCGAGCACGGCCGCCGAGAGCCACCTCGGCCACTCGAACCCGCCGACGTGCAGCTTGCCGCCCCAGCTCACGACCAGCGGCGCCAGCGCGATCAGCGGCACGGTCTGCGACAGGATCAGGTACGGGAGCAGGCCTCGCTCGACGAACCGGAACCGCGCCATCAGCACGGCCAGCCCGAGACCGACCGTCGTGCCGAGCACGAACCCGGTGAGCGCGAGCCGGAAGGTGAACCACGCGCCCGAGACCACCACCTGGAAGATCGAGGTGGTCGAGCCGCGCCGCTCCGGCTGGGCGTACCGCGAGAGCATGTCCCACACGTGCGGCATCGCCTGGTCGTTCGCGCGCGGCAGGATCGTCCAGCCGAAGACCGTCCCGCCGTCCTGCGGCCCGATCACCTTGTAGAGCTCCCAAACCGCGGCGACCAGCACCAGCGCGAGCGCGAACATCCAGACCCGACGAGCGCGCGTCAAGTCTTCGCGCGGACCGTGTCGGCGATGGCCGGGATGACCTTCTCGCCGTAGGCCTGCAGGGTCTCGTCCTTCGCGTCGTGCTGCAGGTAGACGGCGAACTGGTGCACGCCCAGCGCCTTCAGCTCCTCGAGACGCCGAACGTGCTCCTCGACCGGCCCGAGGATGCAGAAGCGATCGATGATCTCGTCCGGCACGAACTCGGTGTGGACGTTGCCCGCCTGGCCGTGCTCGTTGTAGTCGTAGCCCTCGCGGCCCTTGATGTACTCGGTGAGCGCCTCCGGGACCGCCGAATGCTCGCCGTAGCGCGCGACGATGTCGGCGACGTGGTTGCCGACCATGCCCCCGAACCACCGGCACTGGTCGCGGGCGTGCGCCACGTCGTCGGTGACGTACGCCGGCGCCGCGACGCAGATCATCACGTCGTCGGGGTCGCGCCCGGCCTGCTCGGCGGCCGTGCGGACCGCGCCGATCGTCCACTCGGTGATGTGCGGGTCGGCGAGCTGCAGGATGAACCCGTCGCCGACCTCGCCGATCAGCTTGAGCGCCTTCGGACCGTAGCCCGCGACCCACACCTCGGCGCGGCTGCGCGACGCCCACGGGAAGCGGATCTTCGAGCCTCGGTACTCGGCCGTCCGGCCGTTCACCAGCTCGCGGATCACGCCGACGCTCTCCCGCAGGGTCGCGAGGGTGGTCGGCTTGCCGTTGATCACCCGGACCGCCGAGTCGCCGCGCCCGATGCCGATCACCGTCCGGTTCCCGAACATCTCGTTCAGCGTCGCGAACGCGCTCGCCGTCACCGTCCAATCGCGCGTCGCCGGGTTCGTGACCATCGAGCCGACGATCACCTTGCGGGTGTTCGCGAGGATCTGCGTGTAGATCGGGAACGGCTCCTGCCACAGGATGTGGCTGTCGAACGTCCACACGTGCGTGAACCCGTAGGTCTCGGCCTTGGTGCCGAGGTCGATCACGCGAGCGCTCGGCGGGGTGGTCTGGAGCACCACACCGATGTCCATCGCGCCCCCTCCGCTTGCCTCGTGGCTCGTCGCTCAGCGAGCGACGATCGGGTCGTACGCGTCGGGCCGGCGGTCCCGGTAGAACGCCCACCGGTCGCGGACCGCACGGATCTTGTCCAGGTCGAGCTCGCGGACGATCAGCTCGGGCTTGTAGGCGTCGCCGACCTCGCCGACGAACTGCCCTTCGGGATCGACGAAGTAGCTCTGCCCGTAGAAGTCGTTCTCGCCGAGCGGCTCGATCCCGACGCGGTTGATCGCGCCGACGTAGTACATGTTGGCGACGGCGGCGGCCGGCTGCTCGAGCCGCCAGATGTACTCGCTCAGTCCGCGGTGCGTGGCCGAGGGGTTGAAGACGATCTCGGCGCCGTGCAGGCCGAGGATCCTCCACCCCTCGGGGAAGTGCCGGTCGTAGCAGATGTAGACGCCGACCTTGCCGACCGCGGTCTCGAACACCGGGTACCCCTCGGTGCCCGGCGTGAAGTAGAACTTCTCCCAGAACCCCTTCACCTGCGGGATGTGCTGCTTGCGGTACTTGCCGAGGTACGTCCCGTCCGCATCGATCACCGCCGCGGTGTTGAAGTACTGCCCCGCCTGCACGAACTCGTACATCGGGAGCACCATCACCATCCCGAGCTCCTTGGCGACGCTCTGGAACCGCTTGGTGGTGGGACCGTCCGGGATCGGCTCCGTGTAGCTGTAGTACTCGGCGTCCTGAACCTGGCAGAAGTAGGGCCCGTAGAAGAGCTCCTGGAAGCAGATGACCTCGGCGCCCTGCGCGGAGGC
The DNA here is from genome assembly GCA_963778545.1 of uncultured Actinomycetes bacterium. Lineage (GTDB taxonomy): Bacteria > Actinomycetota > UBA4738 > UBA4738 > HRBIN12 > DASSJM01. The sequence goes on along the minus strand of CAVZUW010000004.1, from coordinate 103,613 downwards.
TTCGCGAGCGGCCTCCTCGTGCTTGTCGGTCATCGACTCCTGGTCGCCGGACCAGTCGGTCTGCAGCAGGGCGGCCTTGACGGTCCTCGGCATCGGGTCCTCCTCGGGTTCACGACGTGCGCTCGAGGCGCTGGTACTCCCCGGATGCTAACCACCCACCGTCCGGAGCGCGAGCGGAGGGCGGGTCGGCCTCGCAGGCGACCTCGGTCTCGGCGTCACAGGTGTCGAGGCCGTCCCCACCGTCGGCCTGGTCGGTGCCGTTCGCCCCGATCAGGAGGTCGTCGCCCGCGGCACCGGCGAGCAGGTCGGGGCCGCTGCCGCCCACGATCGCGTTCGGGCCGTCGTCGCCGGTAAGGGCGTCGGCGAAGCTCGAGCCGGTCAGATCCTCGATGCCGACCAGCGTGTCGACACCCCACCCGGTCGCCAGGCCGGCCTGCAGGTTCGCCACGACGGGTCCGCCGGCGTCGAAGAACGCGGCCTGGTCGACGCCGCCGCGGCCGTCGATCGCGTCGTCGCCCGCACCGGCGGCGAACGCGTTGTCCTGCGCGTCCCCGGTCAGCGCATCGTCGAAGAACGAGCCGACGATCGCCTCGATCCCGGAGAGCGCGTCGTCGCCCCAACCCGTGGCCGTTCCGAGCGTCAGGTCCACCTCACTGGTCCGGGCGCGTCCTCGAACGTCACGATGTCGGCGCCGGGGCCGCCCGCGAGCGCGTCCGCGCCGCCGCCGCCGTCGATCAGGTCGGCCCCGAGCCCTTCCAGCGTCCCCGACCCCCGCGAGTCGACGACGTCGTCGCCCTCCTGCGCGACGATCAGGTTCGAGACCCCATCGCCGAGCAGGACGTCGTCGAAGTTGGAGCCGACGAGGCCCTCGACCGCGACGAGATGGTCGTCACCCTGGCCCGTCGCCATGCCGGTCTCGAGGTCGGCCGTGACCCCGTTCGGCGCGCCGAAGAACTCGGCGAGGTCCTGCCCTGGGCCCGCCGTGCAGCAGGTCGTCGCCGCCGCCGCCGATCAGGCCGTCAAACGAACCGGACCCGGCGAACAGCCGGTCGTCGCCGGGCCCGCCGAACAGCGCCTCGACCGCTCCGGCGCCGAGGAGGATCCGGTCGCCACCCGGCCCGCCATGGGCGCTGTCGGACCCGCCCGCCCCCTCGATCGCGTCGTCGCCCGCGCCGCCGCGCACCACGTCGCTGTCCCCGCCGCCGCAGATCCGGTCGTCGCCGCCGCCTCCGCGGATCCGGTCGAAACCGCGGAGCCCGACGATGACGTCGTCCGCGTCCGTGCCGACGAGGAGGTCGTGGCCGCGGGTCCCGACGATCGTCGCCTCCCGCCCGAAGCACCGCGCCGCCGCCTCTGCGGCCCCGCCCGTGAGCAACGAACCGGCGAGCACGAGCACCACGAGGACGGCCCGGGTCGGGCCCCGTCGTCGCGTCGACGCGTTCGGCGCCTCTCGCATGCGATCGGCATTACCGTATACGGACATCGCGGATCGGGAACCACGGCGCCGTTCGGCGGCGCGGGAGGTGCACATGGCACGAGAGACGAAGGTCGTCGCGATCTCGCGAGCCGCGGGCGCAGAGGGCGAGCGGATCGGCGCGCTCGTCGCCGAGCGGCTCGGCTTCCGGTACGTCGACGAGGAGATCATCGCGAAGGCCGCCGAGAAGCAGGGCGTCGACCCCGCCGCGATCGCGGACGCCGAACGCCGCAAGGGCGTGATCCAGCGGGTCCTGGAGGGGCTCGGGCAGAGCGGCGCGGGCGGCGCCACGCCCGGCGGGCCGTTGTGGATCCCCGACGACGCGACCGAGCTCGCCCAGAGCCACGACCTCCGGGCCCTGATCCGCGAGACGATCCACGAGACCGCCGCCAAGGGGGACGTCGTCATCGTCGCGCACGCGGCGGCGTTCGCCCTCGGGGGCAGGGACGACCTGCTGCGGGTGCTGGTGACCGCGCCGGCCGCGATCCGGACGCGACGCCTGACCGAGGCTCGGGGCGGCGACCAGGCGCAGGCGGCGAAGGAGCTCAAACGTTCGGACGAGGCGCGGGCCGCGTACCTCAAGACCTTCTACGACGTCGACCGCGAGCTCCCGACCCACTACGACCTCGTCGTGAACACCGAGGTCCTCGAGGCCGAGGCTGCGGCCGACATCATCGCTCGCGCGGCGGGCGCCTGACGGACCCTCGCTAGGGGACGATCGAGAAGCGGTCGACCGATACGAGCGCGCCCGTCGCCGCGGGCCGCGCGGTCGCCAGCACCACGATCCGCAGGGTGTGGACGCCGTCGGCGAGGCCGGCGAACGACCGCACGACCCCGAACGTCGGCGACGCCGCGTAGTTGTCGACGGTCCGGACGAGCATCCCGTCCATGTAGATCTGGGCGCGCCCCTGATCGGGTCCGCGGTATGTGATCCAGTCGATCCCCGTCCCGCGGAACGTCACCTCAGCGCTCGAACGCGCGAGGTCGCTCGAGCCGAGGCTCCCGCCCGACGCCGAGCCCTGCTCGACGACACCCCAGGTCGCGTCCAGGTCCGGGTTCGAGACGAGCGTGCCACCGGCACGGAACGCGTCCACGACGACCTGCGTGTCGGTCGCCCTCCCGCGCGCCCGGCCGAGCACGCGGATCGTGATCGAATGCTCGCCCGAGCCGAGCCCGTCGAAGGTCCGCGCGACCCCGAACGCGGGTCGCGCGGAGTACTGGTCGAACGTGCCCTTCGCGACGCCGTCGATCGAGACCGCGGCCTTGCCCCGGTTCGGACCGGTGGCCGTGAACCAGGCGACCGACCCGCCGGCGAACGCGAACGAGGCGGTCGCCCCGGCCCCGTGCTCCACCGCGTACGAACCGCCCTTCGCGCCCCCGTTCGAGATCGTGCGCCAGGCGTACGAGATCGCGGGACTGTCCTCCTCGACCTCGGTGGGCGTTCCGAACCCCTGCGAGACGGTCGAGACCGGGTTCGCGCTCCGGTCCACCACGAGCACCGGGGCGATCGCCGGGTTCACGACGGCCTCGTAGGTCTCACCCAGCACGAACGACCCGAGCGGCCGCACGAGCGCGCTGCGGACGTTGCCCGAGACGCAGTCGACGTCGGCTCCCTTGCCCGACCGGCACGTGAGCTCGAGATCCGGGTACGTGCCGGTGCTCGGGATCCACACGTAGGCGTTCTCGGGCGTCACCTGGTGGACGATCTCGCTGAACGTGACCGTCACCGGTTCGGCCGGCGTCGCGGGGAGCGCGATCGTGGCGGTGGGCGGCACGTCGTCGGGCGCCGGGATCGTCACGGGGTCGAAGGAGCCCGTCTCGTACCAGTCCACGTCGACGCACCCGTCGATCCCCGGAACGGATCCGCAGTTGCCGTACTGCCAGAAGGTCCACCCGTTGCCGCTCCAGCCGGCGGCCGGCAGGTTCGGCGACGCCACGTTCCAGTGCGCTACCCAGAGAAGCGCGTAGCCGGCGTCGGCCACGGCGGTCGTGTCGCCGGTCCGCGTCGCCCATCCGTGCGGGCTCGTGTAGACCATCGGCCGCACACCCACCCTCTCGGTCACGCGGTTCAACCAGGTGAGGATCCACTGCGTCACCTGCGCCTGCGACAGCCCGCCGGTGCGTTCGATGTCGAGGACGGGGATCAGGTCGCCGGGTTCGAGCTGCGCGGTGTCGACGAAGTGGTCGGCCTCGATGATCGCGTCGTTCGCGCCGCCGTCGGGCTGCGCGAAGTGATACGCGCCGAACGCTACGCCGGACATCTCGGCGCCGGACTTGTTGAACGCGTAGTTCGGATCGACGAACGTGCGGCCCTCGGTCGCCTTCGCGAAGGCGAAGCGCTGGCCGGACGCCGCGACCTGCGACCAGTCGATGACGCCCTGATGGTGCGAGACGTCGATGCCGGGCACGGCGCCGGGGGGCGGTGCCAGGACCGCCGTCGCGGGCGTCCCCGGTAGGGATCCGGTCGTACCGGTCGTACCGGTCGCCCCCGCATCCCCCGGCTCGGCGCTCGCGAACGTCGGAAGGGATACGGCGAGGATGGAGACGACGATCACGAAGATGGTCGCGGGCGCCGTGGATCGTCGTCGAGGTGTCGCCGTGATGGATCCTTCCCCAGAGAGCGAGCGGTCTGCGAGACCGCGCAGGCTACTGGACCGTAGCCCGAACGTCGACCCAACACCCCGGATGGACGCTCGTCAACGACGCTGGAGGTAGAACCAGGCAGCCCCCGGAGGTTCTCGCCCAGGCGCCACACGTTCGATCTCGAACCGGTCCCCGAAGCGCCGTCGGATCTCCGGCTCACGCGTCCGGGCGGAGCCGGGCCAGCGCAGGCGCCGCCCGAAGGCGAAGACCATCATCCGTGCCCCGGGCCGGGCGACCCGGGCCACCTGGCGGACGTAGGCGTCCCGACGCCCGACCGGCAGGCCGTGGAAGCACCCGATATCCAGGATCAGATCGAACGGGCCGTCGACCTGGAGTTCCTCGAGCCGCGTCACGTCCCCCTCGGCGAACATCGCGCCCGACGTCCAGTCGGCCTTGCGCCGAGCTGACTCGATCGCGGTCGCCGACCGATCCACCCCGATCGCCGTCCACCCGTGCTGCGCGAGCCACAGAACGTTCGTCCCGGTGCCGCAACCCACGTCGAGCGCGCGCCCCGGCTGCATCGCGGAGACCTCCTCGACGACCTCCGGCGGCGTGACACCCGTGTCCCACGGGGCTCGGCCCCGACGGTACGCCCGCTCGAAGGAGCGGCCACGAGGAGCCATCGCTAGATGTCCACCGCGAACGTGTCGCAGGCGTTCGGGTCGCCCGAGTCGAAGCCGGTTCGGAACCACGTCGCCCGCTGCTCGGACGTCCCGTGCGTGAAGGTCTCGGGGTCGATCCGCCCCTGCGTCTGCTGCTGGATCCGGTCGTCGCCGACCGCCTCCGCCGCCGCGAGCGCCTCCTCGATGTCGCCCGGCTCGAGCACGTCCCGCGCGTAGGCCGAGGCGGCCCAGACGCCGGCGAAGCAGTCCGCCTGGAGCTCGAGCCGGACCGAGAGCTCGTTGCGCTCCGACGGGTTGTCCCTGGACTCGCGCTGCACCGCGGCGTTCGTCCCCACGAGCGTCTGCACGTGATGCCCGATCTCGTGGGCGATCACGTAGGCCTGCGCGAAATCACCGGGTGCGCCGAACCGCTGGTCGAGCTCGCGGAAGAAGCCCAGATCCAGGTACACGAGGCCGTCGGCGGGGCAGTAGAACGGTCCGGTCGCGGCCGAGGCGACCCCGCACCCCGAGTCGGTCCGATCGGTGAACAGGACGACATCGGTGAGCCGGTACGTCTTCCCGGCGGGACGGAAGATGTCCTGATCCCACATCACCTGGATGTCGTCGACCACGGCGTCCGTGCGCTCCGCGAGCGTTCCCCCAAGATCCGGGCCGGAGTTGCCGGCGGGCGCCTGGTCCGCGCCTCCGAGGTCCGGGCTCCCCGGGATGTCGAACCCGCCGCCGGCGCAGAACTGGAACGCGAACACGACGACGACGAGCAGGATCACGCCGCCGATGCCACCTCCGACCGGGAGCGGGATCCCGCCGAGGCCCTCGGCCGCCGTAGCCGGCCGACGAAGCCTGACCGCGCCGGTCGATCACGCCGCCGGGCCGGCGCCGGAGCTTCCGCCACTTCATCGGTACCCCTCTCTCGTCCGGGACGTCTCGTCCTCGGCCCAACCGCCATCGATCCGGCCGCCAACCTCCTACCCCTTCGGTTGCTCGCGTACGCGGAGACGCGCTCCACCGCGACGATTGAGGGGCCGCGGCCACGGGTACACCGTCGAGGACACGGGAGGTGCACCATGAGACCGGTTCTGGAACCGGAGCGCATGGGAGCGGCGCTCGCCGCCGTTCCGCTGATCGCGGCGAAGGGCGACAACCTCCGCCTCGACACCGACATCGGCTCGATCCTCGGCTACATCCTCGTGGGGTTGATCGTGGGTCTGCTCGCCAGGCTGCTGGTACCGGGCCGAGACCCCGTCGGCCTGCTGGGCACGCTCGTGATCGGCGTGATCGGCGCCGTCCTGGGTGGCTGGCTCGCCGGCGCCTTCTTCAAGGAGACGTCGGGGGTCGACTGGCTCGCGTCGATCGGCGTGGCCGTCCTGCTCGTGCTGCTCGTACGCGCCGGCTCCCGGCGTAGCGCCTGGAGGTAGCGGAACGGAATCCGCGGGACCCACCGCTACGCTGTGAGCGATGGGTCCCGCGAAGATCCCGACGTACCTGGAGATCGGCGCGAAACGCGCGTTCGCCGGCTCCCTGGACTGGCCCGGCTGGTGCCGGGCGGGGAAGGACGAGGCGACCGCCCTCGAGGCGCTCCAGGACTCGGCTCGCCGCTACGCGAAGGTGTTGCGAGGCACGAGGCTCGGGTTCGAGACGCCGAAGGACGCCTCCGCGCTCCGCGTCGTCGAACGCCTCCACGGCGACGCCACCACCGACTTCGGCGCTCCTTCGATCGCACCGAAGGCGGATGCGCGCCCGATCGACGACGTCGAGCTCGAGCGCCTCTCGTCGATCCTGAACGCGTGCTGGCGGTCGTTCGACGCGGCCGTCGAGGCTGCCCGGGGCACGACGCTCGCGAAGGGCCCTCGCGGCGGAGGTCGTGACCTGTCGAAGATCGTCGACCACGTCGTGGACGCGGAGGGCAGCTACCTCCGGATGCTCAGTAGCAAGGTCGAGACCGGCCCGAAGCGGGACCTGGCCGAACGTACCCACGCGGCCGTCCTCGCCGCGCTCGAGGCCACCGCGCGCGACGGCCCCCCGCCGCCCGGACCGCGGGGCGGCAAGCGATGGCTGCCCCGGTACTTCGTCCGTCGCGTCGCGTGGCACGTCCTCGATCATGCCTGGGAGATCGAGGATCGGGCACGGTGAGCGTTCGGGCCGACGGGTCACGCCGCATCCGGCGCTCACGGGTACCGTAGGAGCATGACGAGCACGCTGAAACCGGGCGACCCCGCGCCGCCCTTCCAACTCCTCGACCAGCACGGCGATCCCGTGCGTCTCGAGGATTACCGGGGGAAGAAGCTCCTCGTCTACTTCTATCCGGAGGCGGACACGCCCGGCTGCACCGTCCAGTCCTGCGACCTCCGAGATCACCGGCAGGACCTCGCCGGCATCGGCGCGGAGGTCGTCGGGATCTCGCCCGACCTGCCCGACAAGCAGCTCGCGTTCGACCAGAAGTTCGGCCTCGGATTCCCGTTGCTCTCGGACCCGGACCACGCGACCGCCGAGGCCTGGGGCGCGTGGGGCGAGAAGGTCCGCAACGGCAAGACCTCCGTCGGGCTGATCCGGTCCTCGTTCCTCGTGGACGAGGAGGGACGGATCGAGGGCGCGTGGTCGCCCGTCACGCCCGAGGCCACGGTCCCGAACGCCCTCGCCGCGCTCGCCTGAGTCCGGTAGCGTTCGGCCGTGTCCGAACGACCGAGGTTCCGCCTGACCGAGCGGTTCGACTACGCCGTGGGCTACGCGAACCGGATCCACGCGAACCAGACGCGCAAGGGCACCGGCATCCCGTACATGACGCACCTGCTCGGCGTCGCATCGCTCGACCTGGAGAACGGCGCCGAGAGCGAGGACGAGGTGATCGGCGCGCTCCTGCACGACGCGGCGGAGGATCAGGGCGGCCGCCCGCGGCTCGATGACATCCGGGAGCAGTTCGGCGACGTGGTCGCTCACATCGTGGACGCGTGCACCGACACCTACGAGGACCCCAAGCCCCCGTGGCGCGAACGGAAGGAGGCGTACGTCGCCCACGTCCGCGAGCGCGTCGACAGCGGCGAGGACGAGCCCGCCCTGCGCGTCTCGCTCGCCGACAAGCTCTACAACACGCGCTCGATCCTCGCCGACGTGCGCGAGATCGGCGAGGCGGTGTTCGAACGCTTCAGCGGGAAGCGGGACGGGACGCTCTGGTACTACGCCGCGCTGGCGGAGGCCTTCCGAGCCTTCCCCAACCGGATGGTCGACGAGCTGGACCGGACGGTCGGCGAGCTCCGGCGCCAGGTCGCCGAACCCTAGCTCGGTTCCTTCGCAGCGCCTTCGATCCGCGCTGCCGTAGCCCGGTCGGCCGACTGCCATGGACGTGGCGTCGCACGTACCGTCCCGCGCCGATGACCACGCGGATGGTCCCGGGGTTCCTGCCCAGCACGTCGGGGTTCGCGTTCCCGAACTCCTTCCCGCACGTCCCGGTCCGGCGGATCGGCATCCCCGGCGTGGTGAGCGTGCCGATCGGGGACGCGTCCAACGGCCTGTGCGGCGGGATGGCTTTCGCGGCGCGAGACTACTTCGAGGCCGAGCACCCGCCGCCCGCGGACACAGAACCGCCGGGCGAGGGTGCGCTGTTCGACTACCTGGTCGACCGGCTGTTCGACAGCTTCGGCCTCCCCCTCGGGCCGGCCCGCTACCTCGAGCTCATGAGTCCCGTGCTCCCCGACGGCGAGTCGCTTTGGAGCCGCCTGGGGATCGCGCCCCACGGTCGAGCGTGGCGCATGATCCGGCAGGAATGGCCGGCGATCCGCGCCGAGATCGACGGGGGGCACCCGGCGGCGATGGGGCTGATCCGCGTCACGTCGTCCGATCCGTTCGAGCTCAAGCGCAACCACCAGGTGCTCGCCTACGGGTACGACCTCGTCGGGACCGCGCTCACGCTGCACCTGTACGACCCGAACCGACCCCGGGACGATCACGTGACGCTCTCGCTCAGCCTCGCGAACCCGTGGGCGCGGACCAACGTCCTTGTTTTCCCGGCCGGCCCCGTGGTCCATGCCTTCTTCCGCGTCCCGTACACGCGGGCCACACCCCCTAGCCGCGCCGAATCCCTCCGCCGCCGTAGCCCGAACGTGGGTGCTGCCGGTCACCCGAACTCCCCATCGTCACGCGCCCGCCGGGTCGTCACGATGTCCGGGCCGGAGATCGCAGCGGCAGGAGGACCGACGTGGCATCGACCCCGACGCGCAGGACGACACGGGACACGGCTCCGAAGTTCGCCTGGGAAGACTCGGTGGAGGAGCTCTACGCGTCGTGGCACCGTCGGGTCGCGGCGGCCGAGCACGGCCACCGGTTGATGGCGGACCGGCTGCGTCGTCGGTACCTGCTGCTGGGGATCCCGGTCGTGGTCCTCACGACGCTGGTCGGCACGAGCGCGTTCGCCTCGATCAGCAAGGCTCAAGGCAACTCGATCCAAGGCCTCGAGATCGATCCCGACATCGTCCTGCTCGCCGTCGGCACGATCAGCGTGCTGGCGGCGGTGCTGTCGAGCCTGCAGACCTTCCTGCGCTACGCGACCCGCGCGGAGGGCCACCGCATCGCGGCCCTGCGGTACGAGACGCTGCGCCGCGACATGGCGACCACGCTCGCGCTCCCGCGCGAGGCACGGGGTCAGCCCGATCGCGACCTCGGCAGCGCCCGGCAGCGGATGGACCGGTACGCGAAGGAATCGCCGACGATCGGCGAGCGCCAATGGGTGAAGCTGTCCGCCCAGTTCGGCCTGTCGACCGTCCCGCCCGATCCCTCGCCCCGGCCCGATCCCTCGCGCCGGCCCGATCCGGTGGTCATCCCCGACGGAGCCGAACCCAAGGGTGCCGATCGTGGACGCTGACCTGATCCTGGAGGGCGGCGGGGTCAAGGGCATCGCACTGGTCGGCTCGTACACCGCGCTCTCGGAGGCCGGGTACGACTTCCACCGGATCGCGGGAACCTCGGCGGGCGCGATCGTCGGCGCGCTGATCGCCGCCGGCATGTCCCCCGGCGACCTGAAGGACGTGATGCGCGAGATCGACTACGGACGCTTCGAGGACAAGGGGTTCATCGATCACCTCGGCCTGGTCGGCAAGGGCGCGTCCCTGCTGTTCGAGAAGGGGATCTACGAGGGCAGTTACCTCCGCGAGTTCATGGACGAGCAGCTGAAGGCGCTCGGGGTCGAGACGTTCGGCGACCTTCGGATCGACGACCCGGGCGCATCGCCGGGCGACGCGAAGGCGTACCGGCTCGTGGTGATGACCTCGGACGTGACGAGGGCCCGGCTCGTCCGGCTGCCGTGGGACTACGAGAAGTACGGGCTCGACCCCGACACCCAGCGGGTCGCCGACGCGGTCCGCGCGTCGATGTCGATCCCCTTCTTCTACGAGCCGGTCCGCTTCACGAGCCGCGACCCCGAGGGCAAGGAAGTCACCTCGTACATGGTGGACGGCGGCATGCTGTCGAACTTCCCGATCGAGGTGTTCGACCGAACGGACGGGAAACCGCCCCGATGGCCGACGTTCGGACTCAAGCTTTCGGCCAAGCCGGACGCCGCGCAGCGACAGAAGTACGACGTGCACGGGACGTTCAGCCTCGCGCGCGCGATGGTCGGAACGATGACGAGCTTCCACGATCAGATCCACATCGACGACCCCTCGGCGATCGCCCGCACGATGTTCGTCGACACGTTCGGGATCCGCGCGACCGACTTCGACATCGACGAGACGATGCAGGACACCCTGTTCAAGAGCGGCCGCCAGGCGGCGGAGGCGTTCCTGCGCGACTGGGACTTCGAGACCTACCTGGCCAGGTACCGTTCCGGCGAGGTCCTCGACGTCCCCGAGCTCGTGGACGGCACGGCGTGAGCGACCCGACCGAACCCTCGAGGCCTCGTCCCCGCGACCGAGTCGAGACCGGGCCGTGGGATCTGGAGCCGTTCGATCCCGAACGACATGTCGAACCGCCCGAGGACCTCGAGCGCGAGGAGCCGACCACCGAGGGAGAGGATCCGTAGTGTCCCCGAAGCTCGCCGACTACCCGCACCCGCCGAGCGTCGAACCGCACGAGTGCCAGCGCCCGGGGCTGGGGCAACGGGTGGCCGAAGTGCCAGCAGGACAAGCTCGTCACGATCAGCAGAGACGACGGGCTTCGGATCCCCGTGCACGAGGCGATCTCGCAGCTGGTGACGCTCCTGATCGACGAGAGCGAGCGCCGCGGCTACGACGTGAAGGACGGGCAGACCTGGGGGTTCGCCTGCCGGGCGATCCGCGGCACCAGCGTCCCCTCCAACCATTCGTGGGGGCTCGCGGTCGACATCAACGCGCCGTCCAATCCGTACCGCGAGGAGTTCGTGAGCGACATGGCCCCGTGGATGCCGACGCTGTGGTGGAGCTACGGGTTCTTCTGGGGCGGCTGGTACCAGAGCATCAAGGACCCCATGCACTACGAGTTCCTGGGCACACGGGATGATGCGCGCGGGAGCACCGAGCGGGCCAAGCGGGAGCTCGGCAAGGGAGAGCCCAAGCCCTACCCCTGGTACGGGGAGGAGTCCGACCGGGTCAAGGCGGCGCAGGAGCAGCTCGCGCTGCTCGGGTTCGACCCCGGCGAGATCGACGGCATCTACGGACCGGACACGCGTGCCGCCATCAAGGCGTTCGAGGCATCGGAGCCCCGGCTCGCGAACCAGGCCGACGGGTCCTTCGCGCCACTCACGTGGCGGCTGCTGTTCAGGGAGCGCTAGACCTCTACGGGTCACCCGCATCCGGTCGACCGAGGTCGCACGTCAACCGATGCCCGCGGCGGCGAGGAGCCCGGCGGCCGTCCGTTCCCACGTCCACTCGCGACCGACGAACGCGCTCACGGCTCGACGCAGCTCGTCGCGCTCGGCGGAGGGCAGCTCCAGGATGCGGTCGAGCGCCGTTGCGAGACGGGCCACCGCCCCCGGGCCGGGCTCGAACGTGAGCAGACCCGGACGTTCGATCGCGGTCTCGAGCGCCGCGCCGACCTCCCCGAGACCCGAGTGACGGGCGACCAGCGGCAGGGCGCCGGCCGCCGCACCCTCGGCGGCCACCATCCCGAACGCCTCGGGCAGGATCGACGGCACCACCATCACGTCCATCGCCGCGAGCGCCTCGGGGGCGTAGCGGTGATCGAGACGACCGGTGAAGGTGACGTCGCGGTCGGTGGTCCGCGCCCCGGGATCCGGCTCGGCTTCGATCGGTATCGCGCGAGCCTCGCGCAGCCACGCGAGCGCCGCCGCGTCGCCGCGTTCGAGCGCGATCGCGAGCGCGGCGAGCCATTCGCGGTACGAGCCGAACCCGACCACCAGCGCGTGCGCGGCGTGTGCCGCGGTCCGGTGCGCCTGGAGCAGGAGCTCGACGCCCTTCTGCGGGATCAGCTTGCCCAGGTAGCCGACGATCGGCCCGCTCGAGCCGGCGAGCCGGCGGAGCCGAGCCGCCGCGTCGGGTTCGGGCACCGACTGGTCGTAGGTCTCGGCGAGCGCGTCGAGCGAGTCCGCGTTCCGATCATCGAGCGCTCGGTCCACCCGCTCGTCGAGCGACGACGGGCGGCCGCGCGCGGTGTCGGGATCGCGGTCGAGAAGCTCGGCCGCTTCGAGCAGCGCCTCGGTCCGCGGTCGCGGCCGGAACGCGGTGACCTCCACCCCGGGCGCCACGATCCGCGAGAGACCCTCGATCCCCGGGACCAGGGCCGCGCATCGCGCGAGCACGTCGGCGGTCGGCCCGACGACGGCGCGCGCAGCCTCGAGCCCTTCGCGCGCCAGCTCGCGGTACCGCTCCTGGATCCGCACCGCGTACTCGAGGTCGCTGCCGTGGATCTTCGCGACGTACCGACCGGCGCCGAGCGCGCGCCAACCGATCGCGGCACCGGGGACCGCGTGGCCCGTGAACGCGATCTCGGTCCCGTGCCATCCGGCGGCGGCGCGCAGCGCGTCGACGTTCGCGTTCAGGTACGAGTCGAGGTCGTCATCGGACAGGTCGACGAACCGGACGACCTCGTCGAACCCCTCGTACCGGTCGAGGACGAAGACCGGGATCATCGAGCCGATCCTCGGTCGCAACAGGACGCACCGCCCGGCCGCGCTCGGCACCGGCTGCGACGTCAGCTCCGAGGGCCCGTCGGCGTCGACCGAACCGAACGCGTCGATCCACGGGTAGCGTTCGGGGTGCTGCTCCTGACACAGCAACAGGACGTCGTGGCCGGCAGCGCGGTAGTGCTCGGCCACGCGCGCGGTCGCGACGTTGGACCCCGAACCCTCGAGGAGCCACCCGTGCCACAACAGGATGCGCGTCATCGATGCTCCACGAGCGCGTTCGACCGCTCGGGGTTCGACACCCTTGCGGTGCAGCCTCGGTGCGGGTCGCTCAGTTGGGAAGGGTCTTGATCTCCGACGCCTTCAACCGGCGCGTCTCCGGGGAGAGTCGCAGGCCGATCATGCCGAGCGGGGCGGCGGTCCAGGCACCGTCCTTCAGGATCTCGACGCTCAGCATCCCGTCGTCGGACTCCCCGATCCGGAGCGTTTTTCCCTCTCTCGTACGGTAGAAGTCCACCCGTACAGGATACCGGTTCGGCGGGCGCCGGTCGCGGCGGCCTCCCGGGCCTCCTATCGTGTGGCTTATGCCCGCTCGCAAGGAGATCCTCGAGGTCGCCGGGCGCGAGGTGACCGTCTCGAACCCGGACAAGGTGTACTTCCCGAAGACCGGACACACCAAGCTCGACCTCGTCACCTACTACCTCTCGGTCGCCGAGGGCGCGCTCCGCGGCGTCGCCGGCCGCCCGATGGCGCTGAAGCGCTACGTGAACGGCGCCGAGGGCGAGTTCTTCTTCCAGAAGCGCGCGCCCTCCTCGAGACCCGACTGGATCGAGACCGTCGAGCTCAGCTTCCCGTCGGGCCGCACCGCCGAGGAGGTCGTGGTCCGCGATGCGGCGCAGCTCGCGTGGATCGTGAACCTCGGCTGCATCGACCTGAACCCGCACCCGGTGCGCGCGGACGACCTCGACCATCCCGACGAGCTGCGCGTCGATCTCGATCCGGTGCCGGGCATCGAGTGGCCGCAGATCCGCGACGTCGCGATGGTCACGAAGGAGGTGCTCGAGGACTTCGGGCTCGTCGGGTGGCCGAAGACGTCGGGCTCGCGCGGGATCCACGTGTACGCGCGACTCGAACGACGCTGGACGTTCCCCGAGGTGCGTCGGGCGGCGCTCGCCGTGGCGCGCGAGGTCGAACGCCGCGCACCCGATCTCGCGACGAGCCGGTGGTGGAAGGAGGAGCGTCACGGCGTGTTCCTCGACTACAACCAGAACGCGAAGGACCGCACCGTCGCATCGCAGTACTCGGCCCGCCCGACACCGGACGCGCGCGTCTCGACGCCGATGCGGTGGGACGAGGTTCCCGGATGCGAGGCCGAGGCGTTCACGATCGACACCGTGCCGGCGCGCGTCGCCGAGCTCGGCGATCCGTCCGAGGGCATCGACGAGGCGGCGGGATCGCTGGACCGACTGCTCGAGCTCGCGGCGCAGCACGAGGCGGCCGGGTTCGGCGACGCGCCGTGGCCGCCGCAGTACGCGAAGCAGGAGGGCGAGCCGGCCCGCGTGCAGCCGTCCAAGCGCCGCCGCGGCACGCCGGAGAAGGAGGGTATCGTCCCGCCGCCCGCGCCCGGGAAGAAGACCGGCCCGACCGGCCGCCGCCGGACGAAGGCGCCGCTGATCGAGATCGCGCGCGCGGAGACCGAGGCCGAGGCGATGCAGGGCCTGGAGCGATGGAAGGCGCGCCATCCCGAGGTGGCCGCGGCGCTGCAACCGGCCGACGTGATGGTCGACCCGATGCGCGGCCGATCCACCGCCTGGTACCGGATCCGCGTGAACCTCCGCAACGTCCCCGAGGACGAGCGGCCGCCGCAGGAGGCCCTCGAGGTCGACTACGACCCGTGGGAGGGCATGGACGTCGAGGCGTGGCGCCGCGAGGAGCGACTTCGGAAGGAGCGGCAGACCGGAGAGCGCCAGGAGCCGTAGGTCACCTAGGCTGTGCACGTGGCGGCACGGTTGCTGCTCGATGTCTCGAGCCTGATGTATCGGGCGTTCTTCGCGTGGGGGCAGGAGCTGCGTTCGCCCGGCGGCCGGCCGGTCGGCGCCGTCCACGGGTACCTCGACATGGTCACGCGGTCTGCTCGTCACGCGCCGGCCCGAGGAGATCGTGCACGTGTATGACCACGAGTGGCGTCCCGTCGCGCGGACCGACATGTACGCGGGCTACAAGGCGAACCGGCCCGAGGACCCCGAGGGGCTCCCCGAGCAGTTCCCGATGCTGCGGCAGGTGCTCGACCTCACCGGCATGTCGCAGGCGATGACGCGCGGGTGGGAGGCCGAGGACGCGATCGGCGCGATCTGCGCGGCCGCCGATCCCGCCGACCGCATCGAGATCGTGAGCGGGGATCGCGACCTGATCCAGCTGGTCCGTGATCCCGGCGTGAAGCTGCTGTTCACGCTCCGGGGCGTCTCGGAGCTCCTCGATCTCGACGAGGCCGGGGTGCTCGAGAAGTACGAGGTCCCGGCGTCCCGGTACATGGAGTTCGCGATCCTGCGCGGCGACGCGAGCGACGCCCTCCCGGGCGTGCGCGGCGTCGGCGAGAAGACGGCGCGAGCGCTGGTGCAGACCTACGGCTCGCTGGAGGAGATGCTGGAGGACGCCCGCTCCTCCGAACCGCGACCCGGGCCCCTCAAGGGCAAGCCGGCGCTGCGGGCTCGGCTCGCCGAGAGCGCCGACTACGTCGCGACGATGCAGCAGCTCGTGCCGGTCAACGCGGTCGCGCCCGTCGACCGCTGGAGCGGCGAACGGGATGACGAAGGACTCGACGCGCTCGCGGACGAGCTGGCCCTGAAGGGACCGATCCAGCGCATGAAGGCCGCCCTGGACTCGTTGGCGGAGAAGACCTAGCGGCGGTGCGGTTCGCTACCAGTGGCGCGCCGTGGCGATGCAGGAGACGCCTCTGAGTGGTGGCGGCGGGCCAGCGTACACTCCGGCCGGTGCGGCAGCTCAGCGTCGGGGTTCAGCTCCCCGAGGTCGAACGCGACGTGCGGTGGCCCGAGATCGTCTCGATGGCTCGCGCGGCCGAGGCCACCGGCTTCGACTCGGTCTGGCTCGGCGACCACCTGCTCTACCGCGGCGACGGACGCCCCGAACGAGGGCCGTGGGACGCGTGGACGACGCTCGCGGCCCTCGCAGCGTCCACCGAACGCGTCCGGCTCGGCCCGCTAGTCGCCTGCGCGGCGTTCCACCCGCCCGGGATCCTCGCCCGGATGGCGGCGTCGGTCGACGAGGTGAGCCGCGGCCGCTTCGTGCTCGGGATCGGCGCCGGCTGGAACGAGACCGAGTTCCGCGCGTTCGGCATCCCGTTCGGGGAGCGAGCGTCGCGGTTCGAGGAGTCGTTCGCGATCGTGCGTCGCCTGCTCGCGGGCGAGCGCGTGACCTTCGAGGGACGCTTCGCACACGTCGAGGACGCCGTGCTGCTCCCGGATGCCGGCGCGGCGCGTGCCGATGATGCTCGGCTCGAACGGCGACCGGCTGCTGCGCGCCGCGCTCCCCCACGTCGACGCCTGGAACACCTGGTACACGGACTTCGGCAACACGCCCGAGGGATTCGCGACGTTGAACGATCGGGTCACCCTGCTCGCCGGCGAGGTGGGTCGGCCCGCGGACGAGGTCGCCCGGAGCGCGTGCGTCCTCGTCGTGCTCGATCCCCACGCCGGCGAGCGACCGGTCGACGAAGGCCTCGTGCCGCTCGAGGGCTCGCCGGAGCGGATCGCGGACGGGCTCCGCGGGCTGTCCGAAGCGGGCGCCGACGAGGCGATCCTCGTCCTGTCGCCGATCACCGAGGGCTCGATCCGATCGATGGGCGAGGTGCTCGCGCTCCTTCACTGACACGGGACTGACCCCCGGGCCGCGGTTCGCGACCGTGGCAGGATGGTCGGCATGGCGACGTGGGGACCGCTGGCGCTCGTGGGCGGAGACGAGCTCAACCCTGGCAACGAGCCGCAGGACGAAGTGCTGGTCCGGGCCGCCGGGGACGGCCCGGCGTTCGTGCTCGCGACGGCGGCCGGACGCCAGCACCCCGAGGCGGCGGTCGCGAACGCGATCCGCTGGTTCGCGGGCCTCGGTCTCCGGGTCGAGGAACTGCCCGCGACGCGCCGGTCCGACGCCAAGGGCGCGGCGAACGTCGCCCGCGCCCGGGAGGGCCGCTTCTTCTACCTCGTCGGCGGCGACCCCGGGCTCGTCCCCAAGGTCCTGGCTGGCACGCCGCTGTGGGACGCGATCGTCGGGGCCTGGATCGGCGGCGCCGCCCTCGCCGGCTCGTCGGCCGGGGCGATGGCGCTCGGCGAGTGGACCCTGGTCCGCGAACGGATGCCCGGCGACGACCGCCGCCGCTACCTGCCCGCGCTCGGGCTCGTGCCGATGGTCGCGGTGCTCCCGCATTTCGAGACGTTCGGGCATCGCTGGGTGGAGAGCGCGGAGCGCGCCGCGCCGCGGAACGACGTCCTCCTGCTCGGCGTCGACGAACGCACCGCCGCGCTCCATCACGACGGGGCGTGGCGCGCGCTCGGCGCCGGCGGCGTCACGGTGATCGGCGGCGGCGAGCGCCGGCGGTTCGCGTCCGGCGAAGCGATCGACGGTCTCCCGACACCCGATCCGGAGCGCGCTCCGGGATCGAACGCGGGGTGACGCCCCCGGTCCGAGCCGAGAGCATGGAGACGTGGTCGACCGCGTCTGGAACTTCTCGCCCGGGCCGGGGGCGTTGCCGCTCCCGGTGCTCGAACGCGTGCGCGACGAGCTGCTCGAGTACCCCGGCGCCGGCGCCTCGCTCCTGGAGATCTCCCACCGATCCCCGGCGTTCGAGCGGGTGATCGAGGAAGCCGAGGCGAACCTTCGGGACCTCCTGCGGATCCCTGCCACCCATCGGGTCCTGTTCCTGCAGGGCGGAGCGTCGCTCCAGTTCTCGATGGTGCCGATGAATCTGCTGCTGGGCTCGGCGGGCTACGTCCTCACGGGTTCGTGGGCGAAGAAGGCCCACGCGGAGGCGATCCACCACGGCGATGCGCGAACGGTGTGGGACGGCGCCGAGACCGGGTACACGGCGGTCCCCGCTTCACTCGACGGTCTCGCGGACGGCCTGGACTACCTTCACGTCACCTCGAACGAGACGATCGAAGGTGTCGAGTTCCCGCCGGGGTTCGAACCCGCGGACGGGCCGCCGCTCGTGTGCGACGCGTCGAGCGATCTCCTCTCGCGGCCGATCCAGGTCGAGCGCTACGGCCTGCTCTACGCCGGTGCGCAGAAGAACGCGGGGCCGGCGGGCGTGACGATCGTCGTGCTCCGCGAGGATCTGCTCGAACGTATCCCGCGCGGCGTCCCGACGATGCTCGACTACCGCACGTACGTCGAGCATCGCTCGCTGTACAACACGCCGCCGGTGTTCGCGATCTACGTCCTGATGCTGGTCACCCGCTGGCTCCGCGACGAGATCGGGGGGCTCGAGGCGATGACCGAGCGTAACGGCGAGAAGGCCTCGTTGCTGTACGACGAGATCGACGGGTCGGGCGGCTTCTACCGGGGTCACGCGGCCGAGACCGGACGCTCGAGGATGAACGTCACGTTCCGCCTGCCGGACGAGCAGCTGGAGCAGCGGTTCGTCGCCGGGGCGGCGGCCGAGGGCATGGTCGAGCTCGCCGGCCACCGGAGCGTGGGCGGGATCCGCGCCTCGATCTACAACGCGGTGCCCGTGGAGGCGGTCCGAGCCCTCCGCTCGTTCATGGAGCGCTTCCGGACGGCTACCCCTTGACGATGCAGGTGAGCGTCCGGTTCAGCCCGGGGAGCAGCTGGATGTCGCTCAGCATCTGACCCAGCGCGTCCATGTCGGCCACCTCGGCGTGGACGATGAGGTCGTAGGGCCCGGTCACCGACTGGGCCAAGCGGACGCCGGGGATCGAGCCGATCTCGCTCCGCACCTTCGACCCTCCGCCCGCCTCCGTCTGGATCAACACGTACGCCTTCAGCATCCGACCTCCCCGCCGCGAGTGGACATCGTGCCCTCAGAGCCGCTCGGCGTGCAAGCGGGGGGCGGTTCGGCGGGCGTGTCGGCGCACCACGCTCGCCGGCTCAACCCGGGACGATCACCGGCGTCGAGGCCGAGCCCGACCGGGCCGCCTCGAACGCCTCAGCTGCCCGCTCCAGCGGGAACGTCCGGGTGGACGCCTCGAGCGGGATCCGCGCCGCGAGCTCGAGCAGCTCCCGGCCGTCGGCACGCGTGAGGTTCGCCACCGACCGGACGGCGCGCTCGCCCCACAGCAGCGCGTAGGGGAACGACGGGATGTCGGACATGTGGATCTCGGCGCAGACGACCGAGCCGCCCGGCGCGATCGCCGCGAGCGCGGGTGGCACCAGCTCGCCGGCGGCCGCGAACACGATCGCGGCGTCGAGCTGCTCGGGCGGCGGCTCCGTGGAGTCGCCGGCCCACGCGCACCCGCGTTCGAGGGCGAGGCGTTGCGTCTCCACATCGCCCGGCCTGGTGAACGCGAAGACCGTCCGCCCCTCGAACCGCGCGATCTGCGTCACGAGCCGGGCGGCGTTCCCGAACCCGTACAGGCCGAGCCGTTCGACGTCGCCCGCGAGCCGTGCCGCGCGGTACCCGATCGCTCCCGCACACAGGAACGGCGCGGCCGCGACGGGTCCGAACGCCGGGGGGACCGCGAGACAGAAGCGCGCGTCGGCCACGATCAGATCGGCGTCGCCACCGTCCAGGTCGTAGCCCGTGAACCTCGCGTTCGGACACAGGTTCTCGCGGCCGCTCGTGCAGTACGAGCAGGTACCGTCCGCCCACCCGAGCCACGGGACGCCCACGACGTCGCCGGGCCGCCGATCGGCGACGCCATGGCCGACGGCCACGATCGATCCGACCGCCTGGTGCCCGAGGATCAGCGGGAGCTTGGGGCGCGCGAGCTCGCCGTCGATCACGTGCAGATCGGTCCGGCACACGGCGCACGCGGCGACCTCGACGAGGACCTGGCCCTCGGCGGGTTCGGGGGCCGGGACCTCGCGCACCTCGAGCCGTCCCGGGGCGTCGAGCACCGCGGCGCGCATCGTCAGCCCCCGCTCGCCCAACGCTCGACCAGCGCCCGCTGTTCGTCGTCGAACCACGGGGGATCGCCCGCGGCGACGTTCGACGCGGCATGCTCGATCCGCGACGTCGCAGGGATCGCGACGGCGATCCGCCGATCCGACAGGCACCACCTGAGCAGGGCCTGCGCCCACGTGTCGACCCCGAGCGCCGACAGGACCCCGGGGTCGGGTGGCGTTCGGCGGAGCAGGGCGCCCTCCGCGAACGGTCGCATCGCGATCACGCCGATCCCGAGCTCGGCCGCGAGCGGCAGCACCTCTTCCTCGCACCGGCGCTGCACCGGGTTGTAAGGCACCTGGACGCACTGGATCCGCCCGGTCCGCATCACGGCGACGAGCTCGTCGAACGCGTCCTCGCGGTAGTGGGTCGCGCCGAGCCAGCCGATGCGGCCCGCGTCGCGTTCGGCCTCGAGCCACCCGAGGTGCTCGTGCCATGCGACGAGGTTGTGGATCTGTTCCACATCCACGCGGCCGCCGAACGCCTCGAGCTGCGCCTCGAGCTGCACGCGCCCTTCGTCGAGCGACGGCGTCCAGATCTTCGTCGCGACCATCGTCTCGTCGCGGATCGCGAGGGTGGCGAGCGCGCGGCCCAGCACCGCTTCGGCGCGGCCGTACATCGGGGAGGTGTCGACGACGCGCGTCCCGCCCTCGACGTGCGTCCGCAGCACGGCGACCGACTCCGGCTCGTGTCGCGACGACACATCGAACACGTTCCAGGTCCCGAGACCGACGACCGGCACCTCGAGCCCCGTCGCGCCGAACGGCCGGAGCTCCACCCGATCGGAGGCGGGTCAGTCCTCGGTCGAGCCGTTGTGCTCGCGGAGGAAGCGCTCGAGCTCGGCGGCGATGTCGTCGCCGCTGGCGACCTGCAGCGCGGACACGTCGTCGTCCTCGTCGCCGGTGAGCTCCGACGCCTCCTCGAGACGCCGCACGTAGGCGGCGAGGTTGCCGTCCTCCTCGATCGCCTCGGAGACCTCGCGTTCGAACACGCGGGCGGCGAGCTCGATCTCGCCCGTGTCGATCTCGAGCCCGGTCAGGTCGCGGAGCGCCTCGAGCAGCGCGAGCGCGACCTTGGGGTTCCGCGACTGCGGGAGGTAGTGGGGCGCGGCCGCCCACAGCGAGAGGGCGGGAAGGCCCGCCCGCGACGCGAGCGCGTTCAGGACGCCGACGATCCCCGTCGGTCCCTCGTACCGGGCCGGCAGGATCTCCGGCTTGGCGAGCCAATCCTCGTCGTCGCTCGCGGCGTTCACGGGCGCCGGTCTCGTATGCGGGACGTCCGCGAGGAACGCGCCGAGCGTCACGAGCAGGGAGACGTCCATGTCGGAGCAGACCTGCAGGATCGTCCCCGCGTAGGTGCGCCACCGCAGGTTCGGCTCCACGCCGACGAACAGGATCGCGTCCCGGTCGTTGATCCGCGCCGAGAAGAACCGGCTGGCGGGCCAGTCGACCCGACGCGTGGAACCCTCGACCAGACGCACGTTCGGACGGTTGACCTGGAAGTCGTAGAACTCCTCGGGGTCGATCTCCGCGAAGCGGCGGGCGCCCCATTGCGATCGGAGGGTCCGGACCGCCGTGGTAGCGGCCTCCCCCCCGTCGTTCCATCCGCCGAAGGCGCACACCATGACGGGCCGCGAGAGCTCCGGGCGGGTGCGGTACTCGACGTGGGCCATCCGCACAGTCTGTACGTCAGCGGGGTGCCTGTCATCCCTCCAGGCGACCCGGTCACGAACGTGACGGCCACCCGGTCCCGGCTCGACCCGCCTCCGGAAGCGCGCCGCTCCGGGCCGGGTGCTTGTCCGCGGTGGCGGCTGATGGCACGATGCGCTGCCCGCGCGCTAGGGAGGTGCCACCATCACAGCCCGCTCCACGCTCGGCCGACGGCTCGGCAGGCTCGCGTTCGTCGAGCTCGCGCTGCTGTCGACGCTCCTCGTGCCGTCCGCGCTCGCCGAGACCGCCACGGCCACCCTCTCTGCCTCGGCGTCGATCGTGCACTTCGGCACGTCGATCACGGTCTCGGGTTCGATCGCCGCCGACCCGGGGTGCATCGAGGGCCGAGACGTGACCCTGCAGTGGCAGCCGGCCGACTCCTCCGGGTTCGCGAACGTCGGGACCGGGACGACGGCGGCGGACGGCTCGTTCACCTTCGCGCAGACGCCGTCGAACACGGGGCGCTACCGCGCGACGATCCACGAGGACCCGTCGTGTCTGGCCTCGACCACGAACCAGGTGCTCGTCCGCGTCCGGGAGCTGGTCGACGCCGCGCTCGTCACCGGGTCGACGCAGGCGGGCTCGTGCGTCGACGTCTCGATGTCCGTGACTCCGGAACGGCCCGGCCAGATCGTCGAGCTCCAGCGCCGGACGGGGCACGGCTGGAGGGTGATCGAACGGCTCACGCTCGACCCCGCGTCCCAGGCGCTGTCATCGCCGTGCTTGACGTCCCACGACATCGGCGTCGTGCGGCTCCGCGTCCGCTGGGTGGCGCAGGACACGCTCAACGAGACGAGCATGTCCCCCGTCCTCGCCGTCGAGGTCTCCCGGGCTCGGTGGATGCGCGAGATCGACGAGGCGATCGGATCGCGTCAGGTCTCGGTCGCCGTCGGCGAGGACGACGCGTTCCTCTACCACCGGGCCGCGTCCAGGCCCCGCACCCCGGCGTCGAACGAGAAGCTCCTGCTCTCGATGACGCTGTACGACACGTTCGGGGGCGACTTCCGGATCACGACCAGCGTCGCCGCCTCCGGGGGCACGTCGGGAGCCGTCCGGAACCTGTGGATCCTCGGACAGGGGGACCCGGGCGTGAACCCGGCGACGCTCGGCGCGCTCGCCCGGAAGGTGGCCGACGCGGGGATCGAGCGGGTGCGCGGTCGCGTGGTCGGGAGCACCGGGTACTTCCGACGCGATTGGGACGCGCCCGGCTGGAACGACGTCGCACGCGACTACGTGAACCGCCCGACCGCGCTCGTGTTCAACCACAACGCCGGAGCCGACCCCGAACGAGAAGCGGCGAAGACGCTCACCATCAAGCTCGAGGCGCTGGGCGTGCGCGTCCGCGGCAAGCCCGGGAGCGGGAGACCGCCGCGCGGACTCGACACGATCGCGTCGGTCCGCTCGCGGCCGTTGCAGCACCTCCTCACGAAGATGCTCCGACCGTCGGACAACTTCGTCGCCGAGACGCTCGGCAAGCGGCTCGGGGTCGAGACGCGTGGCGTGCCGGGGACGATCGCGAAGGGCGCGAACGCGATCCAGGCATGGACGGACGCCCACGGAACGGCGTTCACGCTCAACGACAACTCGGGGCTCTCGTACGCGAACCGCGTGACCGCCGAGGGCATGGTCCGGCTCCTGTGGGTCGCCGAGGACCAGCCGTGGGGCAACGACCTGCGCCGCGCGCTCCCCACCGGCGGGCAGGGGACCCTCCGGCATCGCCTGCGGGGCGTCGACGTCCGGGCCAAGACGGGGACGCTGGACGACGTCTCGGCGCTCTCGGGATGGGTCAAGGCCCGCTCGGGCGACTGGGTCGAGTTCTCCGTCCTGTCCTTCGGGATGTCGAAGTCGACCGCCTCCGCGATCGAGGACCGGATCGTCGTCGTCCTGCAGAACCAGCTCGACTGACTCCCGACCCTCCCCACGCTCCCCGGAGAGAAGGGTCCCGCTCGGTCAACCCGGAGCGCGTTCGCACCGATGCTGGTAGGGGATGGAACCGACGACCGTCGCACCCGGCGCGGCCGAGCTCCTGGAACGCGAGCTCGCGCGCGACACACCCGAGGGCGGCGTGAGCTACGAGGCCCTCGTCGAGCACCAGGCCGAGACGGAGGCCAAGTACCGCAACCTCGTCGAGCAGCTCCCCTGTGTCGTCTACCTGGCCGAGTACGGGCCGAACGGCGACTGGCTCTACGTGTCGCCCCAGATCGAGCACGTCCTCGGGTACACCCAGAAGGAATGGCTCGAACACCCGCATCCGCAGGGCTCCTTCACGCACCCCGACGACCTCCCGAACGTGAACGCCCAGGAGGAGCGGTCGCTGGCGAGCGGCGAACCCCTCGACGTGGAGTACCGGATCCGCCGCGCGGACGGCGAGTGGGTCTGGCTGCACGACGAGGCCACGGCGGTGCGCGACAAGGACGGCCGTCCGATCTGCCTGCAGGGGATGATGTTCGACATCACCAAGCGCCGGGCCGAGGAGGAACGCCTGATCTCGCTCGACCGGCTCAAGAACACCTTGCTCCACACGCTGTCGCACGACCTGAAGGCGCCGCTCACGGCGATCCTGGTTGCCGCCAGCACGCTCGAGCGCCTCGACGACGAGCTCGAGGACGACGTCCGCCGGCACATGCTCCGAACCCTCGTCGAGCGGTCCAAGGGCATGAACGCGCTCCTGACCGACCTGCTCGACCTCGACCGGCTCGACTCGGGCATCGTGGCGCCCCGCCGGTACCCACTCGATCTCCACGAGCTCATCCGAGGACTGCTGGCCAAGACCGAGGTGCTCGGCGAGCGCCAGGTCGAGCTCGAGGGCGGCGAGTGCCGCGCCAACGTCGACCCGCCCAAGGTCGAGCGCATCCTGGAGAACCTCCTCGCGAACGCCGACCTCCACACGCCCGCCGCGACACGGATCTGGGTCCGCTGCTGGCGCGAGGGCGACGCCGCGGTGATCGCCGTCGAGGACGACGGCCCCGGGATCTCGGCCGACCTGCGTGACAAGATCTTCGACGCCTTCTACCGCGGTCCCGACTCCGTGCACACGCCGGGGTCGGGGATCGGCCTGTCGCTCGTGGCGCGCTTCGCCGAGATGCACGGCGGCCGGGCCTGGGTGCAGGAGCGCGACGGCGGCGGCTCCTCGTTCCGGGTCCTGCTCCCCGACCGCACCGGCTAACGCCGACGTCGCGGGGACGGCCTGTACCATCGAACGCATGGGCACGCCCCGCACGCTGGCCGAAAAGGTCTGGGAGCGCCACGTCGTCCACCGCGCCGACGGCGAACCCGACCTGCTGTACGTCGACCTCCACCTCGTCCACGAGGTGACCAGCGCGCAGGCGTTCGAGGGGTTGCGGCTCGCGGGCCGCTCCGTCCGGCGTCCCGACCTCACCGTCGCGACGATGGACCACAACGTCCCGACGGCGGCCGGCCCGGTCGACCCGGTGAGCCGAACCCAGATGGAGGCGCTCGAACGCAACTGCGCCGAAGCCGGGATCACGCTGTTCCCGACCGGCGACCTGGGGCAGGGGATCGTCCATGTGATCGGACCGCAGATGGGGCTCACGCAGCCCGGGCTGATGATCGTGTGCGGCGACTCGCATACGAGCACGCACGGCGCGTTCGGGGCGCTCGCGATCGGGATCGGCACGAGCGAGGTCGAGCACGTCCTGGCCACGCAGACGCTGCCGCAACGGACCCCGCGCACGATGGCGGTGACGGTCGAAGGGGAGCTGCCGGCCGGGGTCTCGGCCAAGGACGTGATCCTGGGGATCATCGCCATGATCGGGACGGACGGGGGCGTGGGGCACGTCGTGGAGTACCGGGGGTCGGCGATCCGCTCGCTCTCGATGGAGGGGCGGATGACGGTCTGCAACATGTCGATCGAGGCCGGCGCTCGTGCCGGCATGGTCGCCCCCGACGACACCACGTTCGCCTACCTCGAGGGCCGCCCGAACGCGCCGAGCGGCACGGACTGGGAGCCGGCGCTCGAGGACTGGCGATCGCTGCCGACGGACGAGGGTGCGGCCTTCGACAAGGAGGTGACGCTCGCGGCGGCCGACCTGCGACCGCACGTGTCGTGGGGTACCAACCCGAGCCAGACGGTCACGATCGACGACGTCGTCCCCGAGCCCACGGACGAGACCGCCGAGCGGGCGCTCGCGTACATGGACCTGCACCCGGGCATCGCGATCCGCGACATCCGGCCCGACACGGTCTTCATCGGCTCGTGCACCAACTCGAGGATCGAGGACCTGCGGGAGGCGGCGAGCATCCTGGACGGCCGAAAGGTGCGCGAGGGTCTGCGCGCCATGGTGGTGCCGGGCTCGATGCTCGTGAAGCGCCAGGCCGAACGCGAGGGCCTCGACACCGTCTTCACGGCCGCGGGGTTCGAGTGGCGGGACGCGGGCTGCTCGATGTGCCTCGGCATGAACCCGGATCAGCTCTCGCCCGGCGAACGATGCGCATCCACCAGCAACCGGAACTTCGAGGGCCGTCAGGGCAAGGGCGGCCGGACGCACCTCGTGAGCCCGGCGGTCGCCGCCGCGACGGCGGTCCTGGGCCACTTCGGCACGCCGGAGGACCTGGAGGCATGAGGCCGTTCACCGAACACACGGGGCGGGCGCTGCCGCTCGATCGCTCGGACGTCGACACCGACCAGATCGTGCCGGCTCGGTACCTCCGCCGGATCGAGCGGTCCGGGTTCGGGCCGTTCCTGTTCGCGGAGTGGCGCAAGGACCCCGACTTCGTCCTGAACCGCCCCGAGTTCGCCGGCGCGACGATCCTGCTCGCCGGTCCGAACTTCGGCAGCGGCTCCAGCCGCGAGCACGCCGTGTGGGCGCTCGAGGACGCCGGGTTCCGGACGGTGATCGCGCCCTCGTTCGCGGACATCTTCCGCAACAACTGCTGCAAGATCGGGGTGCTGCCCGTCGAGCTCGCCCAGGAATCCGTCCGGGCGTTGATGGACGCGGTGCTCGACGACCCCACGACCGAGATCACGGTCGACCTGCACGACCTGCGCGTGAGCGCCCCGGCCGTGCATGAGGCGTTCGAGATCGACCCGTACACGCGATGGCGCCTGCTGGAGGGTCTGGACGACATCGACCTCACCCTGCGCTACGCGGACGCGATCGATGCCTTCGAGCGAGACCGGCCCGCGCGCCTCCCGTCGGTCCCCCGCGCCTGACCCGCTCGGCGAACGGCCTCCGCCCAACGGTCTCAAGCGTCCCTACGGAAGGGCCGATGCCAACAGGGCAATGTCCACGCCCGAGCACATCGACTCGGCCGATCTCGGCCGCCCCCGAACGGATCCTGTCCGGCGACGGGAGAGCGACCTCCTGGTGTCCAGACCCCTGCGGGACAAGCCGCTCCGCCGCGAGAGCGATGGCTGGCTGGAGCGCTGGATGGCCACCGTGGAGGACCTCGCGCGGCTGAAGGCGTCGCACCCGATGCTCGACGCGGTCATCGACGAGCAGGAGGGACGCCGGATCCGGATCGGCGACCACTGGCTCGCGGACTTCGCCTCGTGCAACTACCTGGGGCTGGACCTCGATCAGGAGGTCCTGGACGCGGTCCCCGAGTACCTCGCGAAGTGGGGCAGTCACCCTTCCTGGTCCCGGTTGCTCGGCAGCCCCGTGCTGTACGAACAGCTCGAGGAGACCACCACGGCGCTGCTCGGATCCGAGGACTCGCTGCTGCTCCCGACGATCACCCACATCCACATGTCGGTGATCCCGATCCTGGTCGGCAGCGGCGTGCTGTTCCTCGACGGCCGGGCGCACAAGACGATCTACGACGGCGCGAGCATCGCCCGCGGGCACGGCGCGACGATCCAGCGCTTCCGGCACAACGACGCCGAGCACCTCGAACAGCTCGTCAAAGCGTCGAAAACGACCCCACGCGTGATCGCGGTCGACGGGGTGAACTCGATGACCGGCAACGCGCCCGACATCAAGGAGTTCGCCCGCATCGCTCGCGAGAACGACGCGCTCCTGTACATCGACGACGCCCACGGGTTCGGCGTGATCGGCGAGCGTTCCCCCGACGAGCTCTGTGAGTGGGGCCTGCGCGGCAACGGCGTCGTCCGCCACCAGGGCGAGACCTACGACAACATCATCCTGGTCGCGGGGTTCAGCAAGGCGTACAGCTCGCTGCTGTCGTTCCTCGCGCTGCCGTCGCGGTTGAAGGACGTGCTCAAGGTCGCCGCCCCGCCGTACCTGTACTCGGGACCCTCGCCGATCGCGTCGCTCGCGACCACGATCGCGGGGCTCGCGGTGAACGACCACCGCGGCGACCTGTACCGCTACGAGATCTACCGCAAGACCCGCACGGTCATGGAGCGGCTCCACGAGCTCGACATCTACACGCCCAACGAGTCCGGCTTCCCGCTGATCGAGATCCCGCTCGCGCACCACGACGACATCGACGTCGTCGGCCGCTACCTGTTCGACCGCGGGGTCTACGTCACGATGGCGGCGTACCCCCTGGTCCCCAAGGACGAGGTGGGCTTCCGCATCCAGATCACCGCGGCGAACCCCGACGACCAGATCGAGCTGCTCTGCGAGGTGCTCGGCGAGATCAGCGAGCGCTTCGAGCTCCAGCACGAGCAACACCGCCGCCTGCTGCTCCGCGCCCGCGAGGCCAGGGGGTAGGCGATGGCCAAGGGTCCCGTCGCACACGGGCTCGGCCGCGCGGAGGCGCTGTCCGACGCCGGCGAGTACGCCGCCGCGCTCGAGGAGCTCGACGCCGCCTTCGACACCGAACCGCAGAACGCGGCCGTGTTCACGGCTCGGGGCTGGGCGCTCGAGAACCTCGGGCCAGAGCGGCTCGGCGAGGCGCGGCTCGCCTACGAGGCCGCGCTCACCCTCGACCCCTCGGCGATGTGGGCCAAGGAAGGGCTGTCGAACGTGTTGCGGCGCATGGGCCACGGCCGCGAGGCCGACCGGCTGTGCGAGGAGGTCGTCGACGAGGGCCGCCGCCGCTACGAGGCGGAGGAGGACCTGTGGGAGCTCGTCGGGTGGTGCGAGCTCCGGCTCGGCCGCTACCAGGACGCGGTGGCGACGCTCCGCGAGGCGCTCCGTCGCGACGGTCGTTGGATCGCCGTGCGGTTCGACCTCGCGCTCGCGCTGCTCTGCGCGGGCGAACGCTCGCGCGCGTTCCTCGAGTACTCGCGCGGCGTCCACCAGGCCGTGAACGGCGGCGTCGAGCGGCTGCGCGGCTGCCTGCGCGTCGCGCTCGACGACCTGGAGGAGTCGCTCGCCGAGCGTCCGGCGCTCGCCACGACACGTGAGGCGATCGCCGCGCGCGACCTCCTGCGCTCCACCCTGCGAGCCGCCTTCCAAGCCGGCTGAGGCGATGAGCGACCACCGGGACGGTCGCACGTTCCTCGATCGGCGGTTGCGGATCCTGACGCCGCTGCGCCATCCGGATTTCCGCAAGCTCTGGATCGGGATGACGGCGTCCCTGCTCGGCGACGGCATCTTCTACGTGGCCCTGGCCTGGCAGGCGTACGAGATCTCGAACACGCCGAGCGCGCTGTCGACGATCGGCGTCGCCATGACCGTGCCCCACGTCGTCTTCCTGTTGGCGGGCGGCGTGGTCTCGGACCGCTTCGACCGGCGCAAGGTGATGATCGCCGCGGACCTGATGCGGGCGCTCGCGGTGGGCACGATGGGCGCCCTCGCGCTCTCGGGGCGGCTCGAGCTGTGGCACATGCTCGTGCTCTCGGGTCTGTTCGGCGCCGGAACGGCGTTCTTCGGTCCGGCGTTCGACGCGATCGTCCCGGGCCTGGTCCCGGACGACGAGCTGAACCAGGCGAACTCGCTCGATCAGCTCGTCCGTCCCGCCGCCCTGCGGATGCTCGGGCCGGCCCTGGGCGGTTTGATCGTGGCGATCGACGGCCCGGGGACCGCGTTCGTGGTGGACGCGTGCACGTTCCTGTTCTCGATCTCCTGCGTGGCCCTGATGCGCGCTCGACACACGACCCCGGACCAGCCGCACGGATCGGCGATCGACGACATCCGCGAGGGGTTCGCGTTCGTGCGCTCGCAGGTGTGGCTGTGGGGGACGTTCCTCGCGGCGACGCTCGGCTACCTGATCTTCTGGGGGCCGTCCGAGGTGCTCCTCCCCTTCGTCGTTCGCAACGAGATGCACGGCTCCGCCGCCGACCTCGGCCTGATCTTCGCCGTCGGCGGGATCGGGGCGATGACCTCCGCGGTCGTGATGGGCAACCGACAGATGCCGCGCCGGAACATGACCTTCATCTACGTCGTGTGGACGATCTCGACGCTCGCGATCATCGGCTACGGTCTGGCGCGGTTCCCGTGGCAGGCCATGGCCGCCTGCTTCGTGTTCAACGCGCTCGAGGGCGCGGGAACGATCGTCTGGGCGACGACCAAGGGACGCCTGGTGCCCGGCCGGCTGCTGGGTCGGGTCTCGAGCTTCGACTGGTTCATCTCGATCGCGCTGGTGCCGGTCTCCTACGCGTTCACGGGCCCGATCGCCGGGGCGTTGGGCGCCAAGGAGACCCTCGTCGGCGCCGGTCTGCTGGGCGCGGTCGTCACCCTGGCGTTCCTGTTCCTGCCGGGCATGCGCGACATCGAGCGGAGCGGCGTTCTGGCAGGTACGCCGATCGAGCCGACCGAGGACACGGGTTTCGGGGCCCTCGAGGGGCCGCTCGCACCCATCTCCGCTGGTCAGGGGCCCTTTCCCTCCTCGGGAACTTCCGGGGCGGCTCTAAGGTCACCCGTTCGGCCCACCGATATCTGATGGCAGTGATGAAGTCCCGGGCCTGGCTCCTGTACCTGGGCGGCGGCATCGCGGCGCTGCTCGGTTTCCTGTTCCTGCCGCACCTGCGACAGGGATGGTTCTTCAACCTGATCTCGTTGTCCTCGCCGGTCGCGATCGTCGTCGCGGTCCGGATGTGGAAGCCGAACGCGCGTGCCGCCTGGTACCTGTTCGCGCTCGGTCAGACGTTCTTCGTCATCGGGGACGTCATCACCTACAACTACAACGACTTCTTCGGCACCGACCTCCCGTACCCCTCGATCGGCGACGTCGCGTACCTGCTCGTCTACCCGTGCCTGGTGGGGGGCCTGGTGCTGCTGATCCGCCGGCGCAACCCGGGCCGGGACCGGGACAGCCTCATCGACTCGATGATCGTGGCGATCGGGGTCGGGACGATGCAGTGGGTCTTCCTGATGTCGCCCGTGGCGCACGACTCGGCCTCGACGGTCCTGCAGAAGCTCGTCGGGATGGCGTACCCGTTCATGGACCTGGTGCTGCTCACCGTGGTCATCCGCCTCGCGATGGGCGCGGGCAAGAAGGCCCCGTCGCTGTACCTGATGGGGGCGGCGGCGTTGTCCCTGTTCCTGACCGACACGTTGTACACGTACATCTCCGTCCAGGGCCTGGTCTACAACCAGTCCGGGTACCTCGAGGCGGGATGGGCGGTCTTCTACCTCCTGTGGGGAGCCGCGGCGCTCCACCCGTCGATGCGGAACCTCTCGGACAAGGCCCCCGACGCCGAACGCCGGATGTCCAGGCTCCGACTGTTGCTGCTCGGTGGCGCGTCGCTGATCGCGCCGGGCGTCATGCTGATCCAGCTCAGCCGGGCGGACTCCGTCGACATGCCGGTGCTGATCGGGGCGTCGGTCATGCTGTTCGTCCTGGTCGTCCTTCGGATGTCGGGGCTCGTCCGCCGGCAGGAGCAGTCGACGCTCCGGGAGAAGGCGCTCCGCAACGCCGGTGCGGCGCTCGTGACGGCCACGAACCGCGAGAGCATCTACTCGGCCACGTTGCAAGCGGCACGCGCCCTCGTGGGCGACGAGGGCGGCCTGCGGCTGCTCGTCGCGACCGATGACGACCCGGATGCCTTCCAGGTGGTGGCGGCGGCCGGCGGAGCCGAAGGCATCGAAGGCACCACCGTGTCCTTGTCGATCCTGCCCCAGTGGAAGCGCGACCGGCTGCAGTCCCACCGGTCGTACGAGGTCCCGACCGAGGAGGCCGAGCTCGCGAGCTCGCTCGGCATGCCGGCGAACGCGACGTTCGTCCTGAACGCGCCGCTGTTCATGAAGGAAGAGCTCCAGGGGCTGCTCGTGATCGCCGGGCCGGCGAGCGTCCCGCGTGCGATCCGCGACTCGATCGAGGCGCTGTCCTCCCAGGTCGCCCTGGCGCTCGACAGCGCCCTGACCACCGAGATCTTGCTGATCCGCCAGAGCGAGGCACGCTTCTCCTCGCTGGTCCAGAACTCCTCGGACGTGGTCATGGTCGTCGAAGCCGACTCCACGATCCGTTACATGAGCCCCTCGGTCGAGCGCGTCCTCGGCCACGAGGGCACCGAGCTCGAGGGGACGAAGCTCACGGTCCTGATCCACCCCGAGGACCGGGCCGGCGTGCTGCAGTTCCTCACCTCGGGTGGACGCGAGGGCGATGCGCATCCCGGGCTGACGGAGTTCCGGATGAAGCACCAGGACGACTTCTGGCTGCACGTCGAGACCCTGCGGACGAACCTGCTGCACGACGAGAACGTCAAGGGCATCGTCCTGAACACCCGTGACGTCTCCGAACGCAAGGCGTTCGAGGAGCAGCTGCAGCACCAGGCGTTCCACGACGCGGTCACGGGGCTCGCGAACCGGGCGCTGTTCAAGGACCGCGTCGAGCACATGATCGAGCGGCAGGCGCGCGACAACCTCCCGGTCTCGATCCTGTTCATGGACCTGGACGACTTCAAGACGATCAACGATTCGCTCGGCCACGCGGCCGGCGACCGGATGCTCGCCGAGGTCGGCGACCGGCTGAAGAACTCTCTTCGCCAGGCGGACACCGCCGCCCGGCTGGGCGGCGACGAGTTCGCGATCCTGCTGGAGGACGGCGGGGACGGCGTCGACGCCGCCGAGGTCGCGGCGAGGATCCTGGGGTCGCTCGAGGGTCCCTTCCACCTCGAGGGCAAGGAGGTCTTCGTCCGCGCGTCGATCGGTATCGCGACCGCCGACGCACGGACCGGCGGCCCCGAGGGCGCCGAGGAGCTGCTCCGGAACGCCGACGTCGCGATGTACATGGCCAAGGAGGCCGGCAAGGGCCGTTACCAGGTGTTCGAACCCGCGATGCACGACACGGCGCTCCAGCGTCTGGAGCTCAAGGCGGACCTGCAGCGCGCGGTCGACAACGGCGAGTTCGTCCTGCACTACCAGCCGGTGATCGAGCTCGCGACCGGGCGCGTCGAGGGACTCGAGGCGCTCGTGCGCTGGCAGCACCCCACGCGCGATCTCATCGCGCCGCTCGACTTCATCCCGCTGGCCGAGGAGACCGGCCTGATCGTCCCGCTCGGCCGCTGGGTGCTGCAGGAGGCGTGCATGCAGGCGCGTCGGCTGCAGGAGCGGTACGTGATGGACCCTCCGCTGCAGATGGCGGTCAACCTGTCCGCCCGTCAGCTCCAGCGCCCGGAGATCGTCGGCGAGATCGCCGAGACGCTGATGCAGACCCAGCTCCACCCGGGCAGCCTGGTCCTGGAGATCACCGAGTCCGTGATGATGCAGGACATGGATCTGTCGATCCAGCGGCTGGCGGAGCTCAAGGAGCTCGGCGTGCAGCTGGCGGTCGACGACTTCGGAACGGGGTACTCGAGCCTGAACTACATCCGCCGGTTCCCCGTCGACATCCTGAAGGTGGACAAGTCCTTCGTGGACGGCGTCAACGAGGGCGGCGAGGAATCGGCGCTCACGGCCGCGATCATCGAGCTCGCGGGGATCCTGCGCCTGCGCCCGGTGGCGGAAGGGATCGAGCGGGCCGACCAGCTGGAGAAGCTCCTGGCGCTCCGCTGCGACCTCGGCCAGGGCTTCTACTTCGCCAAGCCGCTCCCGCTGGACGCCGTGGACGAGCTCCTGACCAACCGGCAGACGCTCGAGACCCGGGAGACCGAGCTCTCCTCCTGAGCACGAGATGTGCGGTGCCCTCCCCAGGAGGTCTAGGCCGCTGTCCCCCGGCGGACCGATGCAAGTTCACCCTCGCGGTTGATTCCTTCGAGCACATCCCTCTCCTAGCATGGATGGGAATGCGCTCATGAACCGCGAGTTGATGCCCGGGAGGGCTCGCCGATGACCAACGGGAGGATCCGCGTCCTCGTCGCCGGGGACGTCTACGCCAACCGCTCATCGGTGCGCCCCTTCCTCGAGGACGACGGGTACGAGGTCGTCGGTGAGCCGCTCACGCGCGAGGAGGCCCTGTCCGCGGTCGGCGCCCGGCCACCCGACGCGGTCGTGATCGACGACCGCCTGCTCTCTTCCCGCGGCAACGGGAAGCTGCTCCACAAGGTGCGACGGGCGGCGCCCGAGGCCAAGGTCGTCGTGATCTCGTCGGCGGCCGGCCGTCCCAAGGGGGTCGCCGGGGTCGACGCCTACCTGGAGAGCGGGATGAGCCTTGCCGCGCTCTCCGCGACCCTCGGCGATCTCTTCGCCTCGGAGGACCCATCCTCGGCGCTCGCGGGGGTCGGCGCGGCGGCTGCGGCCGGTGGCGCGGCGCTCGCGGCAGGTGGCGCGGCGCTCGCCGACCGTTCGTCCGAGCCGCGCGGCGGCGTCGCCCGGTTCGTCGCCGCGGTCGGCATGCCGATCCTCGTCGTGTGGGCGCTGATCGCGGTGGTGACCACCGGCGCCGGAACCCCGGTGCCGAGGGCCGACGGCACGGATCTCGGCGGCGAGGTGGTGAACGTCCCGCAGGGGATCGGCCCGCTCGACGCCGCCCGAGATTCGCTCGAGCGGGTGATCGCCGCGATCGAGGCCGGCAACTACGCGCTCGCGGCGGCCAACGCGACGTCGCTCATGGACCAGCGCGAAACCGCGATCGCCGCCGGCTACCTCACGGACGACCTGGATTCCCAGGTCCGACTGAGCCTTACCGGCCTCGTGGCCGCACTGCCCGCAGGGTGGGCCTCGACCCTGCAGGGCATCCTCGGCGGCCTGTTCCCGGCGCTCGAGAACGAAGGCACCCCCGGGGGCGGGTCGGGACTGATCCTCGGTCCGGTCGTCGGCGGCGCGTCTGCCTCGGGAGGGACCGACGGAACCACCGGCGGTAGCGACCAGGGTGGCGGTGGCGGCCAGGGCGGTGGCGGAGGCGGTGGCGGAGACGGTGGCGGTGGCGGTGGCGGAGACGGTGGCGGTGGCGGTGGCGGCGGTGGCGGTGGCGGCGGCGGCGGCGGTGGTGGCGGAGACGGTGATGGCGGCGGCGGCGGTGGTGACGGCGGCGGCGGAGATGGCGGCGGGGTCGTACCAACCGGCGATTGCCACGCGCACGGCAACGGCTCCGAGAACGGCAACGGCCACGAGGAACACGGGAACGGCAACGGCTTCGGCCACGACGGATGCGACGAGGATGTGGTGCAGGGCGAGGGCAGCGGTGACCACGGGAACCACGGCAACGGCCACGGCGGCGTGTCCTCGGACGATCACGGCTCGAGCGAGGGATCTTCGGACGATCACGGCGGCGACTCCGAGCACCACGGCCACGACGACGACGACGATCACGGCCATGGCCACGACTCCGACGACGAGGGGTCGGACGACGACTGAGGGACGCAGGGGTCGTTAGGCGAGGCGAACGCGGTACCGCACGGTGGGACGCATCTCGCAGTCGACGCGTTCGCTCGCGACGGTCCCGTCCTGCGCCCACCCGGCGGTCTCGTAGAAGCGCCGGGCGCGCTCGTTGGTCTCCAGCACCCACAGGGTCGCCGTGTCGAACCCCCGCGATCTCAGGTTCTCGACGGCGTGCTCGAACAACCGCCGCCCGACGCCGCTCCCGAGCCGATCGGGCTCGAGATAGATCGCGTAGAGCTCGCCGGTGCGCTCGCCGGCGTCGGCGTCCTCGCTCGGACCCGTCACCGCGAAGCCGACCGGGCCCGAACCCTCGTCCACGACCCACGTGGTCCAGCCCGAACGCGGTTCCTCCAGGCTCCGGCGGTGCTGCTCGAGTCGGTCCTCGACGGTGAGGCCGTCGAGGTAGTCGTCGGTGAGCTGCCCTCGGTACGCGGCCTGCCACGACCGGACGTGGATCTCGGCGATCGCCCGCGCGTCCTTGGGGACGGCCTCGCGGATCCCTGACGGCATGGTGCTCAGGGTACCGCCGGGGGCGACGGCACCTCGTCGTCGTCCCGGGGGTGGAGCAGCCCGTACAGGTACCCGTCGACCAGCGCCTCCCACGAGGCCTCGATGATGTTCTCCGAGACGCCGACCGTGGTCCACTCCCGCTGACCGTTCGACGTGTCGATCAGGACGCGAACCACCGCGCCGGTCCCTTGTCGCTGGGGGCTACCGCTCGCGTCTTCGCGCTCGCTCCTTGAGCCCCCCGAGCCCCCCGTGGTCTCGTCCAGCACGCGCACCCGGAAGTCCTCGAGCGAGATGTGCCCGAGCTCGGGGTAGTCGTTCGCGAGCGCCTTGCGCAGCGCGTTGTCGAGCGCTCCGACCGGCCCCCGGCCCTCGGCGCTCTCGATGTGCCGCGTCCCCTTCGTGACGACCTTGACGGTCGCCTCGGCGAGCGGCGCCTCGTCGTCGCCGACGCGCTCCTCGACGTGGACCCGGTAGCTGTCGATCTCGAAGAACGGTTGCCGCCACCCGTCCGCGCGGCGCATCAGCAGCTCGAGCGACGCGTCGGCGACCTCGAACGTGTACCCGCGTGCCTCGCGGTCCTTCAGGTCCAGCAGCAACCGGCCGGCGCCGTCGGCGCCAAGCTCGAGACCGAACTCCTCGGCCTTCATCCGGATCGTCGCGGCGCCACCGAGATCGCTCGCCACGACGCCGCGGCGGTTGCCCACGGCTGCGGGCTCCACGTGCTCGTACGCGCGCGACACACGTTCGATGCCGCTCGCGTGCAGACCGGCCTTGTGGGTGAACGCGTACCGGCCCGCGTAGGGCTGGCGCGAGTCCGGGGCGACGTTCGCGACCTCGGCCACGTAGTGCGAGACCTCCGTGAGCCGTTCGAGCGAGCCGTCGGGCAGGCACTCGGCGCCCATCTTCAGGACGAGGTTCGCGGCGATCGGGATCAGATCGGCGTTGCCGGTGCGTTCGCCGTAGCCGTTGACGACGCCCTGGACCTGGAACGCCCCGTGCTCCACGGCGATCAGCGAGTTCGCGACCGCGCACCCCGCGTCGTTGTGCACGTGGATCCCGAGCGGGGTGTCGACCCGCTCGCGGACCTCGGCGACGACGCGCGCCACCTCGTTCGGCAGCATGCCGCCGTTCGTGTCGCACAGGACCAGGCGCTCGGCGCCCGCCTCCTCGGCCGAGGCCAGCACCCGCAGCGCGAACGCCGGGTCGCTCCGGTACCCGTCGAAGAAGTGCTCGGCGTCGAAGAACACCCGGCGCCCCTGCCCGCGCAGGAACGCGATCGAGTCGCGGACCATGGCCGCGCCCTCGTCCAGGTCCGTGCGGAGCGCCTCGGTGACGTGGAGGTCCCAGGCCTTGCCCACCAGGCAGACGACCTCGGTCCCCGCGTCGAGAAGGTCCCGCAGGACGGCGCTCCGATCCGACGCCTCGCCCGCCTTGCGGGTCATCCCGAACGCCGTCAGCGTCGCGTGCTTCAGCGTCTCGCCGGTCGCGAGCCGGAAGAACTCGGTCTCGCGCGGGTTCGCCCCCGGCCAACCGCCCTCGACGAAGGGCACCCCGAGCTGGTCGAGCTTGTGGAGGATCCGAAGGCGGTCCTCGATCGAGTACGAGAAGCCGGTCCCCTGCGCGCCGTCGCGCAGGGTGGTGTCGTACAGCTCGACCCGGAGGGGCTCGGTCACGCCGATGCCCCCTCGACGACCAGATCGCCGACCTCGCCGGTCGAGAACCCCATCTGGCCGGCGCGCATCGAGTGCAGCTTCGAGCACGCGAACCGGATGCCGGCGGTCACCCGGGCCGCGGCCGCCGGCTCGCCGAGCTGCGCGAGCAACATCTGCAAGGCGCCGACGGCAGCGAGCGGGTTGATCGTCCCCTTGCCGGCGTGGTCGGGCGCCGTGCCGCCGATCGGCTCGAACATGCTCATCCCGGCCGGGTTGATGTTGCCTCCGGCCGCGATGCCCATCCCGCCCTGGATCATCGCGCCGAGGTCCGTGATGATGTCGCCGAACATGTTGTCCGTGACGATCACGTCGAACCGCGAGGGCTGATCGAGCAGGTAGATGCAGGCCGCGTCGACGTGGACGTAGTCCCGCTCGACGTCGGGGAACCCCTCGCCGACCTCGTCCACCACGCGCTGGTAGAGATCGCCCGCGAACGTGAGCACGTTGGTCTTGTGGACGAGCGTGACCTTGCGCCGGCGCTCGGGTCGCATCGCGAGCTCGAAGCCGTAGCGGACGATCCGCTCGACGCCGTGCCGCGTGTTGATCGACTCCTGCACGGCGACCTCGTGCGGCGTGCCCTTGCGGTGGAACCCCCCGGCGCCCGTGTACAGGCCCTCGGAGTTCTCGCGGACGACGACCATGTTCACGTCGTCCTCGGTCTGCGTGGGCACGAGGGTCTCGACGCCGGGGTAGCGCACGATCGGACGGAGGTTGACGTACTGATCGAGCTCGAACCGGATCCGCAGCAACAGGTCGCGTTCGAGGATGCCGGGCCGCACGCGCGGGTCGCCGACCGCACCGAGCAGGACGGCGTCCATCGTCCGCAGCCGCTCGAGCTCGTCGTCCGGCAGCACGTCGCCGGTGCGCAGGTACCGTTCGGCGCCCAGGTCGAACTCGACGAGCTCGACCCCGACGTCGAGGGTCCCGAGGACCTTCAGCGCCTCCCCGACGACCTCGGGACCGGTTCCGTCGCCCCGGATCACGCCGACGGTATGCGCCCCGGACGTCACGGGGTGACCTTCTCGGCTTCTGCGCGGCCTCGGCCTCGAGGTTCGCCATCAGCATCGCGCGGTTGACGGCGGCGAGGTAGGCGCGCGCGCTCGCCTCGACCACGTCGGTCGCGACGCCTCGGCCCGTGACCCGGCGGCCGAGCGCATCGAGCTGCACGACGACGTCGCCTAACGCGTCGGTCCCGCCGGTGACCGCCGAGACGTTGAACGAGACGAGCCGCCCCTCGACCCCCGACGCCCGCTGGATCGCGCCCATCGCGGCGTCGATCATCCCGTCGCCCATCGCCGACTCCTCGACCATCTCCTCGCCCCGCCGCAGCCGGACGCTCGCCGTCGGCGACAGCGCGGTGCCACCGCCGACCTGGAGCGCCTCGAGGACGAACACGTCCTCGGCGGCGGCCCCGAGCTCCTCGGAGACGATCGCCGCGAGGTCCTGGTCCGTGAGCTGGATCTTGCGGTCGGCGAGCTCCTTGAACCGCGCGAACGCGCGGTTGAGGTGGTCGTCGTCGAGCTCGATCCCGATCTTCTCGAGCGCGTCCGCGAACGCGTGCCGCCCCGAGTGCTTGCCCAGGACGAGCTGGTTGCCCTCCAGGCCGATCTCGAGCGGGTCCATGATCTCGTAGGTCGCGCGGTTCGCGAGGACGCCGTGCTGGTGGATCCCGCTCTCGTGCGCGAACGCCGACGACCCGACCACGGCCTTGTTCGGCTGGACCCCGTACCCGGTCGTCATGCTCACCAGGCGCGACGTGCGGACGATCTCCTTGAGGTTCAGCCCGTGCGAGACGCCCAGCGCCTCCCGGCGCGTCCGCACGATCATCGCGACCTCCTCGAGCGAGCAGTTGCCGGCACGCTCGCCGATCCCGTTCACGGCCACCTCGACCTGCCGGGCGCCGTTCACGATCCCGGCGAGCGAGTTCGCGACCGCGAGCCCGAGGTCGTTGTGGCAGTGCGTCGAGATCACGATGTGGTCGGGGACGGCCTCGCGCACCGTGCGCACGAGCTCGCCGAACTCGTGTGGCATCGCGTAGCCCACGGTGTCGGGCACGTTGATCGTGGTCGCGCCGGCGTCGACCGCCACGCGGAAGCACTCGAGCAGGAAGTCGAGCTCGGTGCGGGTCGCGTCCTGGGCGCTGAACTCGACGTCGTCGGTGTAGCCGACCGCGAGCTTGACGCCCTCGCGGATCGCGTCGAGGACCTGCCCGTTGCTCATCCGGAGCATGTCCGTCATGTGGATGTCGCTGGTCGAGATGAACGTGTGGATCCGCCAGCGCTCGGCGCCGGCGAGCGCCTCGGCCGCGCGGGTGATGTCGCCGGGCACGACGCGGGCGAGCGCCGCGATCACCGGGCCCTTGACGCTCGACGCGATCTCGCTGACCGCCTCGAACTCTCCCTCGCTCGAGACGGGGAAGCCCGCCTCGATCACGTCCACCTCGAGACGGGCCAGCTGCTCCGCGATCTCGACCTTCTCGGCCCGGGTCAGCGCGATCCCGGGCGCCTGCTCCCCGTCGCGGAGCGTGGTGTCGAAGATCCGAACTACGTCGGGGTCGTTGGTGTTGGTCATTCGGGGACCACCTTTTCCTCGGAGTGCAGCCAGGGCATCATCGGACGCAGCTCGCGGCCCACGCTGCTCGAGCTGCGAGCCGCGGGCCTCGCGACGCAGCGCGAGGAAGTGGGGGAAGCCGGCCTCGGCCTCCCCCAGCCACTCCTCCGCGAAGGTGCCGTCCTGGATCTCGGCCAGGACCTGGCGCATGCGTTCGCGAACGCCCTCGTCGACGATCCGGGGTCCGCTCAGGTAGTCGCCCCACTCGGCCGTGTCGGAGATCGAGTAGCGCATCCACGACAGGCCGCCCTCGTAGATCAGGTCGATGATGAGCTTGAGCTCGTGCAGGCACTCGAAGTAGGCGATCTCGGGCTGGTAGCCGGCCTGCACCAACGTGTCGAACCCCGCCTCCACCAGCGTGGAGATCCCGCCGCACAGCACCGACTGCTCGCCGAACAGGTCGGTCTCGGTCTCCTCCTTGAAGGTGGTCTGGAGGATCCCCGCCCGGGCGGCGCCGATCCCCGCGCCGTAGGCGAGGGCGCGCTGCAGCGCGTTGCCGGTCGCGTCCTGCTGGACCGCGACGAGCGCGGGCGTGCCGATCCCCTCCTCGTAGGTCCGCCGGACCAGGTGACCCGGCCCCTTGGGGGCGATCATCGTGACGTCGACGTCGGCGGGCGGTTTCACGGTCCCGAAGTGGACCGAGAACCCGTGCGCGAACATCAGCATGTCGCCCGCCTTCAGGTTCGGCGCGACGTCCGATGCGTACACGGCCCCGTGCGCCGTGTCGGGGAGCACCACCATGACCACGTCCGCCTCCGCCACGGCCTCGCCGGTCGGGCGAACGGACAGGCCCGCCTCCTCGGCCTTGGACCAGGACCCCGAACCCTCGCGCAGCCCGACCCGGACGTCGTGGCCCGAGTCCTTCAGGTTCTGCGCGTGCGCGTGGCCCTGACTACCGAACCCCAGGACGGCGATCCGCTGACCCGCAAGGGCCGACGGATCCGCGTCCGCATCGTGATAGATCGTCGCCATCGGTGCGTTCCGCCTTTCGTCGCGCGCTCGTGTTCGGGGCGCCCGGCGCCCTCAGACGCCGCCGCCCGTGTACTCCTGTTCGCTCCCGGCGACCGACCGCAGCCGCGCGGAGCGCTCCTTGATCCCACGGTCGCCGCGCGCGAGCGCGATGCGCCCGGTGCGCGAGAGCTCGACGATGCCGAAGTCGCGCAGGAGCTCGAGCAGCGCCTCGAGCTTGTCGGGCGTGCCCGTGCCCTCGATCGTGATCGTCCGGTGCGTCACGTCGAGCACCCGGACGCGGAAGACGTCGCAGATCTCGAGGATGCGGGCCCGCGACTCGCCCTCGGCCTTGACCTTGACGAGCATCAGCTCGCGCTCGACCGCTTCGCCGGCCTCGTGCTCGAGGATCTTGATCACGTTCACGAGCTTGTTGAGCTGCTTGGTGACCTGCTCGAGCGGTTTGGTGTCGACCTGGACGACGATCGTCATCCGCGACATCCCCGCGTCGTCGGTCGGGCCGACGGCGAGCGAGTCGATGTTGAACCCGCGCGCGGCGAACAGACCGGCCACACGGGTCAGGACGCCGGGCTTGTCCTCGACCAGCACCGAGATCGTGTGGAGCTTCATGCGACCGGCGCCTCGGCCGGGTCGTTGGTCGGCCGCAGGCCCTCGGGCCCGACGATGATGTCGTCGTTGCTCGCGCCCGCCGGGACCATCGGGAAGCACATCTCCTTCGAGTCCACCCGGAAATCGATCACGACGCTGCGGTCCTCGATCGACAGCGCCTTGTCGATCACGGCGTCGACCTCGTCGGGGTGCTCGGCACGCAGGCCCACGCAGCCGTACGCCTCGGCGAGCTTCACGTAGTCCGGGACGTCGTAGGACAGGTAGACCTGCGAGTACCGCTCCTCGTAGAACAGCTCCTGCCACTGCCGGACCATCCCGAGGTGCGCGTTGTTGATGATCGCCGTCACGAACGGGATCCCCTCGGCCGTCGAGGTCGCGAGCTCCTGGCTCGTCATCTGGAAGCAGCCGTCCCCGTCGATCGCGATCACCCGGCGGTCCGGCCGGCCGGCCTTGGCGCCGAGCGCCGCCGGCACCGCGAACCCCATCGTGCCGAGCCCGCCGGAGTTCACCCAGGTGCGGGGCTCGGTGAACCGCCAGAACTGGGACGCCCACATCTGGTGCTGGCCCACGCCCGCGACGACGATCGCGTCGCCCTTCGTGTGCTCGTAGAGGCGCTCGATGCAGAACTGCGGCTTGAGCGGCCCGTCGGCCGGCTGGTCGTACCGGTACGGGTAGGTCCGCTTCCATTCGTCGAGCTGGCCCAGCCACGGCGTCCGATCCGGCACCCCGCCGGCCTCGTCCTGCAGTCGCCGCAGCTCGGTGTGGAGCTTGGCGATCACGTCCTTGCAGTCGCCCACGATCGGCACGTCGGCGGCGCGGTTCTTTCCGATCTCGGCCGGGTCGATGTCGACGTGGATGATCTTCGCGTCCTTGGCGAACGACGACAGCTGCCCGGTCACCCGGTCGTCGAACCGCGAACCGAGCGCCACGAGTAGGTCCGCCTTCTGCATCGCGGTCACCGCCGTGTAGCCGCCGTGCATCCCCGGCATCCCGAGCGCGAGCTCGTGCGTGTCGGGGAACGCGCCGCGCGCCATCAGCGTGGTCGTGACCGGGAGCCGCCCGTCGTTCGCGAGCTTGAGGAGCTCCTCGTGCGCCTCGGCCTTGATCACGCCGCCGCCGACGTACAGGACCGGGCGCTCCGAGGCCATGATCATCGCGGCCGCCGAGCGCACCTGCTTGAGGTTGCCCTTGGTGGTCGGCCGGTAGCCGGGGAGGTCGACCGAGTCCGGCCAGCGCCACTCGAACTCCTGCAGCTGGACGTCCTTCGGGATGTCGACGAGCACGGGCCCCGGGCGGCCGGTGCGGGCGATGTGGAACGCCTCGCGGAGCGTCTCGGCCAGCTGGTTCGCGTCCTTGACCAGGAAGTTGTGCTTGGTGATCGGCATCGTGATCCCGGTGATGTCGGCCTCCTGGAAGGCGTCGTTGCCGACCACGGGCGTCGGGACCTGGCCGGTGATCGCGACCATCGGGACGGAGTCCATCTTCGCGTCGGCGAGCGCCGTGACCAGGTTGCACCCGCCCGGACCCGAGGTGGCGATCGCCACACCCACCTTGCCGGTGGCCCACGCGTACCCCTCGGCCGCGTGGCCGGCGCCCTGCTCGTGGCGGCACAGGACGTGGCGGACCTTCGACTCGATCAGCGGGTCGTAGGCGGGCAGGATCGCTCCACCGGGGATCCCGAACACGAGATCGACGCCCTCGCCCTCCAGCGAGCGGAACAGCGCCTGCGCGCCGGTCACCTTCATGGAGCCGTGACCTCCGCGCGACGCTCGTCGCGTTCCTCGACCGGCCCGGTCTGGACGCGGCGAACCGTGCAGCCCAGCCGGTGCGCCAGGTTCCGGGTCGCCCGCTCGAACTCCCACGGGGTCCAGTCCCGACGACGCGTCGTCATGCCCGCCTCGTCCATCCCACCGCCGAAGTCGAACCCGGCGTCCAGGTACGCGACCTCCTCGCCGAAGAACCGGTCGAACTGCGGCCGGTCCGCGGTGTCGGTGACGTCGACCGTCACCTGCCCGGGGCCCTCCCACAGCACGTTCGCGACCGTCCTGCCGCCTCGCTCGAACTCGTAGCGCATCTGGATCACCCTTCCTTCGTCGTCCGTCTCGATCGGTGCGAACCGGGGTACAAAAAGCCCCCCGCTGGGCGAGGGGCATCTGGCGCGGGTCCGGGCCTGTCTCGGCCCGGCCGCGCCTACGCGATAAGTACGAGGGCTCGCGGCCCGGTCTTCTCCCGAGTCAACATGGTCGAGCCAGTCTACGGTCGATGACCTTGCCTGTCAACCCACCAGATGGGTGACCCGCGCAGGAACGGTCAACCGACACGGCGTAGTCGTTCGGAACCGGTCAGCCTTGACCGGAAACGATCATCCCGGCTAGGGTCTCGCGCCGTGGGCCCCGATCCCCAGCTCGACGCGGTGATCGCGGCCGTGCCGGAATGGCGCGGGCACGAGCCGGTGATCACCCCCATCGAGGCCGGCCGGACCAACCGCAACTACCGGGTCGAGGTCGGTTCGG
Organism: uncultured Actinomycetes bacterium; assembly: GCA_963778545.1. Classification (GTDB taxonomy): domain Bacteria; phylum Actinomycetota; class UBA4738; order UBA4738; family HRBIN12; genus DASSJM01. Next base: position 59,494 of record CAVZUW010000004.1, on the reverse strand, counting down.
GGACGTTCTTCCTCCGCCTGTCGCACGAAGACACGGCGCTGCTCGGGATCGACCGCGTGACCGAGTACGAGGCGGCGCTGGCCGCCGCGGCCGCGGGGGTGGGGCCCGAGGTCGTGGCCCACCTGCCCGACCACGGCTGCCTGATCACGGTCTGGGTCCCCGGGGAACCGCTCGCCGAGGGCGACATGGAGCAGGGGTCGGTGCTCGCCGACGTCGTGCGCGTCGTCTCGACGATCCACGCGGGGCCCGCGCTCCCGACCACCTTCGACGCGTTCCGGATCGTCGAGGAGTACCGGCGCGTCTCCGAGGAGCGCGGTGTCGCGATCCCCCAGGCCTACGCCCCCGCGCACGCCCACGCCGGACGGATCGAGGCGGCGTTCTCCCGAGCGCCCGTCGCGCCGCGCCCGTGCCACAACGACCTGCTCGCGGACAACTTCCTCAAGGGGAAGGACGGGTTCTGGCTCGTCGACTACGAGTACTCGGGGATGGGCGACCCGTTCTTCGACCTCGGCAACCTGTCGATCAACAACGGGCTCTCGGAGGCGTCGCAGGAGCGGCTGCTCGAGCTGATGTTCGGCGAGCCGACCGACGCGCACCGCGCCCGCCTGCAGCTGATGCGGATCATGTCCGACTTCCGCGAGGCGATGTGGGGCGTGATCCAGCAGGGCCTGTCCACCCTGGACATCGACTACGTCGCGTACGCGGACCGGCACTTCGAGCGGCTCGCGCGTTCGATGGCGGACGAGCGGTTCGAGGGATGGCTCGAGCAGGCCGCCGAGGCGGTCGAGCGTGCCAACTGACGTGGAGGACGATCGCGCCCGGGTCGTGATCATCGGCGGCGGCGTCGCGGGGACGAGCATCGCCTACCACCTCACGAAGCTCGGATGGAACGATGTGCTGCTCCTGGATCGCTCCGAGCTCACGAGCGGGTCGACGTTCCATTCGGCGGGCCTGGTCGCCCAGCTGCGGAACTCCGTGAGCCACACGCGGATGATGATGGACGGGGTCGAGCTGTACCCCAAGCTCGAGGCGGAGACCGGCGTCGACGTCGGATGGCACCAGGTCGGGACGTTGCACCTCGCGTCCTCGCCGTACCGGCTCGAGGCGCTCGCCCGGCAGGCCGGATGGGCCAAGAGCTTCGGCCTGCCCGTCGAGATCGTCTCGGCCTCCGAGGCGCTCGAACGGTTCCCGCTGCTCGACGTCTCGAACGTGTTGGGGGCGCAGTTCGTCCCGACCGACGGGCACCTCGATCCCACCGGCCTGACGATGGCGTTCGCCGAGGGCGCCAAACGAGGCGGAGCCCGGATCCGCACCGGGGTGCGCGTGGTGGAGATCGGTGTCCGGGACGGCCGGGTGACCGGGGTCGTCACCGATCAGGGCTCGATCGAGGCCGAGGTCGTGGTGAACGCCGCCGGGATCTGGGCGCACGAGCTCGGGCGGCTCGCCGGCGTCGAGATCCCCGTGGTGCCGATGGAGCACCAGTACCTGATCACACGGCCGATCGAGGGCGTCACCTCGAGCTTCCCGACGCTGCGCGATCCGGACAACCTCGTGTACGTCCGCGAGGAGGTCGGCGGGCTCGTCGTCGGCGGCTACGAGCGCAACCCGGACCCGTGGCACGTCGACACGCCGATCCCGCCCGACTTCAACCACCGGCTGCTCGAGGAGAGGTGGGAGCGGTTCGAGCCGATCGCGGAGGGCGCGTTCAACCTGATCCCCGCGCTGCGGACGACCGAGATCAACCGCTTCATCAACGGTCCCGAGGCGTTCACCCCCGACGACGACTTCGTCCTGGGCGAGACCGAGGTCCGGGGCTTCTTCGTGGCGGCAGGGTTCTGCGCCCACGGCATCACCGGTGGCGCCGGCGTCGGCCGATCCACCGCCGAGTGGATCGTCGACGGCGAGCCCTCGATGGACCTGTCGAAGATGGACGTCCGGCGGTTCGGCGCTCACTACCGGAGCCGCCGGTACGCGCTCGCCCGCGCCCACGAGATCTACGCGAAGCACTACGACGTGAAGTACCCGGGCGAGGACTACCGGGCGGGCCGCCCGCTCAAGGTCTCGCCCACCTACGCGCGCCTCGAGGCGCTCGGCGCCGAGTTCGGCGAGAAGGCCGGCTGGGAGCGCGCGAACTGGTTCGGATCGAACGAGGATCCCGCGTTCGCCGAGTTGCAGCCGCGGGGATGGGCCGGCGAGCACTGGTCGACGGCGATCGTGGCCGAGCACGTCGCGACGCGCGAACGCGCGGGGCTGTTCGACGAGTCGAGCTTCGCCAAGATCGAGGTCTCGGGTCCGCAGGCGTGCGCGTTCCTCCAGCGGATCTGCGCGAACGACGTCGACGTGGCGCAAGGGTCGGGTCGTCTACACGCAGATGCTGAACCGCCGCGGCGGCATCCAGTGCGACCTCACCGTGACCCGGCTGTCGGACGACCGCTATCGGATCGTCACCGGCACGGCATCCGGGAGCCTCGACCTCGCGTGGATCGTCGGGCGGCTCGGCGACGCCGAGCGGGTCGAGGTTCGCGACGTGACCTCGGGCCTCGCGTGCCTCGGCGTCTGGGGCCCGCGCGCGCGAGACATCCTGACCTCGGTCTGCGCGGACGACCTGTCGAACGAGGGCTTCCGGTTCATGACGTCCCGCGAGATCACGGTCGGCGACGTCCCGTGCCGCGCGCTCCGGGTCACCTACGTGGGCGAGCTCGGGTGGGAGCTGTACGCGCCGTCGGAGCTCGGCGCGACGCTGTGGGACACCCTGCTCGAGGCCGGCGACACCGCACGGGATCGTCCCGGCCGGCTACCGCGCGATCGACTCGCTGCGGCTCGAGAAGGGCTACCGGGCGTGGGGCTCGGACGTGACCCCCGACGACTCGCCGCTCGAGGCCGGGCTCGCGTTCGCCGTCGCGGAGGGGAAGGACTTCGTCGGGAAGGAGGCGTTCGAGCGCCTGTCCGCGCCGAGGGCGCGCGCCGCACGCTCGGCCTGCCTGGTCCTGGCGGACCCGCGCTCCTCGACGCTGGGCAACGAACCGGTGCGCGCCGGCGGCGAGGTCGTCGCGCGCGTGACCTCGGGCGGGATCGGCTACACCGTCGGCGCCAGCATCGCGTACGCGTACCTGCCCACGGAGCTCGCCGTGACCGGGACGGCCGTCGACGTCGAGGTGTTCGGCGAGTGGATCGGGGCCGAGGTCGCGGACGAGCCGCTGTACGACCCGAAGGGCGAACGCGTCAGGGCCTGACGGGCGGTGGGACGTCGTCGCCGACGAACACGGAGCCGTTCCAGTACGCCTCGAGCCGGTAGGTGCCGCGTCGCCAGCCCTTGCGATCGAAGTGCAGCTCCTCGGGGTCGTTCAGGTTCCCGAAGTCGTAGTGGATCACGAACCCGTCCTGCTCGATCCGCCTGGAACCGGTGCGGGCGCCGCGACGCACGCGTGAACTTCGTGCGGCGGCTGGAGCGCGGCGGTTCGCAGTGGGCCTCGAGCCAGACGTGCGAGCCGACGAGCCCCCGATGCGGGTCCAGCCAGACCCACACCGCACCGCCGTGCTGCCGGATGTACTCCGCGGCCTCGGGCGTCGTGACGATCCTCATCGGCGTCGGATGATGCCACGAGACGAGCGAGGGGGCGGCCGTCCGGGCCGCCCCTCTCGCATCCGAACCGTAGCCGTCACGACCGAGCACGATGCCCCGTGAGGTCTTCGTCGGTGGGGGCCACCACCGCCTCGTACGGCTTCTTCCGCTGCACGCGGAAGTAGTAGAGCGCGCCCGATGATGAGGACCACGGCGAACACGGTCCAGATGATCGGGATCTTGTTCAGGAAGTCGATCTTGAAGTCGACGAGCTGCTCTCCCTCGACGTACTAGTCGGTCTGGATCGGCCTTCGGGTTCGACGAAGATTCGCAGGTAGTTGGCGCCCGAGGCGTTCGGGTCGAACGCCGAGGTCGCCGACGACGGCGTGAGGAAGTTCAGCAGCATCGCGAGTCCCCACACGATCGCCACGAGGTTGACGAGCTTGCCCCACCTCCCGAGCGAGAACGGCGCCTTGGTCTTCGGCCAGCCCTTGCGTCCGGGCCCGCATCACGGCGAGGTTCCCGAGAAGGTAGCTGAGGTAGATCGAGGCGGTTGCGCCCACGGCGATCACGGTCGGGCCCGAGAACTGGATGAACGGGATCGCCGAGAGCGCCCGATGATCACGCAGGTCGCCGACCGGCGTGTGCAGCCTCGGGCTGACCTTCGCCATCGCTTGGAGAACGGCAGCTGGTCGTCACGCGCCATCCCGAACGCCAGCCGGATCGTGGAGGTCAGGATCGACATGCAGCACACGAAGATCGCCGCCGACACCACGAGGAGGTAGACTGAGCGTCAGCGCGTCCGACAAGCACGCGCATCGATGATGCACGGCAGGTCGCGAAGAACCCGGCGACCGCCTCGCCCATGTCGGGAACCGCGATCAGGAGCCCCCACAGGAAGATCGCGCCGATCACGAACGCACCGATCACCGACGCGAGCACCGCCTTGGGCGCCTCCTGCCTGGGGTTGTGCGTCTCCTCCGCGAGCGTCGACGCCGTGTCGAACCCGTAGATCACGTACAGGCTCATGAACATCGCCACCAGGAAGAACGACGAGACTGAACGGCGCGGGGAACTGGAAGATGTTGCCGGTCTTGTCGGCGTTCGAAGATCACGCCGAAGCCCTGGTTGTTATGCGCGATCGCCAGGATGATCGGCGAACACGACCATCCCGAGGATCTCGAAGATCACCCCGGTGTTGTTCACGATGGCCACGAGCTTGACCCCGTAGATGTTCAGGACCGTGATCAGCGACCAGCGTGACGATCGCGACGACCGCCTGGTCGGCGCTGCCGAGGTCGGTGTTCAGGCTCCAGCCGAACATCGGTGTTCAGCATCGGCAGCAGCGCGAGCGGGAGGGTCGCGCACACCGACGCGACCGTGAGGATGCCCGCGATCAGAGTAGAACCACCCGGTGAACCACGCGTAGCCTCGGCCCGCCAGGTACTTCGTCCACTGGTAGACGGAGCCGGCCACGGGGAAGTGGCTCGACAGCTCGGCGAAGTTCAGAGCCACGACGAACTGGAACAGCGCGACGACCGGCCAGGTCCAGAACAGATACGCGCCCATCGCCGCCATCCCCAGGACCGAACAGCGTGAAGATGCCGGTCGACGGGGAGATGTAGCTGAACGCGACCGCGAACGAGCTGAACGTCCCGAGGCCACGATTCAGCTCCTGCTTGTAGCCGAACTTCTCGAGATCGGCGGTGTCCCTCGCCGCCTGCTCGCTCATGGACATCCGGTCCCCCCTTCTCTACGGACCCCTCAGCCGCTGCGGGAGACGGCCGAGGCCCGCTCCGCCGCAACGATGACCTCGATGCCCCCTTCGGTCAAACGCTGCCGATACGCTTCGGAACAACCCTCGTCCACTACGAGCGCATCGACATCCTCGAGCGGAGCGATCACGAAATCCGCGACGGCCCCGATCTTCGAGTGGTCCGCCACGACCACCACCCGGCCTCGCGTCTGCTCGATCATCACGCGCGCGATCTCGGCCTCGGCCGCGACCGGGGTGGTGAGCCCCGAGCCGACGCTGATGCCCTCGACGCCGATGAACGCCTTCGTGGCGTGGGTGCGCCGCAGGGCCTCGGTCGCGAACGGCCCGACGACCGAGTTGCTCGGCGCCCGGTAGTGGCCGCCGAGCAGGAGCAGCTCGATGTCCCGGTCGGCCGCCTCGAGCGCGATCCCGACGTGGTTCGTCGCGACCTTGAGCCCCGTGGCGCGCAAATGCCGGAACACCTGCAGGGTCGTCGTGCCCCCGTTCAGGTACAGGGCGTCCCCCGGCTCGACCAGGCCGGCCGCGGCGGCCCCGATGTGCCGCTTCTCGATCGGATTCGTCGACGCGGCGTCCCGATAGGCGGGCTCGGATCGCACCCATTGCGTCGCGACCGCTCCGCCGTGCGTGCGCTCGAGCATCCCCCGGCGTTCGAGCACCTCGAGGTCGCGCCGGATCGTGACCTCGGACACCCCGAGCTGCTCGGACAGGGCCGAGACGCGCACCACCCGCTGCTCGCGCAGGAGCTCGTGGATGCGACGGTGCCGTTCCGCCGGAAGCGGTTGATCCACGCCCGGACCTCGTCCCTTCGGATGTGATCGGATCGGGGCGAGTCTGTGCCTTCCCGATCGTCCGGCGCAAACCCGCGCCAGGAGATCGGCGAGGGACTCACCGGGAACGCGTCACCAGGTGACGGCGCCCCTGGACGCCGAGCCGACGAGCCTCGCGTACTTGGCGAGCGCGCCGCTCACGTAGCGGGGTTCGGGCGCTCGCCACGCGGCGCGTCGCCGTTCGAGCTCGCCGTCGTCGACTTGCAGGTCGATCCGGCGGTTCGCCGCGTCGATCGCGATCGCGTCACCCTCGTGCACGAGCGCGAGGGGACCGCCCACGAACGCCTCGGGCGAGACGTGCCCGACGCTGTAACCCTTCGAGGCGCCGCTGAATCGCCCATCGGTGATCAGGCCCACCTCGGCGCCGAGCCCGGCTCCGGCGACCGCGGCCGTGACGGCAAGCATCTCGGGCATGCCCGGGGATCCCCTCGGGCCCTCGTACCGGATCACGATGACGTCGCCCGCGACGATCGAGCCGCTCGTGACCGCGTCGAACGCCTCCTGCTCGGAGTCGAACGGCCGGGCCCGCCCGTGGAACTCGAGCGACGCCGCACCCGCGATCTTCATCACCGAGCCCTCGGGCGCGAGCGAGCCGTAGAGGATCGCCGTCCCGCCCTCGGGGTGGATCGGCTCCGAGAACGGCCGGACGATCGACCCGTCCGGCGCAGGCAGCGCGAGCTCCTCGAGGTTCTGCGCGATCGTCTTGCCGGTGATCGTGATCGCGTCGCCGTTGAGCAGGCCGGCGTCGAGGAGCTCCTTCATCACGACGGGGACGCCGCCGACGCGATCGAGATCCTGCATCACGAACTTCCCCGCCGGGCGGACATCGACGAGGTGGGGCACGGCGCGGCTGATGCGGTCGAAGTCGTCCAGCTCGAGCTCGACCCCCGCCTCGTGCGCGATCGCGAGCAGGTGCAGCACGGCGTTCGTCGATCCGGCCAGCGCCATCACCACGGCGATCGCGTTGGTGAACGCGTCCTTCGTCAGGATGTCCCTCGGCCGCAGACCCGACGCGAGCAGCCTGGTCGCTGCGAGGCCCGACTCCCGCGCGAACACCTCGCGCCGGTAGTCCACGGCCGGCGGGCTCGCGCTGCCGGGGAGCGACATGCCGAGCGCTTCGCCCGCCGCGGCCATCGTGTTCGCCGTGTACATGCCGGCGCACGAGCCGGTCGTCGGACACGCCGCGCGCTCGATGCCCAGGAGCTCGGCGTCGTCGATCGAGCCCTTCGCGTGCGCCCCGACCGCCTCGAACACGTCCTGGATCGTGATGTCGCGGCCTTCGTAGGTTCCCGCGAGGATCGTCCCGCCGTACAGATAGACCGAGGGCAGGTTGAGCCGGGCCATCGCCATCAACATCCCGGGCTCGGACTTGTCGCACCCGGCGATCCCGACCAGCCCGTCGAACCGCTCGGCGTGCATCACGAGCTCGACCGAGTCCGCGATCACGTCTCGGCTGATCAGCGAGGCCTTCATCCCCTCGTGCCCCATCGCTATGCCGTCGGAGACCGCGATCGTCGTGAACTCCATCGGGACCGCGTCGCCCTGGCGAACCCCTTCCTTCGCGAGTGCCGCGAGCTTTCCGAGGTGGTAGTTGCACGGGGTGACCTCGTTCCACGACGAGGCCACGCCCACCTGCGGCTTGCCGAAGTCCTCTTCGGAGAACCCGACCGCCCGGAGCATCGCGCGCGCCGGGGCGCGTTCGGGGCCGTCGGTGACCGTTCGCGATCTGGGGCGCTCGACCATGACGTCGTCCTCCTGATCACCTGGCTGACCGACCTGGCTGATGGACCTGGCCACAGACATGGAAGGATGGGGCTCGCACGATACCGCAGCCCCAACGAGGCGAGGACCGAACGATGTCGCACACCGATGCCCCGCGAGCTGCCGAACGGTCGTGGTGGCTCGAGGAGGCACTCGCGCTGCAGGAGTTCGCGGGCCCGGAGGCGCCGCCGCTCGAGGGCGACACGACGGCGGACGTCGTGATCCTCGGCGGCGGGTACACGGGGCTCTGGACCGCGTGGTTCCTCAAGGAGCGGCAGCCCGACCTCGACGTGGTCCTGCTCGAATCCGACATCTGCGGCGGCGGTCCGAGCGGCCGCAACGGCGGGTTCTGCGACGGGTGGTGGGAGAAGATCCGCGACGTCCGCGAGACCTACGGGGACGCCGACGCGATGGAGCTGCTGATGACGTGCGGGCGCGCGCCGACCGAGATCGGCACGTGGTGCCGGGCGAACGGCGTCGACGCGTGGTTCCGCCACGGCGGCGACCTCGCCGTCGCGACGAACGACCGGCACGAGGGCGCCTGGGAGGGCTCGCTCGAGGCCGCCCGCGCGCTGGGGGTCGAGGACGAGTACCAGCTCCTCAGCGCGGGCGAGGTCCAGGAGCGATGCGCGTCTCCCCGGTTCGGGAGTGGGGTGCTGATCGCCGACGCGGCGACCGTCCACCCCGCGCGTCTGGCGCGAGGCCTCCGTCGTCTGCTCATCGAGAACGGCGTCCGGATCTTCGAACGCACGACGGTCACCCGGCTCGGCATGGGCGGGCGGGTCACGGCCGAGACGCCCGGTGGCTCGGTGCGGGCCGGCGACGCCGTCGTCGGCCTCGGAGCGTGGGCGACCTGGTGGAAGGCCTTCAAGCCGCGGCTGACGCTCCGGGGTTCGTACATGGTGGTCACCGCGCCGGCCCCCGACCGGCTCGAGCAGCTCGGCTGGACGGGCGGCGAGGCGATCCGCGACCTGCGCTCCTCGATCCACTACGCGCGGACCACGCCCGACGGCCGGATCGCGCTCGGGCTGGGCGGGCTGCAGCCGAACCTCGCTCGCCGGATCGACCACCGGTACGACTACGAGCCTCGCTACGCTCGACGCGTCGCCGACGATCTCTACCGGATGTTCCCGAGCTTCGAGGGCGTGCCGATCGACGGCGCGTGGGGCGGTCCGATCAACGTCAGCGGGTTCACGATGCCGTTCTTCGGGACGATCGGTCGAGGCAACGTGCATCACGGTCTCGGCTATACGGGCAACGGCGTCGGTCCGTCGCATCTCGCCGGCAAGATCCTCGCCGCGCTCGCCCTGCACGCCGAGGACGGGTTCACCCGGCTCGCGGTCGTGACCCGGACGCCCAAGCGGTTCCCGCCCGAGCCGTTCCGCTCGCCCGGCGCGTTCCTCGTCAACGCCGCGATCCGCCGCAAGGACGACCGGGAGGACGCCGGACGCCGTGTGGGTCGCCTCACCCGGGCGATCGCCCGGCTCCCGCGCCGGCTCGGCTACAACCTCGGACCGCGTTGACGGAACTCACCCCGCCCCGACCGGCCCGGCGGAGCTGGTGGCTCGAGGAGGCGCTCGCGCTACCCGGGTTCGCGGGCCCCGAGACGCCACCGCTCGCAGGAGACACGACCGCCGACGTGGTGATCCTCGGTGGCGGGTACACGGGGATGTGGACCGCGTGGTTCCTCAAGGAGCGCGAGCCATCCCTGGACATCGTCCTGCTCGAACGCGACATCTGCGGCGGAGGACCGAGCGGCCGCAACGGCGGGTTCGTGAACGGGCTGTACGACGAGGCAGATCTGCTGCTCGAACGCTACGGGGCCCCCGGCCGGCGGACCGTCGAGATGGCGGCGCGGTCGATCGACGAGATCGGCGCGTGGTGCGAGGACCAGGGCGTCGACGCCTGGTACGAACCGTCCGGCGATCTCGGCGTGTCGACCAACCCCGCGCACGACGCCGCCGTCCGCGAGACGGTGGCGGAGGCCGAGCGGCTCGGGCTCGGCGACGTCTATCGCCCGATGTCCGAGAGCGAGCTGCGCGACCGGTTCGACTCACCCGCCGTCCGGAGCGGGTTCCGGGTCACGCACGCCGCGACCGTCCACCCGGCCCGGCTCGCGCGCGGGCTCCGCAACGCGCTCCTCGAACGAGGCGTCCGGATCTTCGAGGGCACCCCCGTGACGCGGTTCGACGCACGGCGGCCGGCGGCCGAGACGCCGGGCGGCATCGTGCGAGCCGGGCGCGCGATCGTCGCACTGAACGCCTGGGCGCGAGACCTCCGCGAGTTCCGCCGATCGCTGTTCGTCCGCGGCACGTTCATCGTGATGAGCGCCCCCGCACCCGATCGCCTGGAGCGGATGCGCTGGACCGGTGGCGAGGGCGTGTACGACATGCGGACCTCGCTCCACTACCTGCGTCCGACGCGCGACGGACGGATCGTCGTTCGGCGGTTCGAGCTTCCGCGTCACCGGCGACCGCGCCGACGCGCCACGCTACGGGTTCAACGACGCGGCAGCCTCGGCGCTCGTGCGCGACTTCCGCCGCTGGTTCCCCGCGTTCGACGGTGTCCCGCTGGAGACCTCCTGGGGCGGGCCGATCGACGTGGCCGGACTGCATCTGCCGTTCTTCGGCACGCTGCCGGGCGGGACCACGCACTACGGGCTCGGGTTCACCGGGAACGGGGTCGGCCCGTGCCACCTCGGCGGCAAGATCCTCTCCGGTCTGGCGCTCGGCGCCGAGGACGAGTCGACGACCCTGCCGATCTCCGACGGCGATCGGATGCGCTTCCCGCCGGAACCCCTCTTCTCGATCGGGGAGCGCTTGGTCAGCCGGGCGATCGTCCGGCGCGACGACCGACTGGATTCGGGACGCGCGCCGGGACGGCTGACGGATCTGCTGGCCCACCTCCCCCGGCGGCTCGGCTTCCAGCTCGGCCCGTAGGCCGAGCTACGGAGCGGGGAACGGCTCGTAGCCAGGGGCGACCGTCGGCCATGGCCGGATCCCCTCCCACGCCACCCCGAACTCCAGCACGAGGTCGTCGCGGTAGCGCGGCCCGACGATCTCCAGACCGAACGGGAGACCGTTCGAACTCGCCCCGGCCGGCACGCTGAGCGCCGGGTGGCCGCTCAGGTTGAACTCGCCGGCGTTGTAGCCCTCGGGGCCGGCGGGACGATCGGTGCCCGGCAGCGACCCGTCGGCGAGCCATCCCTCGTACCCGTGGGTCGGCAGGAGGAGGACGGTGTCGTCGCCGAGCAGCCGGTCGAGGTCCTCGGTGTAGACGAAGCGCCGATGCCGAGCGGCGAGGTAGTCGTCGAGCGTGAACCGCAGTGCGTGCTCCATCTCGGACCGGAAGGTCGCGCTGAAGTCGGACAGGTGCGCCTCGACCCACTGCCGGCCGAGGAACTGCAGCTCCTCGACCCCCACCGTGACGTACCAGTCGTCGCGCGACTCGCCGCCGGTGACGCCGGTGGTGGGGAACAGCGACGAGGTCGGGATCTCCTCGACCGTGAGACCCAGATCGCGCTCGATCGCGGCGAGCGCCGCGCGGAACGGCTCGTCGACCTCGGGTGGCAACGGCCCGAAGTCCCGAGACCGTGGCGTCGCCAGGACACGCCTCGGCATCCCTCCGCCGTACTGCCAGGCGGGCGCGGCCGACGGATCGCCCCGCGCGGGTCCCCGCATCACGTGCAGCAACAGCTTCGCGTCCTCGACGCCCGGCGCGAGCGGCCCCTGGGTCGAGACCTCGAGCCAGGACGGGATGGGACGCCTCCCGATCAACCCCGCCGTCGGCTTGAGCCCCGCGAGCCCGCAGAACGCCGCCGGCGTGCGGATCGACCCCCCGCCGTCGGTCCCGGTGGCGAGCGGGACCAGCCCCGCCGCCAGGGCGGCGCCGGACCCGCCGGACGAGCCGCCCGGAGACCACTCGAGACCCCACGGGTTGCGCGTCGGCCCGAACACGTCGTTGTCGGTCCACCCCTGGAACGCGAACTCGGGGATGTTGGTCCTGCCGAGCACGATCGCGCCCGCCGCGATCATCCGCTCCACGGTGATCTCGCTCCGCTCGGCCGGCGGGCGGTCGAGCATCGTCCGCGAACCGAAGTTCGTGACCTTCCCGGCCAGGTCGGTGTTGTCCTTGACCAGGAGCGGCAGGCCGGCGAGCGGGCCCTCGGCGCCGCGCTGGTCGAGCCGCTCCGCGTCCGCGAGCGCCTCCTCCGGCCAGACGGCCGTGACGGCGTTCAGCGCCGGATCCAGCCGTTCGATCCGATCGATCGACTCCCGCACGAGCTCGACCGCGGAGAGGCGGCGTTCGCGGACGGCCTGGGCGAGCTGCGCCAGCATCTAGCGGCCGAGGCTCTTGATGCGCCCGACGAACTCGCCGCGCTTGTGGTCGCGCAGGATCACCGAGGCGGCGTTGCGTCCGGGGACCCCCATCACGCCGCCGCCCGGATGGGTGCCCGAGCCGCACAGGTACATCCCGGCCACCGGCGTTCGGTAGTCGCCATGCCCGGGGATCGGGCGGAAGCTGAACAGCTGATCGGGCGTGAGCTCGCCCTGCATGATGTTGCCGCCGATCAGACCGAATCGTTCCTCGATGTCCCGGGGCGTCAGCACCTCGAGGTGCTCGACCGCCGACTCGAGCGACGGCGCGAATTCTCCGAGCGCTTTCAGGACACGAGCCGCGTACTCGTCCCGGCCCCCTTCGTCCCACGATCCATCGGCCAGCTCGTAGGGCCCGTATTGGCTGAACGCCAGCATCAGGTGCTTGCCGTTGGGGGCGAGCCCCTCGGGTTCGTGCGCCGTCGGGAACACGACCTCGACGTAGGGGTGCTCGCTCATGCGTCCGTACTTCGCGTCGTCCCACGCTCGTTCGAGGTACTCGACGGAGGGCGACACGGCGACCAGGCCCTTGTGCAGGTCGCCTTCGCCGTCCCACGACGGGAACGCCGGCAGCTCGGAGAGCGCGACGTTCAGCTTGACCGAGCCCGAACGCGTCCGGTACCGCTTGACGTCGCGGACGACGTCTCCCGGCAACCGCTCCTCGCCGATCAGCGACAGGTACGTGGTGATCGGGTGCGCGCACGAGACGACCCGCTGCGCCCGGACCAACGAACCGTCCGCGAGCGCGACCCCCACCGCCTGGCCGCTCGCGTTGATCGCGACCCGGTCGACCTCGGCGTCGGTGCGGACCTCGGCGCCGGCGGCCTCGGCGGCTCGGGCCATCGCGGCCGAGATCCCGCCCATGCCGCCCTTGGCCCATCCCCACGCGCCGGCGTGACCGTCCACCTCGCCGATCCAGTGGTGCATCAGGACGTACGCCGAGCCCGGCGTCATCGGCCCACACCACGCACCGATGATCGCCTGGGTCGCGAGCGCGCCCTTGACGCGTTCGTCCTCGAACCACTCGTCGAGGAAGTCCGCCGCGCTCATCGTGAACAGGCGCACGGCCTCGTGGAGATCGCGACCGCTCCACTTGCGGAAGCGTCCGGCGGTCGCCGCCCACTTGGGGAGATCGCGCAGGTTCATGTTCGGCGGCACGACGAACAGGAGATCCTTCAGCAACCGCGCGACGCGATCGAAGTAGCGGTCGAACTCCACGTACGCGGCCGCGTCGTGCTCGTTGAACCTCGCGATCGCGGCTGCGTCGCGCTCGACGTCGCCCCACAGCGTGAGCGCGGTCCCGTCGGGGAACGGCACGAAGTAGTCGGGCGCGACGATCGAGACCTCGTACCCGAAACGCTTCAGGTCGAGCTCGCGCACGACCTGGGGGGGCATCAGGGACACGACGTACGACGCGCTCGAGACCCGGTAGCCGGGCCACGGCTCCTCGGTCGCCGCGGCGCCCCCGACGACCCCGCGTTTCTCCAGGACGAGCACATCCAAGCCGGCCTTCGCAAGGTACGCTGCGCACGCGAGGCCGTTGTGGCCTCCCCCGATGATGACGACGTCGCGTTCGAACACGCCCACGGAAGCGGGAGGGTACCGGGCGCGCGATGTGCCGCGCAACGGCGGACCTCGCGACCAGTGCCCGGGAACCGCTGTGGGCTCCGCGGGCGTCCTCACGGCGTGAACAGCGTCCAGCGCCGAGGCCTGGTGAACGCCTCGATCGCCGCCGTGGCCACGTTCGCGATCGGTTCGGCGGTCGTCTACGCCGCCGCCGGCCCCGACGACGTGGCCGCCCCGCCGCCCGCGACCAGCCCGTCGGTCTCCCCGACCCCGTCCTGCGCCCCGACCTGGGAGGTCGTTCGGAGCGCGAACCCGGGCGAGGCGCCGACCACGTTGCTCGGCGTCACGGCCGTCACCTCGGCGGAGGCGTGGGCCGTCGGCGGGACCGGCGAGCCGGAGCTCCCGACGGCCACGGCGATCATGCGATGGGACGGCGACCGGTGGTTGCCGGTGCCCGCCCCGAGCCCGGGCACCACGCTGAACGAGCTCCGAGCCGTCGACGCGTCGGAGCCGAACGACGTCTGGGCCGTCGGCCGGACCTCGAGCGGGTTCGGAGAGCAGCCGCTGGTCCTGCACTTCGACGGGACCGAGTGGTCCGACGTCGAACTGCCGGCCGAGATCGACGGCGTGCTGAACGGTGTCGCCGCGATCTCCCCCAGCGACGTCTGGGCGGTCGGCTCGGTCGGCGATCCGGCCGCGTCGCTGGAGCGGGCGCTCGTCCTGCACTGGGACGGGACCGCCTGGGCCGACGTCGAGATCGGACGCGCGACCGGCGGTGGCAAGGCCGCGCTCGTCGACGTCCAGGGCGTCTCGCCCACCGACCTGTGGGCGGTCGGCTATCAGCACTTCCAGCCGCTGATCCTCCGGTTCGACGGAGACGCCTGGAGCCGGAGCCCGACCGAGATCCGCGGGACGCTGCACGCGATCGAGGCGTTCGCCACCAGCCAGGTGTGGGCGGTCGGCACCCCGATCCAGCGGTTCGACGGCGAGACGTGGACCGAGGCCGCGATCACCCGGGCCGACGCCGAGCTCGTCGACGTCGCCGCGATCGGCGGTCAGGACATCTGGGCGGTGGGCTCGCGCCCGGCCAAGGAGCCCGGGACCACGCGCGCGGCCGTGTACCGCTACAGCGGCCACCGGTGGGTGCCCGTCGAGGGCGTCTCGATCTCCGGTTCGGACGCCCTGTCGGCCGTCGACGCCCTGCCCGACGGGACCCTGCTGGCCGTCGGGTGGAAAGACGTCGATCTCCAGAGGGAAACCCTCGCGATCCGCGGCACCACCTGCCCGCCCGAGGCGTAACCGCACCGGTGTCGCGCATGCGCGTCCGCTAGGCTCGCCCAGCCGATGGACATCCGCCTCACGCCCGAGGATCTCGAGCTCCAGGAGCGCGCCCGAGACTTCACCGAACGGGTGCTGATCCCTCTCGAGCTCGAGTGCGAGGAGCGCGACGGGCTGAGTGAGGAGAGCTTCGCGACCGCGAAGCAGGCGGTGCTCGACGCCGGGTTCAACGCGATCAACCACGCCGAACGGGACGGCGGACGCGGGTTCGACGTCCTGCAGCAGATCGTCGTCGAGGAGCAGTGGGGCCGGGCCACCGGCGCGCTGTGGGACATCCCGTGGCGGCCCTCGATCCCGCTCGCGAACGCCACCGCCGACCAGAAGGAGCGCTACCTCCTCCCGGCGTGCCGCGGCGAGCGGCGGGACGCGTACGCGATCACCGAGGAGCACGCCGGCTCGGACCCGTCGATGGTGCGGACGACGGCGCGGCGCGACGGCGACGCCTGGGTGCTCGACGGCACGAAATGGCACGTCACCTCGGGCGACGTCGCCGACTTCTTCCTCGTGCATGCACACGTGGACGCCGATCCCGCCAAGGCGACCGTCTTCCTCGTCGACAAGGACCTGCCCGGCGTCCACCTGGTCCGAACGCCGAAGTACTCACACACGTTCGTGTTCGAGCACCCGATCTTCGCGTTCGAGGGCGTCCGCGTCGGGTTCGACGCGGTGCTCGGCGAGGTGGGCGCCGGCTACGAGCTCACGAAGGACTGGTTCGTCGAGGAGCGGATCATGATCGGCGCGCGCACGGTCGGCGCCGCCACCCGCGCGCTCGACCTCTCGCTCGACTTCGCCAAGGAGCGGGTCCAGTTCGGCGAGCCGATCGTCGGGTTCCAGGCCGTCGAGTTCATGCTCGCGGACATGGCCGCGCAGATCATGGCGGCGAAGTCGATGCTGTATCGGGTCGGCTGGCAAGCGGCGCGTGGCGGCGCCGATCGCAAGGAGCTGCACGCGCTCGCGTCGGCGGTCAAGCTCGTGTGTTCGGAGACGGCGGGCCGGGTGGCCGACGCCGCGGTGCAGATCCACGGCGGCCGCGGCTACATGCGCGAGCAGCCGGTCGAACGCCTTTGGCGCGAGCTCCGGGTCGACCGGATCTGGGAGGGCACCTCGGAGATCCAGCGGATGGTGATCGGCAACGAGCTCCGCAAGCGCGGCCACGGGGCCTACACGGGATGGCCGTCCTGACCGATACTGCCGCGTAGCGGCCGGGCACGGCCGCACACGGGCTCCCGATCGTCGGAGGAGGAACCGGTGGGCACCATCACGGTGGGCGTCGACGTCGGCGGGACGAAGGTCCAGTCCGCGGCGATGCGCGCGAAGCAGGTGGTGGGCGGTCATCGCCTGATGACCCCCCAGACGGGGGCGAAGGATCTGGCCGCGGCGATCACCGAGGCGGTCATGAAGGCACTGGCGGAAGCGGGCGCGCAGCCGACCGACCTCGAGGCGGTCGGGATGGGCGTGCCGGGGACGATCGACACGGACGCCGGCACCGTCGCGAGCTCGCCGAACCTCCCGGGCTTCCAGGCGGCCGAACCCGTTGCGCTCGGTGCGATGGTCTCCGACGCGCTCGGCGGGGCGCCCATCAAGATCGACAACGACGTGCGGGTCGCGATCCTCGGGGAATGGAAGCGCGGCGCCGGCCGCGACTACCGCAACCTGCTCGGGGTGTGGGTGGGAACCGGCGTCGGCGGCGGCCTGGTCCTGGATGACGAGCTGTACGAGGGCGGGGGCGCCGCAGGCGAGATCGGGCACACGATCGTGAAGCCCGGCGGCAGGATCTGCTCGGACGGTCGACGTGGGCACCTCGAGGCCTACGCGGGTCGGGCCCAGATGGAGGTGCACGCCCGCCACCTGGTGAAGGAGGGCAACAGGACCGAGCTCTTCGAGATCATGGAGAAGAAGGGGCGGACCCGCCTGTCGAGCGGGGTGTGGGCCGCGGCGCTCGAGAAGCACGACAAGATGGCTCGCGAACTGATCGACGATGCCGTGTGGGCGCTCGGCACCGGGCTCGCGTCGGTGCAGAACCTGCTCGCGCTCGAGGCCATCATCATCGGCGGTGGGCTCGGCGACCGGCTCGGCCCGTCCTTCGTCGAACGGATCCGCGACGAGATGCAACCGCTCCTGTTCGTGCCCGAGCGCCCACCGGCGATGCTCTCGAGCGAGTTCGGCGACCTGTCGGGCGCGGTGGGTGCGGCGGTGCTCGCCGGCGGCTAGCGCAGTACGCAGATTCGGTGTCGTACCGCGACCGATCAGGTCGCCGACAGGCAGCCGACCACCTCGTCCGGCAGTCCGGGGATCTGGAGCCCCGCCCCACCCGCGACGAAGTCGTACGGCACCCCGGCCCACAGGCCCGGCAGCCCCGGATACGCCCGCGCCTCGGGGTCGGCGCCGTCGAACTGGAACCCGACCCAGTCCGGTGACCGGAAGCCGTTCGTGTCGTACGGCGCGACCGCGACCAGGCCGGTGCCGAACTCCCGGGACTCGACCAGGAACCGACCCTGGAAGGACAGGTCGTCCCTCGCGAACGCCTTCACGTACCAGCGTTGGATGTCCAGGAGGTAGCCCTTGTCCGAGGGCGGCGACTCGGGTCCCTCGAAGGAGCGCAGGTCCACCACCTCGAGCGGACCCCGGACGCCGGTCATCCGACGGATCACGCGGAGCGGTGCCACGGAGCGATGCGAGTCGCGTGGCGGCGTCACCCACCCGTCGACGCAGTCCGCCGCGACCGGCCCTCGCGTGGCGGGCGGCTGCTCCGGAAGCGCGGGCGGCGTGGGCGAGGCGGTCGGACCCGTTTGCTCGATCGGCGTGACGGGTGGGGTCGGCGTGAGGACCGCGTCGGGCTCGGCGTCGCCCGTGCACGCGGCGAGCGCGACCGCGACGCACACGGAGGCGATCGCGCACCGGGGAGCGTGGTGGAGAACCTGTGCTGATGCATAAGGTCTGAGGGTCGCAGAAGGATATCGTTCGCGGGGTTGCTTGATAGCTTGGGCAACCGTGCACGATCACACCGATCCACCCCCCGACGGGCGTTCCGCGTACGAACGTCTCGGCCACGACGAGTCGCCGCTGTTCTCGCGGCGTTCGTTCCTGCGCACGTCCGCGTTCGCGTTGGCGGGCGCGACGATGGTCGCCTGCACCGGGGGCGGCCGCAAGCAGCCGGTGGTGGCACCGACGGCGACCGCATCCGTCGTGGCGACCGACACGCGCTGGCCGATCAAGCGCGCGATCTACGTGATGATGGAGAACCGGAGCTTCGACAACCTGTACGGCAGGTTCCCGGGCGCCAACGGCGCGACGGTCGGGGTCAAGTTCGGGCAGGAGGTGCCGCTCACGCCGAGCCCGCACTGGCTGCCGGGCGACATCCCCCACGACCGGGCGGCGCACCTGAACGACGTGAACGGTGGCGCATACGACGGGTTCGGCAACGGGCAGTTCGGCGATCCGTGGGCCTACACGCAGTTCGAGGCGACGTCGATCCCGAACTACTGGTCGTGGGCGAAGGACTACGTGCTCTGCGACAACTTCTTCGCCTCGGTCGGCGGCCCGTCCTACCCGAACCACTTCTTCTTCGTGGCCGGACAGTCCGGCGGCGCGCTCGACAACCCCGAGAACATCGAGACCCGCCAGCTGCAGGACGGCCGGACCTTCAAGAGCTGGGGCTGCGACGCGGTGGGCAAGAACGTGTTCGTGCTCGTGAAGGACGAGGAGGGGAACCTGACCAAGCACGACTCGTGCTTCACCTTCGAGACGGTCCCGCAGCAGCTGGAGAGCGCGGGCGTGTCCTGGGCCTTCTACGCCGCGCAGCCCGGGCAATCCGGGTACTTCTGGAACGCCCTCAACGGCATCGAGGGCGTCTTCCATACCGACCTGTGGCGCCCCGAACGGATCCGCTCCGTCGACCGGCTCCCCGAGGACATCCGCGCCGGGCGGCTCCCCTCGGTCACCTGGGTGACGCCGCGGTTCGAGCTCTCGGATCACCCGCCCGAAAGCACGTGCTTCGCGCACAACTGGCTCACCGACGTGATCAACGCCGTCATGGAGAGCGACGACTGGGAGCACACGGCGATCTTCCTGACGTGGGACGAGTGGGGCGGGTTCTACGACCACGTGCCGCCGCCAACCGTCGACGACCTCGGGTTCGGGTTCCGCGTCCCGATGGTCGTGATCAGCCCGTACGCGAGGAAGGGCTACGTCGACGACGCCGAGGGCGAGTTCTCGAGCCCGCTCCGGTTCGTCTCGGACAACTGGGGGCTGCCGTACCTCACCGAGCGGATCGAACGCGCGCACAACTTCGAGCACACGTTCGCGTTCGGAAAGAACCCGCGCACCGACGCGCGGCCGCTCCCCCTGATCGATCACTGCTATGGGAAGCCGTCGGAGTACCCGGGAGACGACTACCCCGGCTGGCCCGAGGGGACGCAGCCGGACCCCAGTCACTTCGTCTAGACGTCACTCCGGGGCGGGAACCGAACCCCCCGTGAGGAGCTCGAACCCGGCGGCGAGCCGCGCGGGGTCCCGGTCGGGGATCGTCGGGATCTCGTGCCGGGTCCCCAGTGCCCAGGCGATGATCTCGGCGCCGTGCTCGGAACCACGCGCGTCCCACCGGACGTCGGTCTCGCTCCACGCGCGCAGGTTCCTCTGCTCGAGGAACCGATCACGCACCGACTCGGAGACGTTCTCGTCGATCCAGCGATGTCCGAGCTCGTGCAGCACGATGCGCCGGGCCAGCTCGCTCACGTGGATCATGCACACGTCGACCCGACCGTCCAGCTCGTAGCCCTGGAATCCGTAACATCCGCCCGTATCCCGGTGGAAGTAGACCGCCACGGCCGGCAGCTCGAGACCGGCTCGCTCGAAGCGCTGCGACGCCCACCGGACCAGTTCGACTTGCTCACGATCGCCACCGAACACGCTGATCTCCTGGCCGACGGCCACGGCCTCCCAGGTCTCGTGCGGGTGGTCACCCGTGGCCGTGAACGCCTGCGCCAACAGGGCCAGGGCCAGAACCTTCGTTGCGATGATCGTGCGCATACCCGCACCGTGGAACCCGGGGCCTGCAACCCGGTTGAGACCGCTTGAAGGCTGCTTGAAGAGGGCCGGGGGAGTCGGCCGATACGACTCGGCGAGGTGGTTCGGCATGCGCCTACGGTCGCGCCGACCGCACCCGCTTCGAAACGTGGAAACCCCGGGACTTTGCTCAGTTCTGGGCTGCCGAGCCTCCAGGCGATCTCCGGTGTGCGAGAGGACGTCGAGCTTGCGGTAGATCTGTCTCAGCGCGGAGTCGACGGTCGGCTCTGGCCAACGGCCGTTGCGCCGGACGAAGATGTGTCATCGAACGGACGCTCACCGACTCGGATCCCGTCGGCAGGGACGAGGAGCTCGCCGCCCTCGACGAGTTCCTCCGGTCGACGCACGCGCTCCCCGGTGCGCTGGTGCTCGAAGGCGAAGCGGGGATCGGCAAGACGACGCTGTGGCGAAGCGGCATCGCCGCGGCGGAGCGTGCAGCGTTCCGAGTGCTCGAGGCTCGCCCGGTGGAGCCCGAGTCGTCGCTCGCCTTCGCGGCGCTCGGTGACCTGCTCGGCGAGGACCTCGACGACATCTTCCCGACGCTCCCTGCCCCGCAGCGCCGTTCGCTGGAGATCGCGCTGCTACTGAGCCAGCCGGATGGACCTCCGCCGGACCGACGGGCCGTCGCCGTCGGGCTCCTCGGTGCGCTGCGAGCGCTCGCGGCCCTCGGACCCGTACTGCTCGCCTTCGACGATCTGCATTGGCTCGACGGCCCCTCAGCCAGCGCGCTCGAGTTCGCGCTCCGGCGACTCCACGAAGAGCCCATCGCCGTGCTCGCGGCGAACAGGGTCCCCCATCGGCCTGCGCTGGATCTGATCCGGGCCTTCGATGTCTCCGGCGTCCGACGGGTAACGGTCGGGCCGTTGAGCCTCGGGGCGGTCGGGCGCATGCTCCGGCAACGCATCGGCCGGCCCCTTCCGCGGCCCCTCCTCCGACGCATCTACGAGACCTCGGGTGGCAACCCACTGTTCGCGCTCGAGATCGCTCGCGCGTTGCGAGACCAACCGCTCGAGCTCGCCCCAGGGGAGCCTCTGCCCATCCCTGATGACCTGGAAGCGCTGCTGCGCGACCGCATCCTGCGCCTGCCGGATGCGACCCGTTCGGCGCTGTTGTCGTGTTCGGCGGCGTCCCGTCCCACGATCGAGGTCATCAGGAGCGCATTGGGATCAGTCGAGGATCCGCTCGGACCCGCGGAGGAAGCCGGGATCGTCGTGGTCGATGGAGGTCGGGTCGCCTTCTCGCATCCGCTGCTCGCGTTGGCGGTCTACCGAAGCGCCTCAACCAGCGAGCGTCGTGCCGCGCATCGACGCCTCGCCGAGGTCGTCGAGGACCTCGAGGAGCGCGCGCGCCATCTGGCGCTCGCCTCGAGCGAGCCGGACGGCCACCTGGCCGAGGTGCTGGACCAAGCCGCCAGACGCGCGCACGACCGGGGCGCTCCCGGGGCGGCAGCGGAGCTGGCCGAGCTTGCCCGGCGCTCCACACCCCCTGCCGACCTGGAGTCGCGATGGCGGCGAGGCGCGGAGGAGGCCGGCTTCCGTTTCGAGGCCGGCGACACGGGCGCCGCCCGACATCTCGCCCAAGATCTCAGATCGGCCGCGTCGCCCGGTCCCCAGCGCGCCGAGGTCTCCCATCTCGTGGCCAACTTCTCGTGGAACGACGTCAACGAGATCCGAGGGCTCCTCGAGTCGGTCCTGGTGGAGGCGTCGGAGGACGCCGCCCTGGCGGCCGCCCACGCCGACATGGGGTACGTCGAGCTCCTTGGTGGCCACCTGCGGTCGGGCTCGAAGCATGGCCGGCGCGCGATCGATCCTCGCCGAGCGCGGCGGTGCACCTGACGCGTTGTCGCTCGCCCTCGTCAGCACCGCGTATACGGAGTTCCTCCTCGGCATCGACACGGTCGCGTTGCTCTCGCGAGCGGCCGAGGTCGAGCGCCGGATCGCCGGCCGCCGATCGGTCTCGTACGTGATGATGAACGCAGAGAACCTGTGGGGCGCGGACGTGCTCGGCGCGCAGCTCATGTGGTCGGGCGACATGGCCGGGAGCCGCCGCGTCCTCGAGCGCAACTACCGCGACCTGGTGGACCGTGGCCAGTACACGATCTTGTGGGATTGTCTCGTCTTCCTCTCCGAGCTCGAAACCAGGGCCGGCGCGTTCGGACGCGCGCTCGAGTACGCCGAGGAAATCCTCGAGATCCTCGACGAGGCCGGGTACGACAAGGCGCGAGAGGTTGGCCTGTGGGCCCGGGCGCTCGCCGAGGCGCACCTCGGGCTCGTGGATCCGGCTCGACGCGACGCCACCGACGGGCTTGCGCTTGCGGAGCAGCACGGGGACCTGTTCCACGTGATCACGAACAGTTCGGTCCTCGGCTTCCTCGAGCTCTCTCTCGGCGACTTCGAGGCTTCGAGCAGATCTATGGAGCGGCTTCCCGAGCTCCTCGCATCGCGGGGCATCGTCGAGCCGGGGGTGTACCCGTTCGTGCCCGACTACATCGAGGCGCTCGTCGGCCTGCGGCAGCTCGAACGGGCGGCGGAAACATTGGAGCCCTTCGAACGGTGGGGCATCGAGCTCGATCGGCCGCTCGCCGTGGCCACTTCGGCGCGGTGTCGTGGTCTCATCGCCGCCCTGGAGGACCCGGTGAAGTCGCTGGAGCATCTCGAACGCGCGGTCGAGCTCCACGATCGCGTCAGCCAACCATTCGAGCTCGCGAGGACGCAGCTGGTGCGGGGCGCCGCCCAAAGACGAGCCAGGCAGAAGCGGAACGCGCGCGACTCGCTCGAGTCCGCCCTCACGACCTTCGACGGGCTCGGCACCCCGCTGTGGGCGGGGAAGGCGCGCGCCGAACTCGCCCGGATCGGCGGCCGCGCCCCTACCGGCGACGGGCTCACGCCGAGCGAACGTCGCATCGCCGAGCTCGTCGCCGAGGGGAAGACGAACAAGGAGGTCGCGGCGGCCCTCGTCGTTGCGGAGCGCACGGTCGAGTCCGCGCTGACGCAGATCTACCGCAAGCTCGACGTTCGCTCCCGCACGGAGCTCGCGCACAAGCTCAGCAGTTCGGGCTGAGCAAGGTCCTGGGTTTCCACGTTCCAAGAGCGGGTGCGCTCGCCGAAAAGGGTCGCTGCCGCCACGCCATCAGCGCGAGTTCAAGGTTCCAAGCGGTCTACAAGGGGCTCGGTGGAGATTGCCTGCGATGAACAGGCAGGGCATCCGGACGAGCCTTCCGAGCAGGAGGAACCTTTCCAATCGCGGCTCCGAGCCCTACGGTGCGCGGATGCGCTTCAAGGTCCTCGGTCCGCTCCAGGCGACGGGTTCGAACGGGCCCGTTCCGCTGGGTGGTCCGAAGCAACGGGCGGTGCTGGCGCACCTCGTCGTCCGCGCCAACGAGCTGGTGCCCGCCGACACCCTGATCGATCTGGTGTGGACCGGCGACCCGCCCGAGGCCGCTCGGGGGACGATCCACAGCTACATCTCGCATCTGCGCAAGGCGCTCGGCCCGGATCGGATCGAGGGCAGGCCGCCCGGGTACGTCCTGCACGTCGGACCGGACGAACTCGACGCCGCGCTCTTCGAACAGCTCCTGCGCGAGGCTCGCCTCGTGAACGGGAGTCCCGCGCGGGCGGGCACGCTCCTTCGCGAAGGGCTCGCGCTCTGGACGGGTCCGGCCTTCGCCGACCTCTCGTCCGAACCGTCGCTCGCGGGCGAGATCGCCCGGCTGGACGAACTGCGTCTCCAGGCGCTCGAGGAGCGGATCGCGGCCGATCTCGCCGAGGGTCGGCACGGCGAGGTGATCGGCGAGCTCGAGGCCGTCACGCGGGAGATGCCGCTCCGCGAACGGTTGTGGGAGCTCCTGATGCTCGCGCTCTACCGGGCGAGGCGGCCGGCCGATGCGCTCGCCGCGTTCGAGCGGGCTCGCGACGTGCTCGCCCGAGAGCTGGGTGTCGATCCGTCGGCGGACCTCCGGCGTCTGCACGAGCGCATCCTCCGAGAGGACCCCGATCTCGACCTCGAAGGCGAGCCGCTCCGCGGGTATCGGCTGCTCGAGCAGGTCGGCGAGGGGGCATTCGGCGTCGTCTATCGCGCGATCCAGCCGCAGGTGGGACGCGAGGTCGCGATCAAGGCCGTGCACCCCGAGCTCGCCAACCACCCGGACTTCGTTCGCAGGTTCGACCACGAGGCGCAGATCGTCGCGCGTCTGGAGCACCCGCACGTCGTGCCCCTGTACGACTACTGGCGCGAGCCGAACGCCGCCTACCTCGTGATGCGCTTCCTCCGCGGCGGCAGCGTCGAGGAGTTGCTCGAGGCGGGCCCTCTCGACCCAGCGCGTGTCGTGTCCGATCACGGAGCAGATCGCGTCGGCGCTCGGCGCCGCCCACCGACAGGGCGTCGTACATCGCGACGTCAAGCCCGGCAACGTGCTTCTGGACGAGGAGGGCAACGCCTACCTCACGGACTTCGGTGTCGCCCTCGATGCCGGTTCGCCGGAACGAAGCACCGGCACGATGATGCGCGGAACGCCCGCCTACCTGTCGCCCGAGCAGATCCGGCTCGAGCCGGCAAGCCCTCGGTCAGATGTGTACGCGCTCGGGATCGTGGTGTTCGAGATGTTGACGGGCGAGCACCCTTTCCCGGAGACGTCTCTGACGGCGTTGCTCGACCATCACGTGCGGGACGCGCTCCCCTCGCTTCGCACCCTTCGTCCGGACCTGCCTCGCGACGTCGACGAGGTGATCAGGCGAGCGACCGCGAAGGACGCCGCCGAGCGGTTCCCGGACGTCACGATGATCGCTGCGGAGCTGCGGGCCGCGTTGGAGGGAACGCGCATCCCCGCCCAAGCGGAGGGCCCGATCCGGAACCCGTACAAGGGCCTGCGCGCGTTCCTGGAGGCGGACACGGTCGACTTCTTCGGGCGAGAGGCCGTCACCGAACGGTTGATCCGGAGCCTCGCGGAGGACGACCCGGCGGCGAGGTTCCTCGCCGTCGTGGGTCCGTCGGGGTCGGGAAAGTCCTCGGTCGTGCGGGCCGGGCTGGTCCCGGCGCTCCGCCGTGGCGCGATCCCCGGTTCCGAGCGCTGGTTCGTGATCGACGTGCTGCCCGGCCTGCACCCGTTCCGCGAGCTCGAGGCCGCGCTGATGGGCGTGGCCGTCGAGCCGCCCCCTTCCCTCATGGAGGAGCTCGAGCACGACGAGCTCGGCATCGTCGCATGCGGTCGACCGCGTCCTCCCGGATCCCGAGGCCGAGCTCCTGATCGTCGTCGATCAGCTGGAAGAGGTGTTCACGATGATCGACGACGACATGGAGCGGACGCGCTTCCTCGCTGGCATCCGGGCGGCGGCGCTGGAACCCGGCAGCAGGGTCCGCGTGGTCGCGACCCTCCGCGCGGACTTCTACGACGCTCCGTTGTCCGTTGCCGGCTTCGGCGACCTGCTGGCCGCACGGACCGAGGCGATCACGCCGATGTCACCCGAGGAGCTCGAACGGGCGATCGTGGCACCCGCCGACCAAGCGGGCCTGATCGTCGAACCGCGGCTGCTCGCCGAGATGATCGCCGACGTCGCCGATCGGCCGGGTGCGCTGCCGCTCCTGCAGTACGCGCTCACCGAGCTCGCCGAGCGCCCCGACGGCCGAACGCTCACCCTCGACGCGTACCGGCGCATCGGCCGGGTTTCCGGTGCCCTCGCGCGGCGGGCCGAGGCGCTGTTCGATCCGATGAACGAGAACGCGACGCGACGCCTGCCGGCAGCTGTTCCTGCGGTTGGTCACGCTCGGCGAGGGCACGGAGGACACGCGTCGCCGCGTCCGGCGTTCGGAGCTCGCGACGCTGGCCGACCCGCAGACGATGGACGCGGTCATCGAGACGTTCGGGCGACATCGGCTGCTTTCGTTCGATCGCGATCCCGACACGAGGGAGCCGACGGTCGAGATCGCACACGAAGCCCTGCTCCGCGAATGGGCACGCCTGCGCGGCTGGATCGACGACGCGCGGGAGGCCCTGCGCCAGCGCGCGAGGATCTCGTCCGGAACGCAGGAATGGATCCATGCGGACCGAAGCTCCGACTACCTGCTGTCGGGGATCCGGCTCGCGCAGGCCGAGGAGACAGGCGGAGGCGCTGCGGTTCGTCTCACGGAGAACGAACGTGAGTTCCTCGACGCGAGCGTCACCCACAGGGATGCCGAGGCGATGGCCGAGCGGATGCGCCACGAGCGCGAGCTCACCCTCGAGCGACGAGCCCGGACGCGGCTTCGCGGGCTGGTCGCCGTGATGGCGGCGGCGCTGGTCCTCGCCGCGTCGCTGACCGCGGTCTCCGTCGGCCGGAGTCGCGAAGCCGAGCGGCGGCGCGACGGATCGGCGATCCAGGCGCTCACCTCCGCATCCCTGTCGAACCTCAACATCGACCCGGACACGAGCGTGCTCCTTGCCCTGCACGCTGTGAATCTCAGCGCCTCGATCGACGAACCCGTTCCGGCCGAGACCGTCAAGGCCCTGCACTGGTCGATGAACGAGGCGGCGATCGCGTACCCGATGCGAGACGGCGCGACGAGGCTCGCCGCCGGGCCGCTCGGGGTGAGAGGGATCTTCGTCAACCTTCCGCTCCCGCTCCTGGCCAAGGCGGCTCGGGAAGGCGCCACGGGCGCGCTCACACCCGACCAGTGCGCGCGATTCTTCGGGAATCCTTCCTGTCCTCCTCTTCCGAGGACGTTCCCGATCGACCTCGAGGCGGAACCTCTGGAGTCGATCCCGTTCCCGCAGGACCAACCGCTGGCCGGCACCCAGGTCACGCTCTTCGGGGGGAACGACCCGGACCGGGTGGAGATCTTCGACAAGGAGTTCGCGTCGTTCACCGCCGAAACCGGGATCGATGTCCGCGTCGTCGGGAACCCCTTCGCGCACGACTACGTGGCCGAGAGCGTTGCCGAGGGCGACCCGCCCGATATCGCCGTCGCTCCCCAGCCCGGCACCATCCTTGACTTGGCTCGCGAAGGTCACCTCATCGACCTCGGCGGGTACCTGGACCTCGACGCCCTGAGGAACGACCAGAGTCCCTATCTCGTGTCCCTCGGGACGATCGGTGACGACGGATCATGGCCGGCTTCGGACGGGGCCACCTACGGCGCGTTCGTGAGCATCAATCTCAAGAGCCTCGTTTGGTATCCGAAGCCGGAGCTTCGAACAGCGGCCGCCTCGACCCCCCGGACGTGGGACGAGCTCATCGCGCTCAGCGATCGATTGGTTCGTGACGAGCAGACACCCTGGTGCATGGGATGGGGGGCGGGCAGCGCATCGGGGTGGCCCGGGACCGACTGGATCGAGAACCTGCTGCTGAAGGCGGCCGGTCCGCAGGCCTACGACCAGTGGACGCTTCACGAGATCCCCTTCGACAGCGAGCCGGTACGCGAGGCGTTCGAGCGGCTCGGGCAGATCCTGTTCACGAAGGGATACCTCGCCGAGGGTGCCGTCGAACGTCCCTTCGACACGGCGCAGCTCCCCATGGTCAGGGAGGATCCTCCGGGATGCTGGCTGTACCAGTTCCCCGACTTCGGCGCGGGCTACGTACCGCCTGGATCGGTCGGGACCGCGACCGACATCTTCCCGTTCCCCTCCGTCGGGGACCCATCACCGGCCGTCGTGGGCGCCGGCGACATCATCGGCGTCTTCTCGGACCGGCCCGAGGTCCGTGAGGTCGTCCGGTACATGCTCAGTCCCGAGTATGGCCGCGGCCTATCGGCGGCGTCGCCGTATCTCTCTCCGAACCGCCGCTTCGATCTGTCGAACTACGAGCCGTTCGAGCGGCATCAGGCCGAGATCATCGACGCCGCCCTCGCCGACGACGCGTTCCGGTTCGACGCGTCGGACCTCATGCCGCCAGAGATCGGCGCGGACCTGTTCTGGAAGGCGATGATGCGATATGCCGAGGAGGGTCCCGCCAGCCTCGACGCAATTCTGACCGAGCTCGACGCCGCCTGGCCCGACGACGGGTGACGCCGTCTCCATCGCCTAGCGAAGGACCTTTGCTCCGACCCCGGCGAGAAGCTCGAACGCAGTGCCGAGCTGGACGGGATCGTTTTCGGGTATCTGCGCAGTCAGGATCCTCGTTCCTGGCGCCCGGGCCGTGATCTCGGCCTCCCGCGCGTAGCCGCGCTCTCCCCAGGCATCGGACGAGGCGCTTCATGTCGGATGTGCCCGAACACCCGCGGCCTTCACGCGATCTTCAAGCGGTAGCCCCGAGGCTGCGAGCCATGAGAACCGGGCGCGTGAGGAGCCTTTCCCGCCGCACACGCGAGGCGTACGGTCCCGGCATGCGCTTCCATGTCCTCGGGCCCCTCGAGGTCTCTCGGGACAACGGGCCGATCCAGCTCGGTGGGCCCAAGCAGCGCGTCGTCCTCGCGCATCTGATCGTCCGCGCGAACCAGATGGTGCCGATGGACGCACTCATCGACCAGGTCTGGGGCGAGGAACCGCCCGACTCCGCCCGCAACGTGCTCCAGACCTACGTCTCGCGTCTCAGGAAGATCCTCGGTCCCGAGCGCATCGAGGGACGAGAGCCCGGCTACATCCTGCATCTTCAACCCCTCGAGCTCGACGCCGCACAGTTCGAAGGCCTGGTTGACGAAGCGCGGAACGCGAGCGATCAACCCGAACGGGCGGGCGGTCTCCTAAGAGAAGCCCTCGTCCTGTGGAACGGGCCGGCGTTCGCCGATCTCGCCACCGAGGAGTCGCTGTCGGGCGAGATCGCCCGGCTGAACGATCTGCGGCTCCAGGCGCTCGAGGAACGGATCGAGGCCGACATCGCATGTGGCCGTCATGTCGAGGTGCTCGGTGAACTCGAGACGCAGACTCACGAGCACCCCCTCCGCGAGCGACTGTGGGCTCACCTGATCCTCGCGCTCTACCGGTCGGGCCGACAGACCGATGCCCTCGCCGCCTACCAGCGGCTCCGCGAGCTCCTCGCGGACGAGCTCGGGGTCGACCCGTCGCCGGACCTCCGCAGCCTGCACGAGCGGATCCTCCGCCAGGAGCCGGAGCTCGACTTGCAGGGCGAGCCGCTCCGCGGCTACCGACTGCTCGATCAGGTCGGCGAGGGCGCGTTCGGCGTGGTCTATCGCGCCACCCAGCCACAGATCGGTCGCGAGGTCGCGATCAAGGCCGTTCATCCGGAGCTCGCGAACCATCCGGATTTCGTCCGCAAGTTCGAGCACGAGGCCCAGATCGTCGCTCGCCTCGAACATCCCCACATCGTCCCGCTCTACGACTACTGGCGGGAGCCGGACGGCGCGTTCCTGGTGATGCGGTTCCTCCGCGGCGGGAGCGTCGAAGAACTCCTCGAAGCTGGGCCACTCGAACCGTCGCGAGCTGTAACGATCGTCGACCAGATCGCCTCGGCGCTCGCGGCGG
Source organism: uncultured Actinomycetes bacterium (assembly GCA_963778545.1). GTDB lineage: Bacteria > Actinomycetota > UBA4738 > UBA4738 > HRBIN12 > DASSJM01. Next base: position 29,835 of record CAVZUW010000004.1, on the reverse strand, counting down.
CGCACCGCCAAGACGTCGTGCACCGCGACGTGAAACCCGGCAACATCCTGCTCGACGAGGACGGCAACGCGTACCTCACGGACTTCGGCGTCGCACTCGATGCAGGGTCGCCCGAGCGGACCTCGGGCACGATGATGCGGGGAACGCCCGCCTACCTGTCGCCCGAACAGATCCGACTGGAGTCCGCCACCCCGCGGTCCGACGTGTACGCACTGGGCGTGGTTCTGTACGAGATGCTCACGGGCGAGCATCCGTTCCCCGAGGGCTCGCTGACCGCGCTGCTCGATCAACATCTACGGGAGCCCCTCCCTCCCATCGGCGAACGTCAGCCGGGCCTTCCGGCCGCCGTCGATGGCGTCATCGCCCGGGCGACCGCGAAGGATCCGGCAGCGCGATTCTCCGACACGACGGAGGTCGCCGCGGCGTTGCGTGAGTCGTTCCAGGGCGCGGCAGCGCTCCCCGCGCCCGACCGGGAGATCCGGAACCCGTACAAGGGACTCCGCGCTTTCCTTGAGGCGGACGCCGGAGACTTCTTCGGCCGGGAGACCATCACGAACCGGCTCGTCGGAAGGCTCGAGGAGGACGATGAAGCGGCGCGGTTCCTTGCGGTCGTCGGGCCATCCGGTTCCGGGAAGTCCTCCGTCGTGCGCGCGGGCCTGGTGCCGGCGCTTCGACGGGGCGCGATCCCCGGCTCGGAGCACTGGTACATGATCGACGTCCTGCCGGGAAATCGTCCATTCCGGGAGCTCGAGACGGCCCTGCTCGGTGTCTCGGTCGAGCCTCCGCCGTCGCTGCTCGACGATCTTCGTGGGGACCCCCTCGGGCTCGTCCGGGCGGCTGATCGTGTGCTCCCCGATCCGGACTCCGAACTGCTGATCGTCATCGATCAGCTGGAGGAGGTCTTCACCCTCGTGGAGGACGACGACGAACGCCGGCACCTGCTCGAGACCCTGCAAGCGACGGCGTTGGACCCGAACAGCCGGGTCCGGATCGTGACGACACTTCGAGCCGACTTCTTCGACCTGCCACTGTCGGTCCAGGGGTTCGGCCAATTGCTGGCCGCCCGAACCGAGGCCATCACGCCGATGTCGCCGGAGGAGCTCGAGCGAGCGATCGTGGCGCCCGCGGACCGCGCCGGACTGGCGGTCGAGCCGAGGCTCGTCGCCGCGATGGTCGCCGAGGTCGTCGACCGTCCCGGCGCGCTGCCGCTACTCCAGTACGCGCTGACGGAGCTCGCCGAACGGCGGACCGACGGTCTCCTGACGCTGGAAGGGTATCGAGGGATCGGGGGCGTCTCGGGCGCGTTGGCTCGCCGGGCGGAGCAACTGTTCGAGCCGTTGAGCGAGTCGGCGCACGACGCGTGTCGACAGCTCTTCCTCCGACTCGTCACCCTCGGCGAGGGGACGGAGGACACGCGGCGTCGCGTTCGGCGTTCGGAGCTGCTCACGCTCGCAGATGCGCGAGCGATGGACGGCGTCATCGAGACGTACGGCCGCCATCGCCTCCTCTCGTTCGACCGCGATCCCGACACACGTGAGCCGACGGTCGAGATCGCGCACGAGGCTCTCCTCCGAGAGTGGTCGAGGTTCGGTCGATGGATCGAGGAGGCCAGGGAGGGTCTGCGTCTGACCGCACGGATCTCCGCCGCCACCAGCGAGTGGGAGCAAGCCGACCGGACGGACGACTACCTCCTGAGTGGCACGAGGCTCGCGCAGGCCGAGGAAGTGCTGCGGGACGATTCCATCCGTCTCACGGCGGACGAGCGCGAATACCTCGACGTCAGCCTCGCCCTGCGCGACGCCGAAGTCGAGTCGGAGCGCGCGCGGCACGAGCGAGAGCTGCAGCTCGAGCGCCGGTCCCGGACCCGGCTGCGCGGCCTCGTCGCCGTGTTCGCGGCCGCGGCCCTCATCGCCGGATCGCTTACCGTCGTCGCCAGGGATCAAGGCAGGAGGGCGGAGCGCGAGGCTCGGATCGCGACGTCGAGAGAGCTCGCCGCGGCCGCCGTGGCGAACCTGGAGCTCGACCCAGAGCTCAGCGTCTTGCTTGCGACCGAAGCCGTCGAGACCACCCGCTCCTCGGACGGGACCGTTCTCCCGGAGGGGGAGGAGGCGCTCCACCGCGCCGTCGTGGCGTCGCGGCTCGAGCTGGAGGTGCCCGGGCTGGGGGGGCTCCTTGCCTGGAGCTCGAGGGGCGTCTTCGTCACCGAGGGCCCCGAGAACTCGGGCATGATCGACATCAGGGACGCCGCGACGGGTGAGAGCGTCCTAACGTTCGAGGCACACGATGGGGACATCAACGACGTCGGATTCAGTCCGGATGGCTCGCTGCTTGCCACGACGGGCGACGACGGGACGCTGAAGGTGTGGAACGTCTCAACCGGAGAGCTCATCTCCAGCGTATCGGAGGGCGGCAGTGCTTTCGGTGTGTGGGGTCCTTCGTTCAGCGAGGACGGTTCGCTCGTCGCCGCCGCTTGGAACGATTGGGCTGGGCCTGAGACGGTCGGGAGGGTCCGGGTCCTGGACCTGTCGATCGACCGAGTGGTCTCGAACGTTCGAATGGCCGGCGCGATCGACACCGCCCTCAGTCCCGACGGGGAACGCCTCGCCGTGGCGTCCTGGTGGTCAGTGGGGGCGAGCGGTGCGGTGTTCGATGCGGAGACCGGCAAGGAAATGTTCAGACTGAGGGGGCCGACCTGTGATTGCACTCCCCCGTACTCGCGGGGGGTGTCCTGGAGTCCTGATGGCCGATACATCGCCGCAAGCAGCATCAACAACACGCTGATCTGGGAGGCAGAGACGGGAAGGCTCCGTTACAAGCTGCTCGGTCACACGGGGTTCGCCTTCAGCGTCGCGTGGAGTCCGGATTCCTCTCGCCTGGTCACGGGAGGTTCGGACGGCACGGCGAAGGTGTGGGAGATCGGGGGAGATGGTGTCCGGGAGCTGTGGTCACTGTCGGCGCAAGAGACGAGGAGCGGCATCGTTGGCGTGACCTTCTCGCCGAGCGGGACGCGGGTGATGGCCGGGGACGCAAGTATCTCCGCCGTGAAGATCTGGGACCTGGCACCGACCGGAGGCGCCGAGTGGGCCAACCTTCCGGCAGCTGGCGATCCCACAGCGCGCTTCATGCCCGATGGGCAGCACGTGGTTGCCCGCGACCCGAACGACGCTCGAGCATTGACGATCTGGGATCTGCAGACAGGTCGGGACCTTCGGACCCTCGGGCCTTCTCGCGACGACTCCGTCGAGATCGCCCCCTTCGACGCGATCGCCGCATTCGACGTGAGCCCGAGCGGTGGGCCGATCGGAGTCGCCGTCTACGCCCGCAACTGCTGCGGCGGCGAGGTGGCAAGGTTGTGGGATCCGGTGACCGGCGAGGAGCTCTCCACGATCTGGCGCCGCCTCGACGTCACGAACGTTGCCTATAGCCCGGACGGGGAGCTGCTGGTCGCCGCCGGCTGGGGCGGAACGGCGACCATCATCGATCGAGCCGGCCACGTGATCAGCGTCCTGCAAGAAGACGACAGTAGGTTCAGAGTCGACGATGCTCGCTTCAGCCCTGATGGTCACCTGGTGGCGACCGCGGCCGCTCACGAACAAGGGAGGAGCCACGTGCGGATCTGGGACTGGGAGCGGGGTGAGGTGATCCACACGATCAAGACGAACGCCTCCTCCTTGGACTTCGATCCCGGCGGTTCCCGGATCGCCACGGCCGATCCGGGAGGAACGGTGAAGATCTGGAACGTGGAGAGCGGAACACCCGTATCCGTGCTGGAAGGCCAGTCGGGTGGCATCACCGATGTCGCCTTCAGCCCGGACGGATCGCGCGTCGCCACAGCGAGCGCCGATCGCACGGTTCGGCTGTTCGACGCCGACACGGGCGCAGAGCAGCTCGTCCTGCGAGGCTCCGGATGCACCGTGGAGGGTGTGAACTTCAGCCTGGACGGAACCAAGCTCGTCTCCACGAGCTGGTGCGACGGCGTTCGGATCTGGGCCCTTGACATCGATGACCTCCTCGAAATCGCCCACCGGGAGGTCCCGAGGTCACTCACCGACGCGGAATGCAAGCAGTACCTTCACCTCGAAACCTGCCCGGCATCCTGACTACCGGCGTCGCGGGATCACGAGAGCGTCGACGGCGAGGCAGCCGCTCGGGGAGCAGACCAGCGGGTTCGCGTCGAGCGCGGAGATGTGCTCGCCGAGATCGTGCGCGAGCCACGACAGCGCGACCAGGGCGTTGGAAAGCGCCATGACATCGGCCGGCGGGCTGCCCCTGACCCCATCGAGCAGCGGCCGGATCGCGAGCCGGTCGATGAGCGCTCGCGCGCGGTCCTCATCGAGCGGTGGCACCGCCAGGCGCCGGTCCGTCATGATCTCGACCAGGACGCCGCCCGCCCCCACCAGCACAAGCGGACCGAATTGCGGGTCCCCAACGATCCCGAACGCGATCTCGACGCCCGGCGGCGCCATCCTCGACACCGTGACCTGCGGTCCCAACGACCGTTCGAGGTCGCCGTAGGCGTCCTGCAGCGAGGGCGGATCGTCGACGCCGAGTCTCACCCCGCCGACGTCCGACTTGTGCTGTACGCCGGGCGCGGCCGTCTTGAGCGCGACCGGAAACCCGAGCCGTTCGGCCGCCGCGATCGCGTCCTCCAGCGTTTCAGCGCCGACGCTCTCGACGACCGGCACGCCGTAATCGCTGAGCAGCGCGAGTCCCTCGAGCTCGTCGAAGGGCTCCCCGCTCGAGAGCCGCTCGATCCATCGGGATCGGACCCCGTCCGTCACCGGTGACCCATCGCCGACCGGCGCACGGGAGCGGGCGTCTCGGTAGGCGAACAGGTGCTTGAATGCCGCGAGACCGGTCAGCGTCCCCTCGAGTACCGGGATCCCGTCGCCGTCGAGCAGCTTCGCGTCGCCGCGGTCGATGCCGCTCGAGAAGTTCGAGAGCATCGCGTACGGCTTCTCGGTCTCCGGGAACGTCTCGCGCGCCATCGCGATGTACCCCATGTCCGGGTAGTCCTCCGACGTCAGGTCGACCGAGAACGCCAACGCCGCGACCGCTGGATCCTCGAGCAGCGCTCGAACGCACCCGGTGATGATCTCGTGCGAGTCGCGCCCGGTTCCCCAGAAGTCGAGCGGGTTCACCGGCGGCAAGCCTGGATCGAGAAGCGCCTCCATCCGCTTCGACGTCTCGTCCGAGATCTCGGCGAGCGGTACCCCGACCGACACCGCCGCGTCGACGAGCAGAGCGCGTTCCCCTCCGGAGTCGTGGACGCTGGCCAACCCCCCCGGTCCGGCCCGTCGGCCGGCCGCGAACAATGCGAGCGTGTCCCCCATCTCGTCGAGGCTGTCGACGCGCGAGACGCCGAAGGCGTCGAACAGCGCCTCATACGCGCCGTCCTCGCCCGCGAGCGCGCCCGAGTGTGCCGCCACCAGCTCACGCGTGCGTTCCTCGCGACCGACCTTGAGCGCGACCACCGGCACGTCCCGTTCGTTCGCGAGCGCGAGCGCCGAACGGAACCCTTCCGGGTCGCGCACGGTCTCGATGAACAACCCGACGGCCCTCGTGCTCTCGAGCCCGAGCGCGTACCGCAGGTAGTCGGCCACCGTCGTCACGAACTCCTGCCCCGCCGAGACGGCGAGGTTGAGCCCCAGGGCGCGGTCGTTGTGGATCATCGCGCTGAACGCGGAGCCCGAGTGCGACAGGAACGTCACGCCGCCCACCGGCGCGTCCTTCGGCTCGTAGAAGCCGAGCGCACGCACCCGCCGCTCGAGGTTGGCGAACCCCATGCAGTTCCCGCCGCAGACGGCCATCCCGGCGCCGCGCGCGATCGTCGCGAGCCGCTCGGTGAGCCGCGGGACGCCGTCGCGCGGTTCCTCGTAGCCGCTCGCGAAGATCACGGCGCTCCCGGCGCCGGCCTCCGCGGCCAGACCGAGCTGCTCCTCGAGCAGCGCGTTCGAGACCGCGAGGATGACGAGGTCGACGGGTTCTCCGATCGCGTCGAGCGATCCGAATGCGCGATGGCCGAGCACCTCGTCGTACTTGGGATTGACCGGGTAGATCGCGCCCTCGTACCCGCCCTCGATGAGCTCGACCACGCTCTGGTTGCCGACCGAGCCCTCGCGCACGCTCGCACCGACGACCGCGACCGAGCGCGCGGCGAGCATGCGTTCGATCGCGCTGCGTCCGTCCGAAGGCTCGTCCGACGACGCCGGCGTCACCGCGGCTTCTTGACCGCCCGGTCCCTCACGGCCGCACGATACGCCTGCCAGCCGGGGATGCCGTTCACGCCGCCGCCGGCGTGGGTGGCGGAGGAACCGTGGTACAGGCCCTTGATCGGCGTCCGGTAATCGGCGTACCCCGGCGCCGGCCGCATGTGGAACAGCTGATCGACCGAGAGCTCGCCGTGGAAGATGTTGCCCCCGATCAGCCCGAGCTCCTGCTCCATGTCGTACGGCCCGAGCACCTGGCGGTCGATGACCGCGCCCTTGAAGTTCGGCGCGAGCTCCGTGTACAGGTCGATGATCCGGTCCGCGTACTGCTCGAGCTCGTCACGGTGCGGCTCGAGGTTCCAGTCGTCGGGTACCCACTGCGTGAACATCGAGAACACGTGGACGCCCTCGGGGGCGAGCTTCTTGTCCAGGGTGGTCGGGATCACCCCGTCCACGAACGGCCGCACCGAGGCCTTGCGCCCCATATGGGAGTCCTGGAACGCCTCCTCCGCGTACTGCGGCGTGAAGCAGAGCTCGACCGAGCCGGTGTGATGGTCCTGCAGCTCCTTGCCGGGGTCGGCGATGAAGTCCGGGAGCTCGGACATCGCGACGTTGATCTTCACGACCCCCGACCGCGTGCGCCACCGTTCGATGTCCCAGACGAAGTCGGCCGGCAGCTCCTCGCGACCGATCAGGTCCAGGAACGCGATCTTCGGGTGGATGCAGGTCACGCCGAGCGGCGCCCGCAGCTCCTCACCGTTCTCGAGCACGACGCCGGCGAACTTCCCGCCGGCGGTGAGGACCTTCTGGACCCGGGCGTCGGTGCGGATCTCGCATCCCAGGGACTCGGCCGAGCGGCGGATCGAGTCGGAGACCCCGCCCATCCCGCCCTGCTGGAACCCCCACGACCCGAGGTGCCCGTCGCCGACGTCGCCGATCGAGTGGTGCAGCATCACGTACGCGGTCCCGGGCTCGTCCGGTCCCGCCCAGGTCCCGATGATCCCGTTCACGGCGAGCATGCCCTTGATCTCGTCGGACTCGAACCAGTCGTCGAGCAGGTCCGTGATGCTCATCGTGAACAGACGCGTGACGTCGCCGACGCCGCGGACCCCGAGCTTGCGCATCTTCCACGCGGCCCGCGCGCTCTCGATCAGGTCGCCGAACGCCATCGAGCCGATCTTGGGCGGCTTCTGCAGGAGCAGCGGACCCAGGACATCCGCCACCTCCTGGAGCCACGCCTCCCACTGCGGCAGGGCCTCGGCGTCCTTCTTGGAGAATTGCGCGATCGAGTCGTGGCTCTTCGCGGCATCGTCCGCGTACACCTTGATCGACCGACCGTCGGGGTAGGCCTGGTAGTACGGGCCGAACGCGGTGACGTCGTACCCGTGGCGCTTGAGCTTCAGCTCCTTGATGATCGTCGGCGGCATCAACGACATCACGTACGAATAGGTCGTCACGTTGATCTCGGGATGGTCCGCGAACGGGGCGCTCGTGTCGGCCGCGCCGCCGGTCTTGCTCCGGGCTTCGAGCACCACGGTCCTGGCGCCCGCGCGGGCGAAGTACGCCCCCGCGGTCAAGCCGTTGTGCCCGCCCCCGATCACGATCGCGTCGTAGGCGTTCGCCATGGCTGTTCGGTCTCCTGTTCGGTCCGGCCGTACGGGTCGCCGGTGCGTCATCCTCCCACGCGTTTGAACGGCCAGTCAAGCGCGCCCGGGCGGCGCGCCGGTTGACAGCCCAGGTCAGGGGCGTAGAGTTGCTGAACTCCGGTTCAAACACCGGGGGAACCCGTCCCAGGACTGGCCCGCGTTCAACAGGAGTGGAACCCGTGAGCACCGGCACCGTGAAGCAGGGCAAGGACCGGCACCAGGAGATCTTGGACGCCGCCGCCCGCGTCATCACCGATCGGGGGCTCGCGGAGACGCGCATCTCCGACATCGCCGAGGAGGCCGGCGTCTCGCCGGGTCTGATCCTGTACTACTTCGAGTCGAAGGATCGCCTGTTGGCCGAGGCGCTCACGTTCGCGAACGACCAGTTCTACCTTCGGACCTCGCGCGAGATCCGGAGGATCCCCTCGGCGCGAGACCAGCTGCGCCGGCTCGTCGACCTCTCGGTGCCGGCGTACCTGCCCGAGTTCGGCCGCCTCGACGAGTGGGCGCTGTGGATCGAGGTCTGGGTCCGCGCGCTCCGCGACCCCGAGATGGCCAAGGACCGCGAGGTGCTCGACCAGCGTTGGCGTTCGCAGCTGGCTGACCTGATCCGCGGGGGTCAGTCCAGCGGCGAGTTCACCTCCACCGAGGACGCCGAGGAGCTCGCGCTCCGGCTCGCGACACTGATCGACGGGCTCGCGATCCAGGTGATCATGAACGACTCCGAGGTCTCGCCGGCTCGGATGCACCGCACCTGCATGGAGGTCTCGGCACAGCAGCTCGGGTTCGAGCTCGAGCCGTCGAAGGCTTCCGTCTCGCGTCCCTCGACTTGACCACGCGGGGGTCCATGCCCCTAGGCTGATGGACCGACCACGACCGTCCATCGACAGGAGGGACATGAGCATGTCGCTTCGACGTCCTCGCTCCCGGCCGATCCTCGCGCTCTTGGTGGTCCTCGCGATCGGCGCGCCGACCGCGCTTTCGACCGCCCAGGCCCAGGTCGCCTGTGACCCGATCCAGACGACGCCCGTGTACGACGACGCCGTACCCACCGGCGAGGACGTGCCATCGCTGGGGTTCGAGATCGGCTCGCAGGAGGTCACGTCCGCGCAGTCGAACGACTACATCGCGGCGCTCGACGCCGCGAGCGACCGCGTGATCTCGGGGACGGCGGCGACGTCCGTGCTCGGCGTCCCACTGAACTACGCGATCGTCGGGTCGGTCGACAATGTCATGCCGGACGGGCTCGCCGGGATCCAGGCTGCGATCGACACCCTTCGCGATCCGCTGACCTCGGAGGCGCAGGCGCAACAGCTCGCCGAGGACACGCCCGCGATCCTCTGGGTCGACGGCAGCCCGCACGGGGGCGAGGAGAGCGGCGGCGACGCCTCCCTCAAGGTGCTCTACGACCTCGCCGCGCGGACCGACTGCGCGGCCGAGCAGATCCTCGAGGACGCGATCGTGATCATCGTCCCGATCTACAACCCGGACGGGCGCGACCTCGACCAGCGCCGGAACTTCAACGGGTTCGACATGAACCGCGACTGGTTCGCCCGCACGCAGCCGGAGATCGACGGCGTGATCGAGCTCATGCGGCAGTACCCGCCGCAGCTCGCGATCGACGCCCACGAGATGGGGACGTACACGTACTTCTTCCCGCCCAACGCCGACCCCGTCTACCACGAGATCCCCGACCAGGCGATCCACTGGATCAACGACATCTACGGACCGGCCATGGCGGCCGAGTTCGACCGCCAGAAGATCCCGTACTTCAACTTCCGCACCTATGACTTCTTCGGCGTCTTCTACGGGGACACCGTTCCGGCGACGGGATTCCACTCGGCCGGGATGACGTTCGAGAAGTCCAACGGTGATCCGATCGCCCAGCGCGTGCACGAGCACTACACGACGATCTGGACGTGCCTGTCGCAGGCCGTCTTCCACCACGACGACATCCTGGCCGAATGGCACGACTCGTTCGTCGACGCCTACAACGAGGGCGTGAACGGCATCCTCGAACCCAACGTCGTCTACGAGCGCAACCACAAGCTGTTCCAGCAGGTGCCGAACACGAAGGTGCGCCACTACTTCCTGCGGACCGACGACCCGGATCACGCGGCCGAGGCGCAGCGGCTCGTCCGGCGACTCCAGCGCATGGACGTGGACGTCTACCAGCTGACCGCGCCGCTGGAGGTTCCCGACTTCAAGCCGTACTTCCGGCCACGGGCGGCGACGACCCTCCCGGCCGGGACCTACTGGATCCCGATGGCCCAGGGGCAGAAGCAGTGGATCCAGGCGATGCTGCACGAGGACCCGTACATCGGGTTCAGCATCACCTACGACGTGTCAGCCTGGAGCAACCCGCTGCTCATGAACGTCCCGGGCGGCTCGTCGGGGCTCGTCCTGAACCCGCAGGCGACGCTGCTCCCCCTGCAGGATGAGCCGCCGGCGCCGCCGCTCCCTGCCGACGTCCCGAACGTCGCGATCTTCGAGGACTCGGACAGCGCCTCCTCCTACGAATCCGCAGGATGGCTCCGCTGGGTGTTCGACGAGCGGTGGAACCTCCCTTCGACGACCGTCTCCCCTTCCCAGGTCGCGGCCGGCGCGCTCGTCGATGAGGACGTCGATGTCCTGGTCGTCCCCAACATGTACGTGCCCACCATCAACCAGAAGCTCGGCAAGGCAGGCAAGCGCGCGCTCGTCGACTGGGTGAACGCGGGCGGTCGCTACGTCGGCTATCGCGGCGGGGCCGAGCTGGCCACGCGGTTCGGCATCTCGACCGCGCAGCTGCAGCAGCCGAACACCGTGATCCCGGGCAGTCTGATCCGCGTCAAGCTCGACCGATCGAGCCCGCTCGCCGTCGGCGTCGGGGACTTCGCCTGGGTGATGTACGACAGCGACCGCATCCTGCGCTCGGTCAAGGGCACGGCTCCGGTCGCCTACCCGGCGTTCGGGACACCGGACTTCGCGGTGTCCGGCCTGCCGACCGGCGCCGACCGGCTGGGCGGGACGGCGGCCGTGGTGGACGAACCCATGGGTTCGGGCCGGACGATCGTGTTCTCGGTCGACCCGAACTACCGCGCCTGGACCGAGGGGACCCAACAGATCCTGTGGAACGCGATCCTGGGGCCGGACCCGGCCTGATCGCGATCGAGGACGAACGGCGTCTGAGGGTCAGGCGCCGGACGCGGCCCACAGATCGGGAAGATGCTCCTCGTAATGCTCGTAGGTCTCGGCGGCGAACCACTCGACGGCGGCCTCGTCGATCTCGGGGAGCTCACGCCAGCGAAGCAGGATCGTCTCGCGCGCGGCGTCGAGTCCCGACCGGACCGCGGCGATGTCCATCACCCTGGCCTCCTCGGCGAACGTCGCGTTGCGCGCGTCGACCCACTCGTCCGTGTCCTCGGGATCGACGAACGTACCCTCGCGCATCCGCTCGAGATAGACGATGCACTCGCGGATCCAGCCGGTGATGTGGTGGAGCATCTCCTTCACGGTCCACCCCTCTAGGACGCCGGGTGCCGTCAGCCGGTGGTCTGGCACGCGCGACAGCGCGTCCTCGAACGCCGCCCATCCCTCCGCCTCCTGGCGCGCGTGCTCGGAGCGAGGTTCGTCCATCGCCGAGAGCTTACGCTTGCCGCGATGGCGGTCGAGATCTCGCGGGCGGGACCCGAACGGGTCGCCGTGCTCGTTGACGTGCTCGCCCGCTCGTTCGCCGACGACCCCATCGTCCGCTGGCCGTTCCCCACCGACGGGAGCCTCGTCGAGCAGTGCCGCGAGCTTTTCCGCATCCTCGACGAGCGGTTCGTGCACGCGGGGTGGCTCTGGGAGGCGGGCGACGGCGCGGGCGTCGCGATGTGGGTCCCGCCGGGTGCCGCCCAACGCTTCGTGGAGATCGAGCTGGAGACGCGCGACCCGATAGATGCGATGACCGGCGACGGCGGGGTTCGGTACCGGGGGTTCTGGGACTGGATCGAGGCGCACCTGCCGGAAGAACCCCACTGGTTCCTGGACCACCTCGCGGTCGCCCCCGAACGCCGGGGCGAGGGGCTCGGCGCGGCGCTGGTCGAGCTCGGGACCGGGTTCGCGCGCCGGGACGGGGTCCCCGCGTTCCTGGAGACCGCGCGGCCCGAGAACGTCGGGTTCTACGAGCGGCTCGGGTTCCGGGTGGTCGCGGACGAGCCGGCGCCCGGGGGCGGACCGAGACTGTGGTTCCTGCGGTTCGACGCCTGAGGGTCAGCCGGCGAGCGTTCGCGCGCCGCGCTTGGCGAGCTGGTCCGCCACGATGTTGCGCTGGATCTCGGAGGTGCCCTCCCAGATCCGGTCGACGCGCACCTCGCGCCAGAACCGTTCCGCCACGTTCTCGCGCATGTAGCCGCGGCCGCCGAAGATCTGCACCGCGCGGTCGGCGACCCGGCCGGCCATCTCGCTCGCGTAGAGCTTGGCCATCGAGCACTGCGCGTGCTGCACCTTGAGATCGACCCCGCGGTCGATGTTCTTCGCGAGCTCGTAGGTCATGAGCCGCGCGGCCCACAGCTCCGTGACCGAATCCGCGAGCATGTGCGCGATCGCCTGGTTCTGGATGATCGGCGCCCCGAACTGCACCCGCTCCTTCGCGAACGCGGTCGCCTCGTCGACGAGCCGTTCGGCGGCGCCGCAGCACCGGGCCGCGATCATCAGGCGTTCGTAGCGGAACCACTCGTAGGTGAACCCCAGGCCGTCGCCTTCCCGCCCGACGAGGTTCGACGCCGGCACGCGGACGTCCTCGAACGCCACCACCGCGTGCGTGTCGGCGTAGGTGTGCGTGTAGGCGGGCTCGCGGACCAGCCGGACCCCCGGCGTGTCTTTGTCGACGAAGAACATCGCGTGCGAACCCGCGTTCGGCCCCCCGTCGATCTTGGCCTGCACGAACAGGTGGTCGGCCGAGTTGTACGAGGTGACGTGCATCTTCGTGCCGTTGAGCACGTAGGCGTCGCCGTCCCGACGGGCCGTGGACGCGATCGCATCGACGTCGGACCCGGCGCCCTCCTCGGTGATCGCGTAGCACTCGTGCCGCTCGCCGCGGATCGTCGGGACGATCCACCGCTCGAGCTGCTCCTGCGAGACGACCGCGGGCGCCCACGCGGCCGGCGTGTGGACGCACCAGCCGAGCGCGTTGGTCACCCGGCCGAGCTGCTCGGAGACCAGCACCTGCTGGAACATCGACAGGCCGCCGCCCCCGAGCTCCGTCGGCATGTTCATGGCCCACAGGCCGAGCTCGATCGCCATCCGGTGGTGCCGTTCGCGTAGTTCGTCGGAGAGCCGGCCACCGTGCAGCTCTGCCTCCACTTCGTGCGGGATCAGTTCGGTGTCGACGAAGGATCGGGCTCGCTCCTGGATCTCGCGGTCGTCATCGGACATCGGGTAGGTCGTCACGGGCGCGACTCTACGAGATGAACTCGAGCCGGTCGCGGTTGTCCTCGATCTGCCGGAGCGAGTCCGGGTCGACCGAGTGGTCGCGTTCGGGCGAGCTGGGTTCGTCCGGTGGTTCGCCGAACAGCTCCCCGGACAGGTAGCGCTGGCCCGTATCGGGCACCGCGGTGACGATCGTCGCGAACTCCGGGTGCTTCTCGGCCACCTTGAGCACCGAGGAGACGTTGATGCCCCCCGAAGGCCCGGCGAGGATCCCCTCCTCGCGAGCCAGCCGGTGCGCCATGTCGAGCGCCTCCTCCGTGGAGGCGGTCACGATCCCGTCCATCACGGACAGGTCCAGGTTGCGCGGCACGATCCCGTCGCCGATCCCGGGGACGCCGTGGGTGCCCCACCGCTGCTCCGAGATCAGCGGGCTCTCGGCGGGTTCGACCGCGTAGGCGCGGATCGCCCGGTCGTACGACTTGAGCGCGCGGGCCACCCCGGTGATCCAGCCCCCCGTCCCCTGCGCCGCCACCACGGCGTCGACCTGGCGGCCGCACTGCTGCCAGATCTCCTCCCCCGAGATCGCCTGCGCGTCCGGGTTGTCGGGGTTCTCGAACTCCCCCGGCACGAAGTACCGCTCGGGGTCGGTCGCGACGATCTCGCGCATCTTCGAGATGGCCAGGTCGATGTCGGTGCCCGCGCCGGGCGTGAGGACGAGCTCGGCGCCGTAGGCCTCGATCATCCGCTTGCGCTCGAGGCTCATGCCGCGCGGCATCACGATGACGCAGTCGTAGCCCTTGATCGCGGCGACCGCCGAACAGGCGATCCCGGCGTTGCCGGTCGTGGACTCCACGATCGTCATGCCGGGCTTGAGGTCGCCGCGCTCCTCGGCGCGCTCGATCATGTGCCGGTAGATCCGGTCCTTGGTCGAACCCGTCGGCCCGTACCACTCGATCTTCGCGAGCAGGCTGAGGCCCTCGGGGCTCACGCGGGTCAGCCGGACGAGCGGCGTCCGACCGACGGCGTCGAGCATCGACGGGAGCGCTCGAGCGTAGGCGTCCCAGACGAGCGTCTCCGGACGCTCCATGCCACAGTTTGACTCGCCGTTCAATCCGAGCGCAACCCCGGGCGCCGGCCGCGGGCCCGGGCTTGCTCGAGGCGGACCTACACTCGCCGGATGCGTGACCTGGAAGGCTCCATCGACACGATTACGGCCGAGACCCGCTTCTCCGGCGTCGTGCGCGTCGACCGGGGCGAGGAGGTGCTGGTCGCCAAGGCCTACGGGTTCGCGAATCGAGGGTTCGGGGTCCCGAACACGGTCGACACGCGGTTCGGCATCGCGAGCGGGACCAAGGGGTTCACGGCCCTGACGGTCATGACCCTGATCGAGGAGGGGCGGATCTCGACGACGACGACCGCTCGCTCGGTGCTCGGTGACGACCTGCCGCTGATCGACGACGGCGTGACCGTGGAGCAGCTGCTCGCCCACCGTTCGGGGATCGGCGACTACTTCGACGAGGATATCGACCGACCGATCACCGATCACGTCCTGGAGGTCCCGGTCCACGAGCTCGCCACGATCGAGGGCCACCTCGGCGTCCTCGACGGCCACCCGACCAAGTTCCCGCCGGGTGAGCGCTTCTCGTACTGCAACGGGGGGTACGTCGTCCTGGCGCTGATCGCGGAGCGCATCGCCGGCACGCCGTTCCACGACCTGGTCGTCCAACGCGTGTGCGAACCCTCCGGTATGCGTGACACGGAGTTCCTCCGCTCGGACGAGCTCCCCGGCCGGACGGCGATCGGCTATCTCGACGAGGCCGGCGACCGGACGAACCTGTTGCATCTCTCCGTTCGCGGCGCCGGGGACGGCGGCATCTACTCGACCGCGGCCGACCTCCGAGCGTTCTGGATCGCCCTGTTCGAAGGGCGGATCGTCTCGAAGGACGACGTCGCGGAGATGGTGCGTCCCCACAGCGACGTTCCGGCGAACGAGGCCCGCTACGGCCTCGGGTTCTGGCTGGCCGCATCGGGCGACGTGGTCGAGCTGCACGGCTACGACGCGGGTGTGTCGTTCCAGAGCGACCACGATCCGAACACGGGCTTCACCTCCACCGTCATCTCGAACACGAACGAGGGCGCGTGGCCGATCGTCGAACGCCTCCACAGGCTCCTCGCGTCCTGACCGTACGGTCAGTGGCAGCCGTCGAACGAGAAGTGTCCCGGATCGCTGTCGGGTAACGACTGGCACCAGCCGTTGTCCTCGAGCGCCTGCACGATCCGGGGATCGTCCACACCCTCCTGCGTGATGTCGATCGCGGCACCGAGCTGGTGCCAGGAAAGCCCCGGCGGGGCGCAACGATCGGGGCATCCCTCCGGGTCGCCGCAGATCGATCGGCACGCCTGGCGCTGCTCGGCGCACGAGCGGTAGCTCTGCACGACCGGGATCGGGCCGCCGGCCTCGCGCTGGGCCTGCAGGAAGGTACGCATCGCGACCGGTTGGAGCCGGACGCCCTCGACCTCGCGCAGCGGCGGTCGCTCGGCGCACGGGTCGTCCGGGATCACGATCGACGGGCCGGAGAGCGCGACGTACCCGACGCCCCCCGCGACCAGGGCCACCGCCGCCACGCCGAGCACGAGGAGGCGACGGCGACTCCTCTTCGAGCGGGCGGCGTGATGACGTCGGGCGACCGTCGGGCGATGCTACCGGGCCCCGCCGGAAGCAGCCGGGCATGCGCTTGTGCACAATCACCCCATGGCCCGACCCACGTACTGGCGAGCCGCCGAGCCGAAGCGCGCCTACGACGTCGTGATCGTCGGCGGCGGGGGCCACGGCCTGTCCACCGCGTACTACCTCGCCAAGCACCACGGGATCACCGACGTCTGCGTGGTCGAGAAGGGCTGGCTCGCCGGCGGCAACATGGCCCGCAACACCACGGTGATCCGCTCGAACTACCTGTGGGACGAGAGCTCGGCGATCTACGAGCACTCGCTGAAGCTCTGGGAGGGGCTCGAGGAGGACCTGGGCTCCGACCTCCAGTTCAGCCAGCGCGGGGTGCTGAACCTCGCCCACTCGCTCGGCGACGTCCGCTCCTCGATGCGGCGCCTGCACGCGAACCGGCTCAGCGGGATCGACGCCGAGTGGCTGGAGCCCGAGGACGTGAAGGCGTTCTGCCCGATCGTGAACACGTCGCCCGACGTCCGGTACCCGGTGCTGGGTGCCACGCTCCAGCGTCGCGGCGGCACCGCGCGCCACGACAAGGTCGCGTGGGCGTTCGCGACGCGGGCGAGCGAGCTCGGCGTCGACATCGTCGAGCACTGCGAGGTGACGGGGTTCGTCCGAGGGGACGGCGGCCGCGTCGAGGGCGTTCGGACGACGCGGGGGGACATCGCCGCAGGCAAGCTCGGGCTCGTCGCCGCCGGTCACACGAGCGTGCTCGCCGAGATGGTCGACCTCCGGCTCCCGGTGCAGTCGCACCCGCTCCAGGCGCTCGTCTCGGTCCTGCTCGAGCCGGTGCTGGGCTGCGTCGTGATGTCGAACGCGGTGCACGTGTACGTATCGCAGGCGGACAAGGGCGAGCTCGTGATGGGAGCGGGGATCGACCCCTACAACGGGTACGCCCAGCGGGGTTCGTTCCACGTGATCGAACACCAGCTCGCCGCCGCGATCGAGCTGTTCCCGGTCTTCGCGCACGCCAAGCTGCTGCGCACTTGGGGCGGGATCGTCGACGTGTGCCCCGATGCGTCGCCGATCCTGTCGGCGACCCCGATCGAGAACCTGTACCTGAACTGCGGCTGGGGCACCGGCGGCTTCAAGGCGACGCCTGGCTCGGGGTGGGTGTTCGCCGACCTGATCGCCCGCGGCGAGCCCGGACCGCTCGCGCGGCCGTACGCGCTCGAACGGTTCACGACCGGCGCGCTGATCGACGAGCACGGCGCCGCGGGGGTCGCCCACTGATGCAGGCCCGGACGGTGCGACGGATCGCGCTCGAGCTCCCCGACGCCGAGGAGCGCGAGACCTGGGAGACGGCAACGTTCCGCGTCCGCAACAAGATCTTCGTGATGTTCGCCGAGCGCGAGCGCGAGGCGTGGATCAAGTCGACCCACGACGAGCAGAAGGCGCTCACCGCGATGGACCCGGACACGTTCTTCGTCCCGCCGTACGTGGGACCGAGCGGATGGGTCGGGGTCCGGATCCGCACCGTCGACCCCGACGAGCTGCGCGAGCTCGTCACCGAGGCGTGGCGGCTCACCGCGCCGAAGCGGCTGGTGCGGGCGTTCGACGAGGCCGAGGCGGTCTGAGTGCTGCTCGTCCCCTGCCCGTGGTGCGGCCCGCGCGAGGAGATCGAGTTCCGCTACGGCGGCCAGGCAGGGCTCGCCTACCCCTCGGACCCCGAGACCCTGAGCGACGAGGCGTGGGCCGACTTCCTGTTCCTGCGCGACAACCCCAAGGGCGCGTTCGCCGAGCGTTGGTACCACGTCGCCGGGTGTCGCCGGTGGTTCGACGCCGTTCGCGACACGGCGACGTACGCGTTCGAGCGGTCGACCCCTCCGGGCGAGGGCCCCCGTGAGCGCCCGACGGACGCCGTCGGGTGGGTCGGCGATCGACCGCGCCAAGCCGATCTCGCTCACGTTCGACGGCCAGCAGGTCCCGGCCTTCGTGGGCGACACGATCGCGAGCGCGATCCTCGCGAACGGGATCGAAGCACCGTTCCGCAGCCCGATCCTCGGGCGCCCACGCGGCGTCTTCTCGGCGGGCGCCGAGGAGCCGAACGCGTTCGTCGAGATCTCCGAGCCGTGGTTCGAGCCGATCGTCGCTGCGACCATGGTGGACGTCGTCGACGGCATGGTGGTCGGGAGCCGTCCGGGCGTCGGACGCCTCCGCGGCGATGCGCCTCGCGGCCGCCCCGTCGAGCACCGGAACGCGCACGTCGAGCTGCTCGTCGTGGGGAGCGGGCACGACGGCTTCTACCCGGCCCGCGACGCCGCCGCGCGCGGGGAACGCGTCATGCTCGTCGAGCAGCATCGGACGATCGAGCGGGGCGCCGGCGGGGACTTCCGGGCCGAGGGCGTCACCTACCTCACGCGCGCGACGGCGCTCGGCCTGTACGACGACGGATACGTCACCGTGTTCGAGCACGCGGACGAGCTCGACCGGCTCTGGCACATCCGCGCGAGGCGCGTGATCCTCGCGACCGGCGCGTTCGAGCGTTCCATCGTGTTCGCCGACAACGACCGGCCGGGCGTGATGCTGAGCTACGCCGCGTCGCTGTACCTCGAGCACGGGGTGCTCGTCGGCTCGCGCACGGTCGTGTTCACCGCGCGGGGAGGCGCCTACGGCACGGCCTCGAACCTCGTCGCGAACGGAGGCGAGGTGCCCGCGATCGCGGACGTGAGTGGGACCGAACCCGACCTCGGGCACGCGGAGGACGCCGAGGTGCTGCGCGGCTGGGTCGTCTCCGGGACCGAGGGCGACCGATGGCTCGAGGCGGTCCATCTCGAGGGACCCGACGGTGATCGACGGACGATCGATTGCGATTCGCTCCTCGTGTCGGGCGGCTGGGACCCGAACCTCGCGCTGTGGCGCGCGATCGGCGGCGGACTCCGGTTCGACGATGAGGTCCACGCGTTCGTCCCGACGGAGGGACCACCCTGGCTGTCGGTCGTGGGCTCGGCGGCCGGCGAGGTGCCGAACGACGCGCCGCACTGGTTCGTCCCGAGCGAGGACTACTCGCGGCACTTCGTCGACTTCCAGCGCGACCAGACGATCGCGGACATCGCCGACACGGTCGACGCGGGGCTGCGCTCCGTCGAGCACGTGAAGCGCGCGACGTATATCGGCACCGCGATCGATCAGGGCCGCACGAGCGGGGTCATCACCGCCGAGGTCGTGAACGCGCTGCTCGGCGAGTCGCCCGGATGGCAGGGACCGTCGAACGCGCGACCGCCGGCCATACCGGTCGCGTTCGCGACCCTGGCCGGCCCGTTCCGAGGCGCCCTCTTCGACCCGATCCGAACCACCCCGATGCACCGGTGGCACGTCGAGCGCGGGGCCGCGTTCGAGAACGTCGGGCAGTGGAAGCGCCCCTGGTTCTTCCCCCGCGACGAGGAGACGATGGACGGGGCGGTCGAACGCGAGTGCCTCGCGGTGCGGAACGCGGTCGGCGCGATGGATGCCTCGACGCTCGGCAAGATCGAGGTCGTGGGGGCCGACGCCCCAGCGTTCCTGGACCGCATGTACACGAACCGGATGTCGAACCTCGCGGTGGGCTCGATCCGGTACGGCCTGATGCTCGGGCTGGACGGGATGGTGCTCGACGACGGGGTCGCGATGCGACTCGCGGACGACCGGTACCTCGTGACGACCACGACGGGTGGCGCCGCCACGGTGCTCGATCGGTTCGAGGAATGGCTCCAGACCGAGTGGCCGGATCTTCGCGTGTACTGCACCAGCGTGACCGAGCAGTGGGCCGTGGTGGCGGTCAACGGGCCTCGCGCGCGCGAGGTCGTCGCGGCGACCGGGACCGACGTCGACCTCTCGCGCGAGGCGTTCCCGTTCATGACGGTGCGCGACGGCCACGTCGCCGGCGTCCCCGCACGCCTGGCGCGCGTGAGCTTCTCGGGCGAGCTCGCGTACGAGCTCCACGTGCCGGCCTGGCACGGGCTCGAGATCTGGGAGGCCGTGATGGCCGCCGGCGCGCCGTTCGGCATCGAGCCCTACGGCACCGAGGCGATGCACGTCCTGCGCGCCGAGAAGGGCTACGTGATCGTCGGCCAGGACACGGACGGCAGCGTCACGCCGCACGACCTCGGGATGGACTGGATCGTGAACCTGTCGAAGGGCGACTTCGTCGGCCGACGCTCGCTCCGTCGCTCCGACGTCGTCCGCCCCGATCGCAAGCAGCTCGTCGGGCTGTTCCCCGAGGCGCACCTGCCCGAAGGGGCCCAGCTCGTGCTCGAGGGCACCGGCCAGATCCCGATGCCGCTCGCGGGCCACGTCACCTCCTCGTACCGCAGCCCGGCGCTCGGGCGGGCGTTCGCGCTCGCGATGCTGGCCGAGGGTCACGCGATGCACGGCCGAACGGTCTACGCGCCGCTGCCCGAGGGCACCGTGGCCTGCACCGTCACGTCCCCCGTCCCCTACGACCCCGACGGAGAACGTCGTGACGGCTAGGAGCCCGCTCGCCGAGCGCTCGAGCGATCTCGGACTCCTCGACGCGCGCGAGCTCGCGTTCGTCTCGCAGCTCGACGTCCGGGTCGACCCCTCGACCGCGGCGAGCCTCGGCTTCCCCACCGTGCCGAACACCGCGACGAAGCCGGGTGATCGCGATGCCCTCTGGCTCGGGCCCGACGAGTGGCTCGTCGTGGGCGCATCCGACGCCATCGGCGCGATCGCCGCCGAGCTCGGGGCGTCCCTCGACGGCCTCCATCATTCGATCGTCGACGTCTCGGCGAACCGCGTCGTGCTCGAGCTCACGGGGCCCTCGCGCCACGACCTGCTCGCTTCGGCGTGTCCGATCGATCTCCACCCGCGGTCGTGGGGCGACGGGCGGTGCGCGCAGTCGCTGTTCGGCGCCGCGCCGATCCTGCTCCACGAGCGGGACGAGGCGACGAGGGTGTTCGTGCGCCCGTCCTTCGCCGACTACGCCGTCGATCTCCTCCTCGCCGCGGCCCGGCCGTGACGAGGCTTCGCGGCCGGTGGCTCGAGCGCCCGTGGGGTCGGATGCGCGTGTGGGAGGCGGGGCGTGGCGAACCGCTCCTGCTCGTCCACGGTCTCGGCGGCTCGGGGCGGTACTTCGAACGCCTCGCGGCTAGCCTCGATGGACGGTTCCGCATCGTGGCGCCGGACCTCGCGGGCTTCGGCTCCTCCGACAAGCCGAAGCTCGGGTACGAGCGCGCCGCGCACCTCGAGGATCTCGACGCGGTGGCCGAAGGGTTCGGCGACCGGACGCCGGTCGTGGCCGGGCACTCGCTCGGTGGCCTCTTCGCGGCGCTCTGGGCCGCCCGCCGCCCGCAGGCTGTCCGGGCGCTCGCGATCGTCGCCGCTCCGTACCCCTCGCCCGACGAGCAGGTCGTCTGGACGCACGAACCCGAGGTACCGGCGGCCGCGCGCGTCACGGTCCCGGTGGCCGCCGCGGCCGTCCGGCTGCTCGCCGTCCCGATCGGCGTCGCGCGGCGCTACCCGCCGGCGGTGGCGTTCGACTACGCGCGCCAAACGGTGCGCAGCCGGAACCGCACGATGCGCTCGGTGCTGTACGACCCGTCGGTCGCCGCGGACCTCGTTGGCGTGCGCGCGCTCGACGGCCGGTTCCCGATCCTGATCGAACACGCGCGGGACGACCGCACGGTGGGCCTGGACGCGCACGGACGCTGGCGCGAGCTCCTCCCGAGCGCCGAGCACCGGGTGGTCGCGGGCGGCCACCAGGCCCAGCTGCACGACGGGTTCCGGGCGTTGGCCGGCTGGGTCGAGGGCGTGGCCGGGTAGGCTCGGCACGTGGACGACACGCCCGCGCTCCGCGCCCTCGAGGGGTCGGACCTCGCCTTCCAGGTCGTCCGGACCGAGCGCGCCCGCTCGGCGGAGGAGAGCGCGAGCTTCCAGGGGATCGAGCTCGGGCAGCTGCTCCGCACGATCGTGATCCGGCGCGGCGCCGACGACTACGTGTTCGTCCTGGTCCCTGGCGGGCGGCAGATCGACTGGCCGAAGCTCCGGACCCACCTCGGCGTCAGCCGGCTCTCGCTGCCCGACGCCGATGAGGCGAAGGCCGCGACCGGCTACGAGCGCGGGACGATCACGCCGTTCGGCTCGTCGAACGCGTGGCCGGTGATCGCGGACGAGCGCATCCCTGAGCTCGAGCGCGTGGCGATCGGCGGCGGCGGCCACGGGGTCAACCTGCACGTGGCCGGGCGCGACCTCGTCGCGGCGCTCGGGGCAGATGTCGTGGACGTCACGCACGACGGCTCCGGCTGACCGCGCGACCCGCGACCACACGAACCCTCCCGAGCGCCTTCACGGCGCCTTCACATCCCGGCGACAAGCTCGGTGGTGACGGACGACGAGCGTTCGGAAGGAGGCACGAGATGCGACGCGGATGGGCGATCGCTGCGGCGATCCTGGTCGTGCTGCTCACGGTCGGGATCGCGGTCGGCGCGTACAACGCGGGCCTCGACGAAGGGGTCCGCCGCGCGGCCGACTCGAGTCAGGTGGTCACGGTGGTCGGGGACCGGTACGGCCACGGGTTCTTCCCGTTCGGCTTCTTCCTGTTCCCGCTGTTCATCATCGGGACGTTCCTGCTGATCGGGAAGGCGTTCCGGGGGCCGCGTGGCCCCTGGGGGCACGATCACGGCCAGGGGTACGGGCCGTGGTCCGACGAGAGTCGCGCCCGGTTCGAGGACAAGGCCGGCGACTGGCATCGCCGACAGCACGAGCAGGCCTCGGGCGGCCAGGAGACGACGGGGCCGCCCGCCGGCTGAGCCGGGTCGGGCACGGGACGGGCGGTGGCGGTTGCCACCGCCCGTTCGCGTCGGCAGGCTAGCGAGCGCCCGACCAAGGGAAGGGCCCAAGGAAGAAGGACGGGATGACGACGGTGCTGGTGGTCGAGGACGAGATCGAGATCGCGCGGGTCGTCCGCGATTACCTCCGCAACGCCGGATTCGAGGTGATCGTGGTCGGCGACGGCGGTTCGGCCGTCGCGAGCGTCCGTAGCGCCAAGCCCGACCTTCTGGTGCTCGACCTCGGGCTCCCGGGCCGCGACGGACTGGACGTGGCGCGCGAGATCCGGCGGTGGTCGGACACCCCGATCGTGATGCTCACCGCGCGCGGCGACGAGACCGACCGCATCGTGGGGCTCGAGATCGGCGCGGACGACTACGTCGTCAAGCCGTTCAGCCCCAAGGAGCTCGTAGCCCGCGTTCGGGCCGTGCTCCGCCGAACGCGAACCGCGTCACGCGGCGACGAGATCGTGCGTGCCGGCGACGTCGAGATCGACACGGCCAAGATGCGGGTGAGCGTGGGCGGCACGCAGGTCGACCTCACCCCCACCGAGTTCCAGCTCCTCGCCACCCTCGCGCGCGAACCCGGCCGCGTCTTCACGCGCTCCCAGCTGCTCGACGCCGTGCACGGCGTGGCGATCGAGTCCTACGAACGCGCGATCGACGCCCACGTGAAGAACATCCGTCGCAAGATCGAGCCCACGCCGAGCTCCCCGCGGTACGTCGTAACGGTCCACGGCGTCGGCTATCGGTTCGCCGATGCATGACCATCGCCGCGGCCCAGGTGCCGGGAGCGGCGGGAGGCCGCCGTGGTGGCCGGCGGACGAGGCCTTCCCGCCCCGCTCCCCGGACGACTGGGGCGCGATGCGCGGACGGTTCTTCCGCCGGATCGCGATCGGGATCGGGCTGTTCTTCCTGTTCGTGTTCGTCGCGGGCTGGCTGGGCGCGACGTTCGGCGGCGGGTTCCACGAAGGTCGCCGCGGTGGACCCTGGTTCCTGATCTTCCCGATCCTGCTGCTCATCGGCTTCCTCGCGTTCGGCAGGCTCGTGCGCCGAACCGCAAGACCGATCGGCGAGGTGATGGACGCGGCCGCGCGCGTCGCCGAGGGCGACTACACCGCGAGGGCGACCGTGCAGGGACCGCCCGACGTCCGCGATCTCGCCCGCGCCTTCAACCGGATGGCCGAGCGGCTCGAGACCAACGAGGAGCAACGCCGCAACCTGCTCGCCGACGTCGCGCACGAGCTCCGGACGCCACTCTCGGTGATCCGGGGTCGCGTCGAGGGGATGGCCGACGGGTTGTACGAGCCGGGCGGCGACGACCTTGCCTTGATCGGCGCCGAGACCACGGTGATGGCGCGGCTGCTCGACGACCTCCAGCTGCTCTCGAACGCCGAGGCCGGGGCGCTGCGACTGCACCGCGAGCGGCTCGAGGCCGGCGAGCTCGTCGAGACCGCCGAGTCCGCCCACCGGACGGAGGCGGCCGAGCGCGGCGTGACGCTCCGGACCCAGGTGGCCCCGGACCTGCCCGCGCTCGACGTCGACCGGGTTCGGATCGGCGAGGTGCTCGCCAACCTGGTCTCGAACGCGCTCCGTCACACACCCTCGGGCGGCATCGTCACGATCGCCGCCGATCCCGACGAACACGGCGTGGCCTTCCGCGTGAACGACACGGGTGCGGGGATCGCACCCGACGAGCTCGCGCACGTGTTCGATCGCTTCGCACGCTCGCCCGAGTCCCGGGGTTCGGGGCTGGGGCTCGCGATCGCGAAGAGCCTCGTGCAGGCGCACGGAGGCACGATCTCGGCCGACAGCGAACCCGGACGCGGGACGACGATCCGCTTCGTGCTCCCGAGGGCCTGAAGGCGGCGTGAGCGCTACTGCTTGGGGATGTCCTTGTTCGGATCCCAATGCGGCATCGTGACGACGGTCGCCTTCACGTTCCCGGAGGCCGGCGTCTCGACCTGGAGATCGGTGCCGAGCTCCGTGTGCTCGATCGGCAGCATCGCGAACCCGATGTTCTTCTCCAGCCGGGGTGAGAAGCACGCCGACGTGACCTTGCCGACCACGTTGCCGCCCACCGACACCGGGAAGACGTCGAGCATCTCGTTGTCGATGTAGCTGCCGAGCGGCTCGCCCTCGATGTCGACGCCGACGAGCTTGCGCTGCACGCCCTCGGCCTTGATCCGCTTGAGGGCCTCCTTGCCCATGAAGTCGGCCTCCTGCTCCAGGTCCACCATCCACGTGTAGTGGTAGCCGACCTCGAACGGGTTGTGCTCGTACCACATGTCCGCGCCGAACGCGAGGATGCCTCCCTCGATGCGGCGGATGTGGCACGGCCCGATCACCTCGAGCCCGTGCGGCTTGCCTGCCTCGAGCACGCGGTTCCACAGCTGCACGCCGTGTTCGGACGCGTCGCGCAGGTAGATCTCGTAGCCGACCTCACCCGTGTAGCCGGTGCGCGAGACCACGACGTCCATCCCGTCGAGCTCGCCCTGCATCAGGCCGTAGTACGGGATCTCGAGGACGCGCTCGCCGAACAGCTCGGTGAGCACCTTCTTCGCGTTCGGGCCCTGGATCTGCACGGGCGCGACGTCGATCTCCTGCACCGTCACGTCCATGCCTTTCGCGCCGGCGATCCCGAGCGCGTACAGGTTCACGTCCGAGTCCGCGAGCGAGAGCCAGAACTCGTCCTCGGCGACGCGGAGCAGGACCGGGTCGTTCAGGATCCCCCCGTCGGGGCCGGTGATGAAGACGTACTTGCACTCGTTGACCGCGCACTTGTTGAGGTCGCGCGGGACGATCATGTTCGTGAGGTCGAACGCGTCCGGGCCCTTGATCTGGATCTGCTTCTCGACCCCGACGTCCCACATCGTGACGCCGTTCACGAGGTGCCAGTACTCGGCAACCGGATCGCCGTAGTGGCGGGGATGGTAGGTGTGGTTGTAGACGCTGTAGCGCGCGACCCCGTGCTCGCGGGACGCGTAGAAGTACGGCGACTTGCGGATCCGCGTGTAGAGGAGGATCCCCGGGTTGTCGATGACCGCCAAGCTGCTCTCCTTCCTGCGTGACCTGGCCTGCGCGACCTCGTCACGCCCTCAATCGTTCGCCCTTCGGGTCCCACAGCGGGTCCTCGGCGACCGTGGCCGGGAGGCGCTCGTCGAAGTACTCGACCTCGACCGGCGTGCCCGGCACCGCCAGCTCGGCGGGCAGGTAACCGTAGACGATGCAGCGCCCGACCGAGTACCCGTACCCGGCGGACGTCGCGTAGCCGACCACGCGCCCGTCGGACCGGATCGGCTCCTTGCCCAGCACGACCGCGGTGGGGTCGTCGAGGGTGACGCACGCGAGCCGCTCGGCCGAGCCGCGCTCGAGCATCGCCGCCAGCGCCTCGCGGCCCTGGAACGCGCCCTTGTCCATCTTGACCGCGAACCCGAGCCCGGCCTCGAACGGATCGTGCTCGGTGTGGATGTCCTGACCCCACAGGCGGTAGCCCTTCTCCAGCCGCAGGGTGTCGAACGCCCCCAGCCCCGCCGCGACCAGGCCGTGGTCGCGGCCCGCGTCCCACACCAGCTCCCACAGGCGGTCGCCCATCGCGAACTGGCCGTACAGCTCCCACCCGAGCTCGCCGGCGTACGAGATCCGCTGCGCCCACACCGGCCCGACCTCCCCGACGTCCAGGTACCGGGCCGTCATGTAGGGGAACGCCTCGTTGCCGAGGTCGGCGTCGGTGAGGCCCCCGAGGATCTCGCGCGCGTTCGGGCCCCACAGGCCGAGCGCGAACAGCGACCCCGTGCGCTCGGTGATCCGAACCCGCTCGTCCTCGCCGATCTGCCGCCGCATCCAGGCGAGGTCGTGCTGCCCGCTCCCGCCACCGGTCACCACCCGGAACAGCTCCTCGCCCTTGCGGGCGATCGTGAGGTCGCACCGGATCCCGCCCGCGGGCGTGAGCATCGCCGTGTAGACGATCGAGCCCACCGGCCGGTCGATCACGTTCGCGCAGATCCGTTCGAGGTACGCGAGCGCGTCGGGCCCCTCGACGTCGAACTTCGCGAACGGGGTCAGGTCGAACACCGCCGCGCTCGAACGGGTCGCGAGGTGCTCGGCGCCCTCGATCGGCGACCAGAACGTGCCCGCCCAGCCGTCGCGGTGCACCCAGGGCGCGTCCGCCGGCACCAGCGCGGCGTTCGCCTCGAACCACTCGGGGCGCTCCCACCCGGCGCCGGTGACGAACTCGGCGCCGAGCTCCTCCTGCCGGGCGTAGAACGGCGTGAGCCGGAGCTTGCGCGGACGCGCCATCTGCTGGCGCGGGTGCAGGATGTCGTACACCTCGCGGTACTGCTGCTTGCCGCGTTCGAGCACGTAGGGCGGCGTCGTCATGAACGGGTAGAAGCGGTTCGCGTCCGCCTCGGCCATGTCGATCGAGGGTTCGCCCTGCACCATCCACTCGGCCACGTGCTTGCCGAACCCCCCGGCGTGGGTCACCCACACGGCCTCGCAGATCCATACGCCCCGGACCGCCGCCGACTCCCCCACGATCGAGCCCGCGTCCGGCGTGAACGAGAACATCCCGTTGATCGAGCGCGCGGGATCGGCCGGGCGCATCCGCCCCTCGAGGGCGGGGAGGAGCCGGGCCGCCTCGGCCCGAGCGATCTCGAAATCGGCGGGCGTGAACGGCATCAGCGAGGGCATCGGACCCTCACCGGGCCGCCGGAACGCGGATTGCGGCGTCGCGATCGGCTCGTGGCGGTAGCTCCCGACCGCGTAGTGATCCTCCCGGTGGCGGAAGTACATCGCCATGTCCTGATGCCGCAGGATCGGGTGCGCGACCTCCCGCGTCTCGCCCTCGAGCCCGGCGATCGGCTCCGTCCACACGAGCTGGTGCTGCACCGCGACGAGCGGGATGGGCACCCCCGCCATCGCGCCGACGGTCGGCCCCCAGATCCCGGCGCACAGCAGCACGCGCTCGCACTCGACGTCGCCCCGGTCCGTCCGAACGCCGTGCACGCGCCCGTCGCGGACGTCGAACCCGGTCACGGTCACGCCGCCCTCGAACGCCACGCCGCTTCGCCTCCGCGCGGCGCCCGAGCGCCGTCGCGATCGTCACCGCCTTGGCGATGCCGTCCGAGGGCACGTGGTACGCCCCGAGGATCGTGGAGGGGTCGAGCAGCGGGATCTTCTCGGCGGTCTCGGCGGGGGTGAGCAGCTCGGCCCCCTCGAGCCCGTACGAGCGCGCGAACCCCAGCCGGCGCTTCAGCTCCCGCATCCGCGCCTCGGTGGTCGCGACCTCGATCCCGCCCACGCCGTACCAGGCGGGTTCGCCGTCGACGTCCAAGGTCGCGTACAGGGCGACCGACTCCTGGGCGATCCGGCACATCATCCGGGAGCCGTTGGTCTGGAACGCGAGCCCGGGCGCGTGCGAGCTCGAGCCCCCGGTCTCGAACAACGGACCCTGGTCGACCACGAGCACGTCGCGCTCGCCGAGCTCGGCCAGGTGGTAGGCGGCGCTCGCGCCCACGATCCCTGCGCCGACGACGACGGTTCGGGCCCGCTCCCGCATCAGGCCTCGGATGTTCCTTCGCGGGCGCCGTCCTGACAAACCGTCAGGACAGGTCGATGACGATCGTCTTGAGCTCGGTGAGGCGCTCCATCGAGAAGCGTCCGCCGACCCGACCGACCCCGCTCTGCGAGCCGGCGCGCCCCCCGAACGGCAGGTGCGACTCCCAGTAGTTCGTGCCCTCGTTCACGTTGACCCAGCCCGTCCGGACGGCTTCCGCGAAACGGAGCCCGCGGCGGAGATCCCGCGTGAAGATCGCCGAGAGCAGACCGTACGGCGACCCGTTGACGAGCTCGATCGCCTCCTCCTCGCTCCGGATCGACGACACCGGCACCACCGGCCCGAACGTCTCCTCGCGCGCGATCTCCATGTCGTCGGTCACGCCGTCGAGCACGGTCGGCTCGAAGAACAGCTCGCTCCCGTGCTGCGGCGCCCGCTTGCCACCGGCAACCACGCTCGCGCCTCGTTCGAGCGCCTCGGTCACGTGTCGCTCGGTCTTGGCCGCCGTGGGCTCGTTGTTGACCGGTCCCATCGTCGTCGCGTCGTCGAACGGGTCACCGAGCTCGATCCGCTCGGCGATCGCGTCGGACAGCTTCGACAGGTACTCGTCCTTCACGTCCTCGTGGACGAGGAACCGTTCGCCCGCCGTGCAGCTCTGTCCGGCGTTGAGGAACGAGGCGACCAGGGTGGCCTCGACCGCCTTGTCGAGATCGCCGTCCTCGCAGATCACCAGCGGACCGTTGCCGCCCATCTCGAGCAGGAGCTCCTTCCCCGCGGCTCGTTGCGCGACGGTGTGACCGGTCGCGATCGAACCGATGAAGCCGACGGCCTGGGTTCCGGGGTTCGCGGCGATCTCGTCGCCGACGACGGGGCCGGGTCCGGTCACCAGGTTCACGACCCCCGGCGGCAGGTCGGCGGCCTCGACGCACTCGGCGAGCCGAACCGCGCAGATCGAGGTCGTGGGCGCCGGGGCCCACACCACGGCGTTCCCGTAGGCGATCGCCGGAGCCAGGATCTCGCCGGGCATCGTGTAGGGCCAGTTCCAGGGACTGATGATCGAGACGACACCCCGAGACACGCGCTGGAGCAGCACGCGCTTGTTCGCGTCGATCGAGGGCGGCAGCAGCCCCTCGGCACGGACGGCATCTGCCGCCGCCATGTCGAAGTAGGCGATCAGCTCCTCGACCTCGTCGAACGCCTCGGCCTTCTTCGGCTTGCCCTGATCGAGGGTGAGGGTGTGCGCGAGGTCCTCCCGCCGGTCGTCGATCGCCTCGGCCACACGCTTCATGGCCGCCGCACGCTCGAAGGCCGAGAGGCCGGCCCACCCCGGCCATGCCGCCTGCGCGGCCGAGATCGCCCCGACCGCGTCGGCGCGCGTCCCCTCGGGGACCGTGCCGATCACCTCGCCGGTGGACGGGCTGGTCGCGTCGAAGGTCGCGCCGTCCTGCGCGTCGACCCACGCGCCGCCGATCCACATCCGCACGTGTTCGCTCACACCTGCACCCCCGAACGCTGGGGGCGGCCCCCGAGGGCCGCCCCTGCG
>CAVZUW010000003.1:0-97257 GCA_963778545.1 uncultured Actinomycetes bacterium | reverse complement strand
GACTTGGTCGTCATCGCCTCATGGCCGTTGAACATGGCGCGGGAGTGGTCCAGAGCCAGGAGCCCCGCCGACGTGTCGATGTACGCTCCGGCGTGCAGCGTCACCGCCGTCCTGCGAGCGTCAGCGGACGAGTCCGTCATATCGGCGACCGCGAACAGCGGCTCCACAGGTCCCACTGGCGGTCGGTGAGCTCCTCGGGGAAGGATGGCTCGGCCTCCCCTAGCGTCGGAACGACGTTGCTCGCCCACTCCTCGAGCGCCTCTCGGGCTCCGCCGTCGCTGCCCACTCCCGCCCGTACCGAAACCTCGCGACCTTCTCGGTCCGGGACTTCCTCTCGAGGCGGATCGGGATCGAACGGCTCGCGATGTCTCGGGAAAGTTGCCGATGCCGGCGAAGGCCTTCGGGCCGAACACCTCGAAGAACTTCATCTGCATCTTCTTCCCCTCCCCGACCATGCGGGCACTGTACCGCCGCGGCGGTGTCCTTCATCCAGGACGCCGCGAATCCCGCGTACAGCTTGGGGTCCTTGCCGAACGTCGTGTCGATCTCGTCCATCAGGAGCGTCGGATGCTCGGACTCGATCATGCGGAACAGTGTCGCCTCGGTGTGGCCGGTGCACTTGCGAGGCCTTCGAACGAGGAGTTGGAGGGCCTCGAACAGCCGGGTCTTCCCACACTCACGCGACGGGGACGAGACGTCGAGATACGGAGCGCAGTCGAAGGCTTCGACGGCCCAAGTGAGCAGCACCCATAGCCCGACCGCGAGTGCCTGGTCATGGCTCATGACCACGAACCGCCGGATGTGGGAGATGACCTTCTCGAGCAGCCAGCCGGTCTCGGCGACGCCGATCATGCTGCACCATCCCGGCGCCGTTCGAGGTCGCGGATCCACCAGTGGCGCGGCTCGCGCTCGTAGGCCAGTCGGTTCGCAGTCAGGCGAAGATCCCATTCGGCCGCAGCCCACGCCGTCGGCGGATAATGAGGTCGGCGGGCTCGATCGGCTCGCCGAGCAGCGAAAGCTGGCCCGGGAGTCGGTCGGTCGGGGTAAGATGCCGTCGAGCCTGCTGCTTGCCGGTGGCGGCTTCGGCAACGCCCCCTTGTGGGGGCGTTTCCACGTCATGACGCACCCGCCTTGCGACGAGCGTCGAGGTAGGCCTCAACGTCAGTGGGGTGGAACCGAACCGTGCGAGCTCCGAAGCTCGATGCCCGGAAGTTCACCGCGACGCCAGGCGGCCAGGACGGTTTTCGGGTGCTGACCGGTGCGCTTGCCGACCTGTTCGGCGGTCTTGAGCGACGGGATCTGCCGGTGACTTCAGGACTGGAACCGGCCATGGGAATGGCCTCCCATCCGACGCGCATGCGTCGATCAGGGGGTCACTCCGACGGCCTTCCCTTCCAGGCGAGACTCTGAGCCCTACCTGGCCTCCGCCCTTATGTCCGCGGAGGTAGCGATGCCGTTCGCCCGCCCCGAGTGGGAGCGGGATCCCCCGGCAATATGTCCGGCTGTCGGGGCTTCGCGGTCCTCGGCGAGGTTATGGGCCAGGATCCGCTACCCGTATGGTGAACAACACCGGTGTGATTCTGAACCAGGGAGCGGTCGGCCGTCAAGCGGAACCGATGAGCGCCCCAAGTCGCGCCGCCTTCGCCTGCCGTTCCTGGGGGAAGACGTGGCTGTAGCGCGCAGTCATCGTCACCGTGGAGTGGCCGAGCTGCCCCGCAGCTTCGAGCAGCGTGAATCCAGCGCGGGCCATGAACGATGCCGCCGTGTGCCGTAGGTCGTGGACCGTCGGCGTCGGTGATATCCCGGCGCGTTCGGCCGCCGGTTGGAAGATGCGCTGGCGGAACCCGTTCTGCCTGATCTGCCCACCATTGGGTCCGGTGAACACGTAGGAGTCCTTGTCGAAGCGGTTGCCGAACCGGTCGAGGTCATCGGACAGCATCTCCGTGAGCTCGACCGGGAGGTCGACCGTTCGGTCCTTCCCGGTCTTGGTCGCGCCAGTAATCTTCCGGCCTGCCACCTCAGCGGAGGACTCGACGACGCGGATGGTGCGCTTCTTGAGGTCGAGGTTCCCAACGCGCAGCGCGGAGGCCTCACCGATACGCAGACCAGACAGGGCCAGCGTCCAGACCAGGGCGCGGTAGCGGTTGGGGACCTCGTCGGCGATCGCGGCGACTTCGGTCTCGGAGAAGAACCTCGGATTACGCCGAACCGACGTCGCGACGCGAACGCCATGGACGGGGTTCCGGGCGATCCGATCCTCCTCGACGGCGACCTCGAAGGTGCGATGCAGCAACCGCTTGACGGCATCGACGGTCGCCGGGTTCTTCCTGCCGGCGAGCTCAGCCAGGAACTCGCGGACGTCGGCCTTGCCGATCGAACGGATCGGGCGATCACCGAGCGAACCTCCGGCGAGGTAGAGCCGCCCGTGCATCGCATACAGCTCCCGGTGGACGGTCGAGGTGCGTGGCCGTGGCCATCATGTG
This sequence comes from uncultured Actinomycetes bacterium, assembly GCA_963778545.1. GTDB lineage: Bacteria > Actinomycetota > UBA4738 > UBA4738 > HRBIN12 > DASSJM01. The sequence goes on along the minus strand of CAVZUW010000003.1, from coordinate 94,774 downwards.
GTCGAAGGCCTCCGCCAGTGTGATGACGCCGGCGGCCGGGTCGACGTAACTGCCGGTGTCCTTGCGGTGTTCGACCTCGCGGGCGTAACGCTTGGCGTCGACGGCTCGGGTGAAGGTCCGAGTGCGAACGCGTCCAGCCGGATCACGCCAATAGACCTTGTACGCGGTGTGGTGCTGCCGCTTGCGTTCCTCGATCCAGGCCATGCCCCTCCCCTTCTGCTACCCAGATGATACCCACCATGGGTAGCGATGGGTAGGAGGTCCACGCGATAGGGCATCTACCTGCGGATATATGTCGGGGCGGGCGGACTCGAACCGCCGGCCTCCTGCTCCCAAAGCAGGCGCGCTACCAGGCTGCGCTACGCCCCGTGGGATAGATGCTAACGCGCTCGCCCGATGGAACGTCCAGCACCGAGTGTCTTCCACCCGGAAGTCGTTCGAACGCCACGGATAGGCCGGCTGGAAGGTTCGATCCGGTCGTCCCCGACCTAGGTACCGATCCTCGGTTCCGAGCTCACGAGCCGAGCCCGGTCCCGCAGTTCGTACAGAACTGGCTGTGGGACGAGTTCGCGGTCCCACAAATCGAGCACGTGAGCTCGTCGGTCTTCGCGGACGGGACGGGCGGCACGATCACTCCCCCGGACGGAGGTGGAGGAGTCGGGGGGATCGGCGCGGCCGGTGCCGGGCTGGGACGGGCCAAGTACGCGCCGATGGCCCCGGCCGTCCCGACGACCACCGGGATCCCCACGGCGCTCGCCAGCGTGAGCGGGAGCGTGCAGAACTGCTGCAACAGGACCGCGCCGCCCAGGCCGGCCGTCGCTCCCCCGGCGAACCCCTGGAGCGAAGACCTCGCCGCGCCGAGCCCGCGAGCCCGCGTGAACGACAGCACGAGCAGGATCCCTCCGCCGACCCCGACCACCGTCGCGCCCGCGCCGGCGGCCGTCGTCAGGGGACTCCGCCCCTCGATGCACACGTAGGCGACCCCGCTGCAGTCCTGACCGGTCGTCTGCACCTCGGCGGTCACCTCGAACAACCCCACCGTCGCGTTGGAGATCGTCTCCAGGTCGACCGTCCCTGACCAGCTCAGGCCGTTCTCCGCGATCGTGACCGTGCCGACCCGCACGCGTCCGCCCGCGACGTGCACCGTGTACGTGAGATCGGTGACCCGCGACTGCGCCGTCCCGTCGACCGGGACCTGCGAGCCCGACTGGAGCGGGACGGCGGTGCCGGGTTCGTCGTGCCCGTTCGTGACGTCGACGCCGTCGATCGAGGCCGTGCACGGACCGGTGACCATCGCGACGGCTTGCGACGGAAGCATCGAGATCCACACGACGGCGAAGGTCGCGGACAGGCCGAAGAGCGCGAACGCGCGCCTCATGACGGATCACGCTAGGCAGCGCCCCCGCCGATCGCAAGTGCCCCGCCCCCTCGGGGCCGATGCGCGTGTGCGTCCGGCGGCGTATCCGCCGCCCGATCGAACCCGACCGCGCCGTCCCCTCGCCCCGGTGATACAAAGGGGACCCGATGCGCACCCTCCCTCGCTCACCCATCGGCCTGAAGGACGCCGCGGTGGACCTGCGCGGCGTGACGAGACTGTTCGGCGCGGCGCCTGCCCTCGTACGCGTGGATCTCGCGATCGAGCGAGGCGAGGCCGTCGTCCTGCGGGGACCGAACGGCGCCGGCAAGAGCACCTTGCTCCGGATCGTGGCCACCGCGCTGTCCCCGACCTACGGCGGGGGCTCGGTGCTGGGGTTCGACCTCGCCGAAGACCGCGAGCAGATCCGCCGGCGTTCCGAGCTGCTCACCCATCGCACCCGCCTGTACGAGGAGCTCACCGCCCGGGAGAACCTGGAGCTGATCGCCGACCTGCTCGGCATCGCTCACGACCGCGTCCAGGAAGCGCTCGAACGCGTCGCGATCGCCGACGTCGCCGACGAGCGCGTCCGGACGTTCTCCGCCGGGATGCGGCAGAAGGTCGCGGTCGCGCGCGCAATCGTCCGGGACCCCGAGCTCCTGCTGCTCGACGAACCCACCACGGGTCTGGACGCCGCGGCCCGGAGCGCGGTCGACGAGATGATGCTGAACGCGTCCCGCGAGGGACGGACGCTCGTGATCGCGACGCATCACGACGTGACGCCCGGACTCGCCGCTCGCGTCGTCACGCTGCGTGAGGGCTCGGTCGAGGCGGGCTCATGACGTTCGCCCGCCAGGCCACGGTGATCGCGCGCAAGGACCTCCTGATCGAGGTGCGCGGGCGACACGCGCTCGGGACGCTGGTCCCGTTCGCCGCCACGGTCCTCGTGGCGTTCGGGTTCGCGTTCGGCCCCGGCCGCGACGTGCTCGAACGCATCGCGCCGGGCCTGCTGTGGATGGCAGTGCTCTTCTCCGCGGTGATGGCGTCGCGACGCGCGTACCAGACCGAGTCCGAGGATGGGGCGCTCGAGGGGTTGCTGCTCGCCCCGATCGACAAGGCGGCCGTGTTCCTGGGGAAGGCCGTCGCCGTGACGGTCGAGCTGCTCGCGCTCGTGATCGTCGTGCTCCTGCTCGTGATCGTCCTGTTCGACCTGTCCGTCGCGGACCCGTTCCTGGTCCTGGCCGCGTTCGTGTTGGGCGCGATCGGGCTGGCGGCGGTGGGGAGCCTGTTCGGCGTCGTGGCCGAATCCGCTCGGACGCGCGAGGCGATCTTCCCGATGCTCGTGCTCCCGCTCGTGGCGCCGGTCCTGATCGCCGGTGTTCGGACGACCGATCTCGCGGCGGCGGGTCGGTCGGGCGAGGTGCTCTCGTGGCTCGGGCTGCTCGCCGCGTTCGACGTCGTGTTCCTGTCGGTCGGCGTCCTGGTGTTCGGCTACCTGTTGGAGGACTGATGGCGGCGGCGGCGGAGCGCGCGCTCGGCAAGGCGACGTCGCGCGGCGGCGAGCATCTGCTCGGCGTCGCGGCGCTCGTGGCGCTCGGGGTCTCGGCCGTCCTGTCCCTGATCGTCGCGCCGCCCGACGCGGTGCAGGGCGAGGTCCAACGGATCATGTACGTCCACGTCCCGGCCGCCTGGCTCGCGTACCTCTGCTTCTTCGTCGTGTTCATCGCGAGCATCGCGTACCTGAGGACGAAGAAGACGCGGTGGGACCGCGTCGCGGCGGCCTCGGCCGAGATCGGCGTCCTGTTCACCTCCCTCGCGATCGTGCTGGGGATGCTGTGGGGCAAGCCCGTCTGGGGCACCTGGTGGACGTGGGACCCCCGACTCACCACCACCGCCGTGCTCCTCATGATCTACGTCGCCTACCTCGCGATCCGCCGGATCACGGACAACCCGTCCCGGCGGGCGCGCTGGGCGGCGGTGATCGGGATCGTGGGGTTCATCGACGTGCCGATCGTGCACCTGTCGGTCGTGTGGTGGCGTTCGCTGCACCAGGGGCCGACGGTGTTCCGCCTCGGCGCGCCCGAGATCGAGGGGACGATGCTGCTCGCGCTCCTCGCCGGGGTCGTGGCGTTCACGATCACCTACGCGTACCTGATGACGCTCCGCCTGCGGGTGGGACGCCTGGAGGAGCGAGCCGCGCGCGAGGCGCTATCGCCGCTCGTCGGGGCCGAGCGCTGATGGCGCCGAACGCCGGCTACGTGATCGCCGGGTACCTGGTCACCGCCGTGGCGCTCGGCGGCTACACGCTGCGACTGTTCGCGCGGGCTCGGGACGCCAAGCGCCGCGCGGAAACGATCGCGGAGCGCCGTCGCGGCTGAATCACCCTTCGCTCGATCAGGTCATCCCCCGGGTTCAGGTCCCTTCGATGGAGACCTGGGCTTCCGCGATGAGGTCCTTCGCGGTCTGGCGTTCGGTGCCGAAGGGTGCGGCCTCGAGATAGGTCTCGAACGCCGAGATCGCGTCCTGCGGACGATCGAGCCCCCGAAGCAGGATCACGCCCCGGAAGAACAGCGCCTCCGGGTACCGCGGATCGGTCGAGAGCGCGCGATCGACCGACCGGAGCGCTTCCTCCGCACGCCCGTTCTGGTACAGGATGATCCCGACGTGCGCGAGCGCCTCGGCGTCGTCCGGGTCGAGCTCGAGCGCCACCGCGTACTCGGACAGCGACCGCTCGATCATCCCGGCGTCCAGGTAGCGATGCGCCAGATCCAACCGAGCCGCGAGGTCGTCCGGATGGTCCTTCACGCGCCGCTCGAAGAACTTCAGCGCATCGTCCGACGTCTGCGGCGGCGACGCCTGGGTCTGGGGTTCGGCGTCGCGGGCGAGCGACGCGACCACCACCGCGAGGACGGTCCCGCCGATCAGCACCGCGACGGCCCATGGCGGGACCCGGCGGGGTTCGGCGGCGTCCGCTCGGACGGTCGGGGCCGGAGCGTCCTCCAGCGCGACCGCCATACCCGCGCTCCCCGCCGGCGCGTCGCGACGATCCAGCGCGCGGAGCACGCGCGCCATGCGGCCCTCGGTCTGTTCGCGGAGCCGGTGGTAGTCGGCGGCGTCGAGTGTTCCCGACGCGTGCGCATCCTCCAGGTCGGCCAGCGATCGCAGCAGCGCCTCGCGACGGTCTTCGAGCGGGTCGGCGAGCGGCTCGACCGGCGCCGGCGCCTCGCGGAGATAGCCAGCGATCACCCCGACGCCCGCGACGAGCGCGAGCCCGGCGACGGCGAACGAGATCGCGATCGGGTTCACCCGCGCCCCCGGTCCGCGTCCATCCTCGGGTTCACCCGGGTTCCTCCAGATCCGCGAGCTCGTGCTCGATGCGTCGGTGCTCGGTCTCGGTCACCTCGCCGGCGGGCGCGGGCGCGCGACGCCGGACGAACGCCACCCACAGCGCGACGCCCGCCAGCAGGCCGACGATCGGCACGGCCCACGGCAGGAGGTTCCACCCGTGCCGACGCGGCGACAGCAGGATCCACTCGCCGTAGCGATCGATGAAGAACGCGCGGATCTGGTCGGGGCTCCGGCCGGCGCGAAGCTGGGTCTCGATCTCGGAGCGCATCTCACCGGCGAGCTTCGACGGGGAGTCGGCGACCGAGAGGTTCAGGCATACGGGGCACCGCAACCCGGCGCCGATCTCGTGCACGCGTTCGTCGAGCGTCCGGGTCGGGTCCGAACCACCGCGACGCGATGAGGGCGGCGAGCCCGACGACCGCGATCGCCGCGGCGAGCACCGCGAACGAGCGCGTTCGGCCGCTCACTCGACGTTCCCGGCCCGGAGCGCTCCCTCGATCTCGTCGGTGAGCCACTCGTAGGTGACGGCGCCGGTCGTCTTCGCCGCGATCGTCCCGTCCGGCGCGATCACGAAGGTCTCGGGGACCCCGAACACGCCGTACGCGATCGCCGTTCGCGAGCCGGGGTCGTCGGCGAGCGGCCAGTCCCCCTTCAGCTCGTCCCGGAACGCCAGCGCCGACTCCTTCGTGTCCTCGAACGACACGCCGAGCACGACGACGCCCCGCTCCCGGTACCGGCCCCACGCGGCCGCGAGCGCGTCGTGCTCCTCGCGGCACGGCACGCACCACGACGCCCAGAAGTTCACGACGACCACCTGCCCCCGCAGGTCGTCGAGATCGATCGTGCCACCGGCGTCGAGCCTCGGCAGCGCGAAGGTCGGCGCCGCCTGTCCGATCAGCTCGCTCGGGAGCGCCCGCGGATCGCGCCCGAGGCCCGAGGCGAGCAGCAGCGCGAACAGCACCAGGGGCGCGAGCACGATCGCGACGGTCCGCCACCTGCGCCGCGAACGCGCGCGGCCCTCCGGCTCGGCGGCCTCGTCCTTCTCGTCGACGCCGACGCTCACACCGTCACCTCCTCGCGACGCTCGGCGAGGGGTTCGGGACCGCGGGGGCTGGCCGCACGCGGCCGGGACGGCCAGGCCGCCACGATGCCGCCGAACGCCATCACCGCGCCGCCGAACCACAGCAGCCCGATCCCCGGGTTGACGAAGAAGCGGAACGAGGCCCGCGTGCCGTTCTCGACCGTGACGAGGGACGCGTACAGGTCGACCATGCCGTTGAAGGGCGTGCCGACCCGGATCGACGGCGTGCCGATCGGCTCGGACGCCGCCGGGTACAGGTTCAGCGACGGCTGGAGCCGGACGACCTCCTGTCCGGTCTGGGGGTCGAGGACCGTGAGCTCGGCGACCAGGACCCGTCGCTGCGGCTCGTCGCGGGTCGTGAGCCGGTCGAAGCGCAGGTCGTAGCCCTGGGCGTGCACGACCTCGCCGCGGGCGATCGTCACCTCCGAAGAGCGGTCTGAGAGCGCGGCCCACGACACGCCGACGACCGCGACGATCAGGCCCAGGTGGACGACGAGCCCGCCGTAGAGCCGGCGGTTCCTCGACACCGCCGCCCGGATCGCCGCGCCGACCGAGATCGCGTGCGCGCGCCGCTGCGCCTGGACGCCGCGGACCATCTCGGCGATCGTCGCCGCGGCTACGAAGGCCGCCAGTCCGAACACGATCACCGCCACGACCCCGGCTCCGACCAGCGCGAGGAGCGCCGCGGTCGCCGCCGCCGCCCACATCGGCACCTGCAGCCGGCGCAGGACGGCGGACGCCGAGGCCGCCCGCCACGGCAGGAGCGGTCCGATGCCCATCAGGAACAGGAGCAGCAGCGCCACCGGAGCGGTGTTCCGATTGAAGAACGGCGAGCCGACCGAGACCTTGCCACCGGTCACCGCCTCGGCGAGCAATGGGTAGATCGTGCCGATCAGCACCGTGAACGTGAGCACCAGCAACAGGACGTTGTTGCCGAGGAACACGCTCTCGCGCGACAACGGGGTGTCGAACGTCGCCTCGGCGCGGAGCGACTCGCGGCGCCACGCGATCAACCCGAACCCCCCGAGCAGCACGACGGTGAGGAACGCGAGGTACAGCGGCCCGACGATCGATTCGGCGAACGTGTGGACCGAGGCGAGGATGCTCCCCCGCGTCAGGAACGTCCCGAGGACCGTCAGCGCGAACGTCCCGACGATCAGCGACAGGTTCCAGACCTTCAGCATCCCGCGGCGCTCCTGCACCAACACCGAATGCAGGAACGCGGTCCCCATCAGCCACGGCAGGAGCGCGACGTTCTCGACCGGGTCCCACGCCCAGTACCCGCCCCAGCCGAGGACGCTGTAGGACCAGAGCGCGCCCAGCGTCAGGCCGATCGTGAGGAAGATCCAGGCCGAGATCGTCCACCGGCGCGTGATCCGCATCCACGCGTCGCTCACCCGCCCGGTGATCAACGCCGCGATCGCGAACGCGAACGGCACCGTGAACCCGATGAACCCGAGGTACAGGAACGGCGGGTGCGCCGCCATCAGTGGATGGTTCTGGAGCAGCGGGAGCGGTCCCCGCCCGTCGGGTGGCGCGAATGGCGAGCGTCGCGAACGGCGTCGTTGGCCCGAGCACCAAGACGAGGTAGAACGCCGAGATGCCGAACATCACCGCGAGCGCCCACGGGAAGGTCTCGGGGCGGCGGCGGCGGAACCGGAAGGCGACGGCGGCGAGGTAGCCGCCGAGGACGAGGTTCCACAGCAGCAGCGAGCCCTCGTCGGCGGACCAGAGCGCCAGCATCTTGAAGAAGGTGGGGGTCGCGCGACTGGAGTTCGATGCGACGTAGCGCAACGAGAAGTCGTTCGCGAGAAGTGCCGCGAGCATCGCGAGGTTCGCGACGACGACGAGCGCGAACAGCGAGTACGCCGCCGTGCGCGCGCTCTCGACCACGCGCGGGCGGCCGGTCCGCGCACCGACGATCGCAGCCGTCACCCCGTAGACCGCGAGGGCGAGTGCCAGCGCGAGCGACAGCGTGCCGACCAACGCCGGCATCAGGTCACCTCGTCGGGTGGCGGCGTCTCGCCGGGTAGCGGCGGGCGGTACTCCTCGCCGTGCTTGACGAGCATGTTGTCCGAGTGGAACGCGCCGTCCGTCCCGTAGATGCCCTCGAGCACCACGCCGGTCCCGCTCTTGAACAGCGCGGGCGTCGAGCCCGTGTGGACCACGGTCATCCTGGTGGTGCCGTCGGTCACGACGAAGTCGACGCCGTCGGCGACGTCGTGCAGCGAGCCCGGCACGACCTGGCCGCCGAGCCGCAGGCGTTCGTTCGGGGCCGGGTGCTGGTGCAGGAGCTCGGTCGGCGTGACGTAGTAGACGAGGTTGCCGGATAGGGCCTGCGTCCCGACCCAGGCCAGGCTGCCGGTGATCAGCACGATCAGGACGACGACGCGGACGCGCACGGACGCAAGCCTACGAGGGTGCCTCCGTTTCCGTCGAGGCACGAGGAACGGGATCCGGGCGCGGTCGAGACGGCACGTTCAGAGCTCGAACGTCCCCCGGCCGACCACGTGGACGCCTCCCCCGACCCGGACGCGCCATGCCCCGTCCTCGCTGCTGGTCTCGACGAACAGCTCGCTCGGCCGCCCCACCTGCCCGCCCTGGCGGATCAGCACCGAGCCCGGCATGCCGGCCAGATCGTGCTCGGCCAGGTAGGCGCCGAGCGCACCCGCCGCCGACCCCGTCGCCGGGTCTTCCCCGACGCCGAGCTCCGCATCGAACATCCGCGCGGTGACGCCCTCCCCGGTGACCGCGAACAGGTACAGGTCCTCCCCACCCGAGGCCGCGACCGCCTCCGCCACCACCGCGGCGTTCCGGACGGCGCGCCGGAGCGTCTCGGCGTCGCGGAGCGGCACGATCGTCGGTGGCAGACCGGTCGAGACGGTCCGGACCGGGAGGTCGGGGTCGAGATCACTCGCCTCGAGACCGATCGCGCGGGCGATCAGCTCGCGATCCTCGAAGACGGGCCCGAACGCTGGCGGGAGCTGCGTCATCCACGCGGTGCCGGCTTCGAGATCCACCTCGACCGGGATCTCGCCCGCGGCCACGACCTGCGTCGCGGGCGAGCTCACACGCCCCTCGCTCACCAACACGAACGCCGTCCCGAGCGTCGGGTGCCCCGCGAACGGGAGCTCCGATGCCGGCGTGAAGATCCGCATCGCGTAGCGGTCGTCACCGCTCTCGGTCACGAACGTCGTCTCGGAGAAGCCGATCTCCCTCGCGATGGCCTGCATCGTCGCGTCCTCCAGGTCGGCGGGTCCCGGCACGACGCAGAGCTGGTTCCCGGCGAGCGGTCGCGGCGCGAACACGTCGACGAGCCGGAAGGGAACGTTCACGTCGCGCACTCTAGCGGTCGAGCTCGAGCGGGAACCTCGGGCCGCCACCGAGAGGTTGCTACCGTTGGTCATGGCCGAACGGACCTTCCGCGACGGGGCTCGAGCCGTGGGTCCGCTCGCGGTGGCCGTCGTCGGGTTCGGCATCTCGTTCGGCGTGATCGCACGCGCGGTCGGGTTCGGCTGGCTCGCCCCGATCGTGATGTCGGCGACGACCTTCGCGGGTTCGGCGCAGTTCGCCTCGGTCTCGGTGCTGCGCGACGGCGGGACCGTGGCCGCGGCGGTCGCGGCCGCGCTCCTGCTGAACGCGCGCTACGCCCCGATCGGCATCTCGGTGGCGCCGTACCTGACCGGCTCCCTGTGGTCCAGGTTCGTGCACGCGCAGCTCGTCGTGGACGAGTCCTGGGCGATCGCCGCCGAGGGCGAGGGACGCTTCTCCCGCAGCATGCTGCTCGGCGCCGGGGTCGTCCTCTACCTGTCGTGGGTCGCCGGCACGGCGATCGGCGCGCTCGTCGGTTCGGGTATCGGCGACCCGGCCACGTTCGGGCTCGACGCGGCCTTCGCGGCGTTGTTCCTCGGGCTGCTCGTCCCGCTCGCGCGCGACCGGCGGCACGTCGCCGCCGCCCTCCTCGGGGCGGCGATCGCCCTGGCGCTCACGCCGTTCGCGCCCGCCGGGGTGCCGATCATCGCGGCCGGCGCCGCCTGCCTCATCGGGTTGAGGCGATGAGCCAGACCTGGCTCGTCGTCACGCTGGTCGGCGCCGGCACGATCGCGATCAAGGCGATCGGTCCCGTGCTGCTCGGGGGCCGCCCGCTCCCCGAGGGTCTCTCGCGCGTGATCGAGCTCCTGGCGCCCGCCCTGCTCGGCGCGCTGGTCGCGGTGCAGACGTTCGGGAGTGGCCAGGCGCTCGCGGTCGACGAACGCGTGCTCGGCGTCGCGGTCGCCGCGATCGCGATCTGGCGGAAGGCGCCGCTGCTCCTGGTCGTGATCCTGGCGACGGTGACGACGGCGCTCGCCCGGGCGCTCCTGTGAGCTTGCTAGGCTTGGCCGACCCGCGGGCGTAGCTCAATGGTAGAGCTCCAGCCTTCCAAGCTGGTGGTGCGGGTTCGATTCCCGTCGCCCGCTCGACCGGTCAAAGACCGTTCAGGCGTCCAGGCCTGACCGGTTAGGGGATCCCTATCGCGCCCAGACCGCCAGCTCTAACCTCGGGAACGAATCGTTCGCCCGAACCCGGAACGTGTGGTTGCAGCGGCCGTTGTCAGCCAGCCCGCGGAGCCTGAAGACGAACCTCCGACCTCCGTCGGTCCAGGTGTCGTCGAAGTGATAGCCGTCCGCACAGTCGACCGTGATATCGACGCTGATCCTCGTTCCGGCGTGGTTGGCCGTGAACGCGACCTGGGGATAGTTGCGGGTCCATGCGCGAAGGGTCACCCGACCGTGACCGTTCCGGTCGCTGATCAGATCCCAACCACCGGCCTGTGCCGGTCCGGCACCCGTGACGAACACCACGAGCGTCAGGGCCAGAACGAGGATCGACTTGCGAAGCATGGCTCCCCCCTCCCAGTGGCAGCGGCCTCGAACGATAGGGGAGAGAAACCTCCACCTGCAAATCCGTCCCGGCCTGGGACGTGCCCTTCGCCGCGCATCTGCGCAGGTCGGCGGGACGAGAGGATCAGCCCACAGCGCTCGTGGTGCGGGTTCGAGTCCCGGCGCCCGCTCGACGCAGGCCACACGGCCCTAGCCGGATTTCTGACCGGTCCGCAGATCCATCCAGCTCGTCTCGATGGAAGCGTAGCGAGCCCATGCCGCGGCCCAACCGTCGTCGTTGCGCGGGAAGGTCTCGACGGGCTGTTGCGGCGTGTTCCGATCCCAGATCCCGAAGTGATCCGGCGCGTACCCGAGCAGGTAGCGCGAACCCGTGTGCGTGAACTCGATCTTGGCTTCGGGGCGGGGCCTGCCGCCGGGCTCGCCTGGGCTCGGCCGCGGGCTCGGCGGTCGCCGCGGCAGGCGCCTGCGCAGCGGCAGCGGCTTCGACCCTGGGCTGGGCGGCGGGGACCGGCGCCATCATCGTGGCCTGCGGAGGGGCGACGGCCTTCTCCTCGACCTTGGGCTCTTCCGCCTCCGCTGCCTCGGACTTCTCGGGCGGCGTCTCCGCCGAAGCCGGGATCTCATCGACGAGCCACGATCCGCACCAGCGGCACTTGATCGCCGCGTCCTTGATCTCCTCGGCACAGTACGGACAGGTCTTCATCGGCGCGCTCCTTCCGTGTTCCGCGTAGCCGGCGACAGGCTCGACAGCGTACCCGGGACCCCGACCTGAGGAAAACCGGCTCAGCCCGCCGTGAGGATCCTTCCACCCTTCATCACGACGTCGACATCGGTCAGCAGCCCGACGTCGCTCATCACGTCGCCCCGAACGGCGACGAGGTCGGCCAACAGCCCTGGCTCGATCGCGCCCACCCGATCTCGCCACCCGAGGAGCTCGGCGGCGACCACGGTGGCCGAGCTGATCGCTTCGATCGGGGTCATCCCGAGCTTGACCATCGTCGTGAACTGGTGCGCGTTCATCCCGTGCGGGTAGGTCCCGCTGTCGGTCCCGAACGCGATCCGGACCCCCGCCTCGACGGCCTTGGCGAACCCCTCGCGCTGCACGTCGGTGGTTTCGCGCAGCTTGCGCATCACGTTCGGCGACCAGCCCTCGCGTTCGCCCTGCTCGATCGTCCAGTCCCCCATCCACACGTCCGCGACCAGGTAGGTGCCGTGCTCGGCCATCAGCGCGATCGACTCGTCGTCCATCAGCGAGCCGTGCTCGATCGAACGCACGCCGGCGCGGACCGCCCGCTTGATGCCCTCGGCGCCGTGCGCGTGGGCGGCGACGTGGGTCTCGTACAGCGCGGCCTCCTCGACCGCCGCCCGGATCTCGGCCTCGCTGAACTCGGGCGCCGACGGGACGGTGCCCTCGGTCAGGACCGCGCCGGTCGCGATGACCTTGATGAAGTCGGCGCCGCCGTGGAGGATCTCGCGCACCACCCGGCGTACCTCGTCGACCGAGTTCGCGACGCCGAACCGGAGCTCGCGCGGGATCACGGCGTCGACGTCGGGCGCGAGACCGGTCACGTCGCCGCCGCCGCCGGAGCTCGTCACGTAGGCGCCCGCGCAGAGCATCCGCGGTCCGACCACATCGCCCGCCTCGATCGCGTCGCGCAGCGCCACGTCCACGAACGCCCGGAAGGTCCCGACGTCGCGGACGCTCGTGAACCCGGCCAGCACCGTGTCGCGCGCGTTCCGAACGCCCGTGAGCGCCTCCTGCGCCCCGGTCCGCTGCACGAGCGCCGCGTACCCGTGCCCGCCCTCGATCTCGCCGATCAGGTGGGCATGGCAATCGATCAGCCCCGGGAGCACCGTGTGGTGGGCTAGATCGAGTTCGACCGGCGTGCCGTCGTCGTCGCCGACCGATTCGATGCGGTCGCCGCGGACGTTGATGACCCGATCTCGGAGCACCTCGCCGGCGACGACGTCGACCAGCCACCCGGCGCGGATGCGCGTCAGGTCGTCGCTCACGGCTCGGTCAGCCGGAACGACGGGTCGGCCGAGACGTCCGCGACGTCCATCTGGGCCTTCTGCAGCTTGCCCGAGTAGTCCCAGTTCATCGCCTGCCAGCGCGTGAACTGATCCAGCACCCACACGCCGGACTGCCGCGCCCCGTTGCCGCTCCGCCCGTTGCCCCCGAACGGCAGGTGGGCCTCGGCGCCGGTCGTCGAGTTGTTCACGCTCACCATGCCCGCAGAGATGCGCTCGCGGAACCGGAACACGTTGAGCGGGTCCGTCGTGTAGATCGAGGCCGACAGTCCGTAGCCGTGGCCGTTCGCGAGCGCCATCGCCTCGTCGAAGTCGCCGAACGACGCCACCCCCACGATCGGCCCGAACGTCTCCTGCTTGTAGAGGTCGTCGTCCATCGTGACGCCGTCGACGATCGTCGGGTGCACGAACAGACCCCCATCGGGGTCACCGACGAACCCCTCGCGAGGGCTGTCGGGCGTGATCCTGCCCTTGCCGGTCGAGCCGCGGAGCGTGTGGTGCGGCTGCACCCAGTCGAGCCACCCGAGGAAGCGTTCGCAGAAGCGCGACGAGATCATCGGCCCATACAGCACGTCCTCGAACGGATCGCCGATCGGCGCGGTCTCGACGGCCTCGGCGTAGCGATCGAGGAACTCGTCGTGCACGCCCTCGTGCACGATCACCGTGCCCAGCGAGGTGCACCGCTGCCCCGCCGTGCCGAACCCGCTGAACAGGGCGCCCTCGACGGCGAGCTCGAGGTCGGCGTCGGGCATCACGACGAGCGGGTTCTTGCCGCCGAGCTCCAGACACGGCGTCTGCAGGTGGCGCCCGCAGAGCTCGCCGAGCCGCCGCCCCACCTCGCTCGAACCCGTGAACCCGACCTTGTCGACCAGCCCCGCCTCGAGCGCCTGCGAGAGCCCCTCGAACGTCGAGGCCCCGTCGGCGAGCACCATGTTGAACACCCCGTCGGGGAAGCCGGCATGCAGGAACAGCTGGGCGAGCGCCTCCGAGGTGGCGGGCGCGTACTCGGCCGGCTTCCACACGGCCGCATTGCCGCACAGGAGCGCCGGGACCAGGTACCACGACGGGACCGCGACCGGGAAGTTCCCCGCCGTGACGATCGCCGCGACGCCGACCGGGTTGCGGAACGTGAACAGCTGCTTGTCCGGGAGCTCGGACGGGACGGTCATCCCGTAGAGCCGCCGTCCCTCCGACACGAAGAAGTTGCACGTGTCGACGACCTCCTGGACCGAACCGCGCGCCTCCGCGATCGGCTTGCCGATCTCGCGGGTCATGATCCGCGCGAGCGTCTCGGCGTTGTCCTCGACCAGGCGCCCGAGCTGCTGGATCGCGCGCCCGCGCACGGGCGCCGGGACGCGCGCCCAGTCTCGCTGCGCGCTCCGAGCCGCCGCGCAGGCCTCGACGAAGGTCGTGGCGTCGGCCAGGCCGACGGTGGCGACGATCTCGTCGAGCCGGGCGGGGTTCGGGACGTCCTGCGTGCCGCCGGGGGCGTCCTCGCGCGCTCGGCCCGCGATCAACGAGGAGACGGTCCGCGCCATCGCGCCATCCTAGCGTCGCGGTTCCGAACCCCGACGGTCGCCGTTTGCGCCCCGGGCCGACGGCTGCGACCATGCCTGGCATGGCAAGTGCGCGCCGCCCCATGGTCAACCTCCTCGGGCGGGTCCCGCTGTTCGAGGGCTGCACGCGCATGGACCTCTCGCGGGTCGCCTCGCTGTCGGAGGAGCGCATCTACCGCGAGGGGCAGGTGATCGTGAAGGCGGGCGACCCGGGTAAGGCGTTCTACGTGATCACGAACGGCAAGGCGAAGGTGGTCGCCGGCACGACGCCGGGCGGGAAGAAGGAGGCCGAGCTCGGACGCGGCGAGTTCTTCGGCGAGCTCTCGCTGCTGGACGGCGACTCCCGGAGTCGGACCGTCGTCGCCGAGACGCCGCTCGAGACCGTGAGGATCGAACGGTCGGAGTTCCGCAAGCTCCTGCGCAAGGAGCCCGACCTCGCGATCCGCCTGCTCGAGGGTATGGCCAAGCGCACCCGGAAGATCCTCGACTCGCCGCCCCTGTAGGTCTCGGACCTCGCGCGATGGTTCGGCGCGCGGGCGGAGCGACCGGAACCCAACGAGATCGTCGGTTGGCCTTGTGGCTCCTCGCGCTCGTGATCGCCTCGGCGTGCAGCTCCACCCAGGACACACCGCCGCCGTCGGGTTCGACGGTCGCCTCGGACGGCGGAGCGTTCCAGCTGCGTCCCGTGATCGAGGTCGTGCCGAGATCCGCGGCCGCCTGGGACCAGACCGAGCTCACGTGCGCGGTTCGAGGCGAAGGGCTCCGAGACTGCGTCGGAGCCGCCCTGGACGCGCCGCGCATCGTCCTGCTCGGACCTGCGGGGGACAAGTACGTGCTCGGCCCGGGCTTCGTGGACGCAAGCGATATCGAGAACGCGGGGGCCGCACCGGATGCGCCGCCGAGCACCGGTTGGTCGATCTCGGTCAACCTGACGGCCGACGGGACCGCCGCCCTCCAGACCGCCACCGAGACCGCCATGGGTTCGCGGATCGCGATCCTCGTCGACGGGCGGATCGTGTCCGCACCCACCGTGCAGGCGCCGATCACGAGCGGAGACGTGGTCGTGGCGAGCGGGCTCACCGAGCGCGGCCGCGACGTCGCTGGCCGCGCGGCTCGACGCCGGCTAGATCCGCGGACGTCGAGTCCCTGAGAGGTACTCGAACGCTCGCTCCGCGAGATCGGACCAGCGCTTCGCCTGCGCGAGCGGGACCAGCACCCACTCCTTCATCGGGCGGCCCTTCATCGGCTCGAACGCCTCGACGCCCGTCAGCGATCGGGCCTTCTCGAGATCGTCGGGCCCCAGCTTGAACGTCATCGCGTCGCCGAACGTCCCGGCGAACACCTTGTCCCCCGCCTTGAGCACCGGCATCCCGAACATCTGCGAACGGGTCGCGCCCCGCGCGACGAAGGTCTCGGCGAGCTCGTCGAAGCGCCGGACCGTCTTCGGCCCGGCGGTCGGCATCTTCGGGCTCTTCGTGGGCTTGGTCGTCTTCGGTTTCGACGCGGCGGGTTTGCGTTTCGCCGGCATGGTTCGGATGCTACGCCCGAGGACCGCCGAGGCGGGGGCCGTCCCCTCTCCGGGTGTGGCCGTTCGGACCCCGTCGTGCTCGAGCCGTAGCCCTTCGGCCGATGCGGCGCCGGCGGGCGGGCGCACAGAATCGCCCCAGAGTCGCACATGGACGTCCTATGACCTGAGGGGGTCTGAGCGATGCGTCGCCATCTCCGAACCTTCACCGTCCTGTCCCTGATCGCGGGCCTGCTGGTGTGGGGAGCCGGACCGGCGTCAGCCCGTCCCGGCCGCTTGATCCTCCACCGTCACGCGATCCCCGGCCGCTACATCGTCGTGCTGCGATCCCCGGTACCTCGGGCACCCGGGTTCGTCGCGACCGGTATGCAGCGTGCGTACGGAGCCAGCGTGCAGCGCGTGTTCTCGTCCGCGTTGAACGGGTTCGTCGCCGACATGTCTCGGGCGCAGGCGCTCCGGACGAGTCGCGACCCACGCGTCGCGTACGTCGAGCAGGACGCGGTGGTGCGCCTGTCCCAGACGCAGACGCCGGCGACCTGGGGCCTCGACCGTATCGACCAGCGTTCGCTGCCGGTCGACAACGCGTACACGTACACGGCGACCGGGAGCGGCGTGACCGCGTACGTGATCGACACCGGGATCCGGTTCTCGCACCAGGAGTTCGGCGGGCGCGCGACGAGCGGGTTCGACGCGATCGACGGCGGGAGCGCCGATGACTGCCACGGCCACGGCACGCACGTCGCCGGGACGATCGGCGGTTCGACGTACGGCGTCGCCAAGCAGGTGAACCTCGTCGCCGTCCGGGTCCTGAACTGCCAGGGTTCGGGCAGCACGTCCCAGGTCGTCGCGGGCATCGACTGGGTGACCCAGGACCACGACCCCGGCGAGCCCGCCGTCGCGAACATGAGCCTGGGCGGCTCGGCGTCGACGGCGATGGACCAGGCCGTCTCGAGGTCGATCAGCGACGGTGTGACGTACGCGATCGCCGCCGGGAACGGCAACATCTTCGGGTTCGCCGCGAACGCGTGCAACAGCTCGCCGGCCAGGGTCGCGGCGGCGCTCACCGTCGAGCGCCGTCGATTCGACCGACACGAAGGCGTCGTGGGCGAACATCGGTACCTGCGTGGACGTGTTCGCGCCGGGCGTGAACATCACCTCCGCATGGGGCTCGGGCGACACCGCCACGAACACGATCAGCGGCACGTCGATGGCGACGCCACACGTCGCGGGCGTGGTCGCCACCTACCTCGAGACGAACCCGACCGCCACCCCCGCCCAGGTCGCCTCGACGATCACCTCGAGCGCGACGCAGGGGGTCGTGAAGAGCCCCGGCTCTGGCTCGCCGAACCGCCTGCTGTTCTCGGGCTTCACGGCGTCACCCCCGCCGCCCCCGCCACCTCCGCCGCCTCCACCGCCTCCACCGCCTCCACCGCCCGAACCGGGGACGTTCACGCTGACCGCGAGCGGGCAGACGTTCTTCGCGACCGTGAAGCTCGTGACACTCACGTGGACGGGCGCGACGTCGCAGTACCTGTCGCTGTACCGCGACGGCGTGAACTTCGGGGCGGCGGCCAACACGGGCACGTTCACGGACGTGGTCATGACCAACGGCGGGACGATCGTCTACAAGGTCTGCGAGTACAACACGACCGTCTGCTCCAACACGGCGTCGGTCATGTTCTGATCGGCCCCGCAGGCCTCTCTCCTCGGTCGGTGGGTTCGCCGGATCTGGGCAGGGGCGGTCGGAGAACGGACGAGACGTGCCGCCCGGATCGAGGTCTTCCGAGGGGTTGAGCCGAGCGCACGGTCCGAGCGCACGGTCCGAGCGGACGATCACGGTGGTGCGGCCGCTCGTCGTGAGGCAGGATGTCGGACGCACGTTCGACTGCCGTCGCGAAAGGGAGACAGGATGAACCTTCTGATAGCAGCGGGGGGATGCGGAGGCGCGGTGTCCACCATCTTGTGGGTCGTCGCGGGGCTCCTGGTGATCGCCGGGGTCATCACCCTGATCCGAGGAGGCGCGATCCACGGCATCGTGTTGATCGTCCTGGGGCTGTTGATCGGCCCGGTGGCGTGAGCATCCTCTGCTGACGCCGGGTACGTCGTCCCGCCCCGAAGACGTCCATGCCGCTCCGGATGCGGACCTTCACGGGGTCGGATGCTCGCGTCGTCGCCGATCCGACACCCAGCGCATCACGGTGAACACCCAGAGGGCGAGCACGACGCCGACCGCATCCGCGATCCAATCGCCGAACTGCGCATCTCGGTCGGCGAACCCCGCCTGCGCGATCTCGATCACCCCGCCGAGCATCAGGATCCCGAGCGCGACCGGCAGCGCCCACCCGTCGTATCGACGCGGCGCCCGGCCCGGCCGCCAGACCAAGGCGAGCAGGACCGCGAGGGTGTTCACGAAGTAGGCAACCGCGTGAAGGTCCTTGTCGGAACCGTGGCCAGGAGGTCGGGGTCCCAGCGAATACCACATGGTGACCCCGGTCGCCACGAGCGCGAACGCCCACAGGATGACGTCGATGAGCGGCGATTCCCATCTCGACACCTTCTCGTCCCTCGCTCCCAACTCGACGGAGGTCCTCCGCAGGCACCTCCCGTCACCTACACTCTGAGCCATGTCGGCGAACCGTTCTGCGATCTCGCCTCGTGCCCTCACCGGATCGAGAGTCGCATCCGAGGACGCGGCCCGATAGGGTCCCTCGGGCACACGCTCATGACGCGCCGGTAGCTCAGTCTGGACAGAGCGGCTGCCTTCTAAGCAGCGGGTCGGAGGTTCGAGTCCTCCCCGGCGCACAACCCCAGGTCAGAGGTCATATCCAGCCTCCCTCGATTGACGCTCACCTCATGCACACCGCATAGTGAGCCGCTAACTGGACAGGCAGGAGGATATGGGGACCAGGACCGCCAAGGCGTCACGCCGGCGTGACGCATCCGACCTCGGTGACGTCCGTCGGCTCGCGCAGTCGTTCGAGATCGCGCTCGCGGCGCGCAACCTGTCGCCCCGTACAACGAGCACCTACTTAGACGCCGTCGAGTTGTTCGCCGCGTTCCTCGAGCGCTCCGGTATGCCGACCCGCGTGGACGCGATCACGCGGGAACACGTCGAGGCGTTCGTTGCCGCCGAGCTCAAGCGCGTGAGTCCGACCTCGGTGCACATCCGCTATCGGGGGCTCCAACAGTTCTTCCGGTGGGCCGTCTCCGACGGCGAGATCAGCGTCTCCCCGATGGTGAACATGCACCCGCCGATCGTCCCCGAGCAGCCCGTCCCGGTGATCGCCGACGACCAGCTCGCCGCGCTCATCAAGGCGTGTTCGGGGACGGCCTTCGCCGACCGGCGAGACCTGGCGATCATCCGCATGTTCGTGGACACCGGCTGCCGGCGTGCCGAGCTGACGAACCTGTCCACGGACGACATCGACCTCCGGCTCCGACAGGCCACCGTGACCGGCAAGGGTCGGCGCATCCGCACCGTCGCCTTCGGCCACAAGTGCGCCCAGGCGCTCGACCGCTACCTGCGCGCCCGCGCCGGACACCGCGCTGCGCACTTGCCGAACCTGTGGCTCGGTCTCGCGGGACCGCTCACCGACAACGGCATCGCCCAGATCGTCCGCAAGCGGGCCAGGGACGCCGGGATCGACGAGCGCATCAACCTGCACCGGTTCCGCCACACCTTCGCCCACGACAGGATGGCCGACGGCGTCGAGGGCGAGAACCTGATGGCCCTCGCCGGTTGGCGCAGCCGCTCGATGCTGTCGCGCTACGGCTCGTGCGTCGCCGCCGAACGCGCTCTCGACGACGCCCATCGACGGACCGCGCCGGGGGATCGGCTGTGAAGCTGCTGTGTGGCATCTCTGACGGTCGCGGGAAGATCTGTGGCCGGCGCCTGAGACCCGGAACATGGGAGCGGTGGGTCGGCGTCCGAAGCGCGGCCGACATCGTGCTGGAGGGCGAGTACTCCGTCGTGTCGATGTGTCCGAAGCACGGTGTGGTGGCGATCGAGAAGACCGAGTTCGAGACGGCACAACGCGACGGTAGCGTGGCCGTCCACTTCCGTCGGCGGACACCGGGGACGGGCAAGTCCTGTCAGCGACGCCGTCGTTGCACGTCGTACGCCGGACCCCTAGAATCACCCTCGATATCGGCTCTCCGGCAGACGCCGGGTGTCGTGGGACCAGGGACCCACGGTGACCACCGAGGAGGTGGGCCGTGGGTTCAGTCGTTGAGAAGTCCCTTCGCCACCAAGTCGCCGCGCATTCGATGCACGATGCGCGTAAGACGACGGAGGCAGCCCGCAAGGCCAACGCCGAGCGGTTCGAGCGTCAGGTCGATCCCGACGGAGTGCTGGATCCCGCCGAGCGCGCACGTCGTGCCGAGCACGCCCGCAAGGCCTACATGCTCGGCCTAGCCTACAAGAGCGCCAAGGTCCGGGCTGCTCGCAGGTCGGGTGGTTCGGGATGAACCCTGGACAGCGAACGGCCCCGGAGGGCTCCGGGGCCAACGCCACTACCAAGACGTACCGCCAGCCCGAATCCTACACCGACGAAGCGACCGAACGAGTCCTCGCCGAGATCAGGCGCTGGGAGACCGCCGCCCGTCTCGTCGCCGACGATCCCGAGCTGACCGTCGAAGCGAAGTGCAAGGCGCTGCTCGAGATGATGGCCCGAACTCGCCGCTCGGAGAACGCGGCGTTCCTCGAGACCGCGATCTGGCGGGGCTGCCGCCACCTGTTCGAGGGCGACCAGCGCGTACCGCGTGACGTTATCGACGCGAACCGCCGGCTCCTGCGTCGCGGCCACGATCGCTGCCCCGGAATGCCGACGCCCTCTGCCTTCGACGACCGACCTGGACCGCTGGCGCGAGCTCGGCCACGACCTGAGGAGGCCGGCGTGACGGACCCGACGGCCGAAGACCTCCACGACGAGTTCACGCGGGACCTGCCCAAGCTGGCGCCGGTCGAGACGCTGACCGTCCCCGCGCCGTCGAACCCCTACGCCGTCGGGAAGATGTTCCTGGAGCACCACTACCCCGATGACGTCGTCGAGTCGCTCGTCCGCCATCACCGCAACACGTTCCACCGCTACGACGGCACCTCGTGGCCCGAGTTCGACGAACGCCGTCTCGAGAGCGACCTGTACCGGTGGCTGGACGGCGCCAAGTACTGGAAGAAGGTCAAGGACGACGTGGAGCTCGTCGACTTCGAGCCGACCCGCTACAAGATCGCCGACCTCATCGACGCCATCCGGGCCAACACCCACCTGGACATGCACATCACCACGCCGGCGTGGATCGTGGGGGAGGACCAGGGTCAGGTTGTGCCACTCGCGAACGGGCTGCTGACCATCTCGACGCGCAAGCTGATCCCGCACACCCCCGCGTACTTCGCCCCGCATGTCCTGCCGTTCGAGTACGACCGCACGGCGCCGACGCCCGGCCCGGTGGCTCCGGTTCCTCGAGGAGTTGTGGCCCGAGGACGAGCAGTCCCGTGACGCGCTGGCCGAGGTGATGGGCTACATCCTGGGAGGCGGCACGGACCTGCAGAAGATCTTCATGCTCGTCGGGCCGCTCCGCTCGGGCAAGGGCACGATCGGTCGCGTCCTGACCGGTCTGCTGGGCGCCCACAACGTCGCCGCGCCGACCCTCGCGGGGCTCACGACCAACTTCGGCCTGTCCCCGCTCATCGGAAGACCGCTCGGGCTGATCTCCGATGCACGCCTATCAACGCGGGCGGACGGGACGGTCGCGGTCGAGCGGCTGCTGTCGATCTCCGGCGAGGACTCGCTGACGATCGACCGGAAGTACCGCGACCCCTGGACGGGCAGACTCCCGACGCGGTTCATGGTCCTGACGAACGAGGTCCCCAGGTTCACCGACGCATCCGGCGCCCTCGCGTCCCGGTTCATCGTCCTGGTGCTCACGAACAGCTTCTTCGGACAGGAGGACCCAGGGCTCACCGATGCCTTGCTGGCCGAGGCACCCGGCATCTTCAACTGGTCCCTCGACGGTCTGGATCGCCTGAACGCTCGCGGCTACTTCGAGATGCCCGCAGTCGTCCCGAGGCCGCCCTCCAGCGCCTCCAGGATCTCGCTTCCCCGGTCTCCGCGTTCGTACGGGACCGTTGCGTCGTCGGTGCCGGTCCATGAGGTTCGCAAGGACGAGCTCTGGACGGCGTGGAAGGACTGGTGCCAGGACGAGGGCAAGGACCGCGCCGGCACCAAGGCGGTGCTGTTCCGAGACTTGCACGCCGCCTACCCCGGCCTGCGTGAGGTTCGGCACCGGACCCCTGCGAGCGAGATCCGAGACCGATACATCGAGGGCATCGGCCTCCGAGGCCCAGCCGACCCCGACGATGACGATCTCCTGGAAGAACAGTTGGACGGACCCCGGCCCATCCCGGCCCAGGCCACGCTGGGCCAGGATCCGGGCCAGGGTGGCTCAGAGCGATTCCCGCAGGTCAGAGGCGGTGGGCCAGGATGGGCCAGGGTCTTCGGCACTGTATCCCCTGGGTGAGATCGCCCGGACCGTCCGCGAGACCCTGGTTGCACACGCCGGCGCAGGCAGCCCGAAGACGGCCGCCGCGTTCGAGCTGAACACCCTCGGCGTGGAGCCTCCACCTGGCCGTGCTACGTGGACCGCGATCGTGGTCGAGCACGTGCTGAACGGCGGGACGGCATGAGCCTGAACCTGCTGCCCGTTCAGTGCGCCGAGCCAGGCTGCCCCAACCGCACCAGGTACGGCGGCAGGTGCCCCGACCACACCCGTCGAGGCGGAGGGTGGGTCACCGCAGGGCGGGACTACGGCTCACGTTGGCCCAAGATCCGGGCCGCCCACCTCCGGCTCGAGCCCGGCTGTCGAGTCTGTGGCGCGGTCGCGACCACGGTCGACCACATCCAGGCCAAGGCGTTCGGTGGAGGACGACAACGAGGAGAACCTTCAGTCGTTGTGCGCGATGCACGCGAACGAGAAGAACCACCGCGACTCGGAGATCGGGAAGAAGCGGAAGCGAGGTCGGCGATGAAGACCGATTCTTTGAGCCGCGCTGCTAGTACCGCCACATCTTGGCCGGTGTGCGCCGCCGCACTTCCCGCCGGCTTGTACCAGGGCTTGTACCAGGCCCCAGAACGCCCCAGAACGGCCCAGAAGGAGAGGATGACGTGAAGAACCGACCGAAGGTGACGCTTCCGAGCGATGAGGCGCTGAACGAGGTCGCCGAGATCGCCCGGAAGGTCCTGACCCGCCCCGGCGACGAGCTCACCGGCGTGTTCATGCTCTCCACCGCCCTAACGCCAGACGACCAGCTCTACATGCAGGCCGTGATGTGGCCCCCCCGGCGCGAGCAGAGGAGATCCGCGAGGTCCTGCGTCGCTTCCTGGCCGGCGGTCCTGGCTGGGAAGGTGGCCCGGACTGGGAGGACGTCGATGCCCCGTAGACCCGTCCCCGTCGAGATCGCCAAGCGCCGAGGCAACCCCGGCAAGCGCGCCCTGCCCCAGCCGATCCGCTTCGCCCCGCTGGAGGCCGTCCCGGAGCCGCCGGCGGACCTCGGCCCGGTCGAGCAGGAGGCCTGGACCCAGGTCGCCGAGCCGCTGGCCGAGGCCGGGGCGCTCCAGTCGATCCACCTGCCGCTGCTCCGTCAGTTCGCCGTCGCCGTCGGCATGGCCGAGCGCGCCGCGCAGAGCTCGAGGAAGGGGAGCTCTGCGTCACCGGCAGCCGGGGGGCGATCCTGAACCCGGCCTTCCGAGCCTGGTCGCCAGGCCGTCGCCCTGGTGGCTCGTCTGGCGGTCGAGTTCGGCGGGAGCCCGTCGCGCTCTGACGCATATCGGCCTGTCGCAGCTCCGAGGTAAGTCGCTCCAGCAGGAGCTCGCCGAGAAGTATCGGAAGGCGACGCTGATGGCCGAGCGCGCTCGCGCTCGGGGCCTCGTCCGCGTCGATCCGGTCCGCTTCATCGAGGGCGAGCTCCGGCACACCTCCGACCGGTGGGCGGGCCGGCCGTTCAAGCTCCGCGCGTTCCAGCGCGACTTCCTGACCGAGTTGTTCCGGGAGGTCACGCAGGCCACCGCGTGCTACACCCGCGCGCTGTGGGGCCTGCCGCGGAAGAACGGCAAGTCGGAGATCGCGGCCGCGGTCGGGACCAAGATGCTCGTCGCCGATGGGACCTACGGCGCCGAGGTGATCTCGGTCGCCGGCGACAAGCCGCAGGCGCGCATCGTCTTCGACGCCGGCAAGCGGATGGTCGAGTTCTCCCCGCGGCTGTCGGCGACGCTTCGGATCTTCCGCGACGCGATCGAGGACCCCGGCACCGACTGGTCTGGCGGGTGATGAGCGCCGACGCGCCGCTCAAGCACGGCCTGCGCCCGAGCGCCGTCATCTTCGACGAGGTCCACGTCCAGCCGTCGCGCGAGTTGTGGGACGTCCTCGAGTCCGGGTTCGGCGCGCGGACCGAGCCGCTGCTGCTCGGGATCTCGCACCGCCGGCTACGACCGCGGCTCGCTGCTGGGTGATCTCGTCCGCGAGGGCGAGGAGGGCAAGGACCCGCGGTTCCTGTATCGGTGGGTCGGTCTTCCCCAAGACTCCGAGGCCGACTACCGCTCGCCGAGGACGTGGCGGCTCGCGAACCCCGCCCTTCGTGTGCCGGACCCGTTCCTGGTCCAGGCCCGCCTCGTCGATATGGCTCGGCGTCTCCCGGAGAACCAGTTCAGACGGCTGCACCTGAACCAATGGACGACCGGGCGCGACGTCGCGTTCGCAGACGGGGTGTGGGAGGCCGCCGCCGGTCGCCCGCGCCATCCCCGAGGGAACCAAGGTCGTCGTCGCGTTCGTCGCCGCTCGCGCTCGCGACACCGTCGCGATCGTCGGCTGCACGCTCGACGAGCCGCACGTCTTCCCGATCAGGTCTGGGAGGAGGCCGAGCGCGTCGATCCCTCCGACGTCGCCGACGAGCTCCGGGCCGTCTGGGCCCGCTACAACGTCCACGAGTTCCTGTGTTCGGAGGCACGACTGGTCGTGGGTGCTGCTGGATGCTCGCCGAGGAAGGCCTGCCGATCACCAAGGTCCCCAGGAGCCCGCAGCGCCTCGCGTTGCAGTGGTCAGCAGTTCTTCGACGCCGTCCTCGAGCAGCGCCTGTCACACGACGGTGATCGCGTGCTGCGGCGGCACGTCGCCAACCTGGGTTGATCGCCGGGACCGTCTGGACCGCGCCCGGACCTGGACGTTGCCCAGGGCGCACCGATCGCGGCGGCGCTCGCGGCGATGATCGCCTTTGACGGTGTGACCAGGGTCGAACATGCGCCAACCCCGAGGATCCACGTCTACAAGGGAAGGAGTGAAGGATGAACGAGAACATCGAACCGAACGAGGGCGCCGAGATCGCCCGCAGAGCCGCGAAGCAGTGGTTGAACGAGGCCGAGCTGGTCCCGATCGGGCATCTGTCGCTCGACCTCACCGAACCCATCGTCGGCTGGGAGCTCGTCCTTGCTCGAGCGCGGCGTCGAGATCGTCGAGGACGACCTGGGTCGGCGATGCGTGCGCCGCGAGGTGCTCGGCGATCTGCTGCGTGAAGAGCGTGAGCGGTTGGCCCGGATCGCGGCTGAGAGTGCCGCCGCTGCTGTGGTGGTGCCCATCGCCGCCGGCGTCCCGGCGCAGGAGGGGTCGACGCCGTTCGAGTCGCTCATGGCCGGCGATCCCGCCTACGCGTCGCCCGCAGAGGAGTTCAGTCAGCGGCCCAAGCCGCGATTCCTGGAGGAGGAGCTCGAGGCAGGAGCCCGGCAACAGGCCGCGGAGGTCGCCGCGATCCGGGAGCGGAAGAAGGAGCGATGAGGACGGCACAACCGACGACGGCGGAGGCGGTCATCGCGGCGCAGCTGGAGCCAGGGCTCGGCAGCCTGCCTATGGGAAGGCGGCTCAGGCTCATGCTCGAGCAGGACGTATACGACGGCGTCCGTTGGAGGGCCGGGCGGCACATCGTCGGTTGTGCCGAGCGGCTCACGCCGGCCGAGATGAGGATCCGGTTGGTCGACACCGAGGCTGGCCGGATGGCCGCAGCGCTATTGGAGGAGGACCTCCTCGACGTCGAGCTGTCCCGCGACTACCCGCCGACGGTCAGGCTGACGTGATGGGACGGTCTCCCGGGTGGAGGGGTCGGGTCCGCTGCGAGCCCGGCCCTTCCACCGCTACCGGCTCTGAGCCTTGTTGAACCCGAAGTGGAAGTGGATGTCGAAGACGTGCTGCTCGTCGTCGTCATCGACGGTGTAGGCGACCCGCAGACCGTCCAGCGCGCCGCCGGAGGCCCCCGTCCTGGTCATCGTGACGACGACCTCGCCGATCGGATCGCCGACCGGGCTGCCGTCGGGACCATCGCCGCAGTCGTTCGGCACGACGTAGCCTCTCGGAGCTTGCAGGCCCGGGGGCTTGCCGTGCATCGTCCCGACGAGGTAGGTGTCCGTGGGTGCGGGACCACTCGGCCCCGGTCTCTTCGCGGTGCGGACCCCGATGTTGTCGAGTTCCACGTCCCCGGACACCTGGACCGGGACGACCGATGCGATCGTTGGCACGGCCTCGCCCGTCCTGCACAGCAGGACGCCTCCTGCCGACCATGTGCTGCCGACCTTCACCCCCGCGTGGTTGACGCCCCAGGAGGCGTGGGGGGTGGACCAGACCGCTCCCTCCCCATCCTTCTCGGTGGTCGGCCCGCTGCCACCGCAGGCGGCCAGCATCGCGGCCAGGGCGAGCGCCCCCAGGATGAACGCGGGCTTCTGCACTTAGCGGCAACGCTACTGCGCTGCGTCCTCCGACCACCAGCCCGGCTCGCCGTGCGGCGTGGGCTCCCGGTGCGCCCAGTGCCGGGGCGTGACGCCGAGGCGGTCTCCGACAGTGGAGCGCCGCCTCCTTGGTGACTTCAACGATTCGTTCCTCATGACAGCCACCAGATGATCACGCCCCAGATAGGGAGAGATAGGGCGAGCCCGATCCAGATGCCCCTCATTCCTCCGCCCGGACGAGGCTCGCGCTCCCCGCCGGCCCTCTCGGTCTCCCTGGCGGCCTGCGCGATCACCGCGAGGACGGCGTGCTCGTAGATGTCGCGCTTCTCCTCAGCGGCCTGCGCGATCACCGCGCCGACGGCATGCTCGTAGATGTCGTGCTCGCGGCGACCCATGGAGGCCACTCTAGGTCCGGAAGACTGTGCAGACCTTCGAATGCATAGCCCACCTCCTCGCGCCGAACTCTGCGTGCGCGGTTGGCCGCCGGTCGAGTCGCCTGAGCGCTCTACAGCCCGTGTATGACGGCTCGCGGTGCGGACTCAGACCGCCGGCTCGCCGTACGGTGCGGGCTCGCGGTGTCCCAGGGTGTCAGACCTCGAGACTGATACGACGAGACGGCGAGGCTGCGACGAGCACGATCCGGCCATCATCCGTAATCCCGGATCGCTCGAGGGGTCGAGTCGCCTCCCGGTCGGGGACGTACACCACCACCATCGTCTGATCCTTATCCATGTGCTCGGCCACGTTCTTGATCGCGGTGCAACCCTCGTCCGTCACCTCGTCGATCTCACATAGATCGACCACGACATCGACATGGCGCGAAGTCAGGACACGTGCGAGCAGGCGTCCCTCGTCTTCGTCGGTCAACCGTCCCCGAACCACGACGTATGGGCGTGAGTCGGGCCTTCCGATCATCTCGATGATCGCCATAACCCGCGAATCGTGGCATCTGGAAGCCGGCCACACAGTCGGACGAGTTGGGGAGCCGCCCCGCCGAAGGTCTACTCCCCAGAATCCCTACAGAATGCGAACTTCTCCGACTGCTCGCCGTGCGGGGCGGTTCCCGACCGCACCTAGCGCCCCTGCTGAGTCTCCCGGAGCATCCGACCAACACCGCACGGAGCGTCCGATCCTCCTCGCAGTCGATCAACAGCTCGGCGAAGGTGCGGCTCTGTGGGTAGCTCCAGAACTCGCCGATCCGGTGGGGCGTTTCGAAGTCGGGGAGCATTGAGAACACCGGCCCCGTCCCTCGCTTCCGACCGGGGCGGGGAAGCCCGATGGCTCGGTGATCTTGTGGTCGGTCAGGGACACCGAGCGGACCCGTTCGATGGTCCTGAGGGGAGGCCCTTGCGGTGGCCCGACCACAGCAAGCCCGGTGTCCCTGAACCGCATCAGAATCGTAGGAACGCCGAGGAGGGTGCGCATCGCTCAATCGACGTACTCTCGCCGGTTGGGTGTTCCTAGGAGGGACCCCAGCGCTGGCCCTCTCGCAACATTCCGACCAGCACCGCTCGCAGCACCTGATCCTCTTTTCGCAGTCGATCAGTAACTCGGCGAAGGTGCGGCTCTGCGGTAACTCCAGAACTCGCCGATCCTGTCGGCTCGTTCGAAGTCGGGGGAGCATGAGGGACGTGGAGGAATTCGGCACGGGGCGCGGGGGGACCCAAGCGTCCAACCGAGGACGTGATCCCCGGCGAGTCAGAGAGCGAATGAGAGGCGGGATATCTCTCGGCTTAGGCGATCCTCCAGATCCCTTAGCGTTTTCCACTCTCTGAGGTAGCTCACGAGCAGCGCCTCCTGATTCCCATCCAACGTCTCTATCGGGAAGTGACTGATTGCACCAACGACCCTGCCCTGTTTCTCTAGTTCCTTGCGAAGTCGTTGCTCCAACTGTCTCGCGTCCGGGAGCGCCTCGCGAAGCCGAGAGGCGACCTCCTCCCCGTCGAGAACCCGTCCGAACCTGACGGATATCTGCCCAAGCGTCGAGATTCTTTCTTGGACTTGACTGATAAAGGCGCCCTCTGACTGCGTCTTAGACTCGGTCCAGAACCCTACGACTTGATCCCAGACCGGGGACTCCGCCACCCTCTCCCTGGCCGATTTCATTCGCGATTGCTGAATGATCCACACCAAAGCAAGGGCCACGGCGAGTCCAGTAGCTAGAAGGGACAAGGCAGTAAGAAACGCTGTGGATCCGGCGACGATCCTCATCGGTAGAGCTCCAAGAGAGACATCGCTCGGATGAGCGATTTGTGAATCCTGTTTAGGTTGATGAAAGCCAGTCCCCCTGCAATCACCAATACGACGAGCAACGCAAGAGGGGGCCACAAGATCAACCACTCCGGGGCGTCCTCGTACTCATTCTTGAGGAAGGGTATGAACCAAGCAGTCAAGATGGAGACCGCCGCCGCGGCGGTCCCTTTCGCCAGTGTCATCATTCTCGCATCACGAAGTTCGTAGTACTTCTGCACCGCTTCCTCTCCGCCGTTGCGCGGGGACTTCGCCAACAGTTCGAGAAAGAGAAGTGGTACACCCGCCCGGTACTGCTCTGGAGGAATGGGGGCATGGTCCACGGCTAGGAGCCTACTCCCGCTGATGGGGAATTAGGCCTCCGGCCACGATTTCGCTGCGCCCTACAAGTGCGGACGTTCCCCGATCGGCACGGAACCCGGAGGACGGGGGATCGGCATCGACTGGCGCGGGTCGGGGTCGTGCTGCTTGCAGACCTGGACCGTGTAGATCGTCCCAGCGAAGCCCGACTGATCGGGGTCCGGCGGGTCACCGCCGACGATGAGCACCCGCCGCACGGCATCGAACCTGCATTGGATGTCATCGTCTACCCGCTGGCATCGCGGGGCCAACGGTCGCAACGTCATGACCACCTCGCTCGGACGTAGTCGGGGGGAAGCACAGGTACCGTACGCGGCGGCTCGGACAGCCCAATGCACCGTGACCCGACCCGCTAACTAAGCGCATTCCGCTCGCTCGATACGGTGCGTCCAGGCATGTTCGCACGTCGTTCCGCTCCCGCATACCTTCTAAGCAGCGGGTCGGAGGTTCGAGTCCTCCCCGGCGCACCAGGGAACGCAGATCGACGTCTACGGGCGGCGTCGCCTCATTGCCTCGCCACTCACGCGTGGCA
Organism: uncultured Actinomycetes bacterium; assembly: GCA_963778545.1. Lineage (GTDB taxonomy): Bacteria > Actinomycetota > UBA4738 > UBA4738 > HRBIN12 > DASSJM01. The sequence goes on along the minus strand of CAVZUW010000003.1, from coordinate 65,097 downwards.
CCCCGGAAGCAATCCCTCTAGGCCGCATGATCCCGACGAGGATCTTCATCCGGATGAAGGATTGCGCCTCGGCCCCACCCCCGTCTACGATGCGCCGTCGGTCGAGTCCCTCACCGGGGGTCGACCGCCCCATCGGATGACGCTCACACCTCAGCGGCGACGTCGAGGCGAGCCCACCGGCCTCTTCGCGCCCGTGGTGTTCGTGCTCCTTGTGGCCGTGGCATGTGCGTCAGGGGTGGTCGGCGCTCCGTTGCCCGCGTCCGCCGACCCCGCGCTCCCGACCATCATCCTCGGCGCCCATCCCGTGCCCGTCACGCAGCAGGAGATCGGGAACATCGAGGCGGACATCGGTCGTCCGCTGGCGGCCATACGGGAGTTCGACCGTTGGGACTCGGCATTCCCCACGCCATTGGATCTGTGGATGCGCGATACGAACCACACGCTCTTCCTCTCGCTAGCCACCCGATACGGGAACGGCACGCCCGTGCTGTGGAGGACCATCGCCGACGCACCAGTGGGATCACCCGTCTACAACGACCTCGTGAGCTGGGCGCGACGTATCCGCGACTACGGCGCGCCGCTCTACTTCTTGTTCTCACCCGAACCGGAGATGATGCGGAACGACGATCTCGGGACGAGCACCGACTACATCGATGCCTGGCGGCGGGTGTGGAACGTCTTCGAGGCCGAAGGGACGGTCAATGCGCAGTTCGTCTGGACGCTCACGGATGAAGCCTTCTGGATCACAGGCGAGCACGCCGCGGCGAACTGGTATCCGGGCGATGGGTACGTCGACGCGATCGGAGCAGACGCGTACAACTGGCATAACTGCAAGGCAGGCTTCCCGAACGGTCCCTGGAAATCGTTCTTCGATATCGTGAACCCTCTCCGGTTGTTCGGTCAGAACCATCCCACGATCCCTCTGATGCTTCCCGAGTTCGGCACCGTGGAGGATCCATCGGTGCCCGGCCGCAAGGCGCAGTGGTTCAACGACGCCCGGGCCCTGCTCAAGTCACCCGGATGGGAATCGTTCCGCGCCGCGCTCTACTTCAACACCGTCGATTGGGCGAACCCCGGGTGCAACTTCCTGATCGACTCCAGCGCCTCCTCATTGACGGCCTTCACCGCGATGGGGGCCGACCCGTACTTCACCGCTGTGGCCTCGCCGCCCGATGACACCACTCCGCCCACGGCGCCCGGACAGCCGAGCGGCGCAGCGGGCGCTCCGGGGGCGATCGCCCTTACCTGGTCGGCGGCGACCGACCCCGACGACGCGACTCTCACCTATCGCGTCTATCGCGACGGCGGTCCGGCACCGGTGGGGAGCGTCGTGAGTGCCGGCCCGAACGTGTCCTTCACCGACACGGGGCTCGCGGCCGCGAGCACGCACACCTACGTGGTCGTCGCGAGCGACGAGGTGAACACGGGGCCACCGAGTCCTGCGTCCGCGCCGATCACCGTGTCCTCGGCGGCCGGAGCGATCTTCGCCGATGATTTCGCCAACCTCGCCGGCTGGAGCTCGACGACCCGGCTCACGATCGATGCGGGCGCCGGAAGCCCGTCGGCACCCTCGGCGCGGGCTCAGGTGGTCAACCAGAGCGCGTTCGCGAACAAGACGCTCGCGCAGACCTACCCGCAGGCCTGCCTGAGTGCGAGCGTCAACCTGGCATCGGGCAACAACGTCGACCTGTTCCGACTCCGCACGGCGTCGAACGGGCCCATCATCAAGGCCTTCGTCTCTTCCACCAACACGCTGACCCTGCGCTCGGACGTCTCGGGCGTCCAGCTCAACTCCGGCGTGGCGCTCGGCTCGGGGTGGCACTCCGTGGAGCTGTGCGGCACGGTCGGGTCGGCCACGACCTGGGACCTGTACCGGGACGGCGTCCGCATCGTGAACGCCTGGTCCGCGAACACGGGCACCACCCCGATCGGATGGGTCCAGATCGGTGACAACGCTTCCAAGACCTTCACGATGAACCTGGATCACGTCCGGGTCGACCAGGCACCCGGCGAGAGCAGCACGCCGGATTTCGTGCCTCCGACCGTCCCGGGGACGCCCACCGGAACGAGTCCCTCCGCAGGCACGATCCAGATCGCCTGGGCCGGCTCCACGGACGACTCGCCGCCGATCACCTACCGCGTCTACCGCGATGGTGGTGGGTCCTCCATCGGCTCCACGACCGCCACGTCGTTCACCGACACGGGGTTGGCGGCCGGCTCGATGCATACCTACGCGGTCGATGCGGTCGACGCGATGAACAACGCGAGCGTTTCCAGCCCCGAGTCAGCGCCGATCACCGTGTCCTCGGCGGCCGGAGCGATCTTCGCCGATGATTTCGCCAACCTCGCCGGCTGGAGCTCGACGACCCGGCTCACGATCGATGCGGGCGCCGGAAGCCCGTCGGCACCCTCGGCGCGGGCTCAGGTGGTCAACCAGAGCGCGTTCGCGAACAAGACGCTCGCGCAGACCTACCCGCAGGCCTGCCTGAGTGCGAGCGTCAACCTGGCATCGGGCAACAACGTCGACCTGTTCCGACTCCGCACGGCGTCGAACGGGCCCATCATCAAGGCCTTCGTCTCTTCCACCAACACGCTGACCCTGCGCTCGGACGTCTCGGGCGTCCAGCTCAACTCCGGCGTGGCGCTCGGCTCGGGGTGGCACTCCGTGGAGCTGTGCGGCACGGTCGGGTCGGCCACGACCTGGGACCTGTACCGGGACGGCGTCCGCATCGTGAACGCCTGGTCCGCGAACACGGGCACCACCCCGATCGGATGGGTCCAGATCGGTGACAACGCTTCCAAGACCTTCACGATGAACCTGGATCACGTCCGGGTCGACCAGGCACCCGGTGGCTAGGCTCCCCTCGTAGGCTTCGAGGTCGGCGTCCCCGAAGTCTGATGGGTTCGAGGGGCACTCGTCAGATACCGAAGTGCCGTCCCTCCACGACGTCAGTCCGCGAAACAGACACGCCCTTGGATCTCGAGGCTCGACACGGTGTCGCCGTCATCGGCGTCCCCAACGTCACGCCCGGGTCCGCCACGGATCGTGTCGTCACCCACACCGTCCTCGGTCGCGAGGCAACCATCGGCCCCCGTCCCTCCCGAGATGCGGTCAGCCCCACTGAAGTCGGTCAGGTGATCGATGCCCGGCCCGCCGCTCCATCGGTCCGAACCCTGAGAGCTGACCCCGCTGAAGTCCGAGCCTGCTCCACCGAGCGAAAGGTCGCGACCTCGGCCCGCCACCATGAAGTCGCTCCCCGACCCGCCGACGAGCCGGTCGCTGCCGGCGTTGCCGAAGAGGTTGTCGTTGCCGTCTCCCCCTCGGATCAGGTCGTTCCCCAAACGACCGCGTATCCGGTCGTCGCCTCCGAGCCCACAGATCACATCGGGACCGTTGGTTCCGCGTAGCCGGTCGTCGCCGGCCGTGCCCGTGATCGTGCAGGCGCCCCCGGCCGTCGCGTCGCTCGCATGGAGGACGGTCGCGGCAGCGAGGACGAGCGCGATCGCGAGGACTCGCCCGAGCCGGTGCGCCGAAGCGTTCGCCATCTGGTCGACTCCCTCCTTCCGGTGCCTACCTCCAGGGTGTTCCCGCAACGGGGACGCAGAAACGCTGCGCGGTTTCCTCGACCCAGGGGCGGGTACCAACGAGGTCTGGCAACAAGGAGGACGTCCGCCTCGCCCCTCGCAGGTGGGCGTCCTCCCATATCCGGCTCGTCGCGGACCTCACGCTCCGGTCGCGACGTGCACCTGTCCGGACCCATCGCCACGGCGTTGATGGAGAAGGCGGGCGAGCTCCTGTCCGAGCCCCCGACGATCGAGAAGGTGGACGTCCTCGCGAGCAGGCTCGCCGGGTAGGCTTCGGCGGAGATGCCGCTGAAGATCCGCACGGACGACGAGATCTCCGACGTGGAAGGCGGGTGGTTCCGCGCCCGGTGGCACTACTCGTTCGACAGCTACGTCGACCCCGAGTACACGCGGTTCGGCACGATGCGCGTGTTCAACGACGACCGGCTCGTGCCCGGCGCCGTGTGGCCGATGCATCCGCACCGCGACATCGAGGGGCTGACCTACGTGGTCGCGGGGATGTTCCGCCACGAGGACGACGTGGGCGGGTCGCCGGGACCGCTGCCCGCAGGTTCGGTGCAGCGGATGACGCTCGGGAGCGGCGCGAACCATTCCGAACAGAACGCGTCCGAAACCGAGCCGATGCGCTTCATCCAGATCTGGATCATGCCCGCCGAACGCGGTCTGGCGCCCGGCGTCGAGCAGAAGGTGTTCACCCCGGCGGACCGCACCGACACGCTCCTGAAGGCGATCAGCGGTGACGGCGGCGACGCCGTGCTCGTGCACCAGGACGCCCACGTGTTCGTCTCGCGCCTGAACGCCGGTCGCTCGGTCGAGCATCAGCTCGCGCCGGGACGCGGCGGGTACCTCTACGTGATCGAGGGCGATGTCGAGGTGAACGGCGAGCGGATGCAGACCGGATCCGCCGCGCAGATCACCGGCGAGGAACACGTCGAGATCTCGGCGAACGCGACCAGCGAGCTCATCCTGGTCGACGTGGCGCTCGCCTGAGCCTCGGAACCTAGCCGATCGCCTTCTCCGTCCGGGTTCGGTCGCGCTTGGCTGCGGCGACGCTCTCCTTGAGGGCGGCCATCAGCTCCTCGACCGGCGACCCGCCCGCCGAGGACGGCTCAACCTGGGCGCCCCTCGTCGGCGATCGTTCCGCGAGCATGCGGAGGAGCTCCTCTCGGTACGTGTCGGCGTACCGGCCGGGATCCCACTCCGTCCTCAGGGTCTCGATGAGCGTGACCGCGAGGTCCAACTCGCGCTCGTCGACCTCGACGCCGTCCAGGCCGGGAGCGAGCTCGGCCGGATCTCGGACCTCGTCGCCGAAGAACATCGTCTCGACGGCCAGGACCTTCTCCATCGGTCGGATCGCGACGAGATGCGGCTTGGTCCGCAGCACGAACCGCCCGATCCCGATCCGCCCCGCCTCGCGCATCGCGTGGTGGAACAGCACGTAGGGCTTGGTCGCCTCGGGCGTCATCGGGATCGCGTAGTAGCTCTTGTCGAAGGACACGGGGTCGATCTGCTCGAGCTCGACGAAATCCTCGATGTCGATCGAACGGCTCCGTTCGGGACGGATCCGCTCGAGCTCCTCCTTCGGCACCGTGACGAGCTCGCCCTCCTCGGTCTCGACGCCGCGCACGACGTCGTCCCACGCGACGGGGGTCTCGACCGATCCCGAGCTCGTCGCGCGCTCGTCGCGCGCCGAGGTCTCGGGCTCGTCCGCGCCGGGCTCCGGCGTCGCGGGCTCCTCCCGGTCCGACGACGCGCCGAGTTCCGCCTCGACGACCCGCTGGTAGCGGATCCGACGGCCCTCGCGGTCGTACAGGTGGAAGCGCACGTCCTTGGGCTGCGTCGCCGGGTACAGCCGCACCGGGAGCGTGATCAGCCCGAACGACAGGGTGCCCGTCCACACGGCGGTAGCCATGGGTCAAGGCTACCGAGGTCCCGCTGCGGGATGGAAGGGGGCGCGGGAGCGTAACGTGAGGCCCCGCGGCCCACCCGCGGGCCACCGGACCCGAACGAGAAGGGCACCCCGATCGACGATCCGCCCGCTGAGGCGGCCTCCGCGCTCTCCGAGATCAAACGCGACCTCGTCGTCTCGGCTCGAGCCCTGGCCGCGTCGTTCCGCAACCCCGATCTCGCCCGCGCGCAGCTCGCGTTCGTCGCGTTCAGCATCTGCGAGTGGGCGAGCTTCATCGCGCTGATGGTGTTCGCGTTCGACCAGGGCGGGGCGGCTGTGGTCGGGATCATCTCGCTGGTCCAGCTCATCCCCGCCGCGATCATCGCGCCGCTCGGTTCGGTCCTGGGCGACCGGTTCCCGCGCGAGAAGGTCTTCATGCTCGCGGAGGCGTCGATGAGCGTGGCGTGCGTGCTCGCCGCCGTCGCGGCGCTGCTCGACGCGCCCTCGATCGTGATCTACGCCGCTGCCTGCTCGGTGGGCTGGCTCCTCACGCTCGTGCGGCCGACGCACGGAGCCCTGCTCCCCTGGCTCGCGCGCGACCCGACCGAGCTCACCACGGCGTACACGGCGGCAGGCCTGATCGAGAGCAGCTGCGTCCTGTTTGGTCCGCTGATCGCGACGGCCTTCTTCGCTCTCGGGGCCGCGCTCGGCGTCCCGGGGGTCGGGCTCGTCTACGCGGCGCTCGCCGTGCTGCTCGGCGTCGGCGCCGTGTTGCTGTACGGCGTCCACAGCCAGGCGCCGCCACCGGATCCGCAGCAGCGGACCTCCGCGGGTCTGAGCGAGCTCGGCGCGGGGTTCCGCTACGTCTGGTCCGATCCACGCCCGCGGGTACTGATCGGGACCCTCGGACTGTGGACGTTCGTCCTCGGATTCATCGACACCCTGATCGTCCTGCTCGCGCTCGAGGTGCTCGGGATCGGTCAGACCGGCGTCGGCGCGCTGAACGCCGCGCTGGGTGTGGGCGGGGTGATCGGCGCGGCCTTCGCGGTCGTCGCCGGGAGCCGTGAACGGCTGTTCCCCGCGTTCCGAACGGGCTCGTTCCTGTACGGCGTTCCCGTCGCGGCGATCGGGGCCGTCCCCGCGCTCGCGCCGCTCCTGCTCGGCGTCGCGGGCTCGGGCGCCGTCCTGTACGACGTCTCGGGCAGGACGATGCTCCAACGCCTGATCCCCGACCAGAAGCTCACCCGGTCCCTCGGCGTCCTCGAGTCCGTCTACATGGGGAGCGAGGGGCTCGGCGCGTTCGCCGCCGCGGTCCTCGCCACGCTGATCGGTGCGCGGTGGACGTTCGCGATCGCCGGCGCGATCATCCCGGTGACGTTCCTGGTGCTTCGGCGCCAGCTGCGGGCCGTGGACGTCGGCGCGAGGGTCCCGACGGACGACCTGGCGCTCCTGCGACGGACGTCGCTGTTCGAGCCGCTCCCGGTCGCGGCCGTCGAACGGCTCGCCCGCAACAGCGTCCCGCTCGTCGTCGACGCCGGGACCACGATCATCCGCGAGGGCGACGTCGGCGACCGCGTCTACGTGATCGCGTCGGGCGAGGCCGACGTGTCCTCGAACGGGAGCCATGTGGCCAGGCTCGGGCCCGGTGCCCACGTGGGCGAGATCGCCCTGCTCCGCGACGTGCCCCGGACCGCCACCGTGGTCGCCGCGACCCATGTCCGGCTCCTGTCGCTCGAACGCGACGTCTTCCTGCGCACGATGACCGGGCACGAACCCGCCCACGCCGCAGCCCGCACGGCCGCGGAGGGCAGGCTTCGCGAGCTCACCGTCCCCGAGCCGCCGGGCACGGAAGCGCCCCCGGAGGGCTGAGCCTCAAGGGCCGATCCGGGCGCGTCGAAACTCATCGGGTGAAGACCTGCCCGCACTGCGGTGGCGAGATCCGGGACTCGGTGGTCCGGTGCACGCACTGTCGCCGGAACCTGCGCGACGGCGAGATCGACCTCGAGACCGCCCCCCCGGCGAGCCCTCCCGGCAAGCAGAGCTCCCCGTCGGGCCAGACCGAACCGGTCGCCGAGTCGTTCGCGACCGCACCGTCGGTGACCGTCGCGGCGCCGCCCAAGCCGGCCGCCGCGCCGTTCGGCTCGGCCCCGCCCCGTGACACCTGGTCGAGCGGCCCCCCGACCTCACCGCTCTCGGACCCGTCGACGCACCGCGCGATCCCGAACTCCCGGCGTGCGTTCGGCCCGGACATGTGGATGCTGTGGGCCGGGATGGCGGCGACCGTCGCCGGGGTCCTGGCCTTCTTCGCGGTGAAGGAGCCCTGGGCGCACCTCACGATCACCCAGCCGGCGACCGACACGGTGGAGGCCCTCGTGGTGGAGGTCACCGTGCGAGGCCACGCCGCCTTCGTCGGGACCGTGGGCACGGTGCTGGCGGTCATGCTGGCCGCGTCGGGCCTCCTGTGGTTCTTCTACGGCTTCCAACGCGGGTGGTCGATGCCCGGGATCCTCAACCCCGTGCTCTCGATCCTCGTCACGGTCGCGGGTCTGGGCGTCGCGCTGCTCTCCTCGATGGTGTGGTTCGTCTGGCAGGACGCGATGATCGCCCGGGCCGAGAACGTCGGGTTCACGACGCGCGAGATGACGCAGCTGCTCGACCAGCAGCCGATCCCGATCGTGGTGATCGAACGCCTGCCGGGCCTGATCAGCTTCGGAGGGATGATGGCGCTCGGGTTGTTCGCCTCGTGCCTGGGCTGGTGGGCCTACCGGCGCCGGAGCTGACTCACAACGGGGGCCAGGATTTCCCGGTCCCCTCGACACGTACCGCCGTCGACGCCCGATCGTAGCCCCAGCGGAACGGCAGGTCCTGCTTCGTGTCGCACTTGCCGCAGGTGAACATCCGCCACTGCTTGCTCACGGTCTGCACGAGGGAGCAGTTCGGGCACTTGAAGAACCGGACCTCGGCGGCGCACGTGTAGCACCGGTACTCGGGCGCTTCGTCAGCGATCAGCTGCGGCGTGAGGCACCACGGACACGTCAGGTAGGCCACCGGTCAAGCCTCGGAAGGATCGAGGTTGGCCAGGATCTCGGCCGCCTTGGCCTCACGGTGCTTCCGCACGGCCTCGTCCAACCCGGGCTGCGAGCGTGCGAGCACCTGGGTCGCGAGGATCGCCGCGTTCACCGCTCCGGCTTTGCCGACGGCGAGCACGCCGACCGGGATCCCGCCCGGCATCTGCACCATCGAGAGCAGCGAGTCGAGCCCGCCCGCGAGCTTGGACTCCATCGGCACCCCGAGCACGGGTCTGGTGGTGTGGGCGGCGACGACGCCGGGGAGCGCGGCCGCCATGCCCGCGGCGGCGATGAAGACCTCGACGCCACGGGACTCGGCGTCCTCGATCCAGGCCGCGAGCTCCTTCGGCGTCCGGTGTGCCGAGAGCACCCGGGTCTCGAACGGGACGCCGAACGCCTCCAGCTGCTGGGCGCAGTGTTGCATCGTGTCCCAATCGGACGCCGACCCCATCACGACACCGACCAACGGCTCGGTCATCTCCGGTGAGCTCCCCTCCGTGTGTTCAGCGTGAGCAGTCTAGACGGGCGGGCGTCCCTCAAACGGTGGCGAGGCGTTCGCCGATCTCGGCGGCGATCTCGACCACGTCGAGCACGTCCTCCTCGGTGGTTCGGAAGTTCACGAAGCACGGCCGGAGCCAGACCTCGCCGTCGATCAGCGCGCTCGACATCCAGACGCGCCCGTCGGCCTGGATCGCCTCGGCCAGCCGCTCGTTGTGCGCGCCGACGTCGCCGGCGCTCGCGGGAGCGTGACGGAACGCGACGATCGACAGCTTCGGCGGCCCGAGCGCCTCGAAGTCGTCCCGCGCCGACACCGTGTCGTACAGGAGCTGCGCCTGGGCCAGGTTGCGTTCGATCGCCTCGGCGAACGCCGCGGCCCCGTGCACCCGCATCGCCAGCCAGAACTTCAGCGCGCGGAAGGGCCTGGAGTACTCGAAGGTCGTGTCCATCGCGTGGAGCTCGTGCCGCTGGTGCGGCAGGTACCCCTGCTCGTGCCCGAACGACGCCACCAGGTCCTCCTGGTTCCGCACCAGGAGGACCCCGCACGCCTTCGGCAGGTAGAGCCACTTGTGGGCGTCGACCGCGACCGAGTGCGCGCGCTCGAACCCCGCGAAGAGCTCCGGGCGCGCGGCGACCGCGGGCAGCCCGTACGCGCCGTCGACGTGGAACCACACCCCGCGCTCCTCGCAGATGTCCGCGATCGCCTCGAGCGGATCGATCGCACCGGTGAGCGTCGTACCGGCGGTCGCGACCACCGCGATCGGCGTCACGCCGTCCGCGAGATCCCGGTCGATCGCCCCGGCGAGGGCATCGGGTTCGAGCCCGCGTTCGGCCCCGAGGGGGATCGCCCGCAGGTTCGCCGAGCCGACGCCGAGCGTCTCGACGGCCCGGGTGACCGAGTAGTGCACCTCCTGCGAGCAGTAGATCGCCACGCGCTTGCCGCCGAGCCCCTCGTACCGCGAGCCGGGCAGCGCGTGTTCGCGCGCCGCGGCGAGCGCGGTCGTGTTCGAGACGGTCCCGCCGCTCGTGAACGCACCGGCGGCGTCGGGCGCGTACCCGATGAACTCGGCCGCCCACCGGACCGCCTGCTTCTCGATCAGCGTCGCGGCGCGCGCGTCGACCGCGAGGTTGATGTCGTAGGTGTGCGCGAGCAGATCGCCGATCGTCCCGATCTCCAGACCGCTCGAACCCACCCCGACGAAGTACCGCGGCCGCGGCTGCGCGATCGACTCGTCGAGGATCCGGGCGGCATCGTCGACGGCCTCGTGCGCCGAACCGGGCGTCGTCGGGAGCTCGGTCTGCAGGAGCCGGCGGACGCGTTCGTCGAGCGGGGGCTCCTCGGGCCGGTACCGGTCGAAGCTCTGCCAGGCCTCCGCGACGAGCTTGGCCGCGTGCTCGAGCACCTCCTCGCGCGGGGCGTCGAGCCGCAGCGGGACGTCGGCCTCGGTCATCGTTCGGATGCTACCGGTCTCGGAACTCACAGGCGGGGGAACGTGAGGATCGTCACGAGCCCGAAGATCATCAGTCCGCCCGCCACCCCGAGGACGCCGTAGCGAACGCGCCGGACCCTGAACCGCTGCGAGAGCGCGATGAGGAACAGCACCGTCGCGAGCATCACGGTCGTCCGGATGTAATCGTCGGCGTGGCCCCTCGCGATCGTTCCCTCCTCGAACCTGCGTGCGGCCAGTTCGTTCATCGCCGCTCCCCGCTCGAGCTGGGGGTTGACGTACTCGGGCATGAAGCTGGGCCCGGGCGGAGCCTCCGGGTTCGAGAACGGCTCGGTCGCGAGCCAGGCATCGAATGCGACCTTGTACTCGGGGCTGAAGCGACGTTCGTACAGCGCCATCAGCTCCGTTCGACCCTCGAACCGTGCTTCGATCCACGTGTTGAACGTGGTGACGTCGAGCAGGCGCTGCTGTCCCCCGAGCGTCAGGATCTGGTCCGCACGAACACGGATCGTCGAGGCCTGCGCGTAGAGCTCCGCTTCACGGCCGTCCCACCTCGCCGCCTGATACCCGCTCCACGCGGTCGCGATCGCGACGAAGGCGAGGAGGAACGCCTCCAGGATCTCGACGACCTCCTCCCAGCCGGTTTTCGGAGATCGCGCGTGCGCATCCTTGCCTTCCCCTTCGGAAAGGGTCCCCGCGATCTCGATGTTGAGGTCGTCCTGCATGCGCACCGCCGGCAAGGTTGTGGTACGGCCAAGTGTAGGGTCCTCGCGCTGCTCCGACGGACGAGGTAACGCGAGGGCGTTAACCCCAGATCCGATCGGCGACGCGGGCTATGAGCTCGAGCTTGCGCCACTGCGCGTCCTCGTCGATCTCGTTGCCCACCATCACGCTCGCGAACCCGCACTGCGGGCTGATCGCGAGCCGTTCCATCCCGCCGACGTGGCTCGCCGCCGCCTCCATCTTCTGCACGAGCTCTTCCTCGTCCTCGAGCGTCGGCGTCTTGGTCGAGACGATCCCCATGACCATCGTGGAACCCTTCCTGAGGAACCGCACGGGCTCGAACCCGCCGTCGCGACCGAGGTCGTCCCACTCGACCAGGAAAGCGTCGTAGGGGAGCTCGCCGAACACGCGCTCGGCGACCGGTTCGAGCGAGCCCTCGCACATCCACGACGAGCGGTAGTTCCCGCGGCAGATGTGGAGCGCCACGGTCACGTCGTCGGGGATGCCCTCGAGCACCGCGGTGTCGGCTGCCACCGCAGCGTCGACCAGATCGGCCAGGCGATGACCGCGCGCCTCGAAGCGCTCGACCCACGCCGGGTCGACGAGGTAGGGGTAGAGCGGGAAGTCGAACTGCAATCGGATATCCGGCGCGGCAAAGAGGATGTCCTGAACGAGCCGCTGCTCGATACGGATCGCCTCGGCGGCGAACTCGTCCACCGACGGGTATGCCGGCGTCACGGTCGTGAACGGGTGCAGGAAGATGGAAGCGGCTGGCAGCGTGACCTTGAAGGGATGCCCGGCCGTCACACTCGCCATGAACGCTGCCTCCCGAGCGGCAGGGGAATCGACCTGCTTGAGGGGTTCGACGACCTCGTGGACGGCGAGCTCGACGTCCTCGCCACGGTCGTTCCGAAAGGTCACGGTCTTGCCCGTCCGGATCCCCGACACCGCGTCGTAGAACGAGTTCATGAACATCCATCGCCGGAACTCGCCGTCCGTAACAACATCCAAGCCGAGATCGATCTGCCGCTGGACGGCTCCACGGATGGCTTCGTCCTCGATCTCACGGAGCGCGGTCCGATCCTTCTCGCGCTCCTCATCCAGGACGGCCGAATGCCCCCGCTCGTAGAAGGTGTCGATGGCCTCTCGTAGAGCGGTCGGCCGCAGGAGAGAACCGACGACCTCGGCGCGGGCGGGGCGGCGTGGCAGGTGCATCGGATCCAAAGATTAGTCCGCTTGAGACCAGCCATGCGGTCGTGAACTGACTGCCGTGCTGGCACGGTAGCGCGGAGGCGGCCCGCCGACTGGAATGGTCGCGAGCTCGAGCTCCGCATCGCTCCCGAGCCTCCCGCGGTTCACCTCGGGAGGACAGTCAAACGGCGACGGAGGGAAGGAGGACGCACAACGGGCGGAGCGCTCGCGGATCGGCGTATCACGCGAAATCCGAGGAGGGAGGAACGATGATGAAGTACCGCAGCAAGTGGGTGGTCGCTCTTTCGATCATGGCCGTGTCGCTCACGCTCTCCGGCGTGGCGATCGCGACAGGGCCAACCGGCTCCGTTGTTTCCGAGGTGCTGGGAGCGGGGGCGACCGAGGAGAAGTTCGAGTTCCGCGCCAAACCCAACACGAACACCGTCGTGGCGAGTTTCACGTTCGGACCGAACTCGTCGACCGGTTGGCACACACATCCGGGCCGGACGCTCGTGACCGTCAAGTCGGGCACCTTCACCGTGTACCACGCGGAGGACTGCGCCCCGCTGGTCTACGAACCAGGGGACGCGTTCGTGGAGCTCCCGATCGACCGTTCACGTCGGGCGGAACGAGACCACGGAGCCCGTCGAACTCGGAGTGGTGTTCTTCAAGGTGCCGACCGACGGTAGTCCCCGGATCGACCAGCCGCAGCCGGAGGACTGCGACGTCACGTAGGGCCGCCGACGCTGCAGGCCGATCGCACCGCAGCACGGGCAGGGGTTCGGGGACGTCCCGGGCCCCTGCCCGTTTGCCCGACTTGGAGGGCACGGTCGAACCCGCGAGAGGGCGCGACTTCCGCACGGCTCAACCTGGCGGGGAAGCCTCCCTTCCCCCCTAGCCGGAGCCGGAGCCCGAACCGCTTCCGCTCCCCGTGTTGCTCCCTCCGGCGTTCGCGCACTCCGGATCCTTGACCCAGCCTTAACCTCGTGCTCGATCTAGCTGCGATCCCAGCGGGCCCAGGTGGAATCCGGGGCTCGGAACTCCCAACCCGACAACGTCGCCGGGCGGTCGGGGTCGAGCCGCAGACCCGGCAGTCGGTCGAGCAGGATCTCGAGCGAGACGCGCGCGAGATGCCGCCCGAACCACGCGCCGAGGCAGAAGTGATTCCCGACCGCGAACGCCAGGTGCGCGCCCTCCTTTCGGTGGACGTCGAACCGGTCGGGATCCGTGAACCGGCGAGGGTCGCGGTTCGCGCTCGAGAGCACCGCGCCGATCAGCGCGCCCTCCTCGAGCTTCACGCCCGCGAGCTCGGTCGTCTCGGTCGTCTGCCGCGTCGACGTGCCGACGGGTCCCGCCCACCGCAGCGTCTCCTCGACCGCCGGCTTGACGAGCCGCCGGTCCGCGCGAACCTCCTCGAGCTGCTCGGGGTTCGAGCCGAGCGCGTGGAGCACGAGTGCGATCACGTCACGCGGCTCCTGCAGCCCGCCCGAGAGCATCAGCTTGGTGTTCGCGACGATCTCCTCGCGTGACATGCGGTCGCCGTCCCGATCGTGGTGGAGCATCGCGGAAAGCACGGAGCCGTCGGGCTCGTCCGCGAGCCGGTCCAGGACGCGGTCGATCACCTCGGACAGCGACGCACTCGCCTGGTCGGCCGGCGCCTGCTTGGCTGGGTCGCCCTCGAAGTTCGCGAGCCCGAGCATCAGGCCCTGGTTCCAGCGCAGGAGGTCCTCCCACGCGACCTCGTCGAGCCCGAGCATGAACCGGAGCGAGCGCACGCTCATCGGGTCGGCGAACTCGGTGAACAGGTCGGCCTCCCCCCGCGCCTCGAAGCCGTCGATCAGCTCGTTCGCGAGCGCCGGGATCATCCCCTTCGTCCGCTCCTCGACGTCGCGCGGGCGGAACGGCGGCTCGACCACGCGCCGGACCCGCTGCTGGTCCGGGCCCTCGGAGCCGAGCATGTTGACGCCCATCGTGCGGTTCAGCGTCGAGGGGTCGGTCGCGGCCGTGAACGCCTCGGGCGACAGGTCGACCGTCCGGACGTCCTCGTACCGCGTGACGAGCCACAGCTGCACCGCCGGAACCCACGCGACCGGCTCCTCGTCGCGCAGGCGCGCGTAGATCGGGTACGGGTCCCGCTCGAGCTCCTCGAGGGTGATCTGCTCGCCGAACGTCATCCGTGCTTCCCCGGCTCCCACCCGTGGGCCCCGATCGTCCGCCCGGCGAACACGGTGGGGATCTCCTCGAGGTCGGTCGCCATCGAGTCGTTCCAGCGGTTCAGGAAACCGAACAGACCGACGACCGCGAGGATCTCGACGATCTCGCCGTCGTCCCAGTGCTCGCGGAGGTCCTCGAAGTGCTCGGGCGTGACGGCGTTGGGGACGACGCTCGCGTCGCGCGCGAACCGCAGCGCTGCGCGCTCGGCCTCCGAGTAGCGCGGTGAGCGTTCGAAGTCCCAGATCTCGGCGATCTTGACCTCGTCGACCCCGCGCATCTTCGCGTCGACGGTCTCGTGCGCCTGGCAGTACCGGCAGCCCGCCGCGGTGCTCGCCACGATCGCGACGAGCGGCTTCAGCCCGACCGGGACCGTGCCCGTCCGCCAGATCTGGGTGATCAGCTCGCTGAACGCCCGGAGGATCTCGGGGCGGCGGGCCATCGTGAACAGGCTGTTCGGGACGAACGACAACGTGTCGTCGTACAGCCGGAAGAGCTCCTCGAGCTCCGGGTGCTCCTCGCGCCGCAGCGGTTGCATGTTCGCCACGCACCGACCTCCCCGCGCTCATCGACCGCCGGTAGGGCAGACTATGCCCATCGAGGAGGCGAGATGCGGCTCGAGGGCAAGGTGGCGATCGTCAGCGGGGGCGGGACCGGGATCGGCGCCGCCGCGGCTCGGCTCTTCGCGCGGGAGGGCGCGAAGGTCGTCGTGACGGGCCGCCGCGCCGAGCCGCTCGAGGAGGTCGCCGCCGAGACCGGCGGCCTCGCCTTCGCCGGCGACACGGCGGACGACGGGCACGTCCGCGCGGCGGTCGCGACGGCGGTCGAGGCGTTCGGCGGGCTCGACGTCGTGGTCGCCAACGCGGGTCTGGGGTTCGGCGGGGCCGCGGCGGACGTCGACGACGAGCGCTGGCAGAGGACGCTCGACGTGAACCTGACCGGAGCGTTCCGGCTCGCGCGGGCCGCGATCCCACCGCTGATCGAACGCGGCGGCGGCTCGATCGTCCTGATCTCGAGCGTGAACGCGTTCGTGAGCGGCACCGAGAGCGCCGCCTACGGCACCTCGAAGGCGGCCATGAACGGGCTCGCGCGTTCGATCGCCGTCGACTACGGCCCGAAGGGCATCCGCGCGAACGCCATCTGTCCGGGCTGGGTGATCACCGAGATGGGCGATCGCGCGATGGAGGACCTGGTGACCGAACGCGGGATCTCGCTCGACGAGGCCTACGCCCTCGTGACCAAGTACACCCCGCTCCGTCGACCGGCGACCGCCGACGAGATCGCGGCGTGCTGCCTGTTCCTCGCGAGCGACGAGTCGTCGATCGTCACCGGGACCTCGCTCGTCGCCGACGGCGGCGGGCTCGCGATGGACCTCACCGAGGTCGCGTACCAGCAGGAGCTGCCAGTGAGCTTCGACCATTCGGAGAAGATCGCGATGATCACCGGCGCCGGTTCCGGCATCGGCCGCGCCACCGCGCTCCGGCTGGCGTCGCAGGGCGCCGCGGTGGCCGTGGTCGACATCCAGCTCGAGGCGGCCGAGGAGACGGTGGCGGCGATCGCGGACGGCGGCGGGACCGGCGTGGCGTTCGACGCCGACGTGCGCGATCGCTCCGAGATCGAGAGCGCTCGCGACGGCGCGGTGAACGCGTTCGGGCACATCGACTACCTCGTGAACAACGCCGGCCTCGTCCGGATGTCGACGCTCGACGAGCTCGCCGAGGACGAATGGGACCTCGTCCTGGACACGAACCTCAAGGGGATGTACCTGGTGACGCAGGCGATCGCGCCGGTGATCGCGAGCGCGGGCGGCGGGGCGATCGTGAACCTCGCGACGATCGAGTCCGAGGTCGTGGTCGCCTCCACGGGCCACCCGCAGGTGCACTACAACGCATCGAAGGGCGGCGTGAAGATGCTGACGAAGGCGCTCGCGGTCGAGCTCGCCGACCGCGGCATCCGCGTCAACGCGGTCGCGCCGGGACCGATCGCGACCTCGTTCATCCCCGGCGCCGACCTGCGTTCGCCCGAGGCGTGGGCCTCGATGAAGGACCGGCTCCTGGTCCCCCGCGTCGGCGAACCCGAGGACGTCGCCGCGGCGATCTCGTTCCTGCTCTCGGACGACGCGTCGTTCATCACCGGCGCGCTGCTGCCGGTCGACGGGGGGTGGCTGACCCGATGACGCTCGAGCTCACAGATCTGGACGGGTTCGGGACGGTGATCGTGACCTCGGCGGACGTGACCGGGCGCCCGGTCGGCAAGCGCGTGTCGGTCGACGTGTTCCGCAGGGTCGTGCACGAGGGGATCCCGCTGAGCTCCTGCGTCCTCGGCTGGGACGTCGACCAGTGGCCGGGTCCCGTGCAGGAGTACACCGGGCACCACACCGGGTGGCACGACGTCCGGCTCGTCCCGGACCTGGGGACGCTGCGGCCGGCCGCCTGGCTCGAACGCACGGCGATCTGCGTGGCCGACTTCGCCGAGATGGGTTCGGACGAGCTCGCGCCGGTGGCGCCGCGAACGATCCTTCGGCGGCAGGTCGAGCGACTCGCCGAGTCCGGCCTGACCGCGCAGGTCGCGAGCGAGCTCGAGTTCGCGCTGTACCACGGCAGCTACGACGAGGGTCGCGCGAACGGCTACGAGACGCTCGTCCCCACCACGCTCGCCCGAGCCGACTACACGATCCAGGCGGGCGACCGGTACGAGGGCTTCTTCTCGGGCGTTCGGGACGCGCTCGCCGCCTCGGAGCTCGGACCGTGGACCAGCCAGGTCGAGTGGGGCCTCGGCCAGTGGGAGATCAACCTCGAGTACCAGCGGGCGCTCGAGATGGCCGACCGGCACCTGCTCTTCAAGCTCGCGATGCGCACGCTCGCGTCGAACGCCGGCATGGCGGTCACGTTCATGGCGCGGCCGTTCGCCGATACGACCGGCTCGTCGTGCCATCTGCATCTCTCGCTCGTCGACGGCGACGGCCGCAACGTGTTCCACGACGCGGAGGACGGCGACGGGATCTCGACGACGCTCCGTCACGCGATCGGCGGTGTGCTGCAACGCGCGCCCGAGCTCATGCCGTTCTACGCGCCCACGGTGAACTCGTACCGCCGGACGACGAGCGGCGAGTTCTCGGGCAACGGGCTGTCGTGGGGGTTCGACAGCCGCATGGTCTCGTGCCGCGTGCTCACCGAATCGCCCGAGTCCACCCGGCTCGAGTGGCGCGTGCCCGGCGCCGACGTGGATCCCTATCTCGCGATCGCTGCGCTGCTCGCCTCGGCTCGAGACGGGATCGAGACCGACGCGGAGCCTGGCGAGCCGCTGATGGGCGCCGACTTCGAGCGCCCGGTCGCGCCGCTGCCGACCACGCTCGGCGAGGCGGTCGAACGCTTCCGCGACGGCGCGTTCGCGCCCGAGGCGTTCGGCAAGGACGTGGTGGCGCACTACGCGGAGGCGGGCCGGTGGGAGTGGGAGCAGTTCCTGTCCCCCGGCGCCGTCGGCGAGTGGGAACGACGGCGCTACTTCGACGTCATCTGAGGGGGTGGTCGCGTGAGCCAGGTACAGGACGCCGTGCGGATCGGACCGGACGAGCTCGTCGAGATCGAGGGGCCGCCCGAGATCCACCGGCGGCAGGCGTTCGCCAAGCCGGGCCTGTGGGCGGGGCTCACGACGACCGAGCCCGGCCTCGTGAGCGGCTGGCACCACCACGGGGGCCACGACACGATCGTCTACGTCATGTCGGGTTCCGTGGCGATCGATTTCGGCGAGGGTGGCCGGCAGGCCGTCCGGGCCGGAGCCGGCGACTTCCTCGTGATCCCGAGCGGTCTCGTCCATCGCGAGAGCACGCCGGGCGACGAGCCCTCGCGGAGCGTCGTGATCCGTGCCGGCGGCGACGGCCCGCCGACGATCGAGGTCGACGGCCCTTCGACCTAGCTCACGAGCGCGTCGACGCGTTCGACGACCTCGCGGCAGAACGCGGGGATCTCGCGTGGGTCGTCGATGAACTGCGAGGGCTTGATGCAGATCGTGGTGAAGCCGCGTTCGAGCTGCGCGGGGATCGACGCGAGCGCCTCGCCCAGATCGGCCACGCCGTCCGGGCCGTCGAACCGCCCTCGCGTCCCGCCCACCATCTCGAGCTCGGCGGGGTCTCGGCCGACGGCCTTCATCCCCGAACGCAACCGCTCGAGATCCTCGTCGCTCGGGCGCCCGAGCGGGTTGAACCCGCTCCCGAACTCGACCAGCCGCCTCAGAAGCCGGTCGTGCATCGTCTCGCCGCCGAACCACAATGCCGGGCCCTCCGGCCGGAAGGGCTTGGGCTCCAGCCAGACGTCGGAGAAGCGGTAGTGGCGACCTTCGAACGACGCCGGCGAGTCGCGCCAGAGCACGCGCCACGCGGCCAGGTGCTCGTCGAGCAGCTCGCCGCGCCGCTCGAACGGCACCCCGAGCGCCTCGTACTCGGGCCGGTGCCAGCTCACCGTCGGCTGGACGACCAGGCGTCCCTCGGACAGCAGGTCGAGCGTCGCGAGCTGTTTGGCCAGCAGCAGCGGGTGACGGAGCGGCGCGATGATCGAGCTCGCGACCAGCCGGAGCCGTGACGTCGCCGACGCGACCGCCGCGAGCATCGTGAGCGCGTCCGGCCAGGGCGTCGACGGGTCCTGGTTCCCGGGCAGCGCGTAGTCGCGCGGGTTCTCGGGCATCCCGCCGGCGTCCGCCCCGCGACCGAGCACGACGTGCTCGCTCACCATCACGGCGTCGAACCCCGCCGCTTCGGCATCGACGGCCATCCGAACCAGCGCCCCGAGATCGCGCGCCGGGATCGAGCGTGTGGTTCTCGCTCAGGATGAGGACGAGGCGGGGCCGGACGGCCCCGCCTCCCCCTCCGGACATCAGACGCTACGTGCGGAGGTCCGCCAGCGCGTCGCTCGCGGGCTCGCGTCCCTTGACCAGCGCCATGTAGATCAAGCCGATCGCGAACCAGATCACGGCCGACCACGGAGCCAGCAGCGTCGGGCTCGTCACCTTGTAGAACGACCCGAAGATCGCCGCCGCCGTGATCGCGATCCCCACGAGCGCCGCGACGATGAGGCCGGCGGTCGCCTTGTCCTCCCCGACGCCGCGGAACGCCCCGATCGACATCAGGAAGTACACGACCAGGAGCGCGAAGCCTCCGAACGTCGCGCACCACACGAAGACCGAGAAGTAGTGCGGGCAGCCCCGGCAACGCGAGGAGCGTGTCGTTCGCCTCGGACACCACGATCAGGATCGCCTGCACGACCATGAGCAGCACGATCGCGGCCACCGGCGTCCCGTAGCGCTTCGACACCTTGGCGAGCCCACCCGGGAGTCGGCGATCCCGAGCCATCGCGAACACGCCGCGGGTCGACGCGACGGCCGCCCCGACATAGACCGCCAGCATGTCGAGGAACACGACGACCAGCAGGATCTTCAGCCAGAACTCCGACCCCGGCGGGCCCGGTGGGGCGCCGAGCGCGAACAGCGGAGCGCCGGCAACCTCCGGGCTCGTGATCACCGAGAGGTCGAACCCGAACCCCGCGACCTCGACGTAGGCCGCGATCAGGTAGAAGACCGACACGATCGCCACGGCCCCGAGCACGGCCCGTGGGATCGCGCGTTTGGGCTCCGCGGTCTCCTCCGCCAGGTTCGCCGCGGTCTCGAACCCGACGAAGATCAGCACCCCGTACAGCACGCCGAACAGGATCCCGCTGAACCCACCCGCCGGCGACGGGTCGAACGCCTTCGCGATGTCGTTGTCGCCCCCGAGGTCGGCGATCACCGTGATGAAGAAGATCAGGACCACCGCGATCGAGATCAGCGCGAGCGTGAGCTGCACCCGCGTCGAGATCTGCACGCCGAAGTACAGGACGGCGAACAGGCCGAGCGCGAAGATCGTGTCCCACACCCAGATCGGCAGGTCGAGGTCGATCTCCAGGACCGGCAGGAGGTTGTCGTGGACGTATCCGCCGATCAGCAACCCCAGCCCGGTCGTGAGGATGATCGTGCCGCCGTAGTACAACCATCCCGTCGCGGCGCCGATCGTCTTGCCGAGCCCGTTCGAGACGTAGTCGTACAGCGACCCCGCGGCGTGGATCTTCTTCGCGTACTGCGCCACGATCCAGCCGAGCGCGAACACGCCGATCCCGGCGATCAACACGGCGAGCGCGGCGGAGGTTCCCGCGCCTCGACCCGACGCGTTCACGCCGATGATCAGCGGGATGATGAACGCTGCGCTGAACACCGGCCCCATGAAGCCGACCGACTGCGCGAGCACGTCGATCAGCGAGAGCTTCTTGCCGCCGAGGCGTTCGTACTCCTCGGTCACCACCAACGGTCGTTCGCCTTCCACGGACCCCTCCCTCCGATGAACGGATCTGCTGGTGCTTCCTACCCCGGCGGGCCTACGCCGTCCAGCCCCCCTCGGGTTGCTCGAACCACACGTGCACCTGACCCGTGCCCACCGAGGCCTCGTACTCGCTGAACAGCTCTCCGGTTGCGGTGCAGTCCCTTCCGCCGAGCGCCGCGGCCATCATCAGGTAGTGCCCGAAATGCCCCTCCGGGTACGCCTTGCGGTACTCGGGCATCCCATCGATCACGCCGGCGTGGTCGCCCTTGCCGAACTTCTCGAGCACCCCCATGTCGGCGTCGTAGTACTTCCGGTCGTAGATGTTGTCCGGCGCCTTCTGGCTCTCGCGCTGGCGGAGATCCTTGAAGTTGAAGAAGCGGTGCGTCATCCCTCCCGAGGCGAGGAGCACCACCCGGCGTTCGCTCTGGCGGATCGCGTCGCCGATCAGCCGGCCGAACAGCAGGAAGTCGTCGGTGTCGCAGCACTGATTCAGGGCCACGCTGAGCCAGGCGGTCTTGGGATCGCCGAGGAACGTCCAGATGTTGACCGTGCCGTAGAAGAGCGGGAGGTACGGGTCGTCGTTCGCGAGGATCCAGCAGTCGTCGCGGCCCTCGGCCTGCGCGGCGATCAGGTTCGCGAGCTCGGGGTCGCCCGGCATGTCGTACGGGATCTGCTTCATGCCGCGGGGGAGCTCGTGGCTGGTGAACTTCCCCTGCCGGCGCTCGTGGCTCGTCACGATGTGCTCGAACGTGGACTCCCAGTGCGTGTCGAACACGATCACGGCGTCCGGCTGGAGCCGGTCCAGGTTCTCGGACTTGATGCGGTGCAGGCCCGGGACGAGCGTGATCTCCTTGCCCTCGTTGATCTCGAGCCGTACCTCTTCCGGCAGCATGATCGTGGGGACGTGTGCCACGAGCGCCGCGCCGACGATCTCACCCATCTATGCCTCCCAGGGGGCCGAGCAGACGTTCTTGACGTCCGCGTAGAAATCGAAGCTGTAGACGCCGCCCTCGCGCCCGACGCCCGAGGACTTCGCGCCGCCGAACGGCGCGCGCAGGTCGCGCACGAAGAAGCAGTTCACCCAGACCGTGCCGGCGACCAGGCGCTCGGAGACGCGTTCGGCGCGCTCGCGGTCGCCGGTGTACAGGATCGCGGCCAGGCCGTAGTCGGTCTCGTTGGCGAGCGCGATCGCCTCGTCCTCGGTCTCGAACGTCTGGAGCGTGAGGACGGGCCCGAACACCTCCTTGCGGAGCACCTCGGCGCCCTCGGGGACGGAGCCGAACAGCGTCGGCCGGTAGAACAGGCCCCCGAGCTCCTCGTTCGGACCACCGCCGAGCAGGACCTCCGCCCCCTCCGCCTTCGCGCGTTGCACGAACCCGTCCACGCGCTCGAAGTGCTCGCGCGTGATCTGCGGCCCGATGTCGGTGGTCTCCTCGCGCGGGTCGCCCTGGCGGATCGCGCGGGCGGCCTCGAGGAAGCGTTCGAGGAAGATGTCGTGCATCGAGCGTTCGACGATCAGCCGCGTCCCCGCCAGGCAGACCTGCCCGGCGTTGTCGAACTGGTTCACGGCCTGCTTCACGACCGCGTCCAGGTCGGCGTCGGCGAACGCAACGAACGGCGACTTCCCTCCGAGCTCGAGCGACGTGGGCGTGAGGTTCGCGGCCGCGGCCTGCGCGACGAGTTTCCCGGTCTCGATCGAGCCGGTGAACGCGATCCGGTCGACACCGGGGTGCCCCGTGAGCGCGGCGCCGGCCTCCTCGCCGATCCCCTGCACGACGTTGAACGCGCCGTCGGGCAAGCCGGCCTCGCGCGTGATGTCGGCCAGGAGCGATGCGGTCAGCGGCGCCCACTCGGGCGGCTTGACGACCACGCTGTTGCCGGCGGCGAGCGCCGGCGCGATGCGCCACGTCGCGAGCATCAGCGGCGCGTTCCACGGCGTGATCACGACCGTGACGCCCGAGGGGTCCCACTCGGTGCGGCTCACGAACTCGTTCATCTCGAACGCCTCGTCGCCGAGCTCGGTGAGCTGGTCGGCGAAGAAGCGGAAGTTCCTCGCGACCCGCGGCATGACTGAGTTCAGGTGCGAGCGCAGGAGCGAGCCGTTGTCGCGCGTCTCGACCGGCGCGAGCTCGGGGACGCGCTCCTCGACGAGCTCGGCGATCCGGTGCAGGACCTTGGCGCGGTCGGCCGCCGAGGTCCGCCCCCACGTGTCGAACGCACCCCGGGCCGCCGCCACGGCTCGGTCGGCCTCGGCTCGGCCGCCGCGCGCGACCTCGGCGATGACCTGCTCGTCGATCGGCGAGACGTCCTCGAAGGTCTCCGACGAGCCGACCCGCTCGCCGCCGATCCAGTGCTCGGTCGAGACCTCGACGCCCTCGATCTCGGCGGTTCCGCCCGTAGGGGGCTCCTCTCCTCGGGGAAGGTCGTTCGGTTCCGAACGATAGGAACGAGCCACCGCGTATGTCAAACGGTGGGCCGCGGCGCGCGTTTGACGCCCGCCGGAGCCCCGTCGAGTATCCATCGACCCGGAGCCCAACGGCGTGGAGGAGGGACCTGTGAGCGTGACGGAGGAACAACGAGACGGGCTCGTGGAGCGGCTGTTCGCGGCAACCCTGGGGATGTCGGAGGTCCTGACGGTGTACCTGGGGGACACCCTCGGGCTCTACCGCGCGATGCACCGGAACGGATCGATGACCGCCCCACAGCTGGCGAGCGAGACGGGGATCTTCCCCCGGTACGCGCGGGAGTGGCTCGAGCAGCAGGCGGCGGCCGGGATCGTCACCGTCGACGACGTGTCGGCGGACCCCGACCAGCGGCGGTACGGGTTCCCCACCGGGCACGCGGAACCGCTCCTGGACCCGGAGAGCCCGTACTGGATCGCGGCGTTCTGCAAGTCGTTCGTCGCGATCGCCGGCGTGATGCCCGAGCTCGTCTCGGCGTTCCGGTCCGGCGGCCCGGTGCCGTGGGACGCCTACGGTCGCGACATGATCGAGGCGCAGGGCGACTTCAACCGGTGGTGGCTCGTCGGGTCGTTCGGCACCGAGTACCTGCGCTCGATCCCCGACCTCCACGAGCGGCTGTCGAACGGCGCGAAGGTCGCGGACGTCGCGTGCGGCGTCGGCTGGGCCGCGATCTCGCTCGCCCGCGCGTACCCGAACATCACCGTGGATGGGTTCGACCTCGACGAGTACTCGATCGAGATCGCCCGGCGCAACGCCGCCGAGGCGGGGGTTGCCGATCGGGTGAAGTTCGAGGCCAGAGATGCGGCCGAACCGGCGCTCAAGGGTGCGTACGACTTCGCGACGGTGATCGAGTCGATCCACGACCTGTCGCAACCCGTCGCGGTGCTCGGCGCGATCCGCGAGATGCTCAAGCCCGGCGGCACGCTCATCGTGGCCGACGAGCGGACCGAGGACGCGTTCACGGCCCCGGCGAGCGAGACCGAGCGGCTCTTCTACGCGTACAGCGTCCTGTGCTGTCTGCCCTCGGCGATGGACGACCCCTCGTCCGCGGCGACCGGCACCGTCATGCGCCAGGACACGTTCGAGCGCTACGCGAAGGAGGCGGGGTTCGACGCGGTCTCGGTCCTGCCGATCGACCACGACTTCCTCCGCTTCTACCGGCTCGACCGCTAGCCTGCGTCGGTGACCTTCGGACGAGCCGACGTCGATGCCGCGCGAGAGCGGATCGACGGCTACGTGCGCCGCACGCCGGTGCTCGAGCTCGGGCCGGGTGCGTTCGGGCTCGAGGGCCGGGTCACGCTGAAGCTCGAGCTCACGCAGCACACGGGCTCGTTCAAGCCGCGGGGCGCGTTCAACAAGCTGCTCGCCTCCGAGGTTCCCGACGTCGGCGTCATCGCGGCGTCGGGCGGGAACTTCGGGCTGGCGGTCGCGTACGCGGCGCGAACGCTCGGGCACGGCGCCGAGATCTTCGTGCCCTCCAACTCGCCGAAGGTCAAGGCGGACGGGATCCGGGCGCTCGGCGCCGAGGTCACGGTCGTCGACGGGTACTACGACGAGGCGCTCGACGCGAGCCGCGCCCGAGCCGAGGAGAGCGGCGCGCTCGTGCTGCACGCGTACGACCAGCCCGAGATCGTCGCCGGCCAGGGCACGGTCGGCGCCGAGCTCTCCGAGCAGGTCCCAGACGCCGACACCGTGCTCGTGGCGATCGGCGGCGGCGGGCTGATCGGCGGCATCGGCGCGTGGTACGAGGGCCGGACGCGCGTGATCGGCGTCGAGCCCGAGACGAGCACCTCGATGACCGCGGCGCTCGCGGCGGGCGGGCCGGTCGACGTCACCTACGGCGGGTACGCGGCGGACTCGCTCGGCACCAAGCGCGCGGGCGAGATCGCGTTCGAGATCGTCTCGAAGCACGTCGAACGCGTCGTCCTGGTCTCGGGCGACCAGATCCTCGAGGCGCAGCGCCGGCTCTGGCACGAGGTCCGGATCTTCGCGGAGCCGGGCGGCGCGGCCGCGCTCGCGGCGCTGCTCTCTGGCGCGTACGTCGCCGAACCGAGCGAGCACGTCGCCGTGGTCGTCTGCGGCGCGAACGGCGACCTCGAAGCGATCGCCGACGAGGCCGGGACTACCCCAGCTCGGGGCCGGCAGAGAACGCGGCCATGAGCTCGGGGGTCGCGCGATCGCGGAACGTCTGGTTCACGCGCTGGCGTTCGAGGATCTGCCGGAGCTGGAGCGCCGACTGCGGGATCGGGTGTGCCGCGAAGAACGAGGCCGCGTCCTCGACCTGCTCGGGCTCCGTGAGGTACCGAACGCCGTCGGCCGCGTAGACGAGCGTCGTCGGCGCGAGCTTCGACACGATCTCGTCCCAGTGCTCCTTGAGGAACGCCCACGCTCGATCTCCGTGCTCGCGGTTCGCGACCGCCCGCGCGAGCACGCCCGGCGCGTTCTGCGTCCGGATCTCGCCGGACAGCGTCATCTGCACGGTCCGCTGGACGAGCCCGGCGTCCCGGAAGTCCGGGAGCGCGTACAGGTACCGGAGCTCCTCCTGGGGCGTCCGCGCCGAACCGATCGCCTCGAGGTACCGCTCGAAGTCCTCCGGCGTCCCACCCGCGGCCACGATCGCGACCGAGGCCGCCACCAGCGAGGGGTCGACCTGGCCGTCGCCGCGCGCCTCGCGCTCGATCTCCATCGCCATGCCGAACGCCTGGGGATCCGCGCCGAGGACGCCGAGCGCCGCCATCAGCGCGCCGCGGAGCGGCTTGTCCAGGTCGCGTTCGCCCTCGCGCGGCTCCCAGCCGATCCGCTCGATCGCCGGCCACAGCAGCCCGCGGATCCACGACCGGAAGTGCTCGCGCGGGCCGTCCGTGAGGAAGCGCTCGCACCACGCGAGCCCCTGCAGCAACGACTGCCACACCGGGAGCTCGGTCTCCTCGGCGAACGACTCCGCGAACCGGCAGAAGTCGACCGGCGAGCGCCGGCCGGCGACCACCGCCGCCCACGTGTCGTCCACGAGCTGCGTCCGCTCGTCGGTCGAGAGCGAGCGCAGGTCCGCGGTGAGCCGTCCGAGCAGCTCGTCGTCGTACTCGACGCGGACGAACGCGTGCACGCCGGCGTTCACGACGACCGGGCCGTCGCCGGGGACCTCGATCGAGACGCCGCCGGGCTCGATCAGCACGGGTTCGGTCCCCGCGGAGCGTGCGGACGAGCAGCGGCACGTCCCACACCGTGTCGTCGTCCTCGCCCGAGATCAGGTACCGGCGCTGCCCGAGCTCGACCTTCCCGTCGCGCAGCCGCGCCGAGACCAGCGGGTATCCGCCCTGCCAGATCCAGCCGTCCATGATCCGGCGGACGGGCTCGCCCGTGGCCTTCTCGATCGCGTCCCACAGGTCGTGCGTCTCGGTGTTGCCGAACCGGTGCTCGTCCAGGTACCGGCGGATCCCGTCGCGGAAGCGTTCGGCGCCCAGGTACTGCTCGAGCATCCGAAGGACCGCCGCGCCCTTCGTGTACGTGAGGATGTCGAACATCCCGGCCGCGTCGTCGGGCGAGCGCACCGGGTACTCGATCGAGCGTGTGCTCTCGAGCGCGTCCACCTCGAACGCGATCGCGCGCGACCGCAGGAACTGGCTCCACCGCTCCCAGTCGGGGCGGTACGCGTCCACCGCCAGCAGCTCCATCAGGGTCGCGAACGCCTCGTTCAGCCAGATCCCGTTCCACCAGCGCATCGTCACGAGGTCGCCGAACCACATGTGCGCGAGCTCGTGCGCGATCACGTCGGCGACCGTGGCGACCTCGGGCTGGGTGGCGTTGTCCGGGTTCACCAGCAGGAGGCTCTCGCGGTAGGTGACGCACCCGAGGTTCTCCATCGCGCCCTGCGCGAAGTCCGGCAGCCCGACCATGTCCATCTTCTTGTCCGGGTACGGGATCCCGTAGTAGTCGGCGAAGAACCGCAGGCTGAACGCCCCGACCTCGCTCGCGAACGCCGTGAGGTCGTCCTTGCCGGGCCGGTACACGATCCGGAGCGGCACCCCGTCGACGTCGACGGGTTCGGTGGCCTCGAGCGGGCCCACGACGAAGGCGACCAGGTACGTCGACATCGCCATCGTGTCGTCGAACCGCACGCGGACGCGTCCGTGCTCGGCCGGCTCGCGCGAGATCTCGGGGCCGTTCGAGATCGCGAGGAGCCCGTCCTGCGCCACCAGCGTGACGCCGAACACGGCCTTCAGATCCGGCTCGTCCCAGCAGGGGAACGCCCGGCGCGCGTCGGTGGACTCGAACTGCGTGGTCGCGATCGGGTGGGTGACGCCCGCGTCGTCCGTGTAGGTCGAGCGGTAGAACCCCTGCAGCTGCTCCGAGAGCCTCCCGCGGAACTCCAGGTGCAGCGTCCACTCCCCCGGCTCCGCCGTCCCCGACAGCAGCAGATGCGCGCGCTCGGTCTCCGGGTCCAGGCGGATCGTCGAGACCTCGAGCGTGCCGCCGGGACCCTCGAGCCGCCCGGGTCCCACCTCGAGGTCGGCCGCGTTGAGCACGATCTCGTCGACCGGCTCCGTCACCTCGATCGTCACGGTCTCCGAGCCGGTGAACGTCACGGCCTCCAGGTCGGGTTCGAGGACCAGGTCGTAGCGACGGGGGAGGACGGTGCGGGGTAGGCGGTAGCGAGCCTCGTCGTCGTCCACGCGCTCTCCGATGGCGGGCTGGTCGGTCACGCGCTCAGTCGTTCACGTAGGTGAGCCAGGAGGCGTAGCTGTCGGTCTCGCCCTTGGTCGCGGCGAAGAACGCGCCCTGCAGCTCCTTGGTGATCGGACCGCGGTGCCCCTCGCCCACGGCTCGGTCGTCGACCTCGCGGATCGGCGTGATCTCGGCGGCGGTGCCGGTGAAGAAGCACTCGTCCGCGTTGTACAGGTCGGTGCGGACCAGGTTCTCCTCGGTGACCTCGTAGCCGAGGTCGCGGGCGATCGTCTGGACGCTGCCGCGCGTGATGCCGTCCAGGCAGCCGGCCGAGATCGGCGGCGTGGTCAGCACCCGGTCGCGGACGATGAACACGTTCTCCCCCGAACCGTCGGTGATGAACCCCTGCTCGTTCAGCATGATGGCTTCGTCATACCCGGCTTTCAGGCTTTCGATCTTGGCGAGCACGCCGTTGATGTACTGGCCCGAGGCTTTCGCCGAGGACGGCAGCGCGTTCTGGGAGTTCCGCCGCCACGACGAGATCTTGATGCGCACGCCCTGTTCGAGCGCGTCCTCGCCCAGGTAGGCGCCCCAGGGCCAGACCGCGATGAACACGTTCACGGGGGCGTTGAGCGAGTTCACGCCCATCTCGCCGTATCCGCGGAGGACCAGCGGGCGGACGTAGCACGCGTTCAACCCGTTGGCGCGGATCACGTCCTTCGTCGCGTCGGTGATCGCCTCGATCGAGTACGGGATCTCCATGTGGTACAGCTTCGCCGAGCGGAACAGGCGCTTCAGGTGCTCGTCGAGGTGCCAGACCGCCGGGCCTCGAGCGGTCTCGTACGCGCGGATCCCCTCGAACACGCCGCTGCCGTAGTGCACCGCGTGGGAGAGCACGTGGACGTTCGCGTCGGCCCAGTCGACGAGCTCCCCGTCCTTCCAGATCTTCTCGACCTCGGTGATCGGCATCTCGGAGCCTCCTCGGAGCGGTCGTGGTTCTGGTTCGTGGTCTCGATCGGTTCCTGGGGCCTCGGCCCGGTTGCGACAGGATAGCGGCTGGTCAGGGTCCGGGTTCAGCCTCCGCCGGGCAGGTCGTACGCGTGCCACACGGTCTCGAGCTCGTAGCGTTCGACCTCGTCGAGCGGGCCGAAGCGCTCCGCGGCCCAGGGTCGGAGCTGCCGGACGGCGTCGCGGCGAGCGTCCTCGGGGACGTGCCAGGTCCAGGACCATCGACCCTCCTCGATCCAGTCCAGGAACGATCCGAGCGTCTCCTCCTCCTCCTCGGGGATCGGGGGGAGGAGGCGGAGCCGCCCGCCGAGCCGTTCGAGCTCGGCGTCGAGCTCGTCGTGGTTGTCCCACATCAGGCCGACGGGATCGGTCGACACGCCGGTGATCTCGGAGAACCGAGCGCGCACCGCCGTGCTCACCTCGTCGAACGCTCCCAGCGACACGACCAGCACGCCCCCGGGACGTACCACCCGCGCCATCTCGGCGAGCGCGCCCCGCCAGTCGGGGATCAGGTGCAGCACCCACCGCAGGTACGCGCCGCCGAACCCTCCATCCACGAAGGGCATGTTCGTGGCGTCGCCGAGCACGAGCGGGAACGGTGGCTCGCCGCCCGCCTTCTCGACGAGCTTGGCCATCATCGGGGCCGACAGGTCGAGGCCCGAGACGGGGATCCCGGCATCGTGGAGCCGGAGCGCGAGCAGGCCGGTCCCGACCCCGACCTCGAGCACCGCGGCCGCGGTCCCGGAGCTCG
Source organism: uncultured Actinomycetes bacterium (assembly GCA_963778545.1). GTDB lineage: Bacteria > Actinomycetota > UBA4738 > UBA4738 > HRBIN12 > DASSJM01. The sequence goes on along the minus strand of CAVZUW010000003.1, from coordinate 35,259 downwards.
GAGGCGAGGAGCGAGATCGTGCGCTCCATCGACTCGTCGGAGATCGCCCGGGTCGTGTCGTAGTGACCGGCCGCGGTGTCGAACCGGATCGAGTCGCTCATGACGTCCGAGGCTACGACTTCGGGATGTCCTTGGACGGGTCGACGAAGGGCAGCCCGGCGACCGTGACCGGGACCCGCCCCCGCGGCGTCTCGGCCTCGAACCCGGAACCGGGCGCCTCCCACCGGATCGGCACCCACGCGTAGCCGATGTTGCGTTCGAGCCGGGGGGACCAGGCGCCCGCGGTCACCCTGCCGAGCCGGGCCTCGCCCTTGACCAACGGCCAGAAGTCGTTGAGCGCGCCCTCGTCGGTCATGGGCTCGCCCCCGATGTCGATCCCGACGAGCTTGCGGTCGAGCAGGTCGCCGTCGCGGATCTCCTCCAGCCGCGAGCGGCCGAGGAAGTCCGCCTCCTGATCCCACTCGACGAACTTCTCGAGCCCGCTCACGTGCAGCGGGGTGTCCTCGACCCTGATGTCCGAGCCGTAGTTGAAGATCCCGGCCTCGATCCGCCGCGCCTCGCTCGGCGCGATCACGCGGATCCCGTGCGGCTCTCCCGCCTGGAACACGCGCTCGAAGAGCTCGTCGCCGCGGCTGGTGTCCTGGAGATAGAGCTCGTAGCCGACCTCGCCGGTCCATCCGGTACGGCTGATCACCACGGGGATGCCGTCGACCTCGGCCTCGGCGCAGAAGTAGTACCGGAGGTCGGCCACCGCATCGCCGAACAGGTCGCGCATCAGGTCCTTGGAACGCGGGCCCTGGATCTGCATCGGCGCGACGTCGGCCTCGAAGATCGCGACGTCCATCCCCCGCGCGCCCGCGACGCCGGCCAGGTACAGCAGCGCGTCCGAATCGGCGAGCGCCAGCCAGAACCGGTTCCGATCCAGACGCAGCAGCACCGGGTCGTTCACGATGCCGCCCCACGGCGCGGTGAGCAGCACGTAGCGCGCCTGCATCGGCTGGACCTTCGTGAGATCGCGGCAGGTGACCAGGTTCACGAGGTCGAACGCGTCCGGACCCTTGACCTCGACGCACCGTTCGACGGCGACGTCCCACAGCGTGACGTCGTGGAGCAGCGCCTCGTACTCGGTGACCGGGTCGTCGTACAGGGTCGGCAGCAGCATGTGGTTGTACAGGCCCCAGCTCTTGCAGCCGTGTCGCTTGGTCGCCTCGAAGTACGGCGACTTCCGGTACCAGGGCTGGACGTAGAACGTGAACGTCTCGGACGCCATCGTTGCTCCCCTGCTCGGTGGACGGTGCGCGAGCCTAGCCGCTAGTTGAGGTCCGGGTCGAACGGCATCGTCGACATCAGGCGGTACTCCGGACCCTTGCGGCGGAGCACATCGGCCCACAGCGCGTCGGGGTCGTCCGTGAACACGTCGGTCGCGAGGGCGCGCTCGGTGATCCACGAGCCCTCGCCGAGCTCGGCCTCGAGCTGGCCGGCGCCCCACCCGGCGTAGCCGGCGAACACCCGAGCCCGCCGGAGGCCGCCGATCGACGCGGCGTCGGCCTCCTCGGGCAGGAACCCCACCGAGTCGAAGGCCACCACCTCGGCCGCCTCGGGGTTCTCGAAATCGGCCACGACCACCGCCGACTGCGACGAGACCGGCCCACCGATGAACAGCCGGTCGCCCGGCTCCACCAGGCTCGCGAGCGGCGGCACCGCCACGGCGACCTCGACCTCGCTCGCGCGGTTCAACACGACCCCGACCGCGCCCTCGTCGTCGTGGTGACCGATCAGGACGACCGCGCGGCGGAAGTTCGGGTCCAGGAGGGAGGTCCCGGCGATCAGCAGGTGCCCGCTCAGCGGTTCCACGCGACCATCATGGTGCGGTCTCGGCGGTCGCGGCAGCCTCGGTGCCGAGCTCCGCGCCGCGCGCCAGCAGAGGCAGCAGGACGAGCACCGCGAGCCCGGCGGCCACCGCCGCGATCGCGTACATCCCGCGCGCGCCGACCACCGGCAGGACGAATGCGGCCGCGATGTACGAGACGGCCAGCCCCCCATGGAACAGGCCCTCGACGGCACCGAGCACCCGGCTGCGGACCGAGTCGGGCGTTCGCCGCTGCAGGATGTTCTCCTCGGCGACGCTCGTGAGACCGTCGCCGATGCCCCAGGCGACGTTCAGCGCGAGGACCAGCGCGAACCACGGCGAGAGCGCGATCGCGACGCCGACGCACGCGACGGACGCGGTCCCGAGCACGAGCCATCGCAGCTCGGTCTGGGGCGTGAGCCAGCGTCCCGCCAGGGAGCCGAGCACCGACCCGGCGCCCCAGAGCCCGATCATCAGCCCGAACCCGGCCGACCCGGCATCGAACAGGTCCGTCAACGGTACGTCGGCGACCATCGCCATCCCGATCCCGAGGACCAGGACGATCCACGCGACCGAGAGCCTCCGCAGGACCGGCTCGCGGACCAGGAACCGGAAGCCCGCCCAGATCCCGTGGTGCTCTGCCTCGTCGGTTCGGTCGCCCGCGAAGTCGGCGCGCACCGAGACGACGAGCATCGCGGAGAGCACGAACGACGCGGCGTTGATCGCGAACACCCACGGCGCTCCCACCAGCGCGAGCAGGATCCCGCCGATCGCCGGCCCGACCATGATCCCGACGTTGCGGCCGATCGCGACCAGGCTGTTGGCCCAGCTGACCTGGTCCTGGGGAACGAGGTTCGGGATCGCCGCGCTCGAGGCCGGCCAGAAGGGCGCCTCGGCGAGCGCGGACAGGAACGCGATCAGCACCAGCGGGCCGGGTGACTCGGCGACCAACGCCATGCCGGCGAAGCAGGCCGCCGCCGCCAGGTCGGACACGATCATCACGGTGCGGCGGTCGAACCGGTCCCCGAGCACGCTCGCGAAGGGCCCGACCGCGCCGCTCACGCCCTCGGTGACGAGCAATGCCGCCGCGAGCCACACCGCCGAACCGGTCTGGTCGTAGATCTCGAACATCAGCGCCGTGTACGCCGCCGCGCTCCCGGTGACCGAGATCAAGCGCGCGAGCGCCAGGCGCCGGACGGCCGCGCGGGGGGCGGTCATGTCGCCTCGGAACCCTCGAGCCGCGCGGCCTCATCGAGCTCGAGGTACCGCCGCATCCGCATCAGCACGATCACCGCCAGCCCGGCCGTCGTGCCGCCGATCAGGTAGGTGGGCTTCGGCCCGAGCCACGGGACCACGAACGCAGCGACGACGTAGGAGAACGCAAGCATCACGTGCATCACGCCCATGAAGGCGGCCGAGACCCGGCTGCGAACGGCGTCGGGCGCCCGTCGCTGCCGAAGGTTGGTCTCGGCGACGATCGTCGTCCCGTCCGCCAGGCCCATGACGAACATCAGCCCCAGGGCCAGGCCGAACCACGGCGAGATGCCGATGCCGATGCCGGTCGCCGCGATCACGATCCCCGCGCGCACGAGCCAGGTCCCCTCGCTCCCCTCCCGCATGCGCTTGGCGATCAGGGACCCGATCGCCGAGCCGCCTCCCCACGCGGTGATCAGCAGTCCGAACCCGAACGACCCGGCGTCGAACACCGCGGCCAACGGGGCGTCCGCGACCATCGACATCCCCATCCCGGAGATGAACACGACCCACGCGAAGAGCAGGGTTCGCAGGACGCGGTCGTGGCGAAGGAACCGGAAGCCGGCCCGCAGCCCGCCGAACTCCTCGTCGCCTCGCTCCCCCGAGAATCGAGCGCGGACGCTCATGATGATCAACGCGGACAGGACGAACGACACCGCGTTCACGCCGAACACGAGGTCGGGGTTGTTCGACACCGCGAGCAGCGCCCCGCCGAGCGCCGGGCCGACCGCGATCCCGGAGAGCCGGCTCGCGCTGACGAGGCTGTTCGCCCACGTCGTGAGCTCGGGGCCGGCGACGTTGGGGATCGCCGCCTCGGAGGCCGAGAAGAACGGCGCCTCCGCGACCGCGGACAGGAACGCCCACGTCAGGAGCCAGGATGGCTCGGACGAGAGCGCCATCATCCCGAAGCACACCGCTCCGGCCAGCTCCGAGGCGATCATGACCTTCCGCCGGTCGAAGCGGTCGCCGAGGATGCCTGCCGGCGGCCCGATGAACCCCAGGACGCCGAAGGTGAGCAGCAGCGACAGCGCGACCCACGAGGCCGAACCGGTCTTCTCGAAGATCGTGAAGTTCAGCGCCGCGTAGGCCGCGGCCCCGCCCGTGATCGAGATCAACCGGGCGGTCGCCAGCCTTCGAACGGCGGATCGGGGGGCGGTCACCGGCTGAGTGTCCACCGCCCCCCGACCTCCGTCTAGCCTGCGACCCGAGCGACGACGCGCTCGTCCGCCTCGTTGGCTTCCCGCACGTCCTCGACCTCGGCCGCGGCCGCGCTCGCGCGCTTCGAGGCGCGCAGCACGGGCACCAGCACCACCGCGCCGAGCAGGCCGCACGCTCCCCCGATCGCGTACGTGGCCCTCGGGCCGAGCGCCGCGACGGCCGGACCTCCCAGGACGAACCCGATCGAGAGTGCGATGTCGATCATCGCCTCCGACGCGCCCACCACGCGGCTCCGGACCGCGTCGGGCGTCCGACGCTGCTGGATGCTGCGGTCGGCGATCATGATCACGGCGTCGGCCGCCCCGCACACGAGGAGCAGCGCGAGGATCGGCGGGAACCAGGGAGAGAGCGCGATGCCCGCCGTGGTGGCGCCCATCACGATCGTGCCGAGGATCAGCGCGCGCGCCTCGTTGCGCTCGTGCAGCTTGCGCCCGGCGAGCGACCCGATCACGGACCCGGCGCCGAACGCGCCGATCATCAACCCGTAGCCGGTCGAGCCCGACCCGAACAGCTCCGCGAGCGGCACGTCGGCCACCATCGCGAGGCCGATCCCGAACACGAGCGCCACCCAGGCGAGCACGATCGTGCGCAGCACGCGGTCACGCGCGATGAACACGAAGCCGGCCCGGAACCCCCGGTGCTCGTCGTCGTGCTCCGTGCGATCCTCCGCGAACCGTCCGTAGACGGTCGCGATGATCGCGGCCGACACGACGAACGAGAACGCGTTCAGGCCGAACACCATCCCCGGCCCGATCGCCGCGAGCAGCACGCCTCCGAGCGCTGGACCGAGCATGATCCCCGCGTTCCCTCCGACCTGGAGCAGGCCGTTCGCCCACGCGAGGTCGTCCTTGCCGACCAGGTTGGGGACGGCCGCGGCCGAGGCGGACCAGAACGGCGCCTCGACGACCGCCGCGACGAACCCCAGCGAGATCAGCAGCACCGGCTCGTGGACGAACGCCAGCGCGAGGAAGCATGCCGCGCCCGCGAGATCGGACGCGATCATCACGCGCTTGCGGTCGAACCGGTCGCCCAGCATCCCGCCGAGCGGCGCGAACACGCCGGACACCCCGAACGTGAGCAGCAGGGACGCGGAGAGCCACGCCGCCGAGCCGGTCCGCTCGTAGACGGTGAAGTTCAGCGCCGCGAACGCGGCCGCGCCGCCCGTGATCGAGATCAGGCGTGCGAGGGCGAGCCTTCGGACGGCGCTGCGAGGTTGTGAGTAGGTGCGCATCGGACGACTCCTGTTGCTCGGTTGGATCGAGGGACGGTGGTTCGGGGTCCCGCCGGAGAGGCGGGGGTTGCGACCGCTAGACGGCCGCGATGAAGAACGGGATGAGACCCGTCTTCCTGCTCCCGAACGACACCTGGAGTCGCCTCATGATCGACGGAGTGTAACAGCGGAGCCCGTGCGAAGGAAGCAGGTGTGACGAACGTCACAAGCGAAGGACGCCGAACGCGAACGTTCCGCGGTCAGTCGGGCAGGACGATGAACCTCGCGGCTCGGCCGCCGATCGACGAGGTGATCTCGTCGATCACGTCCTGACCCGCGGGGCTGTCGAGCGTGAGCCCCATCAATGCGGTTCCGCCGCGAGACGCGCGACCCACGTCCATCGTCGCGATGTTGACCTCGTGCTCGCCGAGGATCGTGCCGACCGTGCCGATCACCCCGGGACGGTCCTCGTACTCGAAGAACAGCATGTTGGTGGCCGGCGCCATCTCGATGTCGTAGCCGTTCACGTGCATGACGCGTTGGTCGTTGCGCTTGCCGACGAGCGTCCCCGCGACCGAGACCTCGCCCTGGTCGGTCTCGGCCGTCACCGAGATCAGGTTCACGTAGTCGCTCGAGACCGAGGAGCGCATCTCGCTGATCGCGATCCCGCGTTCGCGCGCGATGATCGGCGCGTTCACGAACGACACGGGCTCGTGCACGACGCCCCGAAGCACGCCCTTGACCACCGCGAGCGTGAGCACCCGCGTGTCCGCCTCGCCGATCCGGCCGAGGTACTGGGCCTGCACGGTCCTCACCGCGCCCTCGGCGAGGCCGGTGAGGAGCGCTCCGAGGCGTTCGGCGAGCGGGAGGAACGGGCGGACGAGCTCGGGAACCTCCGCGGCGGCCGAGACGTTCACGGCGTACGGGACGAACTCGCCGTTCAGCGCCAGGCGCACCATCTCGGCCACCGAGGTCCCGGCCTTGTCCTGCGCCTCGGCCGTCGAGGCGCCCAGGTGGGGGGTCGTCACCACCTGCTCGAACCCGAACAGCGGCGAGTCCTGCGGCGGCTCGTGCTCGAACACGTCGAGAGCGGCGCCGGCGACCCGGCCCTCCTCGAGCGCCTTCGCGAGCGCCTGCTCGTCGACGATCCCGCCGCGCGAGGTGTTCACCAGCCGCGCGCCCTCCTTCACGAGCGCGAGCTCGCGCTCCCCGATCAGACCCTCGGTCTCGGGCGAGCGGGGCAGATGGATCGTGACGAAGTCCGACTGCACGAGCAGCGCCTCGAGGCTCGGCATCAGCTCGATGCCCATCTCCTTGGCGCGCTCGCGCGGCACGTAGGGGTCGTAGGCGATCACGCGCATCCCGAACGCGACGCTCCGCTGCGCGACGAGCGCCCCCACGCGCCCGAGCCCCACGATCCCGAGCGTCTTGCCCTGGAGCTCGACGCCCTGCCACTTCGCGCGGTCCCAGTGGCCCTGCTTCAGGTCCTCGTGCGCCTGCGGGATGTTCCGAGCCTGCGCGAGCAGCAGGGCGATCGTGTGCTCGGCGGCCGAGACGATGTTCGACGAGGGCGCGTTCACCACCATCACGCCGCGTCGCGTCGCGGCGTCGACGTCGACGTTGTCGAGCCCGATCCCCGCGCGCGCGACGACCTTGAGGTTGTCGCCCGCCTGGATCACGTCCGAGGTGACCTGCGTCTGCGACCGAACGACGAGCGCGTCGTACGGCGCGATGGCTCGTGGGAGGCCCTCGGTCGCGAGTTCGGGACGCACATCCACCTCGAAGTCCTTACGGAGGAGATCGAGACCCGCGTCGGACAGCTTCTCGGTGACCAGGACCCTCATGACCCGCCCACCCGCACGGCTCCGCTCGCTCCAGCGTCAGGCGCCGAACGCGTCTTGGAAGACGCCCTCGGCCGCGCCGACGGCCGCGCCGCGCTTGACCGGGTGCCCGAGCCGCTCGAGCGTCATCTCGAGCGCGGCCAGACCCCGGACGATGTCGAGCTCGCTGAAGTACCCGAAGTGCCCGATCCGGAACACGGTCCCCTTGAGCGGTCCCTGCCCCGGGGCGATCACGCAGCCGAAGTCCGACCGCATCCGGTCGCTGATCGTGTCGGCGTCCGCGGCCTCGGGCGCGCGGATCGCGGTGACGGTCCAGTTGTCGTCCAGGCCCTCCCCGAACAGGTCGAGCCCGAGCGCCTGCGCGCCGTCCTTGACCGCGCGCGAGAGCGTTCGGTGGCGTTCCAGCGCGACGTCGACGCCGTCCTGGAAGTAGAGCTCGAGCGCCGCGTGCAGACCCTGCATCACGCTGATCGCCGGCGTCCACGGGTTCTCGGGATCCTTGCGCTCGGCGAACTCCCGGTAGATCGACCAGTCGAAGTAGAAGCGGGGCATGGTCGCGGTGCGGTGCATCGCCCACGCGCGCTGCGAGATCGCGACGAACGCGATCCCGGGCGACGCGGACAGCGCCTTCTGCGAGCCGCCGACCGCGACGTCGATCCCCCACTCGTCGAACGCGAACGGCACCGCTCCCAGGCTCGAGACCACGTCCACGACCACGAGCGCGCCGGCCTCGTTCGCGACGCGGGCGAGCTCGCGGATCGGCTGGATCACGCCGGTCGAGGTCTCGGAGTGCGTGAGCAGGACGGCCTTGACCGGATGCTCGGCGAGCGCGGCCGCGACCTCCTCGGGAACGATCTTGCGACCCCACTCGTACTCGAGCTTGCGAACGACCAGGCCGTGCGCCTCCGCGAGCTTGCTCCAGCGCTCCGAGAAGAACCCGGCGAGCGGCACCAGCACCTCGTCCCCCGGCGAGAACACGTTCTGGACCGCCGACTCGAGCCCGCCCGTCCCCGACGAGGTCATCAGGAAGACGTCGGCGCTCTCGGTGCGGTAGAGCTCCTTCAACCGGGCGGTCACGTCCCGCATCAGGCCGCCGAACCCCGGACCCCGGTGGTACACGAGCGGGCTCCCCTGCGCGAGCAGCACCTCGGGCGGGATCGGGGTCGGGCCGGGGGCCAGGATGATCTCGGGACGGTCCATCTCGGAGGCTCCTGTCGCGCTCTTCGGGGGGCGTTCGGTGTGGGTTCCGCGGCCCATCTCGGGCCCGCCGGGTCAGCGTATCATCGAGTGACTCGCCGCCTCTTTTCGGCGGCGTTCGTGCTGTCATGGCGACCCTGCGGTTCCTGCTGAAGCGGTTCTTCGCCCAGCGTCTGCTGGGTCTGGCGATCGTGGTCACGCTCGGCTTCACGATCGGCGTGCTGGTCGCCGGGCCGATCTACGCCGACGCCGCCCGCGAGGCCATCCTTTCCTCCGCCGTCTCGACGGCGCCGGTCACGGTGAAGAACGTGCGGTTCCTCACCTACGGCAACCCCTCGTACGACTACGAGACCGCGAACGCGACCCTGGAGGACGAGGTCTCGCGGCTCCCGGTGGGCCGGATCGTGCCGCAGGGGCGGGGGACCGTTCGGCTGGTCGGGGCCGATCCGAACGCCCCGCTCTCGCTCACGGTGCTGTTCCGCGACGGCGCCACCGACCACCTGCCCTACCGCGGCGACCCTCCTCAGGGGCCGGGCGAGATCGCGCTCCCGGGTGGGATCGCGCGCCTGCTCGGCGTCGACATCGGCGAGACCGTGACCGCGATCGGCCCGACCGGCGAACAGGCCGAGCTCACGCTCGTCGGGCGCTTCGACCCGCCGAACCGCGACGACCCGTTCTGGTTCGGCGATCAGACGCCGTTCCCGCCACCGGACTCGACCGAGCTCTCGCCGGGGCTGATGGACCAGGCCGGGTACCTCGGGGTGATGCCCGCGCTCGGGGTCACGAGCGAGTACGTGTGGGACGTCTTCCTCGACCTGGTGGGGGTCCCGTTCGTCCAGGCCGAGCGGATCCCGCGCGAGATCGAACGGATCTCGGACGAGCTCCGCGCGACGCCCGAGTTCACCCAGCTCCAGGTGAGCACCGGCCTCGACACGTTGATCACGCTCGTCCAGCAGCGCGTGGAGGATCTCCGCGTCCCGATCTTCCTGGTCGTGTTCCAGATCGGGGCGGTCACGCTCGCGATCTTGGCCGGCGTGGGCTCGCTGGTCCTGTCGAGACAGTCGTTCGAGCTCGCCGTCCTGCGCAGCCGGGGGTTCTCCTCCGGCAAGTTGCTGGCCGCGCAGGGCGTGCAGGCGCTGTTCACGGCGATCGTCGCGTACCCGCTCGGCCTGTTGCTCGGCATGGCGCTGGCCACGCTCGCCTCGAACGCCAACGGCCCGTCGCTCCCGGGCGTGCTCTTCCCCGTCGGGTTGTCCACGTTCGCGCTCGTGCTCGGCGCGATCGGCGCGTTCGTCGGCGCGATCACGCTGCTGCTGCTCTCGCTGCCGCACGTACGCCGGACGATCCTGGAGGAGCGGCGCCTGCTCTCGCGCGAGGACCGCCCGCTGATCTCGCGCGTGCCGGTCGAGCTGTTCGTGCTGCCGGTCGCGCTGTTCACGTTCATCGAGCTGCGCGGGACATCGGTGCAGTCGACGAGCGCCCGGGACCAGCTCGACCCGCTGGTGCTGCTGACGCCGACGCTGCTGATCTTCGCGCTCTCGTTCCTCGCGCTCCGGCTCCTGCTGTGGGTCCTGCGCCGGCTGGACCGTCCGGTTGCCCGGACCAGGAGCCTGCCGACCTACCTCGCGACCCGCCGGCTCAGCCGCTCCCCCGGCACGAGCTTCGCGACCTCGCTCCTGCTGGTGCTCGCGGTGGGTCTGCTGATCGTCTCGACCTCCTACCGCGCCATCGTGCTCCGCAACCACGAGGACACGGCGCACCAACAGGTCGGCGCCGACTGGAACGTGCAGATCGCGGTCCCCGAGGATCCGCTGGTGGCCGCGGACTCGGTGCCGCCGAACTCCGTCGCGGTGATCCGCAGCCAGCCGGTGTTCGAGCTCCCGGGCTCGTTCACGCTTTCGCCGTCGGTGATCGCGGTCGATCCCGAGCGCTTCGCCACCGGGGGGTGGTGGCGTTCGGACTACTCGGCGACCCCGCTCGAGACCTGGCTCCAGGACATCGAGGTACCGGACCCGGCGGTCCCCGTCTCGGGTGAGTCGTTCTCGGCGACGATCACGGCCGGCGCGCCCGCCGAAGGGTTCCAGCTCCAGGTCACCTACGAGACGGCCGACGATCACGTGCGGACGGCCACGGCCGGCACGATCGAACAGGGGACGCAGACGTACGAGGCGAACCTCGACGGCGCCGACGCGATCTTGTCCATCACGTTCCTCGAGGAGGGCACCGCCGAGGTCCCCGACTCGTTCGCCCTCGAACTGCGGGACGTCACCGCGGGCGACCCGATCGAGCTCGGGACGTGGACGCCGCTGCAGTGGCGCGGGAGCGACGGCACGGTGACCCCCGCGGGATCGGGGGTCTCGCTTCAGATCGACACGGGTGCGGGACACGTCGTGGGCGGCATCGCGCCGCCGCTCGGGCCGCTGCCGGCGCTGATCTCGCCGGAGGTCTCGCGGTCGCAGGGGTCATCGTTCGTCGCCACGATCGGTGGCCAGCGGCTCGAGTTCCGGCAGGCGGCGCTCGCGCAGGCGTTCCCGTCGGTGCTCGGCGACTTCGTCGTGGTCTCGACGCCGGCGCTCCTGGATGCGGCCGTGCGGATCCCCGAGCCGGGGCTCGCGCTGAACGAGGTGTGGGCCATGGGCGACGAGGATCCCCGCCCGGCCCTCAAGGAGGCCGGGATGATCCCGGGCCCGACGCAGGCGGCCGGGCCGATCATCGGCGCGCTCGCGCAGTTGCCGCAGTCGCTCGCCGTCGGGATGAACTTCGCGACCGCGGTCGGCGGACTGGGGCTCGTCGTGCTCGGCGTGGCGGTCGGCCTGTACTTCGCGCAGCGGCGACGGGAGTTCGAGTTCGCCTCGCTCCGCGCGATGGGGACCGAACCCAAGCAGGTGACCCGCGTCCTGCTGCTCGAGCAGGGGCTGATGATCACGTTCGCGATCCTCGCCGGGGCGGGGATCGGGTTCGGCGTCCTCCGCTTGCTGATGCCCTACGTCGGCCGGAGCATCGGGTCCGCGTTCCCGCCGCCGATCCTCGTGTTCGACTGGCCGGCGCTCGCGATCTCGCTGAGCGCGATCATCGCCGCGTCGGCGATCGGGCTGCTCGCGGCGCTGCGAGCGCTCCTGCGCTCCTCGGTGACGTCCGTGCTGCGGGGTGAGGCCGAATGAGCCAGGCGGCGGGCGCCCCCACGGGCCGGCGGATCGAGACCGAGGTGCGGCGGAGCAGCGCCGAGCCGCCGAGCTCGTTCCGCGAGGCGCTGGTCCGGTTCCGGCACGTGTTCAAGATCTACCGGGTCGCGGACACCGGCGTCGTGGCGCTCGGCGGCGTGGACTTCGACGTGGGCGAGGGCGAGTTCCTCGCGGTGGTGGGCCCGAGCGGCTCCGGCAAGTCGACGATCCTGAACATGATCGGCGGCCTGGACCGCGCGACCGCGGGCACCGTCGAGGTCGAGGGCCGCGACCTCGGGCGCCTGGACGAGGACGCGCTCACCGAGTACCGGCGCGACCGGATCGGGTTCGTCTGGCAGGGCACCGCGCGCAACCTGGTGCCGTACCTCAACGTCGTCGAGAACGTCCGGCTCCCCTCGACGGCGAGCGGCGTCAAGATCCCCGCGGCGCGCCGGACCCCCCGCGAGCTGCTCGAGGTCGTGGGGCTCCCCCACCGCGCGAACCACCGGCCCGGCCAGCTCTCGGGCGGCGAACAGCAGCGCGTCGCGGTCGCCGTCGCGCTGTCGAACCTGCCGAAGATCCTGCTCGCCGACGAGCCGACCGCGGAGCTCGACAGCGAGTCCGCGGCCCTCGTGCTCGACGCGTTCGAGAGCGTGAACCGGGAGTTCGGCGTCACGATCGTGATGGTCACCCACGACCTGTTGGCCGCGAGGCGGGCGCACCGGCAGCTCCGGCTCCGCGACGGCCAGCTGCTGGTCGAGGGCAAGCCGATGGAGCCGCTCGGCACCGACGGCAGGGCGCGGCTGCCGGACGAGGCGGTCGACGCGCTGAGCGGCGTGGATCTCGAGGTCGAGGTGCGCGACGGCGAGGTCCGGATCCGGCGCAAGGGCGAAGGGGGGCTCTTCGGTGAGTGATCGCTGGCGGCCGCCGGGCTCCGAGGGCGGACGGGCGCCCGCGTCCCCACGCGCGCCGGACGGACGCGAGCCGCTGCTCTCGGCCACCGACATCGTCCGGACCTACCGGGGCGCGAACGGCGTCCAGGCGGTCCGCGGCGCATCGATCTCGCTCGCCGCGAAGGACTTCGTGGCGTTGATGGGACCGTCGGGTTCGGGCAAGACGACGTTCCTCGGGGTGCTATCGGGGCTGGACGCGCCCGACGCCGGGGAGGTCCGGTGGAAGGACCGCCCGATCCGCGAGCTCTCGTTCGAGGAGCAGATCGCGCTCCGCCGGACCGGGATGGGCTTCGTGTTCCAGAGCTTCGGGCTGCTGCCTACGCTCTCGGCGGTCGAGAACGTGGAGCTCCCGCTCCGCGTCTCCGGCATCCCGCTCAAGGACTCGAAGGCCCGAGCGGAGATGTGGCTCGCGCGGCTGGGGCTCGGCGACCGGATGCACAACCGGACGTTCGAGCTGTCCGCCGGGCAGCAGCAGCGGGTCGCGGTCGCGCGAGCGCTGATCCCCGAGCCCGAGGTGGTGCTCGCCGACGAGCCGATCGCGGAGGTCGACACCGAGAACGCCGACCTGATCCTCGAGGCGCTGTGGGAGGTGATCCGCCGCGGGGGCGCCGTGCTCGCGGCGACGCACAACCCCGAGGCGCTGCGCTACTCGAGCCGCGTGATCCTGTTCCGCGACGGCAAGATCGAGGCCGAGGGCAGGCCCGAGGAGATCTCGGCCCGCCTCACCGTCGACTGACCGTTTCCCGAGACCCTCGCGTGGGGAAAGACCCCGAACGATGACGGATCGACACGGAACGGTCACCGCGCTCGGGGAGTCGACGCTCACCGGCTGGCGAGGCGCCGTCGGAACGGCCGTCGCGAGGCCGGTCGCCAAGCGGACCCGGTACTCCGAGGAGCAGATCCGCACGGCCCTCGGGCTCGCGCTCCTCGCCTACGGGTTGTACCGGGTGCTCTGGCCGCCGATCCGCGCGCTCATGCGGTCGCGCTGAACCCGCGACGCGTAGAGCGCTGTGCGGCGGAAGGCCGAGGGACGCCTAGACCTGGAAGCCGTGGAACGCGTCTTCGGTCTCGCACGGCCGGAGGTCCTCGGCCGACAGCTCGAGCCCCGGCGCCCCGCGACGCAGGAGCCGGTCGAGCCACGAGCGCTTGCCCATCCGCCATGCGACGGCGCGAGCCAGCGAGTCCTTGCGCGCGTCGTGCCGCTTCTGCTGCTGGTTCAGGTCGCAGGGCATGTGCGTGATGTTCGGCTGCATCATGTGGCCTGCCCCTTGGGCGGGTGGAGCTGGCGCAGATCGAACTCGGGATCGGCGAGCTGCTCGCGGTCGGGGTGCGCCTTCGCGAGGATCAGCGGCATCGAACGCCGGACGTCGAACTTCCGGTTCATGCTGAACGTCGAGAGCAGTCGCCCGTCCTTCAGCAGGAACGCCGCGAAGCTCCGGTCCTCGATGCTGCCACGCACCACCGTATCGTCCCACTCGGTGGCGAAACCGGCCATCTGGATCGCCGCGTCGTACTGATCGGACCAGAACCAGTGCGCGTCGTCGAACACCGCCGGCGTGCCCAGCAGGTTCTTGGCGACGTGCTCCCCCATCTTCAGGGCGTTGTCGAAGTGCTCGACCCGGATCGACCCGAACACGGGATGGTCGTGGCGCGCGACGTCGCCGATCGCCCAGACCCCCTCGACGCTGGTCTTCAAGGTCGCGTCGACCGGGATGCCGTTGTCGACCGGGACGCCGCCATCGGCGACCTCGGTCACCGGTTCAACCCCGACGCCGACGATGGCGAAGTCGCCCTCGATCCGGCGGCCCTCCTTGGTGATCATCGCCTCGAACCGCCCGTCGCCCTCGAAGCGTTCGGCGCCGTCACGGAAGATCATCTCGACGCCGTGGTCGCGGTGCAAGGACTCGATCGCGCCCCCGAGCGTCGGCCCGAGCACCCGCTCCAGCGGCGAGCCGAAGAACTCGACCACGGTGACGTCCAGGCCGAGCTGCCGGAGCGAGGCCGCCACCTCCGCGCCGATGAAGCCCATCCCGACCATGACGGCCTTGCTGCCCTGCTTCGCCGCCTCCTTGATCGCGTCGGCGTCGGGCGCGTAGCGCAGATCGAAGACCCCCGGCAAGCCGAGCCCCTCGATCTTCGGTTTGCGGTTGCGGGCGCCGGTGGCGATCACGACCTGGTCGAACGGCACCCGCTCGCCGCCCTCGAGCTCGACGACGCGGTCGGCGACGTTGACACGTTCGGCCTTCGCGCCGAAGCGCGCGTCGATCTGGTGCTCCTGGTACCACTCGGGGGGCCGGACGAAGTGGTGGTCGGACTCGCCGCGCAGGTACTCCTTGGACAGCGGCGGTCGTTCGTACGGGGGCATCGGCTCGGCGCCGATCAGGACGAGATCCCCGTCGAACCCTTCCTCACGGAGCGTGGCGGCGGTCGTACCGCCTCCGAGCCCGGCCCCGATGACGACGAAGGTCGTCACTCGTCGGCGACGTCGTTGACGAGGACCTTCAGCTCGCCATCCTCGACCTTGGTCTCGAACACGTCCACGGGGTCGACCGCGGGGCCGCCGATCGCCTCACCGCTGGTGACGTCGAACTGGCTGCCGTGACAGGGGCACTCGATCGTCGTCCCGTCGAGCTCACCCTCGGCGAGCGAGCACTGCTGATGGGTGCACACGTCGTCGAACGCGTGCAGGTCGCCCTCGACGTTCGCGACGGCGACCTGGCGCTCGCCCACGCCGAACGCGGTCACCTCGCCCTCGGGCACCGAGCCCGCCGAACCGACCTTCACCCACTCCCCCATGGACGCGCTCCTCCTCCGTCGGTCGCCCGTTCGGGACGGTCACCCGCCCGGAACGGCTCTGCCGCAGCCTACCGTACCCCCCGCGAACCTCATCCACGCCGGCGCGCGAGGATGTCCGGCGTCAGGTATCCGATGATCGCGACGAGGTAGAGGGCGGCCAGGATCAGGAAGCCCTCGCGGAAGTCGATCGGCGCGAGCGCGGGGATCAGCGCGCCCCCGACCCACGCGAGCTGGAACAGGATCTCGTAGCGGACGAACACCCTCCCGTACGAACCGCCCGGCGCGAGCCGCTGCATCAGCGTCTGGAACGCGAGTCGCCCGAGCTCCGACGACGCCCCCACCACCGTCGCGAACAGCACGAGCACCACGAGCTCGAACGCGAAGAACGACAGCGTCGCGCCGACCCCAGCCCCGATGAGGCACCCGATGACGACGGCCTCCTCCCGCAGGTTGGCCGGCAGCCGCGGAGCGATCACGTCACCCAGGAACGCGCCCGCCGTGGCCGCGCCTGCGAGCAGCGCGAACCACAAGGTCGGCTCGCCACTGCGACGGAGCGCGAACGCGAGCGCGAACAGCAGGAACCCGCTCGCGGCTCGGAGTCCGGCCGCGCCGATCGCCGGCGCGGTCAGCTGCGGGATCGCGCCCCGCTTGGTGACCTCGGCCTGTCCGCCCGTCACCTGCGGGTGCGGCAGGCGGAGGTTCAGCAGCGCGGCGATCCCGTACACGACCGCCGCGCCGTACAGTACCGCCTCGGCATCCCCGAGCTTCAGGAGCGCGAACGCGGGCCCGGCGGCCAGCACCGCGCCGCCCGTGCCGATCCGGCCGAGGCGAGCGTTCGCGCGCACGAGACCCTCGTTCGGGCCCGCGTAGGCGACGGCGAGACCGGTCTTCGTGATCGCGTGCACCTTCGAGAGCACCAGGAGCAGGAACGCGCACGGGAACAGCAGCAGCGTGCCGAACCGAGGGGCGGCGTAGATACAGACGACGGCCCGGGCCAGCGCCGCGCCGAACGAGATCGCGCGCCGGGGTCCCGCGCGGTCGAGGAGCGGTACCAGGAACGGCCCCGCGACCGCGAGCGGGGCGATCGTGAGCGCGAGGAACGCCGCCACCTTGAGCTTGGCGTTGGCGGGCGGGATATCGAAGAAGATCGAGCCGGCGAGCGCGATCGCCACCATCGCGTCGCCGGCCACGCTGCCGAAGTGCGCGAGCCCGTACGTGTCGAGCGGGTCCTCCGAGCGCCACATGCGTCCGAGCGGCCGGAACAGCGCCTCGACCATCGCCACGAGGCCGAGCAGGATGAGCTGCCACCAGGGGTAGCGTTTCGGCGCCCTCCGGTCGACCCTCACCGGCGGCCGGTTCAGGACCCGGACAGGCGCTGGAGGAGCAGCTCGCGGACGGCCTTCGGGTTGGCCGAGCCACCGGACTTCTTCATCACCTGGCCGAGGACCGCGTTGAGCGCGCCCTCCTTGCCGCCGCGGAACTGCTCGACGGGCCCGGGGTTCTCGGCGATCGCCTCGTCCACCCATGCCCCGAGCGCCGCCGAGTCCACCACCTGTCGCAGCCCTCGGCGTTCGACGATCGCCTCGGACGCGTCGCCGGTCTCGAACGCCTCCTCGAGCACCTGCTTGGCGCCGGTGGCCGAGATCGTGTCGTCACCCACCAGCGCGACGAGGTCCGCGATGTGCTGCGGCGTCACCTTGGCGGCGGCCAGCTCGATCCTCGCCGTGTTCACGAGCCCGGCGAGGTCCTGCGTGATCCAGTTCGCGGCGGATGCGGGATCGGCGCCGAGCGCGACGGTCGCCTCGAAGAACGCGACCGTCGAGGGGGAGCCCGCGAGGATCCTGGCCTGCTCGGGCCTGAGTCCAAGCCCGGTGACGTACCGGTCGCGGCGCGCCGCCGGGAGCTCGGGGAGCGCGGCCTCGAGCCCTTCGACCCACGCGCGGTCGGGTTCGAGCGGCGGCAGGTCGGGCTCGGGGAAGTACCGGTAGTCGAACGCCTCCTCCTTCGAACGCAGCGTGTGCGTCGCGCCGGTCTCCTCGTCGAAGTGCCGCGTCTCCTGGACGAGCGACTCACCGTGCTCGAGCGCGTTCCGCTGCCGCTCCTCCTCGAAGCGCAGCGCGCGTTCGAGCGAGCGCACCGAGTTGAGGTTCTTGATCTCGACCTTGGTGCCGAGCCCGCTCTCGCCCGCGCGCCGCGTCGAGATGTTCGCGTCGCAGCGGAGCGACCCTTCCTCCATCCGCACGTCCGAGACGTCCAGCGCCTCGAGCGTCGCGCGCAGCTCGGTGAAGTAGGCGCGCGCCTCCTCGGCGGAGCGCATGTCGGGTTCGGAGACGCACTCGACGAGCGGCACGCCGGCGCGGTTGTAGTCGACGAGCGCGTAGTCGGCCTGCCCGATCCGTCCTCCGGCACCCACGTGCGAGGTCTTGCCTGTGTCCTCCTCCATGTGGACGCGGGTGATGCCGATCGTCCTGCGCTCGCCGTCGACCTCGATCTCGAGCCGCCCGCCGACGCAGACGGGCAGGTCGTACTGGCTGATCTGGTAGTCCTTCGGCATGTCGGGATAGAAGTAGTTCTTCCGGTGGAACAGCGAGTCGGGCGCGATCGCCGAGCCGAGCGCCAGCCCGATCCGCACGATCGACTCGATCGCGCGTTCGTTCGGCACCGGGAGGGAGCCCGGCAGGCCCAGGCAGACCGGGCACACGTTCGAGTTCGGCGGCGCCCCGAACGCGTTGCGGCACCCGCAGAACATCTTCGTGTAGGTCGAGAGCTCGACGTGGCACTCGAGCCCGATCACGGTCTCGTACGCGTTCGCCATGACGCGCCAAGCCTATCGGAGCCGTGCGTCGCGGCCGGTCGCGGTTCGCGCGAGCGGCCGGGAACGCGGTCGCGATCCCGGCGCACGTAACCGCCAAACGTCCGAACGATAGTGACGCCGCCTCGGGCCGGCCGTATCGTGAACGGCATGTCCGCTCCGATCGAGCAACCGACCGCTCGACGGAGCGGCTCCCCCGCGGCGATCTGGACGGCACTCTCCCTGGTCTACGTGGCGTGGAGCACGACGTTCGTCGGCATCAGCGTCGTGAACGAGACGATGCCGCCGCTGCTCGGCGGCGGCCTCCGTTTCCTGATCGCGGGCGGCCTGCTGCTGCCCGTCGCCCTCCGGTTCGGCGACCGGCGCGGCGACCGGCCTCGAGCGGTCCACTGGCGCGGCGCGGCCATCGTGGCGGCGCTGATGATGTTCGGCGGCAACGGCGGCATCGTCTGGGCCGAACGCACGATCCCTTCCGGGATGGCCGGCCTGGCGATCGCCACCGTTCCGCTGTGGATGGCCGCGATCGACCGGGTCGTCCTCGGGCACCGCCAGCCGCGTCTCGTGGTGATCGGGCTCGCGGTCGGGTTCGTCGGCGCGGCGCTGCTCGTCGGCGGGAATGCGCTCGAAGGCGAGATCGACATGGGCGGGCTGGTGCTCGCGCTCGGCGCCGCCGCATGCTGGGCCGCGGGTTCGATCTACCAGCGCAACGCGCTGCTGCCGAGCCGCCCGCTCGTGGCCGCGGGGATGGAGATGCTGGTCGCGGCCGGGATCTTCGTCGCCGTGGGCGGTCTCGCGGGCGAGTTCGGGGTCATCCACACCGGGTCGATCTCGAGAGCGTCGTGGATCGCGCTCGGGTACCTCGTGGTCGTCGGGTCGTGGATCGGCTTCACCTGCTACCTGTGGCTGCTCCGCAACGCGCGGACGTCGCTCGTCGCGACCTACGCGTACGTGACGCCGATCGGCGCCGTGATCGTCGGCTCGCTGCTCCTGGACGAGACGTTCACGGCGAGCACGCTGCTCGCCGGCGTCATCATCGTCGTGGCGGTCGCGCTGATCGTGTCGGCGGGCGGCGCCGCGCGCGAACCCTCAGGCGGCGATCAGCGCGGGACGAGCGTCGAACCCGAGCGCAGCCTCGAGGGCGTTCGCGACCCGTAGCAGGGTGGGTTCGGCCAGGACCGGCGCGGTGAGCTGGAGGCCGACCGGCAGGCCCGCCCCGTCGACGCCGCTCGGGACCGAGATCGCCGGCATCCCCGACAGGTTCGCCGGGATCGTGAAGACGTCGTTCAGGTACATCGCGAGCGGGTCGTTGACCTTCGCGCCGATCGGGAAGGCCGTCGTCGGCGAGGTCGGCGAGACCAGCACGTCGAACGACCCGAACGCCGCTTCGTAGTCGCGGATGATCAGCGTCCGGACCTTCTGCGCCTGGCCGTAGTACGCCTCGTAGTAGCCGGCCGAGAGCGCGTACGTGCCGAGCATGATCCGGCGCTTGACCTCGGCGCCGAACCCCGCGCCCCGCGTCCTGGTCATCATCTCGACCGAGTCCGATCCGTCGACGCGCAGGCCGTAGCGCACGCCGTCGTAGCGCGCGAGGTTCGAGGAGGCCTCCGACGGCGCGATCAGGTAGTAGGCGGAGAGCGCGTAGTCCGCGTGCGGGAGCGACGCCTCCCCCACCTGCGCCCCCAGGTTCGCGAGCTCGTCGACCGCGTGCCGGACGCTGTCGCGGACGCCCGGCTCCACGCCCTCGCCGAACGCCTCCTTGACCACCCCCACCCGGAGACCCGAGATCTCGCCCTCGAGCCCATCGGTGTAGTCGCGGCGCGGCTCGTCCAGGCAGGTGGCGTCCATCGGATCCTTGCCCGCGATCGCCGAGAGCAGGACCGCGGCGTCACGGACGCTCCGCGTCAGCGTCCCCACCGTGTCGAGGGACGACGCGAACGCGATCAGCCCGTACCGGCTGATCAGGCCGTAGGTCGGCTTGAGCCCCACCACGCCCGAGAGCGACGCGGGCTGCCGCACCGAGCCGCCGGTATCGGTCCCGAGCGCCCACACCGCCTCACCGGCCGCGACGGCGGCGGCGCTCCCGCCGCTCGAGCCACCGGGGACCATCCGGAGGTCCCACGGGTTGTGGACCGGTCCGAACGCCGAGTTCTCGTTCGACGAGCCCATCGCGAACTCGTCGCAGTTGGTCTTGCCGACCAGCACGCCCCCGTCCGTCCCGGACCCGCTCCCACGGCGTGCAGTCGTAGGGCGGGACGTAGGTCTCGAGGATCTTCGAGCCGCAGGTGGTCGTCACGCCGCGCGTGGACAGCACGTCCTTCAGCGCGAGCGGGATCCCCGCGACCCCCGGCGCATCGCCCGCGGCGAGCCTCGCGTCGGCCGCCTGCGCCTGCTCGCGCGCGAGATCGTCGGTGCGCGCGAGGAACGCCCCGACCCGTTCGTCGACGGCGTCGATGCGTGAGCGGCACGACTCGAGGATCTCGACGGCCGAGCACTCCCCCGAACGCAGCGCGGCCGCGAGCTCGCTGCCCGAACGGTCGCACAGCTCGGTCATTCGACCTCCACGACCTTCGGGACCTTGAAGCGGTCGTCCTCGACCTCGGGCGCGTTCGACAGGACCTCCGCGACCGTGAGCGACGGCGTGATCTCGTCGGGCCGGAGCACGTTCGACCTCGGGATCGCGTAGGCGGTCGGCGGCACATCATCGGTCGCGACCTCGCTCACCTTCGCGGCGTTCTCCAGGATCACGCCGAGCTGGTCGCGCAGACGCTCCTTCTCCTCGTCCGTGAGCTCGAGGCGCGCGAGCCTCGCGACGTGCTCGATGTCGATCTCGACCGGCATGCGCGCAGTCTAGCGGCGGCCGCGAGAACGCCCGGCGGGCCCTCAGCGGAACAGGCCGAACCGCGGCTCCACCTGATGGGCGATCGCCGCGGCCATCAGCGCGTTGCCCACGAGCCACACGTCGGTGATCGGCCCCACGCCGCCCGGGACCGGCGTGATCGCCTCGGCCCTGGCGGCGACCGACTCGAAATCCAGGTCGCCCACCATCCGGGTCTTGCCGGTCTCCGCGTCCTTGACCGCGTGGATCCCGACGTCGACCGCCACCACGCCCTCCTTCACCATCGAGCCGTCGACGATCCCGCGGACGCCGGCGGCGACGATCAGGATGTCCGCCTGAACCGTGTAGGCCTCGAGCGGCTTGGTCCGGCTGTGGCAGGCGATCACGGTCGCGTTGCGCTGGAGCCCGAGCATCTGCGCGGGCTTGCCCACGCTGTTCGAACGCCCGATCACCACCATCGTCCGTCCCGAGTAGAAGCTCTCGTGCCCGCCGCCGTGAGCGTCCGCGTAGTGGTCGAGCAGGTAGAAGCACGAGGCGGGCGTCGAGGGCAAGAACCGCGGCCGGCCCTGCGCCAGCAGCCCGGCGTTCATCGGATGCACCGCCTCGATGTCCTTGCGGGGGTCGACGGCGCTGTTCATCTCGGCCTCGGGGATGTGCGGCGGGAGCGGGTGGAGCACGAGGATGCCGGTGATCCGAGGGTCGGCGTTCAGCTTGCCGAGCGTGGCGATGACGTCGGCGAGCTCGATGTCCTCGGGCAGGCGCTCGCACACGTACCGGTAGTCGAGGCTCTCGGCCAGCCGCTTCACGTGCTTCTCGTACGCCTGCGCGTCGAACGACTCCCCGATCAGCACCGTGGCCAGGCCCGGCCGAACCTCGGACAGGCGCAGCACCTGCAGCTCGTCGGCGATGCTCTGCCGGAGCTGCTCGGCGATCGCGTTCCCGTCGATCACGACGGCCCCCAACGGCCACCCCCTCCGCTCGGACGCGGGCATCGTGCCACAGGTGGACGGCCGGGCGTTACTTGCGGCCCAGGCGCTTGCGGAACCCCTTCTCGTCGACGATCTCGACGCCGAGCTGTTCGGCCTTCGCGGCCTTGGAGCCGGGGTCGGTCCCGACCACGACGAAATCGGTCTTCTTCGAGACGCTCGAGGCGACCCGGGCGCCGGCGGCCTGCGCTGCCTCGGTCGCCTCCTCGCGGGACATGCTCTCCAGTCCACCGGTGAGGACGATGCTCTTGCCGGCGAGGGGCTGCTTGCCCTTGGGCTTCTTGACCTCGTCCTGCATCCGAACGCCGGCGGCGCGCAGCTTCTCGATCAGCCGGCGGTTGCCGCGGTCGGCGAACCACTCGTGCACGCTCCTCGCGATCTCGGGGCCGATCTCCTCGACGTCGTCGATGTCCTGCGCCGATGCGTCCAACAGCGCGTCGATCGAGACGAACGCGTTCGCGAGCACCTGCGCGACGTGCGTGCCGACGTGGCGGATGTTGAGCGCCGTGAGCAGCCGCCAGAGCGGCCGGTCCTTCGCGCGCTCGATCGAGGCCAGCAGGTTCGTGATCGACTTGTCCGCGAACCCCTCGAGCTGGCCGATGTCCTCGGCCGTGAGCGTGAAGATGTCCGCCGGGTCCTTCACGATCCCGCGGTCGAGCAGCGCCATCCCCGTCATGTAGCCGAGCCCCTCGATGTCGAGCCCGCCGCGCGAGCCGAACGAGTACAGCCACTCGACGTTGCGGCTCGGGCAGTTGGGGTTCGGGCATCGGTGGTCGGCCTCGCCGGGTGGCCGGACGAGCTCGGTCCCGCACGAAGGGCACGTGGTGGGGAACTTCCACTTCCGAGCGCCCTTCTTGCGTTTGGCGAGCACGGGCCCGACGATCTCGGGGATCACGTCGCCCGCCCGCCGAACGATCACCGAGTCGCCCTCGCGCACGTCCTTGCGCGCGACCTCGCTCTCGTTGTGCAGCGTGGCGTAGGTGATCGTCACGCCGCCCACGACCACCGGCTCGAGCACCGCGAACGGTGTCACCTTCCCGGTGCGTCCGGTGTGGACGTCGATCTTCCGCAGCAAGGCGGTGCGTTCCTCGGGCGGGAACTTGTACGCGATGGCCCATCGTGGGGCGTGGCTCGTCGCGCCGAGCTCCTGCTGCAGCGTGACCCGGTCGACCTTGATCACCGCGCCGTCGACCTCCCAGTCGACGCTGTGACGGTGGGCCTCCCAGTGCTCGAGGTAGGCCATCACCCCGTCGACGTCCTCCTTGACCTCGGAGGTAGGGGCAACGGGCAGCCGGGCGTCGCGGCACCAGTCCAGGAAGCCCGAGTGCGAGTCGAAGCGGATGCCCTCCGCGTACCCGAACGAGTGCACGAACAGCGCCAGCGGTCGCGAGGCCGAGATCTTCGGGTCCTTCTGGCGGAGCGAGCCCGCCGCCGCGTTGCGCGGGTTCGCGAACGGCCGCTTCTCGGCGGCGAGCAGCTCATCGTTCAGCCGCTCGAACGCCTTCACCGGCAGGTAGATCTCGCCGCGGACCTCGAGGTAGGCGGGCGGGTCCTTCAGCTGGAGCCGTTGGGGGACGCTGCGCACCGTCCGGACGTTGGCGGTGATGTCCTCGCCGATCCGGCCGTCCCCGCGCGTCGCGCCCTTCGTGAGGACGCCGTCCTCGTAGGTGAGCGCGACGGCGATCCCGTCGATCTTGAGCTCGCACGAGCACGTCGCGCCCGATCCGACACCCCGCTCGACCCGGGCCGCCCACGCCTCGATCTCCTCGCGGCTGAACGCGTTGTCGAGCGAGAGCATCGGCGTGCGGTGCTCCACGGGCGCGAACAGGTCCGTCGGCGTCCCGCCGACCCGCTGCGTGGGCGAGTCCGGCGTGACGAGCTCGGGGAACCGCTCCTCGAGCGCCCGGAGCTCCTTCATCAGGTCGTCGTACTCGGCGTCGGAGACCTCGGGGTCGTCGAGCACGTGGTACCGGTACGAGTGGAAGTTGGCCTGCTCGCGCAGCTCCTCGACGCGGAGCTTCGCCTTCGCGAGCTCCCGTTCCTCCTTCGTCGTCGTCACGGTGTTCGGATCCGCGCGCACCCGTCCGCCGTCACGCCTCCGGCCAGCGTGGCGAGCTGCGTCATGCCGCGAGCTCCAGACCTCCGGCCATGCCGATCCGCTCGTCGAGGAACACCACGCCGCCGATCACGCCGGGAACCTGCTTGAGGTAGGCCATCGCCCCCTGCAGCCCGTTCTCCTTGGGCAGGATCGCCTGCACCCCTGCGGCCGCGGCGCCCGCGAGCATGCAGGACTCGGCCAGCACGGCCAGCCCGTCCACCTCCGAACGCTTGGCCCCGGTCCCCAGGGTCATCGAGATCCCGACGCCCTCCCGATGGGCGGGGACCACGACGGCCACCGACGAGCCCGGCCGGCGGACGACCGTGAGCTTCTGCCGGCGCCGCGAGCGGATCGAATAGTCGCCGCCGCAGTTGACGGTGACCTCGCTCACCTCGCGCGCCAGGAACCGGCCGACGTGGTCCGTGACCGCGCCCTGGAGCGAGAACATCGGGCCCACCCCCGCCCGTGCGGCCGTCGAGGCGATCTCGCGCACGATCTCGGGGGCGTCGCCCGGCACCTTCACGGGGCGCTTGGACGAGCGGAACTCCGGGTTGCGGATCGAGTACGTGTGCAGGATCTCCCAGAACGACAGGGCGGCGGCCCGGGACTCCTCGTCGACATCGGTCGCGGCCTGGATGTGCAGGGTCATCTCCTGCACCTGGATCTCGAACGTGCGCGACTTGCGCCTGAGCAGCCTCACGGCCGGGGGTCCTCCACCTGGCGATGATATCCGGGCTCGCCGACCGCCCCGTGCTCATCCGGCGCCCGACCGCGCTCGGTTCAGCTCAGCGGAGCACGTCGACGATGCGAGCGCCGCCGAGCAGCTCGTCGCCCCGATACACGACCGCGCTCTGCCCGGGCGCCACGCCGCGCTGCGGGGTCCGGAACTCGATGCGGACCGCGTCCCCGAGCGGCTCGACCACGGCCGCGGCGTCGTCGCCTCGGTATCGGATCCGAACCACGGCCTCGAACGGTCCCGCGGACGGCGGCTCGCCGGCCACCCACGAGACACGATCGGCGATCACGCCCGACCGCGCCAGCAGCTCCCCCGGCCCGACGACCACCCGGTTCGCCGCGGGGTCGATCTCGAGCACGTAGGAGGGCTCGGGTCCCGAGACGCCGAGACCTCGCCGCTGCCCGATCGTGAACGCCGCCGAACCCCCGTGCCGCGCCAGCACGCGTCCGTCCGTGTCGACGACCTCACCCTCGCGCATCAGGTGCGGCGCGACCGAGGCCAGGTACGCGCCCGCCTCGCCGCTCGGCGCGAAGCACAGCTCCTGCGAATCGGGCTTGCTCGCGACCGGCAGCCCGAAGCGCTCCGCGGCCGCGCGCGTGTCGGACTTCGGCATCGTGCCGACCGGGAAGAGCGACCTCGACAGCTCGCCCTGGCCGAGCATGTGCAGCATGTACGACTGATCCTTCGAGCGGTCGGCGCCGCGGAGCAACCGGAGCCGACCGTCGCGCCGATCCGTCCGCACGTAGTGCCCGGTCGCCACGGCGTCGACCCCGAGCTCGTCCGCTCGGCGCAGGAAGGCGCCGAACTTGATCTCGCCGTTGCAGCGAGCGCACGGGTTCGGGGTGCGGCCGGCCTCGTGCTCGGCCACGAAGTCGCCGATCACGGTCCGCTCGAACTCGTCGGACAGGTCGCAGATCTCGAAGGGGAACCCCGCGATCCGGGCGACCTCCGCGGCGTCGTTCCGCGCGGCGGGGCCGCAGCAACCGTGTTCCACACCGTCGAGGTGGACCAACCGCATGTGCGAGCCCACCACGTCGTAGCCCTGCTCGAGCAGCAGGCACGCGGCGACCGACGAGTCGACGCCGCCGGACATCGCGACGAGCACGGATCCCTTCGAGGGCATGGGTCAGA
This sequence comes from uncultured Actinomycetes bacterium, assembly GCA_963778545.1. Taxonomy (GTDB): domain Bacteria; phylum Actinomycetota; class UBA4738; order UBA4738; family HRBIN12; genus DASSJM01. The sequence goes on along the minus strand of CAVZUW010000003.1, from coordinate 9,181 downwards.
TGCTACGAGGTGCATGCGTCATCGTCGCCACGGGTATCCTCGGGCCCAGCGAGCGACCCTAACGAGAGACCGAGGAGCAGAGATCCGGTGAACGTCGTCGTGCTCGTCAAGTACGTCCCCGAACCGCAGGGGACGCCCACGCTCGGGGAGGACCACCTCCTCGTTCGCGAAGGCGTCGACGGCGCGCTCGACCCCGGGGACGAGTTCGCGGTCGAGGCCGCGCTCCAGCTCGTCGAGGCGCACGGCGGCGAGGTGACGCTGGTCTCGATGGGCCCCGAGGTCGCGACCTCCGCGCTCCGCAAGGGGTTCTCGATGGGCGCGAGCGGCGGGGTGCTCGTGACCGATCCCGCGCTTCGAGGCGCCGACGCGCTCGCGACCGCGAGGGTCCTCGCCGCCGTCGTGGGGCGGGCGCCGTTCGACCTGGTCCTCGCCGGTGTCGAATCCACCGACGGCTACACCGGGACGCTCCCGATGACCGTGGCCGAGCTCCTCGGCGTGCCGAGCGCGACCTTCGCACGCAAGGTCGAGGTCGACGACGGCGCGCTCCGCGTGGAACGGCAGACCGAGGCCGGCTACGACGTCGTGACGAGCCCGATGCCCGCGCTCGTGACCGTGACCGGGAGCGCCGCCGAACCGCGCTACCCCACCCTCAAGGGCATCATGGCCGCGAAGTCCAAGCCGCTCGAGCAGCTGTCGCTCGCCGACCTCGGTGTGTCCGAGACCGACATCGCCCCCGCGCAACGCGTCACCTCGGTCTCGGAGGCGCCCGAGAAGTCGGCCGGCGTCGTCATCCAGGCCGGCGACGACGCCGCAGCCAAGATCGCCGAGCTGCTGGCCGAGGCGAAGGCGATCTGACGTGACGAAGGTCTGGGTCTACGCCGAGGTCACGCCCGAGGGGCCGAGCTCGTCCGCGCTCGAGCTGCTCACCAAGGCTCGTTCGATCGGCGACGAGGTCGCCGCGGTCGCGCTCGGTCCGGGGGCGACGTCCGCGGCGCCCGCGCTCGGCGAGCACGGCGCCGCCCGGGTGTTCGCGAGCGACGACCAGGTGTACGCGGACACGCTCGGCCGGCCCGCGGCGCACACGCTCCACGGGCTGATCGAGGAGCACGCGCCCGATCTCGTCCTGTTCTCGACGAGCTACGACGCGCGCGACGTCGCCGGGCGGCTGCAGGCCAAGCTCGGGACGACGTTGATGAGCAACGCGACCGACGTGATCGGCGCCGACGGCGCGCAGACACAGATCTTCGGCGGCAGCAGGGTGGTGGACGTCGCGCTCGAGGGACACGCACCGCGGCTCGTGCTCGTGCGCCCGAAGTCGTTCGCGCCCGAGCCGAGCGGCGGCACCGCCGAGGTCGTCGCCGTCGACACGCCGATCCCCGACGAGCTCACGACGGTCCGCCGCGTCGAGCGCCACGAGGAGACCGCCGCCGGTCCCCGGCTCGAGGACGCCAAGGTCGTGATCGCGGGCGGACGCGGTCTCCAGGACCCGTCGAACTTCAAGCTGCTCGACGACCTCGCCGCCGCGATCGGCGACGCCGCGGTCGGGGCGAGCCGGGCCGTGGTCGACGCGGGGTGGGTGCCCTACTCGTACCAGGTGGGCCAGACCGGCAAGACCGTCAAGCCCGAGGTCTACATCGCGGTCGGGATCAGCGGCGCGACGCAGCACGTCGTCGGGATGAAGGGCGCCAAGCGGATCATCGCGATCAACAAGGACGGTGACGCGCCGATCTTCCGCCTCGCCGACCTCGGCATCGTCGGCGACGCGCTCGCGGTCGTCCCGAAGGTGATCGAGGAGATCCGAGCTCGCAGGACCTGAGGGAGCCCTGACGTGATCGAGGCGCGCTTCGACGACCTGGTGGCCGGCGCCGAGCGAGCGTTCCGGCTCGTCGAGCCCGTCGGGGTGATCGAGGCCCGGCGCCCCAGCGAGGTCGCCGGCGCGATCGACGCGGCGGAGTCGGCCGCTACGAGAGGGCTGTGGGCGGCGGGGTTCGTCGCGTACGAGGCGGCGCCCGGCCTCGACCCCGAGCTCTCGGTGCGCGTCCGAGCGCCCGACGATCCCTTCGCGGAGCTCCCGCTCGCGTGGTTCGCGCTGTTCGAACGCAAGGAGGACCTCCCGCCGCTCGAACCCGGACGGGCCGACCCCTCCGGATCGGCGGGTTCGCCGTGGCGCCCGAGCGTCGATCGAGCGACCTACGACGCGACCGTCGAACGCATCCGCGAGCTGATCGCCGCCGGGCACACCTACCAGGTGAACCACACGATCCGGCTCCGGGCGATGATCCAGGGCGACGAGCGCGGGTTCTACCGAGACCTGTGCCTCGCGCAGCGCGGCGGGTTCGCGGCGTTCCTGGACCTGGGGCGCTACCGGGTGCTCTCCGCGTCGCCGGAGCTGTTCTTCCGGATCGACGGGGGCCGGATCACGACGCGCCCGATGAAGGGCACCGCACCGCGCGGCCGCTGGCTGGCCGAGGACGAGGAGATCGCGGCGGGCCTCGTCGCTTCGTCGAAGGAGCGCGCCGAGAACGCGATGATCGTCGACCTGCTCCGCAACGACCTGGGCCGGGTCTGCCGGACGGGTTCGGTCGAGGTGGAGCGCATGCTCGAGCCCGAGCGCTACGAGACCGTGTGGCAGCTCACCTCGACGATCGAGGGCGACCTGCGCCCCGAGATCACGCTGCTCGACACGTTCCGCGCCCTGTTCCCGAGCGGATCGGTCACCGGCGCGCCCAAGGTGCGCACGACGAGGATCATCGCGGACCTCGAGGACTCGGCCCGCGGCCCGTACTGCGGCGCGATCGGCTACCTCGCGCCGCCGGGGACCGGCGAGCCCCGCGCGAACTTCAACGTCGCGATCCGAACGGTGGCCCTGGACGGGCAGACCCGCACGGCCGAGTACGGCGTCGGCGGCGGCATCACCCACGACTCGTCGGCGTCGGGCGAGTACGAGGAGATCGTGGCGAAGGCGCGGGTCCTGACCGAGGTGCGACCGGCGTTCGAGCTGTTCGAGAGCCTCGCGCACGTACCGGCCGAGGGGTTCCGGCACGTCGACGAACACCTCGAGCGGCTCGCCGCATCCGCGCGGTACTTCGGCTTCCGGTTCGAGCCCGAGGCCGCCGCCGCGGCGCTCAAGCGCTCGGTCGACGAGGTCGCGGCCCCGAGCGTCGTGCGGCTGACGCTCGCGCGCGACGGCGGGCTGTCCACCGAGGTTCGGGACCTGCCGCCGGGCGGACGGATCGGTCCGCGTCGCGCTCGACGACGAGCCCGTGGACCCGTCGGACGTGTGGCTCTTCCACAAGACGACCCGCCGAGCGCCCTACGAGCGGCGCCGCGAGCGGCGGCCCGACGTCGACGACGTCCTGTTGGTCAACGACCGAGGCGAGGTGACCGAATCGACGATCGCGAACCTCGCCGTCCGCCGGGAGGGCGCGTGGGTGACGCCGCCGATCGACGCCGGCCTGCTCGCCGGCACCTACCGGACCGTGCTGCTCCGGGAGGGCAAGCTCGACCGAGCGGCCCGTCACGGTGGACGAGCTCGTCGACGCCGAGGAGCTCGCGCTCGTGAGCTCGGTCCGCGGGTGGCGGCCCGCGGTGCTCGTGCCGTGAGCGACGACGTCCATACCGTCCACCTCGGCGCCTTCACCCACGACCACGCCGAGGCGATCGCGGGCGAGCTCGAGAAGGCCGGCATCGTGTGGTGGTACAAGAACCCGGGCTTCTTCAGCCAGATCTGGGAGCGGAGCGTCCGCCTGTTCGTCGACCGGGAGCGTCTCGACGAGGCGCAGGCGATCGCGGACCGCGTGCTGGCCTCGGGTCAGCCCGAGGGCGAGGGTTCCTCGTCGGGCCAGACGTAGGGACGCATCCGGTCCTCGTCGAGGGGACAGGCGCACAGGGGGCACCGCGGGGGGGTCTCGTACACGAGCACCTCGCGCTCGCAGTAGGGGCAACGCGCCTCGCGCATCTCGGGGGAGCCCAGGTCGGGTGGCATGCAGGTCCGCTGCTTCCTGTGAGGGAGCGGTTCTGAAGGGATTGTCGGGACCGTCTCCGAGGCCCTTGATGAGACGTTGTCCCTAGGCCGGAAGCCCCCCCGCATCCGCGGGAGGGCTTCCGTAGGGAAGGCGCGTAGGGGGCTTACGCGGCCTCCATCTCCTTGCGGCTCCTGCGCTTGCCGCGAGAGATGTACGTATGGACGGGCTCGTGCTGCCAGCACAGATCCCATCGGTTGTAGATCGACAGCTTCGTGCTGCACCCCTCGGCTGCGCAGACCCGACCTCCGGGGTACGTACGGTTGGCCCGAGGGAGCTCGCGGATGCGGGCTCCGCGGTATGCCGAGTCGGACATCGATCCTCTCCTCGCCTCGGTTCGAACTCGCCTCGGGTCTCCCGAGGCTTCGACCGTTCATTCGAACCAATCGGCGGCCCGGTTCGTTCCCAGGCACCCCCGATCGCGGCGAGTTCCGTGCCTGTCAGCGCCCCTCGAGCCGCTCCAGCAGGCCTTTCGTGGGGCTCGTGAGCTGGACGACCCGGGCGGTGAACCCCAGGTCTTCCCAGAACTCCATGGCGCCTCGGTTGGGGGCGAAGGTCTTCAGCTCGACCCAGCGGACCCCCCGGTCGGCCGCGAACCGGGCGGCCTCGTGCACGAGCTCCCGGCCGACCCCCCGTCCCCGGTAGCCGGCACGCACGACCACGCCCGAGAGCTCGAGCGCTCGCTCGTCCGAGAACCGGGAGGGGGTTCGGGCCTCGCCGTACGCCATCCCGACCACCTCGCCGTCCTCGTCCTCGGCGACCAGGACGACCGTGTCGGGGTCCGCGAGCGCCTCGTTGTACTTGGAGCCGACCTCGTCGTAGAAGCCCGGTCGGGGGGTGAACACCCGCCAGTCCGCCTGCATCCGGTCGAGCTCCTGGAACAGGGCGACCAGGACCGGGACGTCCTCCACCGTGGCCTGCCGAACGCGCACGCTACCTCCCCTCGAACCTCGGCTCGCGCTTGTCGAGGAAGGCGCGCATGCCCTCCTCCTGATCCCGGGTCGCGAACAGCGCGACGAACGCCTCGCGCTCCACGCGCAGCCCCTCGTCGAGCGGGCGGTCGGCGGCCGCGAGCGCACGCTTGGCGGCCGCGTACGCGAGCGAGGGGCCCTCGACGAACGAGCGCGCCATCTGGCTCGCGAGCCCGATCAGGTCGGCCGCCGGTGCGACCCGGTCGACGAGCCCGATGTCGAGCGCCTCGGCGGCGTCCACCTGCCGGCCCGTGTAGATCAGGTCGCGGGCCTTCGCGAGGCCGACCAGGCGCGGCAACCGCTGCGTACCGCCCGAGCCCGGGATGATCCCCAGCTTGATCTCGGGCAGCCCGAGTTGTGCGTCCTGGGCGGCGAACCGGAAGTCGCACGCGAGGGCGATCTCGAGCCCACCGCCGAGCGCGAACCCGTTGATCGCGGCGATCGTCGGTTTCGGGACCGCCTCGAGGTCGCGGCACGCCCGCTCGAGACCGCCGACGTCCTCGGCGACCTCCTCCGGCCCGTAGCCGACCATCGCCTTGATGTCGGCGCCCGCCGCGAAGATCCGCTCGCCGCCCCAGACGACCACGGCTCGGACGGCGTCGTCCCCCGTGACGGTCTCTGCGGCCTCGGAGAGCTCGACCGACACGGCGCGGGCGAGCGCGTTGGCCGGCGGCCGGTCGATGCGGATCGTCGCGACCCCGCCCTCGGTGTCGATGCGGACGAACTCCCCCATGGACGGCCTATCCTCGCAGACCGTCGCCCGCGAGACCGCTCCGAGCGAGGCCGTTGCACCTGCAACTCACTGCTACACTCGCCCTATGAGCCAGCTAGCGGACCGGGCCTCGAACGTGGACGTGATCTCGGCCCTGCGCGAGCGCGGGCTGCGGATGACCCCGCAGCGGCGGGCGATCGTCGCCGAGATCATGCGCACGCAGGGCCACATCTCCCCGACGGCTCTGGCCCGCAAGGTCCAGGGGGACATGCCGGGCGTGAACGCCTCGACGATCTACCGGACGCTGGCCCTGCTCGAGGAGATGGGGGTCCTCGCCCATGCGCACCTGGAAAGCGGGGCCGAGTACCACCGGACCGAGGAGGCCGGCCACGTCCACCTGACCTGCTCGAACTGCGGGGACGAGGACGACCTGTCGATCGGCGAGGCCGACGCCTTGATCCGACTGATCGAACAGCACCACGGGTTCGAGCCCGATCTGACGCACTTCGCGATCGGCGGCCTGTGCGCCGACTGCAAGAAGGCGCGCGGCGCCGCCGGCTGAGCGACGCTCGCTACCCGACGTGCGCGTCGAGCGCCGCCTCGGGCAGTCGGCGACGCTTGACGGACGAGAAGCCGTACGCGATCGCGAACAGGATCGCGGCCGTCAGCACCACCGCGGGGCCGGACGCCCAGTCCAGGTAGTACGACAGGTACACGCCCACGAACCCGCAGAAGGTGCCGGTGATCACCGAGATCCAGAGCATCTTGTGGAAGCTGTCGGTGAGCAGGCGGCCGATCACCGCCGGGATGACCAGCATCGCGGCGATCAGCGTCACGCCCAGGACGGTCATGCACACGGTGATGAGCGCCGTCAGCATGATGGCCAGCAGGACGTCGTTCGCGGCGGTCGACACCCCAGACACCTCGGCGACCTCGGGATCGAACGTCGTGAACAGCAGCTGCCGGTATCGAAGGAACACCGTCAGACCCGTCGCGATCGTGACGACGCCGACGGCAGCCACGTCGCCGGGGGTTACCCCCAGGACGTTGCCGAACAACGCCGCCTCGAGGTTCCGCGTGAACCCCCCGTGGAGCGAGATGATGATGATGCCCGCGGCGAACGCCGCGGAGGTGATCACCCCGATCGCGGCGTCGGCGCCGATCGAGCGCCGCCGGGCGATCAGCAGGATCAGCACCGCGGCGGCGAGACCCCCGATCGCCCCGCCCGCGTAGAAGCTGAATCCGAGCGCGAAGAACGCCGCCGCGCTGCCGAAGATCGCGTGCGACAGGCCGTGCCCGACGTAGCTCATCCCCCGCAGGACGACGTACACGCCCACGAGGCCGCACAGCGCGCCGGCGAGCGTGGCCACGGCGATCCCGTTGCGGAAGAACTCGTATCGGAACGGCTCAAGCAGAGTGTCCATGATGCCCCTCCCGAAGCTGGACGACGGTGCGATCGACCTCCTCGACCTCGGGGTAGTGCTCCACGACCACGGGCATGCCGCCGTGGGACAGCACCTCGAGGGGCGCGCCGTAGGTGCGTTCGAGCACCTCGGGGGTGATGACCTCCTGCGGCCGGCCGACCGCGATCACCTCGCGGTTCAGGCAGACGAGCCTGGGCAGGTGGGCCGCGATCCCGTTCAGGTCGTGCGTGGTGAGCACGATCGCCAGGCCGTCGTGGTGGAGCTCATGGATCAGGTGCATGACGTCGTGACGCGTTCGAACGTCCACGCCCGAGGTCGGCTCGTCCATCAGCAGGAGCTTGGGGCGACGGAGCATGGCGCGGGCGACGAACACGCGCTGCTGCTGCCCGCCGGAGAGCTCGCGGATGTGCCGGTCGCCCAGGTCGCCGATCCCCAGGCGTTCGAGCACGTCGTCGGCGTCGCGCGTGTCCCGTTCGGAGGCCCAGGGCACGACGCGGCCGTCGATCCGCGACATCATCACGGCCTCGCGCACGGTCACCGGGAAGTACCAGTTCACGGTCTCGACCTGCGGCACGTAGCCGACGGCCACCTCGCGGTCGCGGTGGATCCGCCCCGCGATCGGCCGCACCACGCCCGCGATCGCGCGCAGCAGCGTGGTCTTGCCGCTCCCGCTCGGGCCGACGATGCCGACGAAGTCGCCCTCGGACACGGTCAGGTCGACGTTGACCAGCACCGGCTCCTTGCCGTACCGGCACGTGACCTTGTCGAAGGTGACGAGCTCGTTCACGAGGCGTAGTCCACGGTCGTGCCGGGCTCGATGTTCGCCACGTCGAACCCGTCGAACGCGCTCACGTCGCCGCCCAGCGCGCCCATGAACGTCCGGAAGTCGAACGCCATCAGGCCGAAGTAGCTGTGGTCGCGGTCGCCGTTGTCGCCGGGCAGGTCGTCGTCGCGCAGGTCGTCGATGTACTGGGCGCCGGTCTCGTTCGCGATCTGCTGCAGGACCGGGCTCGGGAAGACCTCCGAGCCGAAGATCGCCGGCACGTGCTGCGCGCGGATCTGATCGATCAGCCGCGCGACCTCCTGGGCCGTGGGCTCGGCGAAGTCCGAGGGCTGGATCGCGCCGATGATCGTCCAGCCGTACTCCCGCGCGAAGTAGGGGAACGAGTCGTGGTAGGTGAGCAGGACGCGGTTCTCGGGCGGCACGGTCTCGGTCACGTCGCGGACGTCGCGGTCGAGCTCGTCGATCCGCTCGGCGAACGCCTGGTCGTTCTCCTCGTACAGCTCGGCGGACTCGGGATCGAGCTCGGACAGCGTGTTCGTGACGATCTCGGCGTAGCGCTTCGCGTACAGCGGGTCGGTCCACAGGTGCGGGTTCGGGTCGCCGCCCGCGCGAGGGAACGAGAAGTCGTAGATGTACTGGTCGGGCGTGATCGTCCGCTCGCCCAGCGAGACGATCGGCACACCGTCGCGCACGTTGGCCTCGGCCAGTTCGCGGGTGGGCTCCTCCAGGTGCAGGCCGTTGATGAACACGACGTCGGCCTCCGCGAGGGCCTGGGCGTCCGAGGGCGCGGGCTCGAACGTGTGGCTGTTCGTCCCCTCGGGCACGATCCCGGTGACGTCCACGAGCTCGCCCCCGATGTTCTGGACGATGTTCGTGATGGGCGCCACGGTCGTCACGACCTGGACCTTGCCGTTGTCGGCGGGCGCCTGGCAGGCCGTGAGGAGCCCCGCGGCCACGGCCAGGGCGACCACGGAGACGGCGAGACGCTTCCGCATGGCTTGGGTGCTCTCCTTCGCGAGGACGAGCACCTACTCTACCGGCTACTTGCAAAGTCTTGCAATAAGGCTACTTGGTCAGAAGCGAGGGGTCTCGGTGTAGGAGCCGAACACGCCGCGCAGGGCCTCGACGATCTCGCCCTCGGTGCACAGTGCCCGGGCGCAGTCCACGAGTGGTTCGACGAGGTTGGCGTCGGTGGCGGCGAGCTCTCGGAGGCGGTCCAGTGCGGCATGCGCGGTCGCGGTGTCTCGGCGCTCGCGGACGTCGCGGAC
>CAVZUW010000002.1:0-215694 GCA_963778545.1 uncultured Actinomycetes bacterium | reverse complement strand
CCCTACCCGCCGAACAACGCGGGCAGCACGGCGCCCTTCCCGAGCAGGAACAGGGTCCCGATGATCAGGCTCGCGGATGCCGTCAGGACCGCCACCGTGACGTACAGGGTCCAGTTCTTCGACGCCGTCACGAAGCCGAACGCGGAGCCGAACGTGATCAAGGTGTTCGACGCGAGCAGCCCGACGAGGAACACGACCAGGATCGCGATCCCGGCGACGCTCCGCCCGCGCCCGCCGCCGTGAGGAAGATGACGACCTGGGTGGGGGTCTCGGCGCCGACGCCGTGCAGCATCCCCACGCCGAACGCCGTCCCGCGGCCGTAGTTCATGAACGCGTCGTCGCCCGGCTCCGGGTGCTTGTGGTGATGGTGGCCCGGACGCCCGTGGTGGCCGTGGTGCCATTCGGACACCGGGATGTCCTCGGCGACCGTGACCGACATCGACGGTTCCTCCCGGCGTGCCGGTGGACGGGCTCGAGGTCGTGGGCCTCGCGCCCGCGTCCCCCGCGGACCTTGCGGAACGCGCCCTGGACGCCGCTGAAGATCAGCATCCAGCGGCTGCGCATCCGGAACTCGCGCCCGTGCCGCACCAGCGCGGTGAACACGTAGACGCCGAGCAGGATCGAGCGTGACGCCGACGACCCGCTCCATGACCGCGTCGACGCCGTCGGGGAGCTTCGCCCCCAGGACGATCGCCGCGACCCCGATCACGAACACGACGAGCGCGTGACCCAGCGCGTAGATCGTCCCGTACTCGAGGGCCCGGCCCCGCTCCTCCTGCGAGCTGGTGATGTCGGTGATCGCCGCGATGTGGTCCCAGTCGATGCCGTGGCGGAACCCGAACAGGAACGCCGACACGATGACGCCGACACCGAGGGCCTCGTGGGCAGCGAGCATGATCCTCCGGTCCTTCCCCGAAACCGAAGACCTCATGAAAGCACGCTGGCGCAGCTTCTGGCAACTGCGTGCTCTTGCAACTAGAGGAGGCCGGAGCGGGCCGCTCAGAACGCGAGGCGTCTCGGTGTAGGAGCCGAACACGCCGCGCAGGGCCTCGACGATCTCGCCCTCGGTGCACAGCGCCCGGGCGCAGTCCACGAGTGGTTCGACGAGGTTGGCGTCGGTGGCGGCGAGCTCTCGGAGGCGGTCCAGTGCGGCATGCGCGGTCGCGGTGTCTCGGCGCTCGCGGACGTCGCGCACTCGCTCGACCTGGTCGGTCTCCACGCCGCCGGAGATCTCGAGGATCTCGATCGGCTGCTCCCCCGCCTCGACGAAGTCGGTCACGCCGACCTTGACCAGGTCGCCCCGCTCGAACCGCTCCTGCTCGCGGAACGCGGACTCGGCGATCGCCTGCTGGAAGACCCCTCGCTCGATGCCGGTCAGGACCCCTTCGAGCATCGAGCCCTCGCCCATCGCGAGGATGCGCGCGAACTCGGCCTCGGCGAGCTCCTCCATCCGGTCGGTGAGCGTCTCGAGGAAGTAGGAGCCGCCCAGCGGGTCGATCACGTCGGGGACGCCCGTCTCGTGCGCGATGATCTGCTGGGTCCGGAGTGCGAGCTTGGCGGCCTCCTCGGTCGGCAGCGCCAGCACCTCGTCGAGCGCGTTCGTGTGCAGCGACTGCGTGCCCCCCAAGACGGCTGCCAGGGCCTCGATCGTAGTCCGGACGACGTTGTTCATGGGCTGCTGCGCCGTGAGCGAGACCCCCGCCGTCTGCGTATGGAACCGGAGCCGCATCGAGGACTCGTCCTTCGCGCCGTATCGCTCCTTGAGCCATCTCGCCCAGATCCGGCGCGCGGCGCGGTACTTCGCGATCTCCTCGAAGAAGTCGACATGCGCGTTGAAGAAGAAGGACAGGCCCGGCGCGAACCGATCGACGTCGAGCCCGCGGTCCAGGCCGAGCTCGACGTAGGCGAACCCGTCGGCGAGCGTGTACGCGAGCTCCTGCCACGCGTTCGCGCCGGCCTCACGGATGTGATAGCCGGAGACGCTGATCGGGTGCCAGCGCGGAACGCGTTCGAGGCAGAACGCCATCAGGTCGCCGATCAGGCGGAGGTGCGGCCGTGGCGGGAAGTTCCACTCCTTCTGGGCGATGTACTCCTTGAGGATGTCGGTCTGCAGCGTCCCGTCCAGGCGTTCCCACGGGACGCCCTGTCGCTCGGCCGCGGCGAGGAAGTAGGCGAACACGACCACCGCCGGGCCGCTGATCGTCATCGACGTCGAGATGTCGCCGAGCGGGATCCCGTCGAACAGCGCGTCGAAGTCCTCGAGCGTGTCGGTCGCCACGCCGCACCGACCCACCTCCCCCTCGGCGAGCGGGTCGTCCGAGTCACGGCCCATCAGCGTGGGCATGTCGAACGCCACCGAGAGGCCGCCCTGGCCGCGTTCGAGCAGGAAGCGGTAGCGCGCGTTGGTCTCGGCGGCCGAACCGAACCCCGCGAACTGCCGCATCGTCCACAGCCGGCCGCGGTACATCGTGGGGTAGACGCCGCGGGTGAACGGGTACGCACCCGGCCGTCCGAGCTTCGCCTCGGGATCGAACCCCGCCAGGTCCTCGGGGCCGTACAGGGGCTCGAGCGGCTCGCCCGAGAGCGTCAGCGCCTCGGACGGCTGGGCGTCCGAGGCGGGTCTGCGTTCGCGTTGCTCGACCATCGGCCTCCTCGGGGTTCCGGGCGCCGATGTGTGCCGGCGCCCGGGCCGCGGGTCACGGACCTCCGGTGATCCGTTCCTCCAGGATAGCGGCGGTCCGGTAGGGATCGGTCCGCCGCTCCGTCAGGTCGGCCGCCAGCGAGCCGTCGTCGGCGAGGAGCTCGCGCGCGCGGCCGCGGAGCCTCTCCAGCGACAGGCTCTCGACCTCCCGAAGGAGCCGGTCGCGTCGTCCGCCTTCGAGCTCGCCGGAGGCCTCGAGGTGCGCCCGGTGGGACTCGAGCGCGTCCCACAGCGCTTCGATGCCGACGCCCTCGGTCGCCGTGGTCGGCACGACGGGCGGCGTCCACGGGAGCTCGGGACCCATCCGCAGCATCTGTTCGAGATCCCGCGCCGCCACCTCGGAGCCCTCCCGATCGGCCTTGTTCACCACGAAGACGTCGGCGATCTCGAGGATGCCGGCCTTCGCGACCTGGACCGCGTCGCCCCAGCCCGGCGAGACGACGACCACGGTGGTGTCGGTCGCCGCCGCCACGTCGACCTCGGCCTGCCCGACCCCCACCGTCTCGACGATCACGAGGTCGTGCCCCGCCGCGTCCAACACGCGGATCGCCTCGGGCGCGGCGAGCGCCATCCCGCCGAGGTGCCCGCGCGTCGCCATCGAGCGGATGAACACGCCCGGATCCGTCGCGTGGGTCTGCATCCGCAGGCGGTCGCCGAGCAGCGCGCCGCCCGACAGCGGCGAGGTCGGGTCGATCGCCAGCACGGCGACCGAACGCCCCTGCGCCCTCGCGGCCCGGACGAGCTCGCCCACGATCGTGGACTTCCCGACCCCCGGAGAGCCCGTGAGCCCGACGGTGGTCGCCTGTCCGGTCCGTGGGAACAGTTCGGCCGAGAGCGCCTCGAGGCCCTCCGCCCCGTCCTCGACCATCGAGATCGCTCGGGCGACCGCTCGGGGGTCGCCCGAGATGACGTCGTCGGTCAGGCTCACGGCCGAAGCCTACCCGCGGCTCACGGCCGCAACGGTGACCTCGAGCGCGCTCCGCTTCGATCCTGCGCGGCGCGTCAACCCTCGCGACGGGTCCCCGCGAGCGCCGCGCCCGGCATCGACACCAGGGCGTCGCGGAGCGAGGCGCAGAGCGCGCGCTGGCGCACCAGCGCGGGATCGTCGTCGGACGGGACCCGCGTCCGCACCATCGCGAGGTTGACCTGCTCCTTCTGCAGACGCTTCAGCAGGCGTTCGGCGGCCTCGCCGGCGCGGGCCCGCATCTCGCGCCGCGACCGGCGCCGAGCGCTCGGGTCGAGCAGCACCCGGAGCTCGACCTCGGAGAGCCAGGGCGTGTCGACCTCCGAGCGCAGGGCGGTCTCCATCCACATGCGCTCGCGCCGACGGGCCAGGCGGACCATCACGACCACGAACAGCAGCAGCGGCGCGCCCTTGACGGCCGCGGCGAACGGGATCCGGACCCAGTCGCCGAAGCTGTCCACGCTGGAGGGGAAGAAGTTCAGGAACGGGGAGTTCCACAGGAAGTGCGCCGCAACCGCCGCGCCGAACAGCCCGAGCGCGACCGCGAGCCGCCGCCCGAACGCCACGTCCCCGCGCCGGGACACGAAGTACGCGACCCCCATGCCCGCCAGCCCCGTGTACAACACGTGCCCGTAGAAGCCGCTCGAGACCACGCGCACGTAGAAGCCGGCGAGCACCCCGCCGGTCGATCCGCCGAAGATCGCGATGAAGTAGAAGACGTCCTCGACGAGCGTGAACCCGAGCCCGACCATCGCGCCGTAGACGAAGCCGTCCATCATGTCGTCCATCTCGTCGCGGGCGATCAGGTAGATCAGGATCACGCCGGCGACCTTCACGGTCTCCTCGACGAACGGCGCGGTCAGGGCCGCCGTCCACTCGGCCGCGAACACCGGTCCGCCGAGGCGGGCGACGACCAGGCCCCAGCCCTCGTTCGCGATGCCCGCGAGCACCGTGGCCGCCACGCCGCCCCACACGAGCGCGCCGAGCACGAGCGACATCGGCTCGCGCTCGTAGAGGTCGAGCAGGTAGATCGCGAGGAACAGCGGGAGGCCGTACAGGAGGAGGAGCCCCCAGGACAGCGCCCAGCCCGACGGCGACAGCTTCTGGAACAGCTGCTGCTGCGAGATCGTGTAGACCGCGGTGACGACCACGATCACCGCGTACAGCCAGAAGGCGGGCTGCCGCCACTGGAACAGCGACGTCTGGCGACCCCAGTTGCGCGGCATGCGGACGAACTGCGGTTCGGTCGCGAGCCGCCCCCCGCGTCGCTCGCTCATCAGGCGATCTCCGCGCGTTCGATCATCGCGTCGATCTCGTCGATCTCGAACTGGAGCTGACCGGCGGGCGCCCACCCGTCGAAGATCACGCCCTGGCCCGAGGGCGACACCACCGCGGTCACCTCGCCCTCGATCGGTGCCTGGACGTCGCCGAACAGCCCGACGTACGCGATCCGCGATCCGGTGAGCCCGGAGGCGAGGCGGACGGGTTCGACCTCCTCCGAGACGCGGAACTGCTCGGCGTCGGGTTCCAGGATGTTGTCGACGTACTCCCGGAGCAGGTCGACGTCGGTCCCGTCGAACGGCAACGCGGCGACGTCGAGGCTGGTGCTGCCGCTCGTCAGACGGATCCGGTCGGGATCGCTCGAACGGCCGGCGAGCTCCCAGCCGGGGAACGGCGTGACCCGTACGGACGCGTTCACGACGACGGCCCCTCCCCGGACCTCGCCGAGCGCGTCGGCGGTGAGGTAGCCCCCCGACGTCACCGCGGCCAGCACGACGGCGAGCGCCGCGACCGGGATCCATCGTCGGTGCCGGAGCGGCGGAGCCGGGAGGGGAACGGGGTCGGCCTGGACACTCACGGGACCACCGACAGCAGCCGCGTGAACCTCGAGAGCCGGATCGGGTGGCGGAGCATGCCTGATACTCGCACGCGCCGGGTGGCGATCCGACGGATGACCGCGCGCCCCCGCGGGATCGAGGGCGTCCGGGAACCCGAACCGCAGCGGCGCGCCGGCGAGCTCGATCAGGTCGTAGGCCTCGGCGACGAGGATCAGGTGCGGCCGCCGGCTCCACCGGGCCATTGGAGATCGTCGACCCCGGCGCTCGACAGCGTGATCGTCGTCGCGGTCGCCGCGTCGGAGGCTCTGAGCCGTACGACGGTGTCGTGCAGGAGCAGAGCGCCGATCGGGGTCGGCCTCGAGGTTGGTCTCGATCAGCCGGCCGACGAGGTCGGCGAGCCCGTTCGGCTCGGGGTCGGCGAACCTGACCGTCACGGTCGTCCGACCGAGACCGACACGGTCACGGCTCCAGGAGGACCTTCGTCGCCTGCTTGGTGTCGAACAGCTCGTAGCCCTTCGGGGCCTCTTCGAGCGGGAGCCGGTGCGAGACGATCGGGCGGGGGTCGAGCCGGCCCGCCTCCACCTCGGCCATCGCTCGCTCCCACCAGGTGTGGACCGGCGTGGTGCCGGCGAACCGGAGCTGCAGCGCCCGGATCCACCACACGCCGATCTGGGCCTGGACGATCTCGCTGGTGTACACGCCGATCACGACGACGGTGCCGCCCCGCCGCACGATGTCGAGCGAGCGCTCGAACGCCGCCGGCGTCCCGACGGCCTCGATCACGATGTCCGCGCCGCGCCCGTCCGTGTGCTCGAACACCGCGGTCTGTGCGTTGCGAGCCGAGACGTCGATCGGGGTCGTCCCCGTGCGTTCGGCCAGCGCGAGCCTCGCCGGGTCGAGATCGAGCGCGAGCACCGAGGCCGCGTTCGGGAGCGCTGCCTGCGCGCAGAAGAAGCCGACCGGTCCGGCCCCGACGACGGCGACCGTGTCGCCCTCCTCGATCCCGGCCAGACCGGCGGCGTAGACGCCGGTGGTCAGCGCGTCGCCGACGAAGAGCGCGCGGTCGTCGTCGAGCCCCTCGGGCACGGCCAGGAGGTTGACGTCGGCCACCGGGACGCGGAGCAGCTCGGCCTGGGCGCCGCCGAGGCTCCCGCCGAACATCCCGTAGCCGAGGAACCCGAAGTCCTCACAGAGCTGTGTCTGCCCCTTGCGGCAGAACCAGCACGCCCCGCACGCGATGTCGAACGAGACGACCACCCGCTGACCGGGCGCGAACCGCGTGACCGTCGGGCCCGACCTGCTCGATCACCCCGATCGCCTCGTGGCCGATCGTGTCGCCGGGCTCGAGCGGCGCCTTGCCGTGGTACAGGTGGAGGTCGGACCCGCAGATCGCCGTCAGCCCGACGCGCACGATCGCGTCGCCCGGCGCCTCGATGACCGGATCGGGGACGTCGGCGACCTCGACGCGTTCGACGCCGCGGAACACGACGGCCCGCATCGATCAGGCGTTGCCGAGGAACTCGGTGGGCACGAGCGTCGTGAGATGCACGAGCTCCTTGGCCGCACGCACGTGCCGAACGATGTTGGCCAGGTCGCCGCGAAGCTTGAGCTTGCCCTGCACCATCGCCTTGACGGGTTCGAGATCGCCGAGGACCACCTCGCGCCACCGCGAGTAGGGCGCTCGGATCCCGTACGCCGATGCGTCGCCCTCCGCGGCGGTGATCATCCGCGCTCCGCGGCACTCGCCGTGCCACAGGTCGAGCCACGCTACGAGATCCTCCGGCACCCCGCGATCGGGCTCGGCCTCCAGGAAGAACGCGACGTCGCCCTCCCAGTCCTCGGCCGCCTCGCGATACTCCTGGGAACCGTTGATCAGGTCCCGGTACCGCGCCAGCCACTCGTCGCTGGGGAACAGCGCCATCGGCCCTCCTTACCGCAACCCGAAGATCAGCACGATGCCGATCACGTTGAACGTCATGTGGGCGGCGATCGGGACGACGATCGTCCCGCGCCGTTCGTAGATGAAGCACAGCGCGAGCCCGGTGAAGAACATCACGATCATCAGCAGGGCGGCGTCGACCGCCGAACCCGGGATGAAGTGGATCAGCCCGAACCCGATCGACGAGCCCACCGCACCCACCCAGAAGCCGTGCCGATCGCGGAGCGAGCGGAACAGCACGCCCCGGAAGAACAGCTCCTCCCCGATCGGCGCGATCACGATCGCGTAGACGATCGTGAGCGCGGACCCGATCGCCGGGAGGTGTTCGCCGACCTGTTCCGGCGCCTCGACGTGCTCGCCGCTGATCGCCTGCAGGAGGACGGTCAGGAGACCCCCGACGACGATCACCATGACCGGGTACAGCCCCAGACCGAACAGGACGCCCGAACCGATCTGCTTGCGCCAGGTTCCGGGTTCGGGCAGTCTCATCACCCGGAGCCATCCGGGGTGCTTGACCTGGAGCCACAAGAGCAGGACGGCGAGGATCACGATCGCCGCGACGACGGACAGGACGATGTTCGTCAGATCGGTGTCCGGCTCCATCACCCGGATCAGCGGGAGCGTCGCGAGCCCGGCGAGCAGGAACGCGAGGAAGTAGACGACGAGCGCCTCGTACCAGCTCCAGGTCGCCTTGGGCCGCAGGTCGTCGGTCACGTCGAAGGCGTCGGGGCGGGGAGGCATCGCCGGGACCGGGTGGAGCCCGTCGGGGCGCGGGGGGATCTGCTGCTGGCTGCTCACGGCTCCCCCATCTTCCCGGCTCCGGACAGGAGCGACACGCCCAGGAGCCCGCCCAGGCCCAGCCCGAACGCGAACCCGGCCGCCGCCGGCCCCGAGTCGTTCACGACGTAGGCGACCACGCCGGCCAGCAGTGTGACGAGGATCGCGTCCCTCCACGCGGGGCTGCGCTCCAGGCTCGGCCGCAGCGCGGCCGGCGGCCGGAGCACCGCGGCGATCGCGATCGGCAGGCCGAGCACCGGGATCAGCGCGAACGGGTTCCGCGCGATCAGGTCGAACCCGACCCGGAGCCGGTCCCATGACCTTCTCGAGCACGCCCCCGAGCCCGCCCGCCTGCTCCTCGAACCTCGTCACGTGCGTCTCGAACGGCGAGATCGCGTGGGCCGCCAGGATCAGGGCCGTGCCGAGCACCGTCACGCCGACGAACACCCCGAGGCCCTTCCACACGCCGAGCCGCTCACGTTCGCGGATCGCGAGCCACAGACCGGCCGCCGCGAACAGCGAGACGCCGCCTCCGAGGTTCGCGCCCAGGTAGGGGAACCCGGCGAACACGGCGACGACCACCAGGAGCGCGAAGCCGGCGGCGGTCCGGAGTCGTTGCGCGATCCACAGGCACGCGCCGATCAGGAGGCCGATGAAGACGTTCGGCAGACCGTAGAAGCGGCCCCCGTCGAGCTCGGAACCGCCCACGAACGGCGTGAGCGCGGCCGTCCAGCCGAGGAGCGTCTCGATCGCGAAGTACGCGAGGACGGCGATCCCGATCCCCGCGGGGATCAGCAGCACGTCGCGGTGCTCGAGCGGCGCGAACGCCAGCGTCCCGAACACCGTCACCAGCGCGACGAACGGTACGACGGTGGCGTACGTCAGATCGGGCAGGTGTCCCGCCGCGAGGAACGCGGTCGCGAGCGCCGCGACCGAGAGGCAACCCCATCCGAAGATCCTTCGAACCGCGCGTGGGACCCGGCTCCCCAGCGCGAGCGCCGCGATCCCGCCGAGCCCCGCGATCGCGAGGTAGATACCTCCCGCCGTCCCGATGGGGACGTACATCCGGCGCTGCGCGAGGTACCGCTCGTGGAGCTCGAACGGCGGGGGCCCCGGGATGATCTCGATCGGTGAGCCGGCGGGCACGTCACGCGCGACGAGCGGCGCTCGACCCAGGTAGTCGATCAAGGTCGCGCGAACGTCACCCCCGGTGACGACGCCGTCCCGGCGAGTCGAATCGCTGGTCAGGGATCCCGGTTCGCCGGTCCGCGGGAACAGCTCGTCCGGAGTTCCTTCGGCGAGAACGATGCCACCGATATCCGGACCCAACGCGACGACCCCGAACGACGGCGTGGCCGATCGCTCGCGCAGATCCGCCCCGATCACGATCACGAGGACTTCGTCGTCCGCGGATCCTCCGACCCGGAACCGATCGACGAGGCTCGCCAGCGATCGCGGGTCTGTCGATCGCAGAAAGGCACGCGTCTCCCCCCTGACGACCGGTCCGGCGAACTCCACGACGTCGTCGGGGTTCACGAGCAGTCCGGCTCCACCGGCCCGAGCGAGCGACGCGACGTCGGGTCTGGCCAGGAGCTCGTCGAAGCTCGCATCGGGGACGAGTACGACGAGCGCTGAGCGTTGGTCCTCGGTCTGCCCCCGGACGGTTCCACCAACGAACATCGCGCTCGCGAACGCTGCGACGCCGACGGCGAGCGCGCCGAGACGCGCCCGGGTCACTGGAGGGCGGGTGAGCGTTCGCGCTCGCGGCGGACGACGGCGCCGAGCGCCGCCAGCTTCGTCTCGAGATCCTGGTAGCCGCGATCGACGTGGTACATGTCGTCGATCTCGGTGACGCCGTCGGCCATCAGGGCCGCGATCACCATCGCGGCGCCGGCGCGGATGTCGAGCGCGCGGACGGGCGCCGCCGACAGGCGTTCGACGCCGCGGATCACGGCGTGGTGGCCCTCGGTGCGGATGTCCGCACCCATCCGGTTCAGCTCGTCCACGAACATGAACCGGCCCTCGAACACGTTCTCGGTCACGATGCTCGTCCCCTCCGCCGACGCCAGCAGCGCCATCATCTGCGGCTGGAGGTCGGTCGGGAATCCCGGGTACGGGAGCGTCACCAGATCGACACACCGGGCGCGCGAACCCATCGTGATCGCCACACCGCCGTCGGTCGACAGCACGTCGGCGCCGGCGTCGGCGAGCTTCGACAGCACCAGATCCATGTGGTCACCCCGGGCGCCCGAGAGCACGAGGCGACCGCCCGTCGAGCAGACCGCGATCGCGTAGGTCCCCGCCTCGACCCGGTCCGGGATCACGGTGTGGTCGACCGGCGCGAACCCCTCGACGCCCTGGATCTCGATCGTCGGCGTGCCGACGCCCTCGATCCGCGCGCCCATCCCGCTCAGGAAGTCGGCGAGGTCGACGAGCTCGGGCTCGCGCGCGGCGTTCTCGATCACGGTGGTCCCCCGCGCCGCCACGGCGGCCATGAGCACGTTCTCGGTGGCGCCGACGCTCGGGAAGTCGAGGTTCACCACCGCGCCGCGCAGGCCGGACGTCTCGCCCACCAGGAACCCGTGCTCGGACGAGAACCGGGCGCCCATCTTCTCGAGCCCGCGGATGTGGAGGTCGATCGCGCGCGACCCGATGTTGCAGCCACCGGGCATCGCGACCCTCGCGTTCCCGAACCGCGCCAGCAGCGGCCCGAGCACCAGGATCGAGGCCCGCATCCGGCTGACGAGCTCGTAGGGCGTCTCGATCGATCGGACGTCCCTCGTGTCCAGGATCAGCGCGTCGCCCTTCCACGCGCAGCCGACGCCGAGGTGCTCGAGCACCTCGACCATCGTGATGCAGTCCTGGATCCGGGGGACGTTCCGCACGGTGGTGCGGCCGTCGGACAGCACGACCGCGGCCATCAGCTTCAGCGCGGAGTTCTTCGCGCCGGCGATCTCGACGGTCCCGTCGAGCGGCGTCCCTCCGGTGACGAGCAGGCGATCCATCACGCGAGGCTACTCGTCGAAGTTCGTGCGAGCCAGCGCCTTCGCGAGTTCGGCGCGCGCGCTCGCGTCGTCGCCCTGGGCGAGCCGTGCCTGCGCCTGCTCGGCGCGTGCCCGGGCGGCGTCGCGGTCGATCTCGTCGGCCATCTCGGCGTACGAGGCCAGGACGTCGACCCGCGTCGAGTCCTCGGCGCTCGTGACGTGGAGGAACCCGCCGTCCACGACCGCGGCCACCCATCGGCCGTCCTCGAGCTGGATCCGGATCGGGGCGATCGAGAGCCGGATCAGCAGCGGGGCGTGCCCGGCCAGGATCCCGACCATCCCGTCGGTGCCGTGCGCGATCACCATCTCGGCCGTGCCGGCCCAGACCTCGCGTTCGGGCGTGACGAGATGGACGTCGAGCGCCATCTACGCGGCCTGCTCCATCTTCTTGGCCGCCTCGACGGCCTCCTCGATCCCGCCGACGAGCAGGAACGCCTGCTCGGGCAGGTGGTCGTACTCGCCCTCGCACAGACCCTTGAAGGACGTGATGGTCTCGTCGACCGGCGTGTACTTGCCGGGGATGCCGGTGAACTGCTCGGCCACGAAGAACGGCTGCGACAGGAACAGCTGGATCCGGCGCGCGCGCGCCACGATGACCTTGTCCTCCTCGGACAGCTCGTCCACGCCGAGGATCGCGATGATGTCCTGCAGATCCTTGTAGCGCTGCAGGATCTCCTGGACGCGCCGCGCGGTGTCGTAGTGCTCCTGCCCGACGTACCGAGCGTCGAGGATGCGACTCGTCGAGTCGAGCGGGTCGACCGCCGGGTAGATCCCGAGCGATGCGATGTCGCGCGAGAGCACCGTGGTCGCGTCCAGATGCGCGAACGCCGTGTGCGGCGCCGGGTCGGTGATGTCGTCGGCCGGCACGTAGATCGCCTGGAGCGACGTGATCGAACGACCCTTCGTCGACGTGATCCTCTCCTGCAGGTCGCCCATCTCGTCGGCGAGCGTCGGCTGGTAGCCGACCGCGCTCGGCATCCGCCCGAGCAGCGTCGAGACCTCCGACCCCGCCTGCGTGAACCGGAAGATGTTGTCGACGAACAGCAGCACGTCCTTGCGCTCGACGTCGCGGAAGTACTCGGCCATCGTGAGCGCCGACAGCGCCACCCGGAGCCGGACGCCCGGCGGCTCGTCCATCTGCCCGAACACCAGCGCCGTGTTCTTGATGACGCCGGACTCGGTCATCTCCAGGAACAGGTCGTTGCCCTCGCGCGTGCGCTCGCCCACGCCGGCGAACACCGACACGCCGCCGTGCTGCTGCGCCTGCCGGCGGATCATCTCCTGGATGATCACGGTCTTGCCGACCCCGGCCCCGCCGAACATCCCGATCTTGCCGCCCTGCACGTAGGGCTCGAGAAGGTCGATGACCTTGATCCCCGTCTCCAGCATCACCTGCCTGGGCTCGAGCTCCTCGAACGGTGGCGGCTGGCGGTGGATCGGCCAGCGATCCGCCGCGTGGATGTTGTCGGCCGAGGTGTCGAGCGGCTCGCCGAGCACGTTGTAGACATGACCGAGAACGCCCTCGCCAACCGGCACGCTGATCGGCGAACCCGTGTTCAGGACGGGCGAGCCTCGGACCATGCCGTCGGTCGGCTTGAGGGCGATCGCCCGGACCATCCCGTCGCCGATGTGCTGGGCCACCTCGCAGGTGATCGTCTGCGTCTGGCCCTCCAGCCGCACGTCGATCGTGAGCGCGGTGTGGATCTCGGGCAGCCCATCGGGTGGGAACTCCACGTCGACCACCGGGCCGATCACCCGGGCCACCCGTCCGTGCGCGAGCGCGTCGTCAGCCATCTCTGTCACTCCCCCGCAGCCTGGGACAGGGCCTCGGCCCCGCCCGCGATCTCCATGATCTCGGTCGTGATCTCGTCCTGGCGGGCGCGGTTGGCCTGCCGAGTGAGCACCTTGATGAGCTCGTCCGCGTTGTCGGTCGCGGCCGCCATCGCCCGCTGGCGGGCGGCGTTCTCCGAGGCGGCGGACTCGAGCAGCGCGAAGTAGATCTTCGTGATGACGTACTGCGGCAGCAGGTCGTCCAGGATCTCGGCCGGCTCGGGCTCGAAGATGTACTCGGGGCTCGGCACGCCCGAGGCGTCGGCCACGACCTCCTCCGGCGCGATCGGCAGGAACCGCTTGTCCGTGGCCCGGAACGTGAAGGACGAGCGGAAGTCCGTGTAGACCGTGTGGAGCTCGTCGATGCGTCCCGAGCCGAAGTCCTCGATCATCCGAGCCCCGATCTCCTCGGCGGCGTCGTAGCGCGGCACCTCGGAGAACCCGGACCACGATGCCTCGGGCGCCACGCCTCGGAACCGGAAGTACCCGATCGCCTTCTTCCCGGTGAGGTACAGGACGGGCTCGAGACCCCGAGCCCGCACCCGGCGGAGCAGATCCTCCGAACGCTTGAGCAGGTTCGCGTTGAACGAGCCCGCGAGCCCTCGGTCGCTGGTCATGACGAGCACGCCGGCGCGCGCCGGGGTCTCGCGCTCCTCGAGCAGCGGGTGGACGATCGAACCCGTCTGCCGGGCCACGTCCTCCATCGCCGCGGTGAGCAGGTCGGCGTAGGGGCGCGCCTCCATCACGCGCTGCTGCGCCTTCACGATGCGGGACGCCGCGATGAGCTCCATCGCGCGCGTGATCTTCATCGTCGACTGGACCGAACGGATCCGCCGGCGGACGACCCGGAGCTGCGCGCCCACCGAGCGCTAGCCGCCCGAGCCCGGGGGCTCGTCGTCGTCGTCCACGTCGTCGGCCGAGGACAACCGCTCCCAGCCGACGTCCTCCTTGACCTTGTCCCGTGGCGCACCCTGGCCGACCCCGGCCTCGCTCCCCGCCCCCGCGTCGGACCGCACGAAGCCCGCCGTGAAGTCCTCGAGCGCCTGCTTCAGCGTCGCCTCGGCCTCGTCCGAGAGCTCGCCCGAGTCCCGGATCGAATCCAGGACGTCGGTGCGGGCGGCCAGGTGCTCGATGAACTCGTCGGCGAAGCGCTTGGCGTCCTCGACGGGCAGGGCGTCCAGGTACCCGCCCGTGCCGACCCAGATCGCGACCACCTGCCGTTCGACCGGCACCGGCCGGTACTGGGGCTGCTTGAGGATCTCGACGACCCGGGCGCCGCGCGCGAGCTGCTTCTGCGACTCCTTGTCGAGCTCCGAGCCGAACTGCGCGAACGCCTCGAGCGCCCGGTACTGCGCCATCGCGATCCGGAGGGTCCCGGCGATCTTCTTCATCGCCTTGATCTGGGCGTTCCCGCCGACGCGCGAGACGGACGTGCCGACGTTGATCGCCGGGCGGACGCCGGCGAAGAACAGGTCGGGCTCGAGGTAGATCTGGCCGTCGGTGATCGAGATCACGTTGGTCGGGATGTAGGCCGAGATGTCGTTGCCCTTGGTCTCGATGATCGGCAGAGCCGTCAGCGACCCGGCGCCGAGCCGGTCGGAGAGCTTCGCGGCGCGCTCGAGCAGCCGGGAATGCAGGTAGAAGACGTCGCCCGGGTACGCCTCGCGTCCGGGAGGCCGGCGGAGCAGGAGCGAGAGCGTCCGGTAGGCGGTCGCCTGCTTGGACAGGTCGTCGTAGACGGCGAGCGCATGCTTGCCCTCGTACATCCAGTACGCGCCCAGGGCCGCCCCCGAATACGGCGCGATGTACTGGAACGGCGTGGGATCCGACGCCGACGCGTTCACGACCACCGTGTAGTCGAGGGCGCCGTTGTCGCTGAGCGTCTGGACGACCTCGGCGACGGTGGACGCCTTCTGGCCGACCGCGACGTAGATGCAGCGCACCTGCTTCTTCGGGTCGCCGCTGGCCCAGTTGTCGCGCTGGGCGATGATCGCGTCGATCGCGACGGCGGTCTTGCCCGTCTGTCGGTCGCCGATGATCAGCTCGCGCTGGCCGCGCCCGATCGGCGTCATCGCGTCGATCGCCGTGATGCCGGTCTGCAGCGGCTCCTTCACCGGCTGGCGGTCGACGACGTTCGCGGCCTGGATCTCGAGCACCCGCGTGTCCTCGGCCGGGATCGGACCCTTCCCGTCCAGCGGGACGCCGAGCGGGTCGATCACGCGCCCGAGGAACCCGTCGCCCACCGGGATCGACAGGATCTTGCCGGTCTGCTTGACGAGGTCGCCCTCCTCGATCTGGGAGGACTCGCCCAGGATGATGCAGCCGATCTCGTCCTCGTCGAGGTTGAACGCGAGGCCGAGGACCCCGCCGGGGAACTCGAGCAGCTCGTTGGCCATCGCGCCAGGGAGTCCCTTCACGCGCGCGATGCCGTCCCCGGCCTCGACCACGCGGCCGACCTCCTCGCGCTCGACCGAGGGCGTGAAGCTCTCGACGTTCTTGCGAAGTGCCGCGGCGATGTCGTTCGGATCGAAGTTCAGCTCGTCCACTGCCATCGGTCACCCGCTCCTTGTGGTCGTTCCGGTCAGCTGCTCGCGCGCGTCCACCAGGCGCGATCGCACGGACCCGTCGAAGATCTCGTCACCGACCTTGGCCACCACGCCGCCGAGCACGCTCGGGTCCACGACGACCCTGATCTCGATCGCGCGCCCGGTGGCCCTCGAGAGCGCATCTGCGAGCTTCTTCGCGCGCGCGTCGTCGATCGGGACCGCCGACCGCACCTCGGCGACCGCGTGCTCGCGCGTCTCCGCGGCGACCTCGGCGAGCGTCTCCACGATCGGTCCGATCTCCCGGGCCCGCCCCTGGTCGATGAGGAACCCGAGCAGGTTGACCGCGAGCGGGTTGGCCCGGTCGCCGAGGGTGTCGGCGATCAGCTGTCGCTTGTTCTCCGACGGCAGCGCGGGGTCGGCGAGCGCGTCCCGCACGCCCGTCTCGCGCTCGAGGAGTTCGGCGACCGCGAAGAGCTGTCGCTCGACGGCGTCGAGCTCACCCTCGGCGTCGGCGACGCGGAACAAGCGCCTCCGCGTAGCTGCGAACGAGCGCGTCCTTGTCCGCCACGTCAGTGCTTCCCGTTCCCGGCGACACCCTGCGAGACCTGGTCGATGTACTCGTCGATCAGGCGCTGGTGCGACTTCGCGTCGAGCGACGCGCCGACCACGCGCTCCGCGAGCTCGACGGCGATCTCGCCGATCTCGCCTCGGAGCTCCTGGAAGACCCGGTCGCGCTCGGCCCGGATCTCCTCCTGCGCCTTCGCGACGGTGGCGGCGGCCTCGCGCTCGGCCCGCGCCTGGATGTCGGCGCGCAGCTGCTCGGCGGTCTTCCTCGCCTCCTCGATGATGGCGTTGGACTCCTGCCGGGCGTTCGCGAGCTGCTGCCGGTAGTCGGCGAGCTCCTGCTCCGCCTGCGTGCGGGTCTGTTCGGCGCGCTCCAGGTCGCCCTGGATCTTGTCGCGCCGCTCCTCGAGGAGGGCGCTCACCCGCGGGAGCACCCACTTCCACACGAAGAAGAACAGGACCGCGAACGCGAGGACCCCGACGAGGAGCTCCTCCCAGTGCGGGTAGAGGTCCTTCGCGTCGTTGACGGGCTCGGCCTCGCCCTCGGCCTGGGCCAGGAGCCAGTAGATCGTTGCGACCACGTCGGCTCCCTCCCTAGATGATGAACGAGAACGCGATGCCGAACAGCGCCAGCGCCTCGATCAGCCCGATGCCGATGAACATCGTCGCCCGCACCTGTCCGGCGTACTCGGGCTGACGAGCCATCGCCTCGACGGACTTCCCGATCAGCACCCCCAGACCGATGCCGGGACCGATCGCGGCGAGCCCGATGACGAGCCCCCGGCCGATCGTCTCCAGGCCCGTCCCGACGTCACCCGTCGTCTGCGCCAACAGTCCCAACACAGCAGCCTCCTTGTCTAATGCTCTTCGGCCATCGCGCCGCCGATGTACGAGGCGGTCAGGATGGTGAAGATGAACGCCTGCAAGAGCGAAACGAAGATCTCGAACCCGACCAGCGCCACGCCGATCGCGAACGACAGCGGCGCGATCGCGTACAGGATGCCCCCCGACTCGAGCATCGCGATCGTGCCGAGGAAGAACACGGCGAGCAGGAAGTGGCCCGCCAGGAAGTTGGCCCAGAGTCGGACGGACAGCGTGATCGGCCGGACGATGATCTGGGTGATGAACTCGATCGGCACCAGGAGCGGGTACAGCCATACCGGGGCTCCAGGCGGGAACAAGACGTGCTTCATGTAGCCGCCGAACCCGTGCTTGGCGATCCCGACCGCGTTGTAGGTGATCCACGCGATGATCGCCATCACCAAGGGGAACGCGATCCGGCTGTTGGACGAGAAGTTGATCCCCGGAGCGACCTCCCAGATGTTCCAGAAGAAGATCGCGAAGAACAGCGTCGCGAGCAGCGGCATGAACCGGTCCCCCTCCGGCCCGATCATCTGTAGCGCGATGTTCTCGCGCACGAACTGGATCCCGAGCTCGGCGGTGCTCTGCAGCTTGCCCGGGACCACCCGCGGCTTGCGGAGCGCGAAGTAGAAGAACCCGAGCATCGCCAGGAAGCCGAGCAGGACGAGGAAGTTGATGAAGTTCATGCACAGCTCGAGCCCGCCGACCCGCAGCGAGGGCCCCCAGCAGCCCCAGACGAAGTCCTTGGTCGACGGGGGTTCGAACGCCGCGAGGATCGCCCCGTTCACGGCGCCACCTCTCGTCGGGCGTTCGGGTCCACCCACAGGTCGGCCTGCATCCGACCCGAGAGGATCTTCATCTCGACCATGAGCAGGGCGATCGTGGCCGGGATCAGGGCGGCGATGAACGCCACGATCGAGAACCACTCGGTCTGCTGGAGCAGCGCGATGACCAGGACGATGATGCCCAGTCGTACAAGGAAGCCGCCGACCCCGACCGCGAAGAGCACGGTCGGCGAGATCGTGGCGGCGAGCGCGAGCGACCAGCCGTGCGCGACGAAGTTCACGTACACGACCGCGATCGCGATGGCCGCGGACCACCCGGCATCGGTGCCGTCCACAAGGGTCCCGAGCACGAACGCGGCGATCGCGACGGGGAGCGCGAACGGCGAGATGCGCCGGATCAGCTCTCGCTCAGGCGCCACCGCGGTTCCCCTCCCCTTTGCCGAATCGCAGATACACGAGGTAGATCGCCAAACCGGCTCCGAGCACGATCCCCACCCCGGTGAGGATGCGCGGGTTGAGCCCGAGCAGCCGGTCGGCCAGGTAACCGAGGCTCCCCCACACGAGGATCCCCCCCACCAGCGTCGCGGTGACCGCCCAACCGATCCCCATGCCGGCCCAAGCGCCGTCGCGTCCCGAACCCGCCATGGGCGCGGCAGTATATCCGCGCTCCATCGGGGGCGTCAAACCTCGCCGATCCCGTTTCCGCAGGTAGATGGCCTGATTTCGACCATCGACCCCGAGCTTGTGAAAGATTTCACGAACTCGGGCGAGAACCCGAACGGGGCGGGCTCAGGTCTTGCGGCGCTGTCCCAGGGCCAGGAGCATCGCGACCGTCGCGCCGGTCAGGAAGATGATCGTTGCGAAGGCGAACACGTGCGGCGGGATCCCGACCTTGGTCGCACCGAACACCCAGGTCGGGAACATCGTCGCGGGGCCTTGTGTGAACTGACTGATCACGAAGTCGTCCATCGACAAGGCGAACGCGAGCAGGAACCCGGCGAGGATGCCCGGGAACAACAACGGCAGGGTGACCTTGAAGAACGTCGTGACCGGGTTCGCCCCCAAGTCCATGGCGGCGGCCTCCAGGGAGCGGTCGAGGCCCGACGCCCTCGCACGGACCGTGACCGTGACGAAGGCAACGCTGAACATCGTGTGCGCAAGGAACAGCGTGAACAGCCCACGCGAGACCCCGAGCGCGACGAAGAACGATGCCAGGGCCACACCGAGCACGATCTCGGGTGCCGAGATCGACAGGAAGATCAGGAAGTCCGAGCCCCCCCGGCCTCGGAAGCGGTACCTCGCGAGGGCCAGACCCAGCAAGGTGCCGAGCGCGGTCGCCGCGAGGGCGCTCAGCAACCCGATCGTGAGCGAGTGGCGGAGGGCGGCCGTGAGGTCGGGGAGCTCGAACAGGCGGCCGTACCATTCGGTCGTGAAGCCGATCCACGTGGTCTTCACCCTCGGGGACGTGCCGAAACCACCCCGGGTCTGATTGAAGCTGAACAGCACGATCACGAAGATCGGGAACGACAGGTACAGGATGAAGGCGGCGACGTAGGACGGGAGGATGAACCGGGTCCACCGCCGCCTCGGTCGACGCGCCAGGGGCTCCGGCGCCAGCTCTCGACGGGTCTCGGTCGCGACGGCGCTCATGCCTCGGTGATCCTCGCGGTTCCCAGCAGACGTGCGTAGATGACCGCTCCGACCAACATGATCGCCATGAGGACGAACGCCAGCGCGGTCGCCTCGGGATAGTTCCGGTCGCGGAGGAACTCGGACTGGATCACGTTGCCGATCATGGCCGTGCCCGGACCGCCGAGGACCGAGGCGTTGATGTAGTCGCCGATCGCGGGGATGGACGTGAGCAGCACTGCGGCGAACACGCCCGGCATCGACAACGGGAGCACGACCTTGGTGAAGGCCTTGGTCCTGCTCGCGTAGAGGTCCTTCGACGCCTCGATCAGCCGGGGGTCGATCTGCTCCAGCGAGACGTAGAGCGGGAGGATCGTGAACGGCAGGAGGTTGTAGGTGATCCCCGCGACGACGGCGAGCGTCGTGCCGAGCACCCGGTAGCTCTCGGGCAGCAGACCGATGTTCTTCAACGTCCCGAAGATGATGCCGTTGTCGGACAGGATGAAGCTCCACGCGACGGTGCGGATCACGAACGAGATGAAGAACGGGAGCAGCAACAGGAACAGGACGACGGACTTGAAACGGCCCGCGTAGAACGCGATCCAATAGGCGACCGGGTACGCGAGCAACAGGGCCACGGACGTGACGACCGCCGCGTTGCGCAGCGATCGGATGAAGAACTCACCGTTCTGGGACAGCGCATCGCTGAAGTTCGCGAACCGGAACGTCTGCCGGAACCCTTCCAGGCTGTTCCCGGTCTGGAGCGAGAGGCTCGCCATCGCGAGCATCGGGATGACGAACAGGAGCAACAGCCACAGCAGCGCTGGGCTCGCCAACCCGTACGGAGCGCGCGAACGCCTGGGGCGACGTTCGGGAGCCTCTACGCCAGGAAGATCGGGTTGAACAGGTCGTTCCACGTCTGGACCTCGTCCGCCTCCAACACGCGGTAGTTGTTCAGCTTGGTCTCCATCTCGGGGGTCGGGAACACGTAGGGGCTGCTCGCGATCGTCTGCAGGACCTCCTTGTCGGCGCCCTTGGCCGCGTCCGCGTCCGCCTGCACGATCTCGCCGCCCGCCGGGACGGGGCTCACGTACGCGTTCCACTCGGTGAGCATCGCCGCATAGACCGGGTCGTAGTACCAGTCCATGAGCATCATCGCGCCGACCGGGTTCGCCGCCTTGTTGGGGATGCAGCAGTTGTCGACGAAGATCATCCCGCCGGCGTCGGGGACGGCGAACTCGAAGGTGGCGAACTCCGGGAAGTAGAGCTTGTCGTTGAGGATGTCGCCCGACCACGCCATCGTGACCCAGAGGTCCTCGTTCTCGATCGCCGTCAGGTAGGCCTGGTCCATCCAGCCACGCAGTTGTCCGCTGGCGTCGTTGAACCGCTGGAGGTAGTCGGCCGCCTTCTGCCAGTCGTCGGGGGTCGAGGTGTCGGGTGTGATGCCGAGCTCGAGCATCGCCAGACCCGCGGAGTCGGAGGCGTTGTTGAACATCGCCACGTGGCCCGCGTACTTGGGGTTCAGCAGGTCTTCGATGCTGGTGATCGGCTCGTCGACGTACTTCGTGTTCCAGGCGATGCCCGTGGCGCCCGACTGCCACGTCATCGTGTACTTGTTGCCCGGGTCGTAGGTCGGGTCCTTGAAGTTGGGGCCGACGTTCGCGTCGAAGTTGGGCCTGAGCTCGGGGTCGAGCTCGATCAGGTACCCGAGCTCCATCATCTCGGTGAGCTCCTGGAAGTTCGACATCACGATGATGTCGTGACCCGTGTCCTGTCCGCTCTCGAGCGCGGGACGGATCGTCGCGTAGAAGTCCGCGTTGTCGTTGATGTCGGCGCGGTAGGTGACGTCGATCCCGGTCTCCTGCGTGAACGCGTACAGGGACGGCCGGCTCCCCGCACCGTCGACCGAGAAGTCACGGTCGATGTACGCGGGCCAGTTCGTGAAGTTGAGATGGTCGCCCGGCCCTTGGGCCTTCAGATCCGCCCACCACTCGGCCGAGCCCTCGGCGCCGGCCGTCGGGCCGGTCGTCTGCGCTTCCCCGCTCACCCCGCAGGCCGCCAGGATCGAGGACAGGCCGAGGGCGCCCGCGCCCGCCCCCGCGTACCGGAACAGGTCGCGCCGGGACATCCGTCGCTGGGTCATCCCTCGGATCCACGCGGGATCCATCCGGGGTGTCGGCTCCTTGCTCATTCGCCCTCCTCAGGCTCGGTCTCCGATCGTTCGACCACGAAGGTGTGCTCGGGCAGCCACTCGAGCCGGACCTGGTCGCCGGCGTTGGGATGCGACCCCGCCGCGCCGAGGTTCTGCACGTACACGCGGAGCATCGTGCCGCCCGGACCTTCCACGTCGTACTGGTAGTTCACGCCGATGTACGTCGACACGCGGATCACGCCGGACACGTGGTTCCGGTCGGGCGCCGGATCCCCGTCCTGGTGGACGAGCGTGATCTTCTCGGGCCGTACCCCGACCTGGACGACGCCCGAGAGCCCCGGCGGGATCGAGCCCGTATCGGTGCGGACGACATCGCCTCCCTCGGTCACGATCGACGTGGTCCCGTTCGACTCGGCCTTCATCTCGCCCAGGAGCAGGTTGCTGGCGCCGAGGAAGCTCGCCACGAACGGCGTGGCGGGATGCTCGTACACCTCCTCGGGTCCACCCGTCTGCTCGATCCGACCGTGCCGCATCACCGCGAGGCGGTCGGACATCGTCATCGCCTCTTCCTGGTCGTGCGTGACGTAGATGAAGGTGATCCCGACCTCCTGCTGGATCCGCTTCAGCTCCAGCTGCATCTGTTTGCGCAGCTTGAGGTCCAGGGCGCCGAGCGGTTCGTCGAGCAGGAGCACCTTGGGCCGGTTGACCAGGGCTCGTGCGAGAGCCACGCGCTGCTGCTGGCCCCCGGACATCTGCCCCGGCTTGCGGGTCTCGAACCCCGACATCTCGACCAGCCGCAGGGCTTCGTCCACGCGGGAGTTGACCTCGTCCTTGGGGACCTTCTTCCTGCGCAACCCGAAGGCCACGTTCTCGAACACGTCCAGGTGCGGGAACAAGGCGTAGGACTGGAACACCGTGTTGACGTCTCGCTTGTACGACGGGAGATCGGTCACGTCTCGGCCGCCCAGGTACACGGTCCCGCGCGAGGGGTCCTCGAACCCGCCGATCATCCGCAGCGTCGTGGTCTTCCCGCACCCCGAGGGACCCAGCATGCTGAAGAACTCCCCCTCCGAGATGTCGAGCGAGAGGTCGTCGACCGCCACGGCGTCGCCGAAGGCCTTCGTGACCCGTTCGAGGCGAACGTCGATGTCCGGCACGCAACCTCCTGTCCCATCGAGGAGTACGAGGCGATGTTCGTGGGACGCCTTCGAAGCCGGGATTATGCCCCAGCCGGCGCCGGCGGGCACCTCGGCAAGCCGCGTGGCGTCAGGCCGTGTCGCGCGTCCTCGACGTCGCCTTGGTGTCGGAGAGCGCCGGTGTCGACTCCGAACGCAACGGCACGCCGTCGACCGTCGCGGCCGCCCCGGGCTCGTCCGCGGCGCCCACGGGGGGCTCGGAGGGTCCGCCGCCGTCCGATCCGGCCCCCCGCCGATGCTTTCCGGCGCGACGGCCCGAACCGACGGCCGCCGGCGGCCGGTCGCTCCCCCGTGGGGTTCGGTCACGGATCAGGCGGGGCAGGACGGTCGCGACCAGGACGGCCGAGATGAGGATCGCGCCGACCAGGAACCTGCCGTCCACGTAGGCGACCACCAGCGCGGCGCCCGCGATCAGCGCGCTCCATAGGTACATCAGCAGGACGGCCTGCCGATGGGAGTGGCCGATGTCCATCAGGCGGTGGTGGATGTGCTCCTTGTCGGCGTGGGCGATCCCGATCCCCTTGCGCATCCTGCGCACGATGGCGAGCACCACGTCGAGCAACGGCACCGCCAGGACGAGCAGCGGGATCGCGATCGGGATCGTGATCGCGGCGAGGTCGCCGCCGCTCGGGCCCTCCAGGTTCTGCCCGACCCCCGAGATCGTGGCGACCGCCATCAGCAGCCCGAGCAGGAGCGCTCCCGAGTCGCCCATGAAGATCTTCGCCGGGTGGAAGTTCCAGGGGAGGAAGCCGAGGGCCACCCCCGCGACGATCGTCGACATCAGGGCGGCCACGCTGGCCTGGTCGCCGCCGTCCGGCGTCCTGAAGTACGCGAAGAACGCGATCGCCGCGATCGCGACCATCCCGGCGGCGAGACCGTCGAGCCCGTCGACGAGGTTCACCGCGTTCATCAGCGCCACGATCCACAGCACGGTGAGCGGCACGGCGAGGTCCGGCGAGAGCGAGACCACGCCTTGACCCGGGAAGTAGAA
Organism: uncultured Actinomycetes bacterium; assembly: GCA_963778545.1. Taxonomy (GTDB): domain Bacteria; phylum Actinomycetota; class UBA4738; order UBA4738; family HRBIN12; genus DASSJM01. The sequence continues at coordinate 191,877 of CAVZUW010000002.1, read as the reverse complement.
GTAGAGGAGTTGCACGCCGAGGAGCACGACGATCCCGGCGGCGAGCACCTGGCCCGCGAGCTTCCCGATCGCCGAGACGCCGCGCGTGTCGTCCACCATCCCGAGGACGACGACCACGGTCGCCGCCACGAACGCGGCGTCGAGCTCGGAAGACGTCTGGTGGAGACCGGACAGGAACGGGATCACGCGCGCCGCGAGGAGCCCGGCCGCGACGCCCAGGTACATCGCGAGCCCTCCTGCGGTGGGCGTCGGCTTCGGATGGACCTTGCGGTCGGAGGGTTGGTCGATCCAGCCGAGCCGCAACGAGAGCCGTCGCACGACGGGCGTGACCGCGAAGGTCACACCGGCACTCGCCGCGAAGACCAGGAGATACGGACGCACGCTGTGAGGCGATGCTACCCCGTGGGCCCCGCCCTCGACGGTGCGACGGCCGAGGCGTCAGCGCGGGTAGGCGGGGAAGCGGGCCACCAGCTCCGCGACGCGTGCGCGGCTCGCGGCCGCGACCGGCTCGTCGCCGGGGTGGCGGAGCGCCTCGCCGATGATGCTCGAGACCTCCTTCATCTCGGGCTCGTCCATCCCGAGCGTCGCCGGCCCGGGCGTGCCCACCCGGATCCCCGAGGGGTCGAGCGGTGGCTGCGGGTCGAACGGGATCCCGTTCTTGTTGATCGCGATCCCGATCTCGTCGCAGACGGCCTCGGCCTGCTTGCCGCCGATCCCGAGAGGTCGCAGGTCGCACAGCGCCAGGTGCGAGTCCGTCCCGCCCGAGACGATCCGAACGCCCTCGTCCGCCAGACCCTGCGCGAGCGCTCGGGAGGTTCGGACGACCCGCGCGGCGTAGTCGGCGAACGACGGTTCCATCGCCTCCTTCAGACAGACGGCCTTGGCGGCGATCACGTGTTCGAGCGGCCCGCCCTGCATCATCGGGAAGACCGCCTTGTCGATCGCCTTCGCATGCTGCTCGCGGCACAGGATGATCGCGCCACGCGGGCCGCGCAGGGTCTTGTGGGTGGTGAAGGTCACGACGTCGGCGAACGGGACCGGGCTTGGGTACGCGCCGCCGGCGCACAGGCCGATGAAGTGCGACGCGTCGACCCACAAGATCGCACCGACCTCGTCGGCGATGCTCCGGAACGCGGCCCAGTCGATCACCCGTGGGTAGGCGGTGAAGCCGGCGAGCACGACCTTGGGTCGATGCTCCCTGGCCAGCTCGCGGATCCGGTCGTAGTCGAGCTGCTCGGTCTCTCGGTCGACCTCGTAGCCGACGAACGTGAACCACTTGCCCGACACGTTGACGGGTGACCCGTGCGTGAGGTGACCGCCGTGAGCGAGCACCAGCCCGAGCACCTTGTCCTCGGACCGCGGCTCGAGGAACGCGCCGAAGACCGCCACGTTCGCCTGCGCACCGGCGTGCGGCTGGACGTTGGCGTGATCGGCGCCGAACAGCTCTTTCGCGCGATCGATCGCGAGCTGCTCGGTGACGTCGACGAACCGGCAGCCGCCGTAATAGCGGTGACCCGGGTACCCCTCGGCGTACTTGTTGTTCATCGTCGAGGCCTGCGCGGCCAGCACCGCCGGGCTCGCGTAGTTCTCCGAGGCGATCAGCCGCAGCGTGCTCCGTTCGCGTTGGAGCTCACCCGCGATCGCATCGGCGACCTCCGGGTCGGTGGCGCGCAACGCGTCGAAGTCCGCGACGAACCCGTCGCTCGTGTCGGTGTGGTCGGGCATCTCAGCGTTCTCCTCGTTCGATCTCGGCGACCTGTTGCAGCCGTCGCTCGTGACGCCCGCCCTCGAACGGCGTGTCGAGCCACAGCTGGAGGATCTCCTGGGCGAGCTGCACGGCGACGATCCGGCCCCCCATCGCGAGCACGTTCGCGTCGTTATGCCGGCGGGACAGCTCCGCGAGGTGCAGGTCGTTACACAGCGCCGCCCGAGCGCCCGTGACCTTGTTGGCCACGAGCTGTTCGCCCTGCCCCGACCCGCCGAGCACGATCCCGCGGTCGGCGCGACCGTCCACGACCGCCCGCGCGGCGGCCGCGCAGAAGTCGGGGTAGTCCACCATCTCCTCCGAATCGGTACCGAAGTCCTGCACCTCGTGCCCCCGCTCGGTCAGATACGCCTTCAGGGCTTCCTTGAGCGGATACCCCGCGTGGTCGCATCCCATCGAGATCCGCACGGCTAGGACACCGCAGATCCCGCGTCGCGCGCATCGGGGGAGCCGACGAGGACGTCGGCGAGTCGGCCGCACCACACCTCGATCTCGTCCGCCACGAGGCGGAACGCGTCGAGAGGGAGCCCGAGCGGATCCGCGATGCCCTCATCATGGGGGTCGCCGGCGAACCCTGCGCGTCGGAGCTCGTCAGCCGCCTCGACCCTGGCCACGATCGGGTCGGCAGCGTCCACCTCCGTCCCGGGCAGCGCCTCCAACAGACGAACGAGCTCCTTGAGCGTGAAGGTCTTCGATCGAGCCGACGGAGCGACCGAGGAGATCGCCTCGACGTGCTCGTTCGCCATCGCCAGGATCAAGGTCGATCGAGCGATGTCCGCGCGATCGAGGACGCGCGCGCGATGGCCGGAGATATCGATCCCGTGCTCGGCGGCCGCCTGGATCGAATGTGGGTCGGCGCCTGAATCCGTCCACCCCATCGTCCCCGCGGACGCCACCTGCGGCGACGCCGACCCCATCCGGTCCTCGAAAGCGGCTCGCAGGAACGCCTCGGCGACCGGCGACCGACACACGTTGCCCGTGCACACCACCAGGACCCTTGCCATGGGGCCGCGAGTCTACACCGGCCCCTCGCGACCCCCGGGTGGCCGGATCTCGCGCAGGGCCTCGGCGATCGCTCGCTCCGACACGGCGCCGGCGCGTACCAGAACGGGCTCGCCGTGCGCGAGGTCGACCACGGTGGAAGCCGAGCCGACGAGCGGTTCCGGTGCACAGAGGTACACCTCGACGTCGCCGCCGAACGCGATCTCGACCTCGTCGCAGGTCGAGGGCGTGGGCTCGCCGCTGCGGTTCGCGCTGCTCACCGCGAGCGGACCCGTTCGCGCGAGCACCGCGAGGGCGAGCGGGTCGTGCGGCATCCGGACGCCGATCGTGTTCGGGTCGCCGCCGAGGTCCCACGCCCGGGCGGCGTCGGCGCGCGGCAGCACGATCGTGAGCGGGCCGGCCCAGAAGCGGAGCGCGAGCGCCTCGGCGCGTTCGTCGAAGCTGGCGATCCGCCGGGCGACCTCCTTCGAGGGCACGAGGACCGGGAGCTCGAGGTCGCGCGGGCGACCCTTGGCCTCGAACAGCCGGGCGGTCGCCGCGGGATCGTCGGGCCGCGTCCCGATGCCGTAGACCGTGTCCGTCGGCAGCACCACGAGCGAGCCCCCGAGCGCCGCGCGCGCGGCGGCCTCGATCGGGTCGAACGAGGGCGTCACGGCGCCCGAGCGAGGACCACCCGGTCGCGGCCCGCGAGGTCGCGTTCGACCCTGACGTCGGCGAACCGTTCCGAGAGCACGCGCACCACCTCGTCGCCCATCCTCGCGTCGATCTCGACCGCGAGGACGCCGGCGTCGCGGAGCCAGCGGGCGGCCTGTGCGCCCAGCCGCTCGTAGACATCGATCCCCCCCGCCAGCGCGAGCGCCGGATCGGCTCGCACCTCGGTCGGGAGGTCCTCGAGGTCCTCCGCCGGGACATAGGGCGGGTTGCTCACGACGACGTCCACCCGACCGCGGAGGTCGGGCGGCAGGGGTTCGAGGAGGTCGCCCGGCAGGACGGTCACGGCGAGCCCCAGACGGTGCGCGTTCGCCTCGGCGAGCTCGACCGCCTCGGCGGACAGGTCGGTCGCGAACACCGTCGCGTCGGGGCGTTCGTCCTTGACCGCGAGCGCGATCGCGCCGGTCCCCGTGCCGGCGTCGACGACCACCGGGTCCTCGCGGTCGCCGACCTCCGCGAGGACGTGCTCGACCAGCAGCTCGGTCTCGGGCCGGGGGACGAACACGCCCGGCCGGACCTCGAGCGTGATCCTGCGGAACGGTTGGTCACCGGTCAGGTGCTGCACGGGCGTCCCGGCGCACCGCTGGCAGATCGCGCGCCCGAACATCCGGGCCTCGCGCGTGTCCAGGCCCTCCGAGCGCGCGTACAGCCCCACCCGGTCGGTGCCGAGCACATGCAACAGCAGGATCTCGGCCGTCGCGTCGGGGCTCTCGACCCCGTGCCGGTCCAGGTAGCCGCTCGCGCGCCGCAGGACCTCGGTCGGTCGCATCCCTCAGCGCTCCCGCCCGGCGTCGCTCTCGTCGTCCCCATGCGCGAGCTGGTCCGCGCGTTCGGCCGCGTGCAGGGCATCGACGAACGCGTCCAGGTCCCCCTCGAGCACGTCGGGCAGGCGATGGACGGTCAGCTTGACGCGGTGATCGGTGACGCGGTTCTCGGGGAAGTTGTAGGTGCGGATCTTCTCGGCGCGCTCGCCGGTCCCCACCTGCGATCTGCGGGCGGCCGACTCCTTGTCCGCCGCCTCCTGCTGCGCGGCCTGGAGCAGGCGGGCGCGGAGGTACCGCATCGCCTTCTCCCGGTTCTGCAGCTGGGACCGCTCCTCCTGGCTCCCGACCACGATCCCCGTGGGCAGGTGCGTGATCCGAACGGCCGAGTCGGTCGTGTTCACCGACTGGCCGCCCGGCCCGGACGAGCGGAACACGTCGATCTTCAGGTCCTCGGGCCGGATGTCGACCTCGACGTCCTCCGCCGCCGGAAGCACCGCCACCGTCGCGGTCGAGGTATGGATCCGCCCGGAGGACTCGGTCACCGGGACGCGCTGGACACGGTGGACACCGGACTCGTGCTTCAGCCTCGAGTACGCGTCCTTCCCCTTGACCTCGAGCACGACCTCCTTGAACCCGCCGAGGTCCGAGGGCGATGCCGAGAGCACCTCGGTCTTCCACCGCTGGCGCTCCGCCTCGTGCTGATACATCTCGTAGAGCGTCCCGGCCCACAGGGCCGCCTCGTCGCCGCCCGCGCCGGCGCGGATCTCGACGACCACATCCTTGCCGTCGTTCGGATCCTTGGGGACCAGGAGCGCCTCCAGCCGGCCGCGGAGCTCGGCGGCCCGAGCCTCGGCGGTCTCGGCCTCGCCGCGCAGGTAGGCCGCCATCTCCGGGTCGGTCTCGTCCCTGGCGAGGGTGGTCGCCTCCTCCGCCTGCTCGAGCGCGGCGCGGTACTCACGGAACGGCGCGACGATCTCGCCGAGCTCGGACAGGTCCTTGCCCAGCCGGCGGAGGCGGTCCGGATCCTTCGCCACGTCGGGCGACGCCATCTCGCCCTGGAGGCGCTCGTAGCGCTCCTCGATGTCCGCCAGACGCTCGGAGAGTTCCATGCCTGGATTATCCAGGCATGCGGCGCAGCCTACGACGCGCCGAGTGGACGGTCAGGCGTACGGACCGGCTTCGTCGCCCTCGTCGATGTCGCCCCAGTCCAGGTCGAGCGCGGGGATGTCGAGCTTCATCGCGTCCGTCCCGTCCCACAGCTCCTCGTACGAGGGGTCGAGGATGCTCGGGCCGTCGTCGTCCGCGATGTCTTCGGCCTCACCCACGACGATCGTCGGTTCGCGAACGGCGGATGCCTCGGGTTCGACCTCGAACGTACCGGCGCCGATCGGCGACATCGCGCTCTCGTCCGGCGCGATCGGGTCGTCCTGCGCCGATCCCTCGAACGCCGTCTCGGCCGCGGTCGTCGGATCGTCCTCGCCCGCGCTCGAACCATCGCGCTCGGGGGAGTCCTCGCGCAGGTCCTCGATCGAGGGGAAGTCCGGGATCGTGACCTTCACGTCCATCGCGCTCTCGAGATCGTGGGCGACGCCGATCAGCCGCTCCTGCATCGAGGCGAGCTGGTCCACGAGCGCGTCGCGTCGGGTGGACAGACCCGCGATCGTCCGGTCGGCCTCCTCGCGCGCGGCCCGCACGGCGGTTTCGGCCTGCGAGCGTGCGTCCTCGGCCTTGGCCTGCGCGTCGGTCCGGATCCTGTCCGCCTCGGCACGAGCGTCGCGCGTCACCAGTTCGGCGTCGCGGTGCGCCTCGGTCTTGATCGTCTCGGCGACCTGGTCGGCCTCGCGGATCACGCTCGCGACCCGTTCCCCGAGCTGCAGGTAGGGATCCTGGCGCGACTGCGAGGTCGTGCGTCGGAGGGCGGTCTGGGCCTCGGCCTGCGCGTCGCGAAGCAGCACGCGCATGAGCTCGACCTGATCGGCGAGCTGTTCGAGGTAGCCCCGCACCTGATCGGGGTCGTACCCGCGCCTGATCGTCACGAACTCCCGTCGGCGGATCTGCTCGGCGGAGATCAGGACGGGGAGGTCGAGGTTCGTCGTGGACATGGGGAAGCCTCCTCGAACGCTCGGTGGGTTCCGGAGGCTACACCCGTGGGCACGCGATGCAAGCATCTCGGGCGATCCGCGATGTTGAGGGTTTCGACGTCCCTAGGTGCCCGGCGTCAGCTCCGACTCGCGGCGCAGCACCTCGTTGAACGACGCGATCGCGACCTCGATCTGGGCACGATCGGGGGGCTTCGTGGTGATCTTCTGCAGCCACAGCCCCGGCACCATCAGCGCGTGGATGACCCTCGAGCGCGGGAACCTGGCGCCGAGCCGCAACAGCTCGAACGCGATCCCCGCGATGATCGGGATCGCCACGATCCGCGACAGGATCCGCCACCACAGGCCGGGGTTGCCGAACAGCGCGAACACGAAGATCGTGATGACCATCACGAGCAGGAGGAAGTTCGTCCCGCACCGCACGTGCAGCGTCGAGTAGCCGTCGACGCGCTCGGGGACCAGTGGCTCCTCGTGCTCGTACGCGGCGATCGTCTTGTGCTCGGCGCCGTGGTACTGGAAGACGCGGCGGATGTCCTTGGTCCGGCCGATCAGCAACAGGTAGCCGAGGAACAAGGCCACGCGGAACACGCCCTCGAGCGCGTTCACCAGGATGCTCGAGTCGACGCTCCGCCCGACCCACCGGAACGCGACGGCGGGCAGGACGATGAACAGCCCGATGAAGATCACCGCGGCGATCGCCATCGACAGCCCCATCTGGCGCGACGACAGGCGCTCCTCCTCGGGCACCGACTCCCGCGCCGAAACCGAGAGCGCGCGGAACCCGATCCCCAGGGCCTGCCCGAGCGCGATCACACCACGGATGAACGGTTTCGCGAGGATCGGATGACGCTTGGCCACCGAGTCGATGTCGTGCGACTCGATGTGCAGGTCGCCGGCGGGCCGGCGCACGGCGACCGCCCACACATCGCGGCCACGCATCATCACCCCTTCGACGACGGCCTGACCGCCGTAGAAGTGGGCCGGTGGGGTGGCTTCCTCGGCCATCCTGGCCGTGTCAGCCCTGGTCGGGCTCGGCGGGCGCGGCCTCGGCCGGCTGCTCGGGGAGGGAGATGACGGGCTTGCGCGACGCCTCTCGCTCCTTTGTCGCCGCGGCCTGCTCGGCCTGCTGCTTCGCGTAGCGACGCTGGAACCGCTCGACCCGCCCGCCCGTGTCGACCAGCTTCTGCTTGCCCGTGTAGAACGGGTGGCAGTTCGAGCAGATCTCCACGCGCAGCTCGGACCGGGTGCTCCGGGTCGTGAACGTGTTCCCGCAGGAACAGTGCACGGTCGCGACCACGTAGTCGGGATGGATGCCCTGCTTCATGTTCGGTGCCTCTCCTTCGTCTTCAGATGGTTCGACGGCCCCCGTCCACCGGGGACCGGCGGCACCCAGCTTACGAGGCCGGCGCCTTCGCGATCTCCCGCAGGAACTGCTCGTTGGACTTGGTGGCCCGGATCTTGTCGGTGAGCAGCTCGAGCGCGGCACCCGGCTCGAGTGCGTGAAGCACCCGGCGCAGGCGCCAGACCAGCGCGAGCTCCTCGGTCGGCATCAGCAGCTCCTCCTTGCGGGTGCTGCTCGCCTCGACGTTGATCGCGGGGAACAGCCGCTTCTCGGCGAGCTGGCGATCCAGTCGGAGCTCCATGTTGCCGGTGCCCTTGAACTCCTCGAAGATCCCTTCGTCCATCCGCGATCCGGTCTCGACGAGGGCGCTCGCGATGATGGTAACGCTGCCCCCCTCCTCGATGTTCCGGGCCGCCCCGAAGAACCGCCGGGGCGGGTACAGGGCCGTCGAGTCGATCCCGCCCGACAGGATCTTGCCCGAGGCCGGCGCAGCGAGGTTGTACGCCCGCGCGAGCCGGGTGATCGAGTCGAGGATGATCGCGACGTCCTGCCCCATCTCGGCCAGGCGCTTGGCACGCTCCAGCACGAGCTCGGTCACCTGGATGTGCTGGTCCGGCGGCTTGTCGAAGGTCGAGTAGACGACCTCGGCCGCCTGCACCGTCCGCTGCCAGTCCGTGACCTCCTCGGGCCGCTCGTCCACGAGCAGCACCATCACGTGGGTGTCGGGGCTGGACTGGATGATGCCGCTCGCGATGTTCTTCAGGACGGTCGTCTTGCCGGCCTTCGGCGGCGAGACCACCATGCCGCGCTGCCCCTTCCCGATCGGCGCGACCATGTCCATGATCCGTCCGGTCACGTCGGTCGGGCCCGTCTCCAGGTGGAACCGGTCGTTGGGGAACAGCGGCGTCAGCTTGTCGAAGTTCGGCCGCTGCTTCGCCTCCTCGGGGTCCATGCCGTTGACCGAGTCGATCTGCAGCAGCGCGAAGTACTTCTCGCTGTCCTTGGGCTGCCGCACCTTGCCGGTGACGGTGTCGCCCTTGCGCAGCATGAACCGCCGGACCTGCGAGAGCGAGACGTAGATGTCCTGCTGCCCCGGCAGATAGCCGGACGTCCGCAGGAACCCGTAGCCCTCGGGCAGGACGTCGAGCAGCCCGGTCGCCGTCGGGGCGGTGGCGAGCTCCTCTTTCTGCATCTCGACATCGCGCTGGCGGCGCTCCTCGCGCTGGCGACGGCGCTCCTCGCGGGACGGACGCCGGCGAGGGCCGCCCTCGCGGTCCCGCTGCTGCCCGCCCTCCGAACGCCCGCCGTCGGGTCGTCCGCCCTGTCGTTCACCTTGTCGTTCACCTTGTCGTTCGCCCTGTCGTTCGCCTTCTGGGCGGCCGCCGTCGCGATCGTCGCGGCGTTCGAACCGCTCGGGCCGCGCCGGACGGGTGTCCGTCGTCGTGCCCGCGTTCGCGCCGTCGCCCGACGAGCCGTTGCCCTCGACCGCGTCCGCGGCCGACGAGCGCTCGGGCGCCTGGAATGCGGGCGACCCCTCGGCGGCCGTACCGCCGTTCGTGTGCGCCACGATCGCGTCGACCAGCTCGGCCTTCTTCAATCCCTTGTGCCCCTCGATACCGAGGTCGGTCGCGATCTGATGCAGCTCAGCCGCGACCTTTCCCTCCAGGGCGCTCTTATCCGTGGTGGCCACTCATGCTCCTTTCTCGAGTTCCTGCTTGAGGGCCTTCCAGTCCCCGAGGAACTTTTCCAAACCTGCGTCGGTAAGCGGGTGCTTCACCAGCTGCTTGAACACCGCGAACGGCATCGTCGCGATATCGGCGCCCGCGAGCGCCGACTCGACGATGTGCATCGGGTGCCGCAGCGAGGCGGCGAGCACCAGCGTGTCGTACCCCTGGATCTCGTAGATGTCGCAGATCTTGCGTAGCGCGTCCATCCCGTCGGACGCGACGTCGTCCAGTCGCCCCAGGAACGGCGACACGATGTACGCCCCGATCTCGGCGGCCAGGATCGCCTGGGCCGGCGAGAACACGAGCGTGACGTTGATCTTGATCCCCTCGTCGGTGAGGCGCTTGCCGACGCCGAGGCCCTCGGGCGTCATCGGGACCTTCACGACCGCGTTCGGCGCCATCTGCGCCAGGTCCAGACCCTGCTGGTACATCGCCTCGGGCTCGAGCTCGGTCGTCTCGAGCGAGATCGGGCCCTCGACCTCCGTCAGGATCTCCTTCCAGACCCGCTCGGGGTCGTCGGCCTCCTTGGCCACCAACGAGGGGTTGGTGGTCACGCCTCCGAGGACGCCCCAGCGATTGATCTCGCGGATCTCCTCGATGTTGGCCGTGTCTAGGAACAGCTTCACGTTCTGCCTCCTTCGTGCGCCGCCGCCGGGGCGGGGGCGCGACCGCTCGCGGCGCCCGCCGGGACGCGGGCCGACGCGGTGCGTTCGGTCGCTCGCTCCATGACGAGATCGATGATCGCGGCCAGGGCGCGATCGAAGCTGTAGTTGGCGATGACGGGGACGCCGTGCGACAGCGCCTGGCTCTTGATGTACCGCTGCACCCGCCGGATGTCGTCGAACCGGTCGAGGTAGCGATCCGCGGGTCGCCCGGTGTGTTCGGACGCCCGGGCCGCGAAGTGGCTGCGGTGCACCTCGTCCTCCTCGATCGTGACCACGACCGGGACGGCCAGGATGCGTTCGCGCCAGGGCTCGAGGTCCAGGAAGCCCGGCACCACGTGCGCACCCTCGATGATCAGGTGCGTCCCCTCCATCGCGGCACGCTCGACGAGCGCCTGCACGCCGACCGCGACCGCCGCCGTCTGCTCTCGGAACCCGACGACCACCTCGTCCTTCGACGGTGGCTCGCGCAGGACCGAGCCCGCCTCGAACGACGACGCATGGAGCGTCGGCATGAGCTCGTGCGAGAACAACGCCCGCATCACCTCTCGGATCGCGTCGGTCGCGACCACCCGGACGATCCCGAGCCGCGTCGCGAGCTGGGTCGCGAGCGTGGACTTGCCCACACCCGTCGCCCCACCGATCAGCACCACGAGCGGGACCTGCAACGCCTCGATCCTGCGCCAGCGCTGGAAGTTCCGCGCGTACCGCTCACCGGCGAGGTCCTCGAGCACCCCGAGGGCGAGCTCGCCGAGCTCCTCGTTCGAGATCGACGGCACGCCGCGCTCACGCAGGCGCTCCTCGATCGCCTCGGCGACCTGGTATGCGCGAACGGGCGACAGCCCGGTCACCATGACCTGGGACGCCATCAGGCCCTTCGAATACGGCAGGCCCGAGTCGCGATCCGAGATCAGGATCTGAGGGTTCTTGGGGTCGTTCGTCATGTCTGGTCGCTTCTTTGGTCGTTTCGTTGGGCGCTTCGCTCTCCGGCGAGGCCGATCGTCTCCCTCAATGCGGTCGGAAGGTCCGTGTCGCCCTCCAACGCGACGGCGCGGTTGTCCACGAAGACCACCTCGGCGCCTCGAGCCATCGCCCGATCGCACGCGACGTCGACCGCCGCGGCTTTGAGCTCCGACAGGAGCACCTCGTAGGCCTCCGCACCGTCCAGGTCCTGCGCCAGACCAGCCCGATCGGCGAGCCTGGCACTCCACCCGACCACTCGGCATCCGTGGGTCCGCTCGAGGGCTTCCGCTTGTCGTGCGGCCACCGCCCCCGGCGCCGTCGTGGTGAAGAACACGTCCCTGCCCTGCACATCGCCGAGTGGCTGTGGTTCGAAGTCCGTCACGATGAGCCGGGCATCAGCGTTCAGCCGTTCGGCGTGGGACCTGAGGGTAGGGATGTTCTGCAGCCCGGCTGGGCTACGCGCCATGGTAACAACGACAAGATCCGATAGCAACAGCCGCAGCGGGCCGAGGTAGCCCCCCAGGTACTCGGGCGGGGCGGTGGCCGGGACCACCAGGATCCCCGCGTCCCAGGGGAACGGGGGCATCGACGCCCCGCTGCCGTCGACGATCACGGTCCCCGCACCGAGCCCGACCGCGACCTCGGCGGCAGCGCGCACGTTCGTCGACGAGGAGCGACCCGCGAGACCCCCGCCCGCGCGCCGGGCGCCCACCGCCGTGACGCCGCTCGTCGCCGCGATCTCCAGGTAGTCCGACGCGGCGTGGCGGCCTCGGCGGGCGAGCCCGAGCAGCGCGTCGAGCGTCACCGTCCCGGCCTCGGCGATCTCGGGTTCGGGCGGACCCCCGCGGCCCATCGCGACGACGACCGGATCGAAGCCGTGCGCCGCGGCCACCCGCGCGGTCTCGCCGGCGACGGCGGTCTTGCCGGTCCGCTTGCCGATGCCCAGCACCGCGACCGTCGCGACGGGGAGCGGGTCTTGGTCGATCGGCGGGTCGAACCGGAAGTCGGGTCCGAGGTAGGCGGTGCCTCTGGCCAGCGCCACGGCCGCGACCTCCATCCGCTCGCGGTAGCCGAGGACGGGCTCGTCCGAGAGGTCGTAGATCGCGTCGGGGGCGAGCTCGTCGATCGCGGCGCCGAGCGCCGACACCACCGAACGCTCCGGCACCGAACCTCGCAGGGGGAGCCCGAGGTCGAGCACCGCCGAAGGGTCGAGCTTCTCGCCGCCACCCACGAACAGCGCCGCGATCGGATCCAACCCTCGCCCGCGCAGCTCGTCGATCGCCCAGCGCGTGACGGACGGGTAGTGCTCACCGTCGACGAGGACGACGACCTTCATCCGATGGGCTCCTTCGAGATGGTGCGGTTCGGAGCTAGGACTCCCCCTGGTGAGCCGCGGGGAGGCGGCGCTGCTGCACCGGCGGCTCGAGCTCGCGATGGTACTGCTCCCCGGTGGAGAGCCGGAAGTGCGCGATCACGCTGCCCCCGCCGAACGGGTACTTGCGCGTGATCTTCACCTCGCCGTCCTCGAACTCGAGGACGTTGTAGCACGGCTTGGTGTACCCGCGGAGCCGGAGCGAGGCGACCGTGCCGGCGTTGGCGACGTACAGGTCCTCGAGGCGCCACACGTACGGGACGTGCTTGTGGCCCGAGAGCACGATGTTCACCCCGGATTGGATCAGCTCCTCGAGCAGGTCGCCCGCATCCATCACGGTGCTCCGCTCGCGGCCGGTGCCCGGGATCGGCAGCAGGTGGTGATGCAGGACGAAGACCTTCAGGTCGGCCGGGACCTCGAACCGCTCGTGGATCCACGTGTAGCGCTCGCGCCCGACCTGACCCTCGTTGATGTCGGGCTCACTGGAGTCCACGCCGACGAGGCGGACGCCCTTGACGTCGGCGGTCCAATGGCGCGGGCCCACGAGCTCCTCGAAGTGGAGGTACCCGACGTTGCGGGCGTCGTGGTTGCCGGGGACGGTGTACATCGGCGCGCGGATCCGGTCGGCGTAGGCGGCCCAGTTCTTGAACTCCTGGCGGTACCCCTCGTTGGTGAGGTCGCCGCTGCAGATCACGACGTCGGGCTCGAGCTCGTTCAGCTCGACGATCACCCGGTTCATCAGGTTCGGAACGAAGTAGGGCGAGCCGACGTGTGGATCGGAGATGTGCGCGATCGTGACCACGTTCGTTGCAGTGTAGCGGCGTTGTCCCGGCCGGGGACCACCCACGCGCCGTGGGACGATACGGCTACGTGAACGCCCTCGACCTGCTCCTGCTCGCGCTCGTCGCGCTCGCCGGCGTCACCGGCTACCGGCGGGGCTTCACGCTGCAGGCCTTCGGGTTCGGCGGGCTGCTCATCGGGCTGGTCGCGGGCGCCCTGCTCGCGCCGCACATCGGCGGCGTGGCCGACGGTCCGAACGCCCGAGCGGCGATCGCGCTGCTGGTCCTGGTCCTGGTCGGCGCGCTCGGCAACGCGGCCGGTTGGTTCGTCGGCGTTCGCGCACGCGACCGGGCGTCCTCGAAGTTCGGGAAGGCCGACTCGGTCGCGGGTTCGGCGGTCGCCGTCGTCGCGTCGCTGCTGGCGATCTGGTTCCTCGCGCTGAACCTCGTGAACGGCCCGTTCCCGGCGGTCGCGAGTGAGATCCGGGGCTCGGCGGTCGTGCGGACGCTCGACGCCGCGCTGCCGCAGCCGCCCTCGCTGCTCGCGCAGGTTCGCTCGCTCTTCAACCGGTTCGGGTTCCCCGACGTGTTCTCCGGCATCCCGCCCCTTCCGGCCGAACCCGTGTCGCCGCCAACCCAGGAAGAGGCTCGGGCCGCGGGAGAGGCTGCCGCCTCGAGCACCGTCGAGGTGATCGGCCCTGCGTGCGACGTGATCCAGGAGGGCTCGGGGTTCGTCGCCGCCGACGGCTACGTCGTGACGAACGCGCACGTCGTCGCCGGCATGGACGACCCGGAAGTGCGTTCGGCGGTCGGGGGCTCGACGGATGCGACGACGGTGCTGTTCGACCCCGACCTGGACCTGGCGATCCTCTCGGTCCCCGACTCGCCCGGTCCCCCGCTCCCGCTCGCCACCGAGACGCCCGACCGGGGCGCACCGGGCGCCGTCCTCGGGTACCCGCAGGGCGGGCCGCTCGACGTCCGTCGCGCCGCCGTCCTGCGGACGCTCGAGCACGCGATCGGGCGAGACATCTACGGGCACGGCCAGGTCGAGCGTCGCGTGCTCGAGCTGCAGACGCTGATCCGGCCGGGCAACTCGGGCGGGCCGTTCGTGCTGCCGGACGGTCGGGTCGCCGGGGTCGTGTTCGCGGTGTCGTCGAGCGATGAGGACGTCGGCTACGCGATCGCCGCGACCGAGGTGGACACCTCCCTGCGGAGCGCGATCGGACGGACGACGCCGGTCGACACCGGGCCCTGCATCGGCTGACGGCGGGACGTCGCCCTCGCCTACTCCTCCATCACGACGCGCAGGTCGCCCTCGCGCGACAGGAGCGAGAACGACGTGATCTCGCCCTCGCGGCGGAACACCATACTCACCGTGCTCTCGCCGACCCGCAGGTTCCGCACCTCCACGGTGTTCAACCACGTCGGCAGGTGCGGGAGGTTGATCGTGAGCAGGTTCTCGTGGGCCCGGGCCGACAGTCCGAGCATCGCCTGCAGCATCAGGTACGGCGAACCGGCCGCCCACGCCTGGGGCGAACACGCGATCGGATAGCTCACGGGGCGGTTCGGGGAGCGGCGGGTGAACCCGCAGAAGAGCTCGGGCAGCCGGAGGTAGTCGGCCGAGACCGCCGCGTCGAACAGCGCGGTCGCGACGCGGTTGGTTGCCCGGGCGAACCGGTACCGCTTGAGCCCGGCCGCGATCAACGCGTTGTCGTGCGGCCAGACCGAACCGTTGTGGTAGCTCATCGGGTTGTAGGAGGCCGCGGACCGGCTCATCGTCCGGACGCCCCAGCCCGAGAACATGTCCGGCGCCAGCAGCCGCTTCGCGAGCGGCAGCGCCTTGTCCTCGTCGACGATCCCGCTGTAGAGGCAGTGGCCGGGGTTGGACATGAGCGTTCGGAGCTGCTGCTTGTCGGCATCGAGCGCGGCCGCGAAATACCGCTCGTCCTCCATCCAGAACGCCTCGTTGAAGCGGACCTTCAGGCGTTCCGCCTCGTCCTCCAGGCGCGTCGCGTCCCCGGGTCGGCCGAGCGCGCGGTAGACGTCGGCCATCCGCGTCTTCGCGAGGTAGACGTACCCCTGCACCTCCGAGAGCGCGATCGGGGGTTCGGCGAGCCGCCCGTCGGCGTGGACCATCGAGTCGTGCGAGTCCTTCCACCCCTGGTTGCGGATCCCGCGAGGCGATCGGCACAGGTACTCGACGAACCCGTCACCATCCAGGTCGCCGTACCGGTCGATCCATGCGAGCGCCGCCTCCGCGTTGGGCAGGAGCTTGCGGGCGAACCCGACGTCGCCGGTCCACCGCAAGTGCTGCGCGTACACGATCAGGAACCACGGCGTCGAGTCCACCGACCCGTAGTACGGCGAGTGCGGCATGATCCCCGCGCGCGCGAGCTCGCCGTCGCGTACCTCGTGCAGGATCTTGCCCGGCTGCTCGTCGCGCCAATCGTTGTCCTCCGTGCCTTGGCGCGCCGCCAGGAGCTCGAGCGCATCGCGCGCCGGCCGGGTGTTCACCGCAAGCAGCTGGTGCGAGGCGATGAGCGAGTCCCGACCGAAGATCGTCACGTACCACGGGATGCCGGCGGCCAGGATCGCGCCGTCCCCGACCTGCGTGTAGAGGGCACGCAGATCGCGCAGGCTGCGGTCCAGGAGCTGGTTGAACACCTCGTTGTCGGTGACGATCCGCGTCGACTCCCGCTCCCACTCCTCGTAGGAGCGACGGAGCTCGTGCACCGCGTGATCGAAGTCCGGGGCCGCGTTCGTCGGTTCGTTCCCCAGGATCGGCTCGATCGCGACCGCGACGAGCCGCGTCTGGTACGGGTCGAGGTGGAGGCGGAAGACCGCGGTGGCGAGCGCCGCGTCGACGTCGATCCGCTCTGGCTCGATGCCGAAGCGGATCCTCGTGATCCGCCGGACGTGATCGCGCCCCTCGTGCACGAACTCGATCGTCGAGTCCTTCACCGCGGGCGGATGCGACCCGCCCGAGTGGCGGTGCGTCATCCCGCGCACGTCGAAGATGTCGGCGAAGTCCGCACCGAACGTCAGCCGGACCTCCAAGGTGACGTCGAACGGGTTGTAGTTCTTGATCCGGATGCGCTCGAACAGATCGCCGGAGATCGCTCGGACGCGGCGGACGTTGATCGTCTGCTGGGGTGCGCACAGCACGTCGCCCTCGAACAGGTCGGGGTTCGTCAGGTCGATGTGGGACAGGTAGCCGCGTTCGGCCGAGGAGGAGAGCAACACGAGGTCGCGCTCGTTCACGCTCAGACGGAAGTGCGACAGGAACCGCGTGTCGTGCGAGTACAACCCGAGACCGTCCTGCCCGCCGTGGTCCAGGTTCCCCTCGAGGTCCGAGTACAGGAAGGTCTCCCCCTCCTTGACGGCCAGGGTCTTGCTCGCGAGATCCGTGACCAGGACCGGGCTCGCTCCCTGCTCGGAGGGGGAGGCGGGGGCGACCACGCTGAGTGAGGGGTTCGTCGACGCGTCGGGCGCCGGCCCTGGGTCGGACCGGGCTTCGGGTTCGGTCATCGTTCCCCCATCGTCGCAGGTGATACGCGGCTTCAGCCTTCGCGGATGTCGACCCCGGCCGCGCGCGCCGGCACGCGCACGATCCGCCACCCCTCGCCCGGCTCCGGCGTGACGACCTCGTGCCGCTCGAACGCGAGCAGCGTCGGTCCCGAACCCGACACGCACACCGCCAGCCCCGCGCCGCGCACACGGTCGATGACCTCGCGCACCTCGGGGACGAGCCCGAGCCGGATGTCCTCGTGCAAACGGTCACGCATCGCCGCCGGCAGGAGGTCGGGTTCGTGCAGGAGGGCGATCGCCACCAGCGCAGCATGTCCCGCGTTCGCCACGGCGTCCGGACGAGGGACGGCATCCGGGAGCGCGCGACGCGCCGCCTCGGTCGAGATCGCGAGGTCCGTGGGCACGAACAGCGCCGGCCGGAGCTCCGGGTCGGGGTCGAAACGGGCCACGACGCCCTCGTCCACCACGATCGTGAACCCGCCGAACACGGCGGCAGCCGCGTTGTCCGGATGACCCTCCAGGCCGGCGGCGATCTCGAGGATCGTGGTCCGGTCCAGACCGAGACCGAGCACCGCGTCGGCGAGGGCGACCCCGGCCACGGCCGCGGCGGCCGAGGACCCCAGACCGCGTTCGAGCGGGATGCGGGTCCGGCCGTGGATCGCGGCCGCCGGCGGGGTGCGGTCGAAGCGCCCGGCGGTCTCGGCGATGGCGCGAGACACCAGGTCGGTCCCATCCGTCGGCAGCTCCGCCGCGCCCTCGCCCTCCCACGTGACGCCGGGCGTCGCCTCGGTGTCCAGCGTCACCTCGTTGCACAGGTCGAGCGCGAGCCCGAAGCAGTCGAACCCGGGCCCGAGGTTCGCCGACGTCGCCGGCACGGTCGCGGTGAGGCGCACGGCTACAGCCCGAGCTCGGCCGCGACGGCGTCGGGCTCGGCCGGGACCGCGATCGGGGCGGCTCCCCCGCTGGTCGCCCACTCGGGGTCCTTGAGCCCGTGACCGGTGAGCACGCAGACGACCGTTCCACCCTGCGGGAGCTTGCCGTCCTTCGCCAGCTGGAGCAGCCCGGCGACGCTCGCGGCCGACGCGGGCTCCGCGAACAGGCCCTCGCGGGCGACCCGCCGGTAGGCGTCGAGGATGTCGTCGTCGGTCACCGCCAAGATCGCGCCCTCGGACTCCGACGCGGCCGCGATCGCGAGGTCCCACGACGCCGGGTTCCCGATCCGGATCGCGCTCGCGATCGTGTGCGGGTCCTCCACCGGATGACCCAGGACGAGCGGCGCGGCCCCGCTGGCCTGGAACCCGAACAGCCGTGG
This sequence comes from uncultured Actinomycetes bacterium, assembly GCA_963778545.1. Lineage (GTDB taxonomy): Bacteria > Actinomycetota > UBA4738 > UBA4738 > HRBIN12 > DASSJM01. The sequence goes on along the minus strand of CAVZUW010000002.1, from coordinate 173,851 downwards.
CGGCTCGTGGATCGTGCCGTCCGCCAGGTACTCGGAGTAGCCCATCCAGTGGCTCGAGATGTTCCCCGCGTTGCCGACCGGCACGCAATGGACGTCGGGCGCGCGATCGAGCGCGTCGGCGATCTCGAACGCGCACGTCTTCTGCCCCTGCAGGCGGTAGGGGTTGACCGAATTCACGAGCGTGACCGGGTAGCGTTCGGCGAGCCCGCGCGCGAGCTCGAACGACGCGTCGAAGTTGCCCTCCACCTCCAGCACGCGCGCACCGTGTACGAGCGTCGCGGCCATCTTCCCGGGCGCGATCTTCCCTTTCGGGACGAGCACGGCGCACGTGAGGCCCGCCTTGCCCGCGTAGGCGGCGGCGCTCGCACTCGTGTTGCCGGTGGAGGCGCACACCACGGCCTTCGCGCCCTCCTCGACCGCCTTGCTGATCGCGACGGTCATCCCGCGGTCCTTGAAGGAGCCGGTGGGGTTCGCACCCTCGAACTTGAGGAAGACCTCGCACCCGGTCTCGGCCGACAGCGCCTCCGAACGCACGAGCGGCGTGCCGCCCTCGTCGAGCGACACGACCGGCGTCGCCGGACCGACCGGCAACCGGTCGCGGTACTCCTCGATCACGCCGCGCCAGGTCCGCGCCATCGTCACTCCTCGGCCTCGACGCGCAGGACGCTGCGGATCTCCTCGACGCCGGGGAGGTCGCGGAGCACGCCGATCGCTTCCTGGAACGCGCCCTCGCGGGCGCGGTGCGTGATGAACACGAGCTGCGCGTCGTCGCCGAACCCCTCCTGCCACACGCTCTTGATCGAGACCTCGCTGCGGCCGAACACGCTCGCGATCTCGGCGAGGACGCCGGGGCGATCCTCCACACGCAGCAGGATGTAGTACTGGCCGGTCATCTCGTCCATCGGGCGGATCGTCCGCTCGTAGAAGCACGTGCAGCCCAAGCCTCGGGCACCGACGAGCAGGTTGCGCGCGACGCTGACGAGGTCGCCCACGACGGCGGTTGCCGTTGCCTCCCCGCCGGCGCCGCGGCCGTAGAACATCAGCTCACCGACGTTGGGGCCCTCGACGAAGACCGCGTTGTAGGCGTCGCGCACCGCGGCGAGCGGGTGCGACGCGGGGATCATCGCGGCGTGCACCCGGACGGCGATCCGTTCGTCCTCCCCGATCTCGGCGATCGCGAGCAGCTTCACCACGTAGCCGAGCCGCCGAGCGAACTCGATGTCCTCGGGGGTCACGTTCGCGATGCCCTCGCGGTACACGTCGCTCGCGACGACCCGCGCGTTGAACGCGATCGACGCGAGGATCGCGCACTTGGCCGCCGCGTCGTGCCCGTCCACATCCGCGCTCGGGTCGGCCTCCGCGTAGCCGAGCCGCTTCGCGTCCGCGAGCACGTCGGCGAACCCCCGACCCTCCTCGGACATCTTGGTCAGGATGAAGTTGGTCGTGCCGTTGACGATCCCCATCACCCGGCGGAGCCGCTCGCCGGTCAGCGACTCCTTCAGCGGCCGGATCAGCGGGATCCCACCGCCCACCGCGGCCTCGAAGTACAGGTCGAGGCCCTTGGCGTCGGACGCGTCGAAGAGCTCGCGTCCGCGAGTCGCGAGCAGTTCCTTGTTGGCCGTCACGACGGGCTTGTCGCGTTCGAACGCGGCCAGGACCAGCGACCCCGCGGGTTCGAGCCCGCCGATCAGCTCGCAGACGATGTCGACATCGGGATCGTCGACCACGGCCATCGGATCGTCGACGAACGCCGACGGCGGGAGCCCGACGTCCCGGGGCTTCGAGGCGTCGCGCACGGCCACCCTGCGCACCTCGAGCCGGCATCCCGCGCGGCGCTCGATGTCGTCGCGATGGCGTTCGAGCAGCCGGACGACCGCGGCGCCGACCGTGCCGCAGCCCAGCATCCCGACCCGCAGGACCCGCTCGCTCATACCACCCCCTGCCTCGCTCGCCTCAGTATGTCGCCCGGCCACGGGCGCGAACCTCACGTTGTCATCGGCGCGCTCCATCGACTCGGGCGCGGACACGCCGAGCAGTTCGAGCAGGTTCGCGATCGTCCGCTTGGTCCCGCGGCAGAGCCACAGGCGCGCCTGCGTCAGCTCGGCGTCGTCCGACAGGACCGGACACTCCGTGTAGAAGCGATGGAAGCGTGCCGCGAGGTCCTGCGCGGCATGGGTGAGCCGGTGCGGCGCCCGCAGCTCGGCGGCGGTCGCGATCTGGGACGGGGCGTCGGCGAGGGCACGCAGCACGTCGAGCTCCGCCTCGTGTTCGAGCCGGTCCAGGTCGGTCCGTTCGATCGGCCGGGTCTCGATCCCGCGTTCGGTCGCCTTGCGCAGGATCGACGCGATGCGGGCGTGCCCGTACTGGACGTAGTAGACGGGGTTCTCGAGCGTCTGCCGCTTCACCGCCTCGATGTCGAACTTCATCGTCACGTCGTTGCTGAACATCAGCAGGTGGAACCGCGCCGCGTCGGTGCCGACCTCGTCGATCAGCTCGTCGAGGCTGACGAACGTCCCGGCGCGCTTGCTCATCGGGACCGGCAGCCCGTCGCGCAGGAACGAGACCCATTGGTAGATCACGATCTCCACCCGCTCGGCCTCGTAGCCGAGCGCCTGCGCGGCGCCGCGCACCCGCGCGACGTCGCCGTGGTGATCGGCGCCCCAAACGTAGACGAGGTGATCGAACCCGCGCTCGAACTTGTCGATCAGGTAGGCGGAGTCGGCCCCGAAGTACGTGTGCGTGCCGTTCGAACGCACGAGCGGCCGGTCCTTGTCGTCGCCGAACGCGGTCGAACGGAACCAGACCGCCCCCTCCGCGTCGTGCGCGTACCCGGCGTCCCGCAGACGCTGGACGGCCGCGTCGATCAGACCCTTCTCCTCCAGCACGCGTTCGTGCATGAAGCTGTCGAAGCGCACCCCGAACCGCTCGAGCGTCCCGTCGATCTGATCGAGCACCAGGCGGGCGGCCTCGTCCTGGAGCCGCGCGACCCGCTCCTCAGGCGGCAGGTCGCCCAGGCCCGGACCTTCCGTCTCGAGGATCCGGCGGGCGAGGTCGACCACGTAGTCGCCGTGGTACCCGTCCTCGGGCACCTCGGCCTCGCGGTCCAGGAGCTGCAGGTACCTCGCCTCGACCGACGCGCCGAACCGATCCATCTGTCCGCCCGTGTCGTTGAAGTAGTACTCGCGTTCGACCGACCACCCGGCCGCCTCGAGCACGCGGGCGAGCGCGTCGCCCAGCGCCGCGTTGCGCGCGTGGCCGATGTGGAGCGGCCCGGTCGGGTTGGCGCTCACGAACTCGACCTGCGCGCGGCGGCCGTTCGGCTCGGCGCGGCCGTACGCCTCCCCCTTCGCCGCGATGTCTCGGAGCGCGCCGGTGAGCCAGTCCGTCGTGAGCCGGAAGTTGATGAACCCCGGGCCGGCCACCTCGGCGGAGCGGACGAACGGAGCCTCGGGCAGGTGCTGCAGGAGGAGCTCGGCGACGTCCCGCGGCGAGCGCTCGACCCGCGGCGCGAGGACGAGGGCCACGTTCGTCGCGAAGTCCCCGTGCTCCTTCTGGCGAGGCTTGGTGAGCTCCACCTCCGGGAGATCGCCCGCCAGCCCGAGCTCGCGCGCGACCTCGACCAGCGCCTCGGTGACCAGCGCGATCAGACGTTCCTCGATCATCGGGCTCGAAGCGTAGCCGACCGACCCGTGGGCACGGCCCTGCCTCGGCTTGGGCGAACCATCGCGTTGCTAGACTCGGGCTGCCGAGCCCTCGTAGCTCAGCGGATAGAGCACCGGCCTCCGGAGCCGGGGGCGCAGGTTCGAGTCCTGCCGAGGGCACCGATCCCCCGAACCGGTCGATCGTCCCGCTACGCTCGGGTCGATGCATCGCCTCCTGCTGCTCCGGCACGCCAAGTCGAGCTGGGACGACCCGACGCTCGCGGATCGCGACCGTCCGCTCGCGCCGAGGGGACACCGCGCCGCCGAGCGGATGGCCGACCATCTGCGCTCGGACGTCCCGCACCCGGACCTGATCCTGTGCTCCCCGGCGCTGCGGACCCGGGAGACGCTCGACCGGATGTCGAACGCGTTCGGCGACGCCGAGGTGGTCGTGGACGACGAGCTCTACGGCGCGGGTGGCGACGAGCTCCTCGAACGGCTCCGCGCCGTGGACGACCGGTTCGAGACGGTGGCGGTGATCGGCCACAACCCCGGCATCCACGACCTGGCGATCGCCCTGGCCGGGAGCGGCGTCGAGCTGGATCGGATGGAGGCGAAGTTCCCGACCGGCGCGCTCGCGGTGCTCGCCTTCGACGGGCCTTGGCGGGACGTCTCGCCGGGCGGCGGCCTCCTCGAGGCGTTCGTGACGCCGAAGGATCTCGGGTGAGCGACTCCGCCGAACGGCCCACGGTCGGCCGCTTCGCGCACGCGGTATCGTTCGGCCCCATGCACGCCGACGAGCTCCGCGCCGCGATCGCCGAGTGGCACCCGCGTGCCGTCGAGGAGCTGTCGAACCTCGTCCGCATCCCGTCGATCGCGTTCCCCGGGTACGACGACAAGCCCGTGCGCGAGTCGGCCGAGGCGACCGCCGAGACGCTCGAGGCGGCGGGGTACGGCGGCGTCCGGCTGATCGAGCTCCCCGACGTCGACCACCCGGCCGTGTTCGGCGAGGTCGCGGGTCCCGCCGGCGCGCCGACGATCCTGCTGTATGCGCACCACGACGTGCAACCCGAGGGACCGCTCGAGGAGTGGACGAGCCCGCCGTTCGAACCCGAGGTTCGCGACGGCCGCCTCTACGGGCGGGGCACCTCCGACGACAAGTGCGGCGTCGTCATGCACGCTGCCGCGATGCGGGCATGGGAAGGCGAGCCGCCGGTCACCGTCAAGGTCCTGGTCGAGGGCGAGGAGGAGGCCAGCGCCGAGCACCTCCCGTTCCTGATCGGCGGGCACAGGGAGCTCCTCGTGGCCGACGTGATCGGCGTGGCCGACGGTGGGAACTGGCGAGCCGGGATCCCCACGCTCGAGACGAGCATCCGCGGCGTCGTCGACTGCATCGTCACGGTGCGGGCGCTCGACCTGGCCGTGCACAGCGGGGCGTACGGCGGACCGGCGATCGACGCGATCTCGGCGCTCGCGCGGATCCTGTCCACCCTGCACGACGACGACGGGCAGGTCGCGATCGAGGGCCTGACCCACGGACCCTGGGAGGGCCTGCAACTGACCGAGGAGGAGTACCGGGAGGACACCCCGCTGCGACCCAGCGTCACCCTGGTCGGCTCGGGATCGATCTCGGAGCGGCTGTGGTCCAAGCCGGCCGTGGCCGTGCTCGGCCTCGATGCCCCGCGCGTGGTCGAAGCCTCGAACCAGCTCGTCCCGGTCGCCTCGGCCAAGGTGAGCCTCCGACTCGCCCCCGAGGAGGATGCCCGACGGGCGATGGACCTGCTCACCGGGCATCTGGCGCAGGTCGCGCCATGGGGCGTCGAGGTCGACGTCGCGCCCGGCACGTCCGGCCAGGGCATGCGCGTGCGGACCGACGGACCCGGGTTCGCCGCGATGGACCGGGCGTTGCAGGCCGCGTTCGGGCGTCCGGTCGTGCAGAGCGGGAGCGGCGGCTCGGTGCCGCTCGTTCCCGTGCTCGCCGCGGCGCATTGCCGGACGCCGAGATCCTGCTGTACGGCGCCTCGGACGAGAAGAGCCAGTACCACTCGATCGACGAGAGCGTGGACCTCGGCGAGCTCGAACGCTCCTGCCTGGCCGAGGCCCTGCTGTTCGGCGAGCTCGCGCGCGACTGAGCCGGGGCGACTTCCGCCCGGCGTTGTTAGTCTCGATCCGATGGATGCGGCCCCGACACCCGACCTGCCTCAGGCGCCGGCGACGCCGGCGGTCCCGAGAGCGAGCAGGCGGGCGGCCAGGAGCCCGAGCACGAAGCGATCACCCAACCCGCGAAGCTGCTTCGCATCGCGACGATGGTCCGCGAGCTGCTGGAGGACACGCGCCAGGCGTCGCTCGACGAGCCCGGGCGCATCCGGCTCCGTCAGATCTACGAGCGGGCGATCGGCGAGCTCGAGGACGTGCTCTCGCCCGACCTGCAGGAGGAGCTCTCCTCGCTCGCGCCGCCGATGCAGGGCGTCCCGACCGACGCCGAGATCCGCGTCGCCCAGGCCCAGCTGGTCGGGTGGCTCGAGGGCCTGTTCCACGGGATCCAGGCCGCGCTGTTCTCGCAGCAGATGGCCGCCCGCGCGCAGTTCGAGGAGCTGCGTCGCCGCGGGCTCCCCGGGAGCACCGACCCGCAGGCGCCCGGCGCCGGACCAGTCCCGGGGCCAGTACCTCTAGCGAGCGTCAGACCTCCGCGGCCTCCGCCTTCGCGGCGGTCGCGGTCACGTCCCGCCCGCCGGCCATCCGCTGGGCGATGTAGACGGGGATGAACATCACGAGGATCACCCCGACCGCGACGACGTTCACGATCGGGCGGTTCTGCGGGCAGCCGCAGGTTGCCGGTAGATGAACTTCGGGATCGTGAGCGTGGCGCCGGCGGTGAAGTTCGTCACGACGATCTCGTCGAACGACAGCGCGAACGCGAGCAGCGCCCCGGCGACGATCGCCGTGCGGATCGACGGGAAGGTGACGTACCGGAACGTCTGCCAGCCGTCGGCGCCCAGGTCCATCGACGCCTCGATCAGCGAGGTCGGCGTACGGCGGAGCCGAGCGAGCACGTTGTTGTAGACGACCACGATGCAGAAGGTCGCGTGGCCGATCACGATCGTGAGGATCGCCGAACGGGATCTGGAAGTTGTTGATCGTCGTGTTGAGGGCGATCGCCGTCACGATCCCGGGCAGCGCGATCGGCAGGACCAGCAGGAACGAGACGCGTGTTCCGCCCGAAGAACCGGAACCGGTGGACGGCGAACGCGGCCGCGCTCCCCAGGGCCGAGCGCGAACAGGGTCGCGATCGTCGCCACCTCGAGCGAGTTCGCGAGCGCCTCGCGCACCTGCGGGCTCCGCCAGGCGATCCCGAACCACTTCGTCGTGAACTCCTGGATCGGCCACGCCTGGGCGACGCTGTCGTTGAACGCGTACAGGACGATGATCGCGAGCGGCACGTACAGGAACACGAGCGCATCGCCGACGAGCACCTTGATCAGGATCTTGAACCCGCGCGGTCTCCATCGCTACAGCGCCTCGAACGCGCCGGCGCGCTTGGCGCCGAGCAGGTAGACGGCCATGATCGCGATCGGCACGAGCGCGAACGCCGCGGCGAGCGGCGTGTTCCCGGCCACGCCGACGTTGTCGTAGATCACGTTGCCGATGAACTGCGTGTTCCCGACCAGCTCCGGCGTGATGTAGTCGCCGAGCGTGAGCGAGAACGCGAAGATCGAGCCCGCGGCGATGCCCGGGCAGGATCAGCGGGAACATCACGCTGCGGAACGTCGTCCAGCCCTTCGCGCCCAGATCCGACGACGCCTCCAGGAACGAGCCCGGCACGCGCTCGAGCGCCGCGTAGATCGGCAGGAGCGTGAACGGGAGCCACAGGTAGACGAACGTGAGCCACACCGCCCAGTTCGAGTTCCCGAGCTGGAGGTGAGCCGAGCCCCGTGAGCTCGGCGAGCCAGTTCACGAACCCGTTCGGCGTGAGCATGATCTTCCACGCGAACACGCGGACCAGGTAGTTCGCCCACAGCGGGAGCACGACCGCGACCAGCAGCGCGTTCCGGTCGCGCGGCGTGGCGAGCCGGGCCGCGTAGTACGCGAGCGGGAACGAGAGCACGATGTCGGTGATCGTCACCGCCGCGGCGATCCCCACCGTCCGGATCGTGATCGTCCGGTAGACGCCGCTCTCCCACAGGGTCTGGAAGTTGTCGAACGAGAACCCGCGGACGATCTCGCGAGGTGAGGACGTCCAGGCTCCAGAACGCGTTCGCGAGCAGGAACAGCGAGCGAGCCGATGTAGACGACGAGGAGCCAGGTGAGCGGTGCGCCGAGCGACAGCCCGAGCTTCAACGCCCGGGTGGCGGAACAGGAACGCGGACAGCCGGCGGCCGGAAGCCCCCTCCCGTTGCCCCTTCGCGATCGCGGCCACTCGACCTCCGTCCGGATGCGACGAGGGCTCCGAGCGTGGATGCCCGGAGCCCCGTCGTCGGATCGTCCCTACGCGCCCCGGATCTCGGTCCAGGCCTGCGTCCACTCCGAGTAGTCGATGCAGACGTCACCCCGGTCGTCGCCGCAGTCGGGCAGCGGCGTCTTCCACAGGTAGATCGAGTCCAGGAACTCGACGTTGCCGCAGTTGCCGTACCGGACCGTGTCGACGGCCGCGTCGGCCCCCTTGCCGTAGAACTCGACCAGGAGATCCCGTGTCGCATCGCACGACAACGTGTTGCTGCCGGCGGCGCCGTACCAGACGGCGACCTCCGCCTGCACGTCGGGCTGCATCGTCCAGTCCATCCACTTCAGCATGCAGTTCGGGTGCGGCGCGTTGGCCGAGATCATCCACGTGTCGGCCCAGCCCGTGACCCCCTCGGACGGGAACCACGGCGTCGACCGGAGCGTCGAGCTCGGCGAGACTGAGGTTGATCGGCCACGCCGTCCCCACGACCATCGACCCGTCCACGAACCCGTCGATCTCGTCCGTGTACAGCGCCCAGGGCCGCACGACCATCCCGGCCTGCGTCTTCAGCAGCTCGACCGCCGCGTCGAACTGCTCCTGCGTGAGCTCGTACGGGTCGGTGATCCCCAGGTCGGGGTTGTGCGCCATCAGGTACATCGCCGCGTCGGCGATGAAGATCGGCGAGTCGTAGACGGTGATCGAACCCGCGTACGGCGAGTCCGCCTCGAACGTCACGTCCCAGCTCGTCGGGGCGGGCGTCACCTCCTCGGTGTTGTACATCAGGAAGTTCGGTCCGTACATGTACGGGGTCCCGTACACGTTCCCGTCGATGACGTAGTGCCGGTTGTTCGTCCCGCCGTCCGGGTTGAGCGGCCCGATCACGTCCGCGAACTGCCGGGAACAGCGACGTGTCGATCGCGCCCGACGTCCCCGCCGGCGATCAGCCGGTTGCTCGCGTCGCCCGACGCCGAGACGCCGTCGTAGACCGAGCCGCCGCCCTGACGCATCAGCGTCACCATCTCGTCCGAGGTGTCGCCGTACGTCACGTTGACCTGGCAGCCGGTCTCGTCCTCGAACGGCGTGACCCAGTCGAAGTCCTCGCCGCCCTCGCTCGTCCCGTCCTCGACGTAGCCGGCCCACGCGATCAGCTCGAGCGCACCCTCCGTCTCGCCGATCGAGTCGTAGGTCTTCGCCGGCTCGATCGCTCCGCCGGTCTCGCCGCTCGGTGGTGTCGTCGCTCGCCGCACGCCGCCGCCACGATGGCGAGCGCCGCGAGCACGACGAACCACGTTCGCACCGTCTTGTTCATGAAGCATCCTCCCCCGGGTCTTCGGACCCCTCCATCGAACCGCCGGCCGCGTCGACCGGACGGTTGTTCCTGCGATCCCACACCAGACGCACGGCCTTGCCGCGCACCTGGAGGGCCTCCATCGAGGACGTCGTCGAGGTTCTGCTGCATCACGACCAGCTCGCCCCCGACGTCCAGCGTGACGATGTAGCGGGTCAGCGCGCCCAGGTAGACGACCTCGCGCACGTGACCGGTGGCGGTGCAGGCGCCGTCGGGGACCTCGGCGTCCGGCTCCACCATCGCGATCTTCTCGGGACGGATCGTGAACGCGTGGGGGTCGCCGGCGATCGCCGTCGCCGCCTCGCCCTCCAGGACGTTCGAGGTCCCGACGAACCCGGCGACGAACCCGGTCGCCGGCCGTTCGTAGACCTCGGCCGGCGTCCCGACCTGCTCGACCTTCCCGCGGCTGAACACGGCCAGGCGGTCGCTCATCGTGAGCGCCTCCTCCTGGTCGTGCGTGACGTAGATGAACGTCAGGCCGACCTGCTGCTGGATCTCCTTGAGCTCGATCTGCATCGCCTGGCGCAGCTTGAGGTCGAGGGCGCCGAGCGGCTCGTCCAGCAGGAGGACCTTGGGGCGGTTGACCAGCGCTCGGGCCAGCGCGACCCGCTGCCGCTGACCGCCCGAGAGCTGGCTCGGCTTGCGCTCGCCGAACGCCGACAGCTGCACCATCGCGAGCGCATCGGCGGCGCGGTCGCGGCGATCGGACGCGGGGACCTTCTTGACCTTGAGCCCGTACTCGACGTTCTCCTCCACCGTCATGTGCGGGAAGAGCGCGTAGTCCTGGAAGACCGTGTTCACGTCGCGCTCGTACGGCGCGAGGTGGGAGACGTCCTCGCCGCCGAGCAGCACCCTGCCGGAGGTCGGGGCCTCGAACCCCGCGATCATCCGCAGGCAGGTCGTCTTCCCGGACCCGGAGGGACCGAGCATCGAGAAGAACTCGCCCTCGCGGACCTCGAGGTCGACGCCGTCGACGGCGACCACGTCGCCGAACCGCTTGACGACCGACTCGAGGGTGACCGCGGACGAGGTCGGCGCCCCTGCGGGTGCCTGATCCGCCCTCGTTGCACGCTGCGCCAAACCCACCTCCGGGTGTTCGGTTCCGTTCGGAATCGCGTCATCTTGAACGGGAACCGGGTCCTGGGCAAGCCACCCCGCGGTTCGGCTCAGGCGGTCCCCACGAGCGCGGAGAGGTCGATCCGGCGGCTCCGGAGCGCCTCCGCGAGCCCCGTCGTGAGCTCCCCCACGACCCCCGGACCTCCGAAGACGAGCCCCGTGTACACCTGCACCGTGGTCGCCCCCGCCTCGATCGCCTCGAACGCGTCCGCCGGCGCGAAGATCCCCCCGCTCGCGTTGATCGGCACCCCCGGCCCCATCGCCTCGCGGACCGCGCGGATGCAGGCCAACGTCCCCTCGCGCACGGCGCGGCCGGAGAGCCCTCCGCGCCCGACGGACAGGTGCGCGTCCAGGACCGGGAGGGTGTTCGACACCGTCAGGGCGTCGGCGCCCTCCTGCCGCGCGATCGCGGCGAGCGCGAGCACCACCTCGCGCTCGACCTCGGTGCGGAACGGCGGGAGCTTGACGAACAACGGACGCGTCCGGCGGGTGCCGAGCTCGCGCACCAGGTTCGCGAGGTGGGTCTCGTTGTCGCGGTCGCGGCCCCACGCGACGTTCGGACAGCTCGCGTTCAGCTCGACCGCGTCGACGAACGGCTCCAGGAGCGCGTGGGTCTCGAGCACGTCGGGCAGGTCCTGGTCGGCGATGCTCGCCACCCGAGGGCCTCGCGGCGTCGTCCGGCCGAGCGCGCGAGCGGCGGCCTCCGCACCCGGGTTCGGCAGCCCCATGGCGTTGACCATCGAGCCACGGTCCGGGTACCGGACGATCCTCGGCTTGGCGTTGCCACGACGGGGACGGAGCGTGAACGTCCCGCACACGACGTAGCCGAACCCGAGCCGTCCGAGCGCATCCACGTGCCGCCCGGTCTTGTCGAAGCCGGCGGCCAGGCCGACGGGGTTCGCGAGCGGGATCCCGGCGAGCGTGAGCCGGAGCGCGGGGTCGTGGTCGGCGCCACCGAGTCGCTCCCACGGGAGCGGCAGACCGAGGAGCAGTTGCGCGAGACGGTGCGCGGCCTCGGGCGGGATCGAGAACAGGAGCGGCCGGGCGCACCGATCGGTACCAGCCCGACACCCGGCTCCTGCTGGCCCCCTGGGCGCGATCCATCGGGAGCCTATGCTACGCGCCATGTCCGGCGACCTCGCGGAGCGACTGATCGCGGCCTCGGAGCTCCACGGCGACTTCGTGCTGTCCTCCGGACGGCGCTCGAACGTGTACTTCGACAAGTTCCGCTTCCTCACCGACCCGGACCTGTTGAGGGACACCGCCGAGGCCGTGGCCGACCTGTTGCCGGAGGGGATCACCCACCTCGCGGCGCCCGAGGGCGCGGCGACGCTGCTCGTGGCGGCCGTCGCGCTCGAGACCGGTCTGGCGATCGCGGTCGTCCGCAAGGAACCGAAGGCCTACGGGACGATGTCGCAGCTCGAGGGTCACGCGCCCGCCGGTGCGGAGGTCGCGCTCGTCGAGGACGTGTCGACGACGGGGACGCAGGTCCGTTCGGCCGCCACGGTGCTCGAGGAGGCCGGCTGCAAGGTCGGCATCATCGTGCTCGCGATCGACCGCGGCGGCGCGGAGCACCTGCGCGAGGCGGGCTACTGGGTGAAGTCGGTCGTGGAGGTCCGTCCGAGCGGCTGAGCCGGCGCCGGTCGCGCTACAGGGACACGGTGAGGCGGCCGTCGTCGGGCATCTCGCAGCGCCACACCTGCAGGCGCCACAGCATCCGGCTCCCCTTGGTGCGGACGTCGACGATGCCCTCCTTCATCATCTGCGCGACGGCCTTCGACTTGGCGACGACGTCGGGGAGCGGGAACTCCCGTGAGAGCAGCGACTGCAGGTTCGCGGCGCCGAAGATCCGGCGGGCGACATCGAGGATCTTGGATTCGGCCTGGATCGTGCCGGTCGGCAGGTACAGATGCCCACCGGGGGCGAGGCACTCGTTCTCGCGGATGCTCTCGAGCATCGCGGCGGGGAGCTCCGCGCCGGTCGGACCACCGGCGCGACCGTCCGGGAACCAGCCGGCGAGCCTGCCGATCTCGTCGGGGATCCCCGACACGTCGCCGATGATCACGTCGGCCCGCTCGCCGCGCACGGGGTCGAGCAGGTTCCCGCTTCGGAACTCCACCTCGTCCTGCAGACCCAGGCGGACGGCGTTCTGCTTCGCCACCTCGATCGCGTCCTCGGACAGGTCGGTCCCGATCACCCGCTTGGCGCCCAGCCTCGCGGCGACGAACGAGAGCACGCCGCTGCCACAGCCGACGTCGATCACGGTGTCGCCGGGTTCGATCTCCAGCGCCTCGGCGATCGTGCGGCTGGTGTGCGTGGGGTGGAACACACCCTGCCCCAGCGAGACGGTGAAGGGGCCGGTCCGGCCCTTCCACTCCAGCATGGTTTCGGTCGTGTCGGCGCTCACCCTGACATGGTGGCGGCTGCGCCTAGGGACAGTCAACCGTCGCGGCCGGACTCACACGTGCGGAGGCACGAACGCGGCGTCCTCGCCGGGGATCACCTCGCCCGTTTCGACGCCCGGCCGCGAGCGCGTCGGCGGCGTCCGCGACGCGGACCGTCTCCACCCCGTGGTGGCCCGAGGGGTACGCACGGATCCGTCCCGATGCTCGCCGGAGCAACCGCATCGCGCCGTGGGCGTTGCCCCGGAGCAGGTGGACGTAGCCGGCGCCGAGCTGCGACAGGCCCTTGAAGAACTCCGCGTCGGTCGTGTCCCGCGACTGCTTCCACGCCGTCTCCCACGCCTCGTGCGCGGGGAAGAAGCGACCGGCGTTGAGGTGTTCGCGACCCAGTCGATGGTTCTCCTCGACCGTCAGCGCGTCGAAGTCCTCGAGCTCGAGCGCGTTCTCCGCATCCCACGGCTGCGGCCGCCCGAGCAGGTCACGAGGCCGCCGCGCCTTGTTGCGGGTCTCGGTCGGCTTCCCGGTCTTGCCCACGGCGTCGTCCGGCATCCATCCATCGTAGCGGCACGCCGGGAGCCGCCCGGCCTTCGACCGTCGACCCTCCCGCGATGCTGGCGCCCGCACACGACGGCCGATACGCTGCCCGGATGGATCCGGCCGCCGCGCAGGAACCGCCGGCCGAACCGGAGGCCGCCGGAACACCCGAACCCACGCTCGCCGACGCGCAGAAGCGCGGCGCGGAGACGGTCGGCCGCCCATCGAGCGACACGACGATGCCCGCGTGGATCCCGCGGTTGCTCCTCGCGGTGGTCATCACGGTGTTCGCCGCGTACGCGGCGTTCAGCCTGATCAGGAGGCTCTCGCACCTGCTCCTGTGGCTGGTCGCGGCCCTGTTCCTGTCCTTCGCCCTCGAGCCCGCGGTGAACTGGCTGGTGGCCCGCGGGTGGAAACGAGGCGTCGCGGCCGCGTGCGTGGTGCTCGGGCTCGGCCTGCTGGGGCTGATCAGCCTCGCGCTGATGGTCCCGCTCGTGATCGACCAGGTCCAGGAGCTGATCGCGCGGGTCCCGGGCTGGCTCGACCAGGCGAGCGTCTATACGCAGCGGTGGTTCGACACCAGGCTGACGAGCGCGTCGATCCTGCGGCAGATCGCGAACGCGCAGGCGGACGTGCAAGGGATCGCGGCGAACGTCGCCTCGGTCGGCGCGTTCCTGCTCGGGCTGGTCTTCCAGGTGCTCACGATCGGCCTGTTCACGTTCTACCTCGTGGCCGATGGCCCGAGGTTCCGACGCGGCGTGTGCTCGCTCCTGCCGCCCCGGATCCAGCGCGACCTCCTCGCGGCCTGGGAGGTCGCGATCGACAAGACCGGCGGGTACCTGTACTCGAGGCTGCTGCTCGCGGTGATCAACGCGACGTTCTCGTTCATCGTGCTGCAGGCGCTCGGGATCCCGTTCGCGGCGCCGCTCGCCCTGTGGCAGGGGTTCGTCTCGCAGTTCATCCCGGTGGTGGGCACCTACATCGCCGCGGCGGTCCCGCTGCTCGTGGCGTTGCTCGAGGACCCGTGGAAGGCGCTCTGGTTCCTGATCTTCGTCATCATCTACCAGCAGATCGAGAACTACCTGCTCGCCCCGCGCATCACGGCCAAGACGATGCAGCTGCACCCCGCGGTGGCGTTCGGGGCGGCGCTCGCCGGGGGCTCGATCAGCGGGCTGCTCGGAGCGTTCATGGCGCTGCCCGCGGCGGCCGTGATCCAGTCCACGATCTCCACGTACCTCAAGCGGCACGAGGTCGTCGAGACCGAGCTCACGCGCGAGGACGCCGCGGTCATCGAGGAGCGGGAGTCGTCGGCGGACGACGACGGGTCGAACGAGGACGGGATCTTCGGCCGCCTCTCCGCCCGATGGCGGCGGCCGGGCGCCTGAGCGTCAGTCCTCCGCGCGATCGATCCCGTCTCGTGCGAACCCGCGACACCGCGACCGCCACGACCGTGACCAGGTAGAGCTGGCCGGACAGGCCCTCGATCGCGGCGAGCATCCGCGGGAGCGGGTTCGCGGCGGTGAAGTCGCCGTACCCGACGGTCGCGAGCGTCACGAAGCTGAAGTAGGTGAAGTCCACCGGCTGGGCATGGTCGGTCTGGACGAAGAACGGCTCGCCGCTCACCACCGCGATCATGATGTACGTCGCGGCGAACGTCATGCCGATCAGCAGGTAGACGGACAGGAGCCCGAGGACCGTCCGGCCGCTCACGTACGGCTCCATCACGATCCGACGGCCGAGGACGACGATCGCGGCGGCGGGCAGAACGAGGTTCACGCTGGCGGCCACGACCTCGGCGGGCTTCGAATCGCCGAACCGTCCGGCGATCCCGAGGATCACGGCGAGCGGCACCAGGACGATCGCGAACCGCCATGCTCGGCGTGGGGCCCGGGCGACGAGGAACGCGAACAGGACGACGCCGCCTTGCGCGAGGACCGCCGCGACCTTGAGCCACGTCGTGTTCGCGGCCGTCAGGAGGAGCGCGACGACGATGAGCAGGAACAACATCCCGTAGCGATCGGCCCAGCGCGCCTCTTCGGCCGTGAACGCCTCGTCCGCCCGTTCGTGTTCGCCTTCCCGCCACGCGCGAACCGTACTACGCCATCGTCGGCCCTCGGAGGAAGCCCGCCGGCTCGACACGGTCGCCACCGCCGACGCACAATCGCGAGACCGTCGGACCCACGAAGAGGAGCCTCGATGAGCAGCGTCGCCATCTCCGATCCATCGGCGGGCGGGTAGGTCTCGCCGCGATGACCCCGCCCGACGACCTGTCCGAGCAGGATCGCGCGACGAAGGACCGCCTGGACATCCTCACCCAGGCCGTCCGGCGGCTCCGAGGCCGCCAGTGGCGGGTCGTCCCTCATCCGGGCCCGATCGGCGGCGAGCAACACGTGGCGAGCGGCAAGTCGGGCGCGCTCCGGGCGGCGATCTTCGGCGTCAACGACGGGTTGGTCTCGAACCTGTCGCTCATCTTCGGCGTCGCCGGCGCGGGGGTCGACAACTCCTTCGTGATCGTGGCCGGCGTCGCGGGTCTGCTCGCCGGCGCGTTCTCGATGGCCGCGGGCGAGTACATCTCGGTCCGGGTGCAGCGCGAGGTCTACGAGCGGCTGATCCACCTCGAGGCCCACGAGATCGGCTCGGACCCCGAGGCCGAACGCCTGGAGCTGGCCGAGCTCTATGTGCGCAAGGGGCTGCCGAAGGACCTCTCGGACCGGCTCGCGACCGAGCTCATGAAGGACCCGGAGGTCGCGCTCGAGACCCACGCCCGCGAGGAGCTCGGGCTCGATCCGCGCGAGGGCCTCGGGTCGCCGTTCGCGGCGGCGGGCTCGTCGTTCGTGACCTTCTCGCTGGGCGCGTTCGTCCCGCTGCTGCCGTTCCTCGTGTCGTCGGGTACACCGGCGGTCGTCGCGTCGGCGATCCTGTCCGGCATCGCGCTGTTCACCGTCGGCGCCGCGATGTCGTACCTCACCGGCCGCCCCTGGCTGCTGTCGGGGTCCCGGATGCTCGCGGTCGGCGCGGCCGCGGCCGGCGTCACCTACCTCGTCGGCAAGGCGCTCGACGTCGGGGTGCTCAGCTAGGCGCGACCTCGGCCGCCGCGGCGGCATCGGCCACGATGAGCTGCTTCACGGTCGAGACCCGACCCGCCGGGATCGAACGGTCGCCAGCGAGCAACCGCGGCAGCATCGGCGCCTTGTCGTCCCCATCGATCAGCCAGAGCGCGCTGCCGGCTCGGTCGAGGACGGGATAGGTCACCGTCATGCGCCGGAGACCCCGGTACACCCCGGTCAGTGCGACGTCGCGGTCGGTGACCTCGAGCACCGGGTCGCCCGGCACGAGCGACGCCGTGTGTCCGTCGTCCCCCATCCCCAGATGCACCAGGTCGAACGCCTCGGGCAGCGATCGCGCGTAGCGTTCGGCGGCGGCATCGAGATCCTCGTCGGTCACCGGCATCGCTCGCAGGTCGGCCTCGGACGGGATCATGGGGAGGAGGCTCGTCAGGTTGCGGTCGGCATGCCCCTCCGGGGCCACGCGCTCGTCGACCTGCCAGATCCCGACCTTGTCCCACGGCACGTCCTCGTCCGCGAGCGCTCGGAACATCACCCACGGGGTCCGACCGCCGCTCACGGCGAAGGTGAACCGCCCGCGCGCGCCGAGCGCTTCGCGCGCCGACGCGGCGACGACATCCGCTGCCCGTCGGGCGATCACCTCCTCATCCGGCAACACCTCCAGGATGCGGTTCGGTGCTGCGCTCATGCCTCTTCGAGGCCCTCTCCCCCACCTACGAGGAGCTCGAGCGAATCCCGGAGCGCCTCGTACCGGCGCTCGCCGAGCTCGCGACGCGCGCGTGCCTCCACCGCCGCCACGGCGCGCCGAGCCTCGGCAACGAACCGTCGCCCGCGGGCGGTGAGCCGGACCATCTTCGCGCGCGAGTCGTCGGCGTCGGGGACGCGTCGCACGTACCCACGCGTCTCGAGATCGTCCACCAGCAGCATCATCCCCTGTTTGGTCATCCGCGCGCGACGCGCGAGATCGGTCAGGCGCGTCCCCCACCGACGGTCGATGTGCATGAACAGCGCCGCGTGGCCCGGGCGCGCGTCGGGGAACCCACGCTCCTGCAGGCCCACGACGATCTCGGCGCCGAGTACCCGGGACGCCTCGAGCAGCAGTCGCGACAGATCCGGCTCGCCCACGTGTGCATCGTCGCCCGCGGTCCCACGAACGTCAATCTCCTTGACCGCCACACGGCGGTACGCTCGCACGATGACGATCGAGGTTCGTCCCGCGCGTCCGGAGGAGTACGAGGAGGCGGGCCGCGTGACGGCGCTCGCGTATCGCGAGTTCGCCGACAGCGAGTCGTGGGACCGCTACCTCGACATGATCGCGGACGTCGGCGCTCGGGCGCACGTGGGTGTCGTCCTGATCGCGGTGGAGGACGGTCGCATCCTCGGCAGCGCAACGCTCGAGCTCGACGAGCGGATCGAGGACGACGACGACCCCCTTCCCCCGGGCCAGGCCGAGATCCGGATGCTCGGCGTCGACCCCGGTCAGCGCGGACGAGGGATCGCCCGGGCCATCATGGACGCGTGCTTCGCGTGGGCGGCGGAGGCCGGCAAGACGCGGATGCTGCTCCACACCACGCAACGCATGAAGGCCGCGCAGGCGATGTACGTGTCCCTGGGGTTCGAACGCCTGCCCGACCGGGTCTTCCCCGATGGGTTCGTGCTGCTCACGTACGAGCGGCCGATCCCTCCCGAGGCGGCCCGGACCTAGCCGCTCCCCGTCCGGACGACCTCGCCCGTCGCCATGATGACGCCGTCCTCGGTCACGGCTTCGACGAGGCCGCCACGGAACTGCTGCTCGTACAGGCGCGCGTAGACGCCGCCGCTCCGAAGGAGCTCGGCGTGCGTCCCGCGCTCCACGATGCGGCCCCGGTCGACCACGAAGATCACGTCCGCCGACAGGATCGTCGAGAGCCGGTGCGCGATCGCGATCGTGGTTCGGCCGTGCATGAGCGGGACCAGCGCCGCCTGGACCAGCCGCTCCGAGGTCGTGTCGAGCGACGAGGTCGCCTCGTCCAGGATCAGGATCCTCGGGTCCTTCAGGATGACCCGGGCGATCGCGAGCCGCTGCTTCTCGCCGCCCGAGAGCTTGTACCCGCGCTCGCCTACGATCGTGTCGTAGCCCTCCGCCAGCTCGGCGATCCGCTCGTAGATGTTGGCGGCGCGCGCCGCGGCCTCGAGCTCCTCATCGGTCGCGTCGGGCCTCCCGTACAACAGGTTCCGCCGGATCGTCGTGTGGAACAGGTAGGTCTCCTGCGTGACCACGCCGATCAGGTCGCCGAGCGACTCGAGCTTCAGGTTGCGCACGTCCACCCCGTCGATCTTCACCGCGCCGCGCTGGACGTCGTACAGGCGCGGGACCAGGTACGTCATCGTCGTCTTGCCTGCACCGGACGGCCCGACCAGCGCCGCGAGCTGCCCGGGCTCGATCGACAGGGAGACGTCCTGCAGCGTCCACTCTCGAGGCGCCTCGTTCGCGAGATCCAGATCGCTGGGTGAAGCCGGCCCGGGACGCGCGTCATCGGGTGTGTCGTATCGGAACCACACGCCGTCCAGCCGGACCCGGCCCAGAACCTGGTCGGGCGGGATCGCCACCGCGTCGGGCGAATCCTCGATCTCGGGATCGAGGTCCAGGTACTCGAAGATCCGATCGAACAGCGCCATCGACGAATGGATCTCGGTGGAGACCTGCAGCATCGACCCGATCGGGAAGAACAGGCGCGACTGGAGGGTCGTGAAGGCCACGATCGTTCCCGCCGTGATCGTGGTCCCCGTCGGGTCCCGGCTCATCACCCAGCCCGCGACCAGGTAGACGAGCGCCGGCGTGATCGAGAAGAAGGTGCCCACGACCGCGAAGAACGACCGGCCGATCATCGTCTGCCGCATCTGCAGACCGGTCAGGCGCTCGTTCTCGTCCTGGAAGCGGCCGATCTCGTGCCGCTGACGCCCGAAGGACTTCGACAGCAAGATCCCGGAGACCGACAAGGTCTCCTCGGTGACCGCGGTCAGGTCCGCGTACGTCTTGGCCGTGCTCGTGGCCACCTCCCGGCGCGCGCGACCGACCTTCACCGTGAGCCAAAGGAAGAACGGGAGCATGAACAGCGACAGCACCGTGAGCTGCCACGACAGGAGGAGCATCGCGATCAGCGTGCTCACGATCACGACGATGTTCGACAGGATGCTGGAGACGGTGTCGGTGAACACCGACTGCACGCCGCCGACGTCGTTCGCGATCCGCGACTGGATCTCGCCGGTGCGGGTCGTGGTGAAGAACCGTAGGGGCATGAACTGCAGGTGGGAGTAGAGCGCGTTGCGGAGGTCCTGCATGACCCGAAGTCCCACCCAGTTCGCGAGGTAGGTCTGTCCCACGCCGATCACGCCCGTGACGATCGGGATCGCGATCATCAGCGCGACACCGACGTACACGGTGTCCAACTGGGGACAGGGCTGCCCCGAGCAGGAACCGGCCGGGTCACCGAACAGGCCGTTGTCGAAGATCCACTTGATCAGCAGGGGGTTCACGACACCGAGGCCGGACGTCACGACGATCGCAAGCCCGACCCACGCCACCTTCCGGCGGTAGGGCCTGAAGGTCCCGATCACGCGTCGGACGGTCTTGGCCCGGATCGGGCGAACGTCCTCCTGGGCGGGGGCGCGCCCGTACCTGCCCATCCCCATGCCCATTCCCATGGCCTCCAGGATAAGACCGTGCTGCGACTGGTATTCCCCCGGCACGCACGGCGAGGGCTACCCTTGGCGTCATGGACCTCCCCGAGCAGGCGACCCTGATCGGGCGGATCGCGCTCGGCGCGTTCCTCGGTTACGTCATCGGCTTCGAGCGGGAGTACCGGGGCAAGTCGGCCGGCGAGCGGACGTTCGCCCTGCTGGCGCTCGGGGCGGCGGCGGTGACCGGCGTCGGTGCGCTCTTCTTCCCGCTCTCGGCCGAGAAGGTGATCGCGGGCGTGATCACCGGCGTCGGGTTCCTCGGCGCGGGCCTGATCTTCCGCGAACGCGACATGACCGGCCAGGGCCAGGTCCTCGGACTCACGACCGCGGCATCGTCGTGGGCCGCCGCGGCGGTCGGGATCCTCGCCGGCGCCGGCCTCTACTTCTCCGCCGTCGCGGCGTGCGCCATCATCCTCGTGATCCTCGAGATCAACCGTCTGCCGCTCTACCGCAAGCTCGACCCCGGCAAGGCCCGTCGCGACGAGGCGACCGGCGGGTACGACCCGAGGTTCGGGACGACGGCGTTCCCGGCCACGCCGGGCGAGGAACCCTCTTCGGGCGACGACTGATCAGCCGGCGAGCGCGACCGCGCGCTCGAATACCTCGTCGAGCATCTGCGGCGTGAGCGTGCCGGTGAACGTGTTCTGCTGGCTCGGGTGGTACGAGCCGACCAGCGCGAAGGGCCCGAGCGATACCTCCGCCGCGTGCCCGAACCGAGGGCGCGGCCTCGTGGCATGCCCGAGCCCGGACAGGGCGCGCAGCGCACCGTCCCAGGCGAACGCCCCGAGCGCGACGAGCACGCGGAGCCGCTCGAGCGCTGCGATCTCGCGTTCGAGGAAGGGGAGGCACGCGTCGCGTTCGGCCGGGGTGGGCTTGTTGTTCGGCGGTGCGCACCGGTTGACCGCGGACAGGTACGCGCCGGTCAGGCGGAGGCCGTCGTCGCGAGACACCGAGGTGGACTGGTTCGACAGACCCGCGCGATGCAACGAGGCATACAGGAAGTCGCCCGAGCGGTCGCCCGTGAAGATCCGGCCGGTCCGGTTGCCCCCGTGCGCGGCCGGCGCGAGCCCGACGATGAGGATGCGCGCGGCCGGGTCCCCGAAGCCCGGGACCGGCCGACCCCAGTACGTCTGATCGGCGAAACGGGCGATCTTCTCGCGCGCGACCCGCTCGCGCCACTCGACCAACCGAGGGCAGGCGCGGCAGGCGACGATCTCGGCGGCGATCCCCCCCAGGTCCCGGGCGCTCATCCGCGCAGCTCGCGGAGGCGCGCCGCCGCCCGCTCGAACGGGTCGAGCGGCGCGATCAGGTCGCCGATCAGGCCGATCAACCCTTCGAAGCCCGCGGGGTGCACGCCCTCGGTCCGGACCCGGTCGGCGAGCCCGAGCGACTCGTCCAGACCGCGCGAGCATGCATGCCATTCCGGCTCCAGGTCGGGCGAACGCCAGGCGTCCATCCCTCCGCGCACCTCACGGAGCCCGTCCTCGAACTCCGACAGCGTCTCGGCGAGCGGGCGACCCGGCAGACGCGTCCCGGGCACGGATTCGGTAAGGACGGCCCGGGCGCGCTCGAGCGCGGGCAGCAGGTCGTCGAACGCCTTCGCCGGCGCCTCGAGGTGCTCGGGCAACCGCCGGCGCCGCGGGCTCACGAACCTCGGTGCTCGGCGAGCACGCCGAGCGCCATCTCGGGGTCGTTGGACGCGACCGCATCGAAGCCACGGTCGAGCAGCATGCCGAAGGTCTCGGGGTCGTCCACCGTCCACGTCCCCACGCGCAGACCCGCGGCGTGCACCTCGCCGACGAACGACGTCCCCGCGGGGATCGAGGCGCGCGTGCCGGGCAGGATCATGTCGTGTCCGGCGGACACTGCGTAGGCGAGCGCCTCCCGCGGTTCCACCAGGTCCGTCGTGAGGAACCCGGTCGGCACGTCGGGGGCGATGGCCTTCGAGGCGGCGACCGAGGACGGGTTGAACGAGACGACGAGGACCCCGCCCTCGAACCCCTGGCGCTCGAGCTCGGCGTGCACGGCCTCCACGATCGGCTCGCGGGTCGGCTCGAACGCCGGCTCGCCGGGGATGTTCTTGATCTCCACCGCGATCGCGGCGCGTCCGCTCACGCACCGCAAGACCTCGGCGAGCGTCGGCAGCGGCGCGGGCTCGGCTGAGGTGCCGGCGTTGAGCGAGGAGAGCTCCTCCGCGGTGAGCTCGTGGACCATGCCCGTGCCGTCCGTCGTCCGGTCGACCGCGGCGTCGTGGATCACGACCGGCACGCCGTCGCGCGAGAGCCGGACGTCGAACTCGACGATGCCCGCGCCCAACCGGATCGCCTCCTCGAACGACGGGATCGTGTTCTCGGGCCGGGTCGACGAGGCGCCTCGATGCGCCACGACGATCGGGAACGCGTCGTCGGCGAAGCGATGCGGCTGTCCCATTCAGACGAGGCTCGACGGGCAGAGGTGGTTCACGGGGCAGATCTCGCACTTCGGCTTGCGAGCTATGCAGACCGCTCGGCCGTGGTCGATCAGGACGTAGGTGAAGTCGAACCACCGCTCCCGCGGGATCAGGCGCATCAGGTCCTGCTCGATCTTGTCGGGATCGGACTCCTGGCTGAACCCGAGCCGGTTGGCGAGCCGCTTCACGTGGGTGTCCACCGCGATCCCCTCGACCTTGCCGAACGCGTTGCCCAACACGATGTTCCCCGTCTTGCGCGCCACCCCCCGGAGCGTGATCAGGTCCTCCATCGTGTCGGGCACCTGACCGCCGTACTCCTCGACGATCCGCCGGCACGCCTCGCGGATCGAGATCGCCTTCTGGTTGAAGAATCCCGTGGGCTTGATGTCGGCCTTGAGCTCGTCCTCGGGGACCTTCAGGTAGTCCTCGGCGGTCCGGTACTTCGCGAACAGCGTCGCCGTCACCTCGTTGACCTTCTCGTCCGTGCACTGGGCCGACAGGATCGTGGCGACGAGCATCTCGAGCGGGTTCGAGAAGTTCAGGGCGACCTTGGCGTCGGGGTTCGCCTCGGACAGGATCCGGATGATCTCGGGCGCCCGCTCCTCGATCGGCGCGTCGCGCCCGAGCGCCTTCGCCGGCTTGCGAGCGCTCACGCCGGGTCGTCGGCGAGCGGCAGCGGCGAGCTCGATCACGTCGCCCTCCGCGTACCGCGTCCACTCGCCGTCCCGCATCACGTGGATCTTGGACCGGCCGATGACCTCCCAGCTGCGTCCGTCCCCCACCATCGCGGTGTCCTCGTCCAGCCCGATGAACGTGTCACCGGGCTCGACCGAGCCCGCGATGAAGTCCGTCGCGCCGGGGATCCAGGTGTCGACGATGTCCCAGTGCGGGCCGAACAGCGTGTCCCGCACGTACCCGATGCCCGGCGCCCAGATCGAGTCGACGTCCTGGCTATCCGAGTCGAACGTCTTCTCGGTGAGGCACGCGACACCGGCACTGCACCCCGCGTAGGGCAGGCCGGCGCGGATCGCGGTCTGCAATGAGCTCCAGAACGGCGTCCCGACCACCACCTGCGCGAGCCGGGCCGGGTTCCCGCCGGAGAAGAAGATCGCCGAGGCGTCGCCGAGCTTGGCGACCACCTCGTCGCGGTACGCGTCCTCCCGCGTCTTGAGCGGGAGGACCTCGGCCGCGATCCCGAGCGAGCCGTAGTGCTCCAGACCCTTGTTGGCCCAGCCGTCGTAGGTCTCATCACCCTCGTGCGCGGACGCGGTCGCGCAGACGAGCACGCGCCCCCGGGGCATGCGGGAGCGCGCGAGCAACCAACGCTCGACCGGCTCGGACCAGGGGTCGAACTCGCCGGAGCCGAGGAACCCGAGCGAGATCTCGCTCACGTCCGCTCCTCCCCGGGTCGGAACGCCTCGATCGACATCTGCTTCCACCACAGCTGCGGCCCCACCGCCTCGAGGATCGCCTCGACCTGGCTCACGTGGGCGTTGATCGCCTCCACCTTGGTCGCGAGGACGTCCTCGGGCAGTTCGTAGTAGACGGCGAGCTCGTCCCGAGCGGTGATCGGCGGGGTCCCGGGCCGGAAGACCTTCGAACGGCTCCCAGACCGGCAGGATCTCGGCCGCGAACTCGGGCGTGACCGTGGCGTACAGCACCTTCGAGCCCGGCTTTCCGGCCTCGTGCAGCGCCTTGGTCGCCCAGCTCGACACGTCCTTGTGCGCGGCGTGGCCGGTCATCCCGTCGGGTCCGAAGGAGAGGATGGTGTCCGGCTGGACGTCGGCGACGATCTCGCGGATCCGGTCGTACCCCTCGTCGGGCAGCCCCGTGTCCATGTCGACGTCGCGCATGTCGAGCCAGACGTGCTCGTCGACGCCCAGGATCTGCAGGCTCCGTTCGAGCTCCTCGGTCCGGACCTCGCCCATCGACTCGGGCGGCCACTTCTCCTCGTCCATCGAACCGCCCTCGCCCCGGGTCGCCGTCACGCAGACGACGCGCGAGCCGTTGCGGACCGCGCGGGCCATGATCCCCGCCGAGAGGTACGCCTCGTCGTCGGGGTGTGCCCACACGCCGAGGATGTTCCCGAGCTCGTCCATCACCCCTCCTCGCCTCACGGCACTCGGCCGGCCGATCGCGGGCCTCACCGATCCCGGCGATGCATCCTAGCGTCGCGGCCCGGATGCAGGAGAACGGTCCGGGAACCGGACC
This sequence comes from uncultured Actinomycetes bacterium, assembly GCA_963778545.1. Classification (GTDB taxonomy): domain Bacteria; phylum Actinomycetota; class UBA4738; order UBA4738; family HRBIN12; genus DASSJM01. The sequence goes on along the minus strand of CAVZUW010000002.1, from coordinate 148,924 downwards.
GTTCTCCGATCCCACGCGAGGGAGGGTGCGCGGGATACCTCGTGCGACCGCGCCCTAGGCGCGGTCGTTCCGCAGACGTTTGCCGCGGTAGTTGGGGAAGACGACGTCGGCGTGTTGCCAGCAGTAGTCGCCCTCGTTGTAGACCGAGAGCGTCGTGCGGCACCCCTCGTGCGCGCAGACCCGTCCCGGCTCGAGCGCCCTGGACGGGGCGGGCAGGTTGCCGGGTCGCGATCCCTTGGTCATGTTCCCGATTCGACGCCCGCGCGAGGGGGGTTCGGTCCCAGGTTCCCGCGGCTCGGCCGACCCGGGCGGTCGGGGCTAGGAGGGGTGGACCTGGGGCGGGTCGAGCAGCGTCCGGAGGCGGTCGACGAGCTCGGGCGGCACCTGGTCGCACCCGCACTTGGACCGCAGGAGCTCCTTCAGCCGTCCCTGGAACGCGGCGTGCCCGCTGCAGGGGTCGCACCCGCCCAGGTGCTGCTCGATCTCGAGGCGCATGGAAGCGACGAGCTCACCGTCGAGGTAGAGCTCGATCTGCTTCAGCACATGTTCGCAGTCAGTCGGTGACAAGGCCTCGCTCCCGTACCGTTTCCCACAACGCCTTCTGCAGGGCTTTCCTTCCCCGGTGCAAACGGGACATCACGGTCCCGATCGGGACGTCCATGATCTCGGCGATCTCCTTGTAGCTGAACCCCTCGATGTCCGCGAGCAGCACGGCCATCCTGAATCCCTCGGGCAGGTCCTCGAGCGCTCGCTGGACGTCCTCGTCGGGGATCTTCTCGAGCACCTCGGACTCCGCCGAGGCCTCCACGTTCGAGGCGCCGAGCTTGTCGTACAGGTACCAGTCCGACGTCTCGTCGTCGGGCACGGTGACCGGCTCGCGCTGCTTCTTGCGGTAGGAGTTGATGAACGTGTTGGTCAGGATCCGGTAGACCCAGGCACGCAGGTTCGTGCCCTCGCGGAAGCCGGAGAACCCGCGGTAGGCGCGGAGGTAGGTCTCCTGCACGAGGTCCTCGGCGTCCTGGGGATTGCGGGTCATCCGCAGGGCGGCCCCGTACAGGTTGGGCAGCAGCGGCAGGACCTCGCGCTCGAACCGCTCGCGCAGGGCGGGATCGTCCGGGGGCGCCACTTGGCTCCGCGCCACCACCGACCCTCCTTCCGCTCTCGGCCGCCTCTTGGCCCGCGTCTCGGCCGCGTATGGTCACCCGCTCGACCACCGAGCGAACCCTCAGTATCCCGCATCGACCGCGACCTCCAACCCGAATGTCGTTCGGCGAACTTCGATGGGAAGATGGGAGGCCAGTGGCGAACAACGACGGCAAACGCGGACGCTGGCAGGGCTTCGACCTGGGGGGCGGAGCGCCCGGCGGACCCCGCCGGATGCGCTCGTCGCCCTGGGTCTGGGCCGTCGTCTTCGTCCTGATCCTGATCACGTTCCAGTTCCTCACCTCGCCGCGCCCCAACACGATCGACTACTCGAACTTCCTCGAGCGGGTCAAGGACGGCCAGATCGTCGGGACGCTCGAGATCAGCCAGACCACGGTGTCGGGCCGGTACGAGGACTCGACCGGCGAGGTCGACTTCAACACGACGATCCCCCCGATCCTGCAGGGGACGTCGACGCTGACCGATCAGCTCGACGCCGCCGGGATCAACTACACCGGCGTGACGCCGAACGGCCTGCAGACCTTCCTGGTCGGGTGGGTGGTTCCGCTCCTGCTGTTCGGGTTCCTGTGGTTCTTCCTCGTCCGGCGCATGAGCGGCGCGCAGGCGGGCGCGGCGCTGAACCTGGGCAAGAACAAGGTCAAGATCTACGACCGCAAGGAGCTGAAGACGACGTTCGCCGACGTCGCCGGCGTGGACGAGGCGAAGGAGGAGCTCAAGGAGATCGTCGAGTTCCTGCGCAACCCGAAGAAGTACCAGCGGCTGGGCGGCCGGATCCCCAAGGGCGTGCTGCTGCTCGGACCGCCGGGGTGCGGGAAGACCCTGCTCGCCAGGGCGGTGGCCGGTGAGGCGAACGTGCCGTTCTTCTTCATGTCCGGCTCCGAGTTCGTCGAGATGTTCGTCGGCCTGGGGGCCGCGCGCGTCCGCGAGCTGTTCCAACAGGCCAAGGAGAAGGCGCCCGCGCTCGTCTTCCTCGACGAGATCGACACGATCGGCAAGGGACGCGGGGGTGCGCTCGGCGCCGGGTTCGGCGCGCACGACGAGCGCGAGCAGACGCTGAACCAGCTGCTGGTCGAGATGGACGGGTTCGACTCGCAGAAGGGCGTGATCATCATGGCGGCCACCAACCGCCCCGACGTACTGGACCCCGCGCTGGTGCGTCCGGGCCGGTTCGACCGCCAGGTCGTGGTCGACCAACCCGACCTCCGGGGTCGTGAGGAGATCCTCAAGGTCCACGTCCGCGGCGTCGCGCTGGACCCCCAGGTGGACCTCCGCGTGCTCGCATCGCGGACGCCGGGGTTCACGGGCGCCGACCTCGCCAACGTCGTGAACGAGGCCGCGTTGCTCGCCGCCCGCCGGGAACGGGACTCGGTCGCGATGTCCGAGCTCGAGGAGGCGATCGACCGCACCGTCGCGGGCCTGGAACGCAAGAGCCGCGTGATGTCCGTGAAGGACAAGGAGCGGGTGGCGATCCACGAGATGGGCCACGCGATCGTCGCGCTCACCGCGCCGACGGCCGACCCGGTGCACCGCGTCTCGATCATCCCGCGCGGCGCGGCAGCGCTCGGGATGACGATGCAACGACCGCTCGAGGACCGGTACCTGCTCACCGAGCCCGAGCTCAAGGACCGCCTCGCGGTGCTGCTCGGCGGTCGCACGGCGGAGGAGATCCTGTTCGACATGGTGGTCTCGACCGGCGCCCAGAACGACCTGGAGCGCGCCACCGAGATCTCGCGCGCGATGGTGGCCGAGTACGGCATGAGCCCGAAGATCGGACCGGTGTCGTTCGGACACGACGGGTTCCGCGGGGCCGCGGCGTTCCTGTACCCGGGGAGCTCGCCCGAGCTCTCGGACGATCTGGCCGCGCTGATCGACGAGGAGACCGCCCGGCTCGTGAACGAGGCGCACGATCGCGCCACCGAGGTGCTCACGCGCTACCGAGGGCTCCTCGATCAGCTCTCGAAGATCCTGATCGTCGACGAGGTGATCGACGGTCCGGACCTGCAGGCGTACTTCGACGGGAGCAAGCCGATCCCCACGCCCGAGGAGCTCGAGGCCCACGCGCGGCGCAACGGCGACGACGGCAGCGCGTCGGGCTCCAGCGGTCCGGACATCGTGCTGCAGCCCGGCCAGTCCTAGATGTCGGTCGGGGGCTCCACGAGCAGGTCGTAACGGTCTCGGAAGCGTTCGAGGAACCGGTAGAAGTTGCGCTTGGACAGGCGGTCGCGTTCGGCCTCGGGCGTGGCGTGGTACATCCGGTGCTCGTGCTTGGTCACCGGCACGTCGACCCGGAGGGCGCGCATCCCGGCGTCCTTGATCCGGAACGAGCACTCGATGTCCGCCGTCCGGTACCAACGGAACTTCTCGTCGAAGAGCCCGACGTCGCGGATCACGTCCCGGCGGAACGCCATCAGGTACCCCTCGATCGCGTCCACCTCCGGCCCGTCGCTGTCGTGGAACTCGCGCAGGTCCTCCGTCGAGATGCCGAACGGACCGGTGACACCGACGCTCGGATCGCCGAGGGCGGCCTCGAGCGGCCCGAACACGTCCCCCGTGGGTTCGACCGACCCATCCATCACCAGGACGACCCGGCCGCGCGAACGCTTGAGTCCCGCGTTCCGCGCGGCGCCCCAGCCCGCCCCCGTCTCGATCGCGAGGACCTCGACGCCCTCGCCGTAGGTCGCGGGGTCCGCCTCGGTGACGTCGGCGACGACGTACTGGACGTCGCGGCCTCCCTCGTTCCTGCGGAAGCCGGCGAGCGCTCGCGCCACGTCCTCGGGCCAGCCCTCGACCACCCAGTGCACGCTCGCGTCCGCGGTCGGCGGTTCGTCGAGCACGCTCTCGACGTCGTGCGCGCGGATGCGACGGGGTTCGGCGGTGGCGAGCGGCTCGAACGACGGTCCGGCGGGCCCGTCGATCACCGCGAAGCCGAGCTGCGCGATGCGGTCGCGGAGCGAGTCCGCGGCGGCGAAGTCCTTGGCCCGGCGGCGTTCGTCACGCTCGGCCGCGAGCGCGCGGACCTCGTCGGGGACCTCGGTCATGGCCTCCGCCCGCGCGGCGGGACTAGACGGCCTCCTTGGTGACCGAACGCAGTCGCCCGGCCACGGCCTCGAGTGTCTTCAGCGCGATCGTCGGGTGCTCCATCAGCAGGCCCCGGAAGACCCAGCCGGTGATGCCGACGAGGCGGACCTGCGAGAGCGCCGTCACGGTCGCGGTCCGGGGACCGCCGTCGAGCAGCGCGACCTCGCCGAAGAAGTCGCCGGCACCCAGGCGCGCCTTGGTCTTGCCGCCGATCGTGACCTTGCACTGCCCGTCGAGGATCAGGAACAGGCCGATGCCGCGCTCGCCCTCCCGGGCGATCACGGTGCCTTCCTTGTGCGAGACCTCCTTGGAGGCCCGGGCGATGATCCCGAGCTCCCGCTTGGAGCAGCCGGAGAAGATCGGCACGTTGGCGAGGTTGTTCGCGACGCTCGGGGCTGCCACCTGGTGCTCCTCCTCGGTCCTCGGCGGGCTCGTTCCTGGTGCTCGGCCGGGCGGTTCGCCCGGCGGGGCACGCGATCCTATCGCGATCCGATCGAGGGGCGCGAACCGCTAGGATGCCTGCGTGAGCGAGCAGCGGCGGTTCGCGGCGATCGTCGTCCTGTTCCTGATCGGGTTCGGGCTGATCGGGTTGGCCAACGCGCTGGACTCGAGCTGGCCGCTCTTCGTCACGGTGATCCCGTACTCGATCATCCCGTGGCTCGTCGTCCACGCCGACGACGCACCGGCCCCGCCCACCGAGGCCTAGGAACGCCGAAGGGCGCCTCTCGGCGCCCTCCGTTCGTCGCGGGGACGGGATTTGAACCCGTGACCTCTGGGTTATGAGCCCAGCGAGCTACCGGACTGCTCCACCCCGCACGACGATGCTACCCGACCGCTCACGGACCCGCCAAGCCCAGGCCGTTCAGGCGATCTCGATCGTGCCCCGCATGCCGTACACGTAGTGGCCCGGCAGATGGCACCCGAACAACAGCTCGCGCTCGCCGAACGTGAACGTCGTGCTGACCGTCTCGCCGGCCGGGATCGTGATCTCCCCCGGCCGCGGAGGGTGGAACGCCTCGGTCCCGAGCTCGTGCGCGACCTGCACGGTCCGGTCCCCGATGATGAACTCGTGATCGATCGGATCCGTGTTCGTGACGACGAACCGCACGGTCTCGCCCGGCTCGACGTCGATCGTGTCGAGCGAGAACGCCGAGTAGTGGACGCCGATCGCCACGGTCCGCACGGACGGCGACGCGGACGCGGGCGCGCACGCGGCGAGCGCCACGAGCGCGGCCGCCAACAGACCTCGCCGCATCGCGGACCTCAGACCGCCGGGCGTCCGGTCCGACGACGCTCGCGACCTCCCGCCACGCCCAGCAGCACGAGCACGGCGATCGCCGTCCAGATCGCCGGCCCGAACGAGGGTGTGCCGGCGGGATCCGGCGCCGCCTCGAGGCTTAGCCCCGCGGCCACGGGCGAGGGCTGGCCGGCACCGCTCGCATCGATCGCGAGGTCGTAGTCGAGGTCGCCGGCGTTCGCGTCGACGCGGAGGTAGCTGAGCCACATGCCCGTCGAGGGCAACCAGTCCATCCCCTTGTCGTTGCGGAGGTCGGTCAGCAACAACCGCGACGCGGGCTCGCTGCGTTCGAGCACGAGGCCCGGGCGCACGCCTTGGGGCAAGCGCGTCGCGAGGCCCGGGCTCAGCGGCGCCGGCAGCGTCGCGGGCTCGAGGTCGGTGAGCAGGTACACGTCGGCCTCGACCGGCGCCTCGGCGCCCGCGCCGAGCCCGAGGATCCGAAGCGGGACCCACGGGTTCGTGGTCGGGATCACGACGTGGACGGGCGTGCCGTCGCCGGCGCCCAGACCCTGTTCGGCGGCGCGGCTCGCGTCGAACCGCACCGTCATGAAGATCGGGCTCCGTTCGGCGTAGAAGTCGAGCACCTCGGGCGCGTCGGGGGGAAGGAAGAACCCGTGTTCGCGCGCCCAGTCCCCGACCGCCGTCCCGCCGCCTTCGAGCACGACGATGTCGAGCGCGTCGATCTCCGTCTTCAGGATGACCGTGGCCCGGTCCTCGGCCGCGCCGGCCCCCGTCGCGGCGAGCGCGAACGCCTCCGGCTGCGGTTGGGTCTCCTGCACCAACCGTTGGAGCGTCCAGTCACCGCCGCGGATCACCCTCGTCGGCACGCCCGGGAGCGGGATGATCGACCCGAACTCCCCCTCGCCCCCCGCGAACTCGAACGACGTGACGTAGTGCTCGATCCCGCGGTGGTAGGCGGCGAGCGTCGTGGTGCGAACGAGCGTGACGCTGCCATTCGTGTTGATGAGCCCACCGCACGCCCACGCGGGCGCGGCGACGAGCAGCACGAACAGACCGAGGACGATCGCGAGCGGCAGACGGAGGGGTCGCATCGGAGGTGCTCCTTCCGGTCGGCGTATCGCGGTTCGACGGCCGCGCCCGACCGGGTGGTTCCCCGTTCGACCGGATGGAGCCCGTCGGTCAGCCGGAGGGACTCGGCGAAGGCGAGGCGGTGACCGAGGGCGACGGGGAACCCGCCGGCTGTGCGCCGAGCAGGCTGGCGATCAGCTGCTGCGCCTGCGAGGTGGCGTCCTGGGCGGCCTTGATCTCGGTCTGGTACTTGGCCAGGTCACCCGCGCGCAGCGCGGCGTCGGCCGCGGCGAAGTGCTGGGCCGCCTGGTCGAGGAAGACCTGGATCTGCTCCTCGACCGAACCCTGCGGCGGCTGGCCGCCGTCCTCGGGAGGCACGACCTCGCCGAGCGAATCGGTCAACGCCGCGGCGCAGCGACGACCCGATCCCGATCGCGGAACCGTTCACCACCACCACGCGTTTGAGCTCGGGGATCGCGTTCTCCTGGTTGGACTGGACGTACACGGGCTGGACGTACAGCAGCGAGTCCTGGAGCGGGATCACGAGGAAGTCGCCGAACACGATCGCCGATCCGCCCTGACCGAGCAGCGTCCGTTCCGAGGAGAAGCGCGCGTCCTGGTTGATCCGGGAGAAGACCTGCGTCGGCCCGTCGACGTTCACCCCCGACGGGAACTCGAAGCTCACGATGTCGCCGTAGTCGGGCCCGGGGTCCGACTTGGCCGCGAGCCAGGCCACCATGTTCTGCCGGTCGAGCGGCGTGAAGGGGAGGATCAGCACGAACGTCTCGTCCGCCTCCCCCGGCAATCGCATCAGGACGTAGTACGGCCGCATCAGGCGGCGGTCGGCCGCCGTGGACACGGTCGGATCGATCGGCAACGCCCAGAAGTCCTGCTTGCCGTAGAACACGTTCGGGTCGGTGACGTGGTAGTTCGTGTACTCGAACGCCTGGATCTGGAACAGGTTCTCCGGGTAGCGGAAGTGCGAGAGCAGTTCGGGCGGCGCCTGGTCGAGCGGGGTGAACATCGTCGGGAAGGCGAGGCTCCACGCCTGGATGATCGGGTCGTTCGGATCCGCGACGTAGTAGCGCATCGAGCCCTCGTAGGCGTCGACGACGACCTTCACGGAGTTGCGGAGGTAGTTCACGTCCCCGCCGAGTGACGGTGCCCCTTGCTGGGCCGACGGCGACGCGACCTCCGCGAGGTCGACGAAGTCCGAGTAGGGGTACTGGTTCGTCGTCGTGTAGGCGTCCCAGATCCACACGAGCCGCCCGTCCACGACGGCGGAGTACGGGTCGGCGTCGAAGCGCAGGAACGGCGCGGCCTTGGGGACCCGGGCCGTGATGTTCCGGTAGATCATGATCCGGCTGTCGTCCGTGATCAGGTCCGAGATCAACAGGTTGACGTCGCGGTAGCGCCACGCGAACAGCGCGCGCTGGAACAAGCCTCCGACCGGGATCCCGCCGTCGCCGTCGTAGGAGAACGTCGCCTGCGCCTGGTCGTCGGTCGCGGTGCCCTGGTAGTCGAGCTCATCGGTGCCGGTGTCCACGACGACGAAGGCGGCGTCGCCCGGCGCTCCCTCGCCGTAGTAGACGCGCTGCCCGTTGCCCTCCAGCGCGGGCGCCCCGACCGGCGGGATGTCGCGGAGCGTGAAGACCGGTTGGCCCTCGGACGTCGCGGTGTTCACCTGAGAGGTCACGGCCCCGAACCCGTGCGTGTACTGCAGGTGGACGTTCTGCCAGGTCCTGCCGCCCGCCGGGATCCCGGCCTGGCTCACCTCGCGCGTCGAGACCATCAGCACGCGCCGCTCCCCGTCGATGATGTAGCGATCGACGTCGACGTCGTTGAACTCGTAGTACGAGCGGAAACGTTGCAGCGAGATGTAGTTGTCGCGCAGGACGTCGGGACGCCACAGTCGGATGTTCGAGATCGTTTCGTCGTTCGCGCGCACCTCCTCGGCGCTGGTCGATTCCCCGATCGGGCGCGAGCTGCTCTCGATCCCATCCAGCGAGAAGGCGCGACGCGTTGCCTCGATGTTGTCTTCGATGAACGGCTGCTCCCGCTGGAACTCCTGGGGCGTCACGCGGAAGCGCTGCACGAACGCGGGGTACGCAGCTCCGGCGATGATGGAAACCAGTGCGAGCAGGCCGACCGCGATGACGGGCAGTGCCCACCCCCGGAGCCGGATGTTGACCAGGAACAGGACCGCGCAGGCGATCGCGATCACCACCAGGATCCTGAGCGCTGGCAGCTGCGCGTTCACGTCGGTGTAGGAGGCGCCGACCACGACCCCGCGGGTGGAGGTCAGCAGGTCGAACTGCCCCAGGTAGTAGCCCCACGCCTTCGTGAGCATGATCAGGCCCAGGAGCACCGACATGTGGGCCTTGACCTGCGGCGTCACCTTGTCGACGAAGCCCGGCGCCTGTGGCCGGATCCCGCCCCACAGGTAGTGCGCGAGCGCGGTCAGGAACGTCACGCCGACCAGCGCCGAGAACAACCACCCCTGCATGAACTTCAGCCACGGCAGGGTGAACACGTAGAAGGCGGGATCGCGACCGAACAGCGGCTCGGGGTTCCCGAACGACAACCCGGAGCCGTTGCGCCACAGCAGGTACGTCTGCCATTGGGTCGTGACCCCCAGCCCGACGAAGACCGCGATCACCAGCGCGAACAGGGGCAGGAGCCAGCGGATGTAGGGCTCGAACTGCATCCGGTAGCGCTCGATGATCTCCTGTTCGGGCGTCAGCGCGTGGAAGCGCGGCGTGATCCGGCGGACGATCCACAGGTTGGAGAACAGGAGCACGAAGAACGCGAGCCCGAACGCGAGCCCGAGCAGGACCTTGGTCCGAAGGACCGTCCAGAAGACGTCCGAGAGGTTGACCTCGCGGAACCACAGGACGTCGACGAAGAACCCCGAGAGCGCGGTGAAGGCGACGAGGAGGGCGGCCACCACCGCGATGACGATGATGATGAGCCGACGCCGTCCCGGCGCGGGTGTTGCGGTCGGAACGCGTACGACCATAGGTCCCTGGTGTCCGTCTTTCGCGGTCGATGGGGAAAGCGGCGCAAGCCTATCACCGGTCCTCGCAGAGGACGGATCGGGCTAGCGACCGTCGAGGTACGCGAGCGAGTCGTCGAAGGTGGCGACCGGAACGAGCTCGAGGCCGTGACCGCCCGAGGCCCTGGCCGCCTCCATGTTGCCCTCCGGGACCAGGAAGACGGACGCGCCGGCGTCGGCCGCCGCCGCGAGCTTCTCCTCGATCCCCGCGATCGGGATCACGGTGCCGTCGAGCGCGATCTGCCCCGTGCCCGCGATCGTGCGGCCGCTCGTCAGGTCGCCCGGGGTGAGCAGGTCGTACAGACCGAGCGCCCACATCAGGCCGGCCGAGGGGCCGCCGATCTCACCGCTCGAGATCTGCACGTCGAACGGGAAGCTGTTGATCATCCGGACGCCGACCAACGGCTCGGCGCTGTCACCGCACGGTTCGCGGACGAGATCGACGGTCTCGGGATCGCCGTCCACCGACAGGTCGAAGGTGAGCGAGGACCCCGAGGGGGCCGCCTCGATCGCCCGGCTCGCGTCGCGGTAGCTGTCGGTCGGTGCACCGTCGATCGACAGGATCCGGTCGCCGGGGAACAGCTCGCCGTCCGCGGCGCAACCCGTGACGACGCTCTCGACCAGCACGCCGTCCCCGTGGTCCTTCGGATAGCCCTCGAGGGCCCGCAGGACCACCGCCGACGCGTCGAGCTTGCTCGAATCCATCTGCGAGATCGCGCGCTCGCGCTCCACCTGGACGTCCTCGCCGTCCGGGTACAGGACCGAACGAGCGACGACGGCGCGATCGGGATCGAGCCAGGCCAGGAGCATGTCGAACCCGGTCAGTCGCGTGTACCGCACCGAGGTCATCACGAAGTTCCCCTGCGATTCGTACCGGGTCCGATCCTCGAACCGGATCAGCGGCTGCACCGCGCGCGCCGGGCCGGGACCGACGGCGTACCAGGGGAGGTAGACGGTGACGGCCAGACCCGCGATCGCTCCGATCGCGACATAGAGCACCACACGCTTCCAGCGCAGCATGCAGCGATGGTACGGGCAGGTCGCGCATAGGAGGCAGGAGCGGCGGTACGCTCCCCTCGCGATGCCGCTCATGTTCGTGGCCGTGCTGTCGGTGCTCGTCGGCTGCGCCGTGTACCTCGGGACGGTCCGCAGCCAGCGGTCGCCGTCGGCGACCGGGTTCGGCGAGTCGGAGCAGGACGAGGCCGTCGAGGCGCTCGAGCCGGGCGCTCCGCCGCCCGGGTACGCCTACCTCCAGGTCTCGACGCAGGGTCCGGGGCTCCGCGACCGGCTGCAGGGGGTCCTCGGCGTCATCGTGCTGCTCGGAGTGGGCGCCGCGGCACTCGCGTTCGCGCTGTACGAGCTCGGCCACCTGATCAACCGGACGATCGAGGCGTTCCTGGACTAGCGGGCGCGTCTGCGGACGCGGTGACGGTCAGTGCTTGCGCACGAGCTGGAACGACGTCCGGTAGTCGTCGAGGTGTTCGAGCATCGCCCCCAGGCCGAGGACGACGGTCTCGAGCGGCCGTTCGGTGAGGTGCACCGGCACCTCGCACTCCTGCGACAGCAGGAGGTCGAGGCCCCGGAGCAGGCCGCCGCCACCCGTGAGGAACATCCCGGCCTCGAGCACGTCGTGGGTGAGCTCGGGGGGCGCCTCGGCGATCGTCCGTCTCGCGGCCTCGACGATCTGCTGGACGGGTTCGGACATCGCCTGCCGGATCTCGTCCTCGGTCACACGGATCTCGGTGGGCGCGCCCGTCGCCAGCGCCCGGCCCGTCACGATCGCGGCGCGCCCGCGCGGAGCGGGGAACGCCGAACCGATCGCGATCTTGATCTCCTCGGCCGACTTCTCTCCGATCGCGACGTCGTACGCACGACGCAGGTGATCCTGGATCGCGGAGTCCAGATCGAACCCGCCCAGCCGCGTCGAGCCGCCGGACACGACCCCGCCCATCGAGGCGACCGCCATCTCGGTCATGCCGCCACCGATGTCGACGATCAGGTTCCCGATCGGCTCGTGGATCGGGAGCCGCGCCCCCACCGCCGCGGCGAGCGGCTCCTCGACCAGCACCACGTCGCGACCGCCGGCGAACCGCACGGCCTCGCGGACGGCCCGCCGTTCGACCTCGGAGGACTCGCTCGCCACGCAGGCGAGCACCCGCGGCTTCGGGAATCGGGAGACGCCGACGCGGCGCAGCACCACCTCGATCATCCGCTGGGTGATGTCGAACTCGGTCATCACCCCGTGACGGAGCGGCCGGATGGCGACCACGCTGCCCGAACGCCCGCCGATCATCTGCCAGGCCTCGTCGCCCATCGCCTCGACCTTGCCGGTGGACGAGTTCATCGCCACGACGGTCGGCTCGTTGAACACGATCCCCTCGCCCTGGCGGTAGACGAGCGTGTTCGCGGTCCCGAGGTCGATCGCGAGATCCCGTCCCATCAGCGGTCCGAGGCCCCGAACGTCATGACCGCCGCGGGTCACGACCCCATCACCCAGCTCGACACGCCGGTGGTCAGGTGCTCCTTCTTCCAGATCGGCACGTCCCGCTTGAGCTGCTCGATCCCGTAGCGGCACGCCTCGAACGCCTCGGCACGGTGCGCCGAGGAGCAGGCGACCACGACGGACACGTCGCCGAGCCCGAGCTCGCCGAACCGGTGCAGGAACGCGACCTTGCGGAGCGGCCAGCGCTCGAACATCTCGCTCGCGAGCTCCTCGAGCCGGCGTTCGGCCTGGTCCTCCCACGCCTCGTACGTGAGGCCGGTCACGGCGCCGGCGTCCGAGTGGTCGCGCACGGTCCCCAGGAAGACGCAGGTGCCACCCGCCGCGGGGTCGCTCACGAACCCGACCGCCTCGTCGGCGCCGATCGGGTCCGCCGTGACGCGCACGAGCAGGTCGGGTCGCACGGACCCATCGTAACGAGGGTCCCGGCCGTCGAGGCCCCGACCCGAGATCCGGCGTTCCCGGCGGGCCGCTTGCCTCGGGTCCGGCGTTTCGGGCGGGGATGCCTCGCCTGGGCCCGGCGTTGGGCCGGCCCGGCCGTAGGATGACCGCATGAGCCCCGCGCCCGAGGAGCAACCGTTCGGCGTCCCGCCCGGCGACGTCTGGAACGACGTCCCGCTGTTCCGCGAGATCCAGCGGGTGCTGATGTCGTCGAGCGGACCGGTGAACTGGGAGCTCGCGAGGCAGGTCGGGATCGCGTCGGCGTCCTGGGACACCGAGGACCCGGCCCCCGGCGAAGGGGACCGTCGCGGGTTCGAGGAGGCCGTTCGGGTCGCCGAGCTCCAGGTCGCCGGGTTCACCGGCCTCGAGGCGCCCTCCGACATCCCGAAGGTCGAGGCCGTTCGGCGCGGGCAATGGGTGCAGGCGAACATCGAGGGCCTGCGGGCCGTGCTGGAGCCGGCGGCCGCGAAGATCGGCGACGCGATCGCCGCCGCGCAGCCGGACGAGATGCCGGACACGTCGCAGGCCGGGGTCGCGCAGGTGCTGGGGCAGCTCTCGCCGTTGCTGCTCGGCGCGCAGGTCGGCACCGTCCTCGGGACGCTCGCCCAGCAGGTGCTGGGGCAGTACGACATCGCCGTGCCGCGGCCCGACGGCTCGGGTGCGCTGCTGTTCGTCGTCCCGAACATCGCCCGCTTCGAGAAGGAGTGGAGCCTGGAGCCGACCGACTTCCGGACCTGGATCGCGATCCACGAGGTGACCCATCGGTTCGAGTTCGCGCGGCCGTGGGCGCTCGCGCGGTTCCGGGAGCTGATCGACGACTTCACCTCGACGCTCACGCTCGACGTCGGCGAGCTCCAGCAGCGGCTCGCGTCGCTCGATCCCTCGAACCCGGAGAGCATGCAGGAGATGCTCGCTGGGCAGGATTCGATGTTCGGCGCCGTGATGGACGACGAGCAGCGGCTCAAGCTCCGCCGGGTCCAGGCGTTCATGACCGCCGCCGAGGGCTACGGCGACCACGTGATGCACGCGCTCGGGGCGCGGATGCTGCCTTCCTACGCCCGGATCGACGAGGCGATGCGGCGCTACCGCGAGACCGAGCGGGTCGACCCCGTGTTCGAGCGGCTTCTCGGGATCGAGGTCAAGCGCGAGCAGTACCGGCTGGGTCGGGCCTTCTGCGACACGGTCGTCGAGCTCACCGACGAGGCGACGCTGGCGCGGATGTGGGACTCGGCCGAGGCGCTCCCGTCGATGCCCGAGCTCGAGGAACCACGCCTGTGGCTCGCTCGCAGCGCCTGACGCTCCTCGCGAACGTGGCACGCGTCGGCGGGCGGACCTCGGGTATCCTCACGCGGCGATGACCGTCGGCGAGCTCGTTTCCGCCAACGTCGTGGACCAGCGGGTCTGGGACACCTACGGCGAACAGGGACCACCGGGCACCTACCTGCTCGGTTCGCCGGGCACGGCGCTCCCCTTCGTGGTCACCCGGGCGTGGAAGATCGGGACCGGGATGGTGACGGAGGAGATCCACTTCTACGGTCCCTCCGGACGCCTGGTGTACCGCTGGGGTCCGGCGGTCCGCCGCATGATCGGGTCGATGGACCTGACCGTCGAGACCGACACGATCTCGGACGCTCGGTTCGACGAGACCGGGACGTACGTCGTCTCGTTCGTGATCGACCAGGAGATCGTCGGCGAGATCGAGGTGCCGATCCAGGTCCAGCTCGGTGCGGCGAAGCTGCCGAAGTCGATCGAGGACGGGCTCAAACGGTCGGACGTGATCTGGGTCGGCGTCGAGGCCGGCGGGCGGCGCAAGCTGATCCCGTCGTGGTTCGTCTACCGCAACGGGAAGATCTTCGTGCTGTCCAAGCGGGAGCCCGGCCCCGAAGATCAGACCGTGCCGGGCATCCCCGGCTCATCCGAGCTCGTCGTCGTGACGCGGCGCAAGGGCCGCGAGACCGCGGCGAACGAGTTCCACGCGGCCTCGCGCGTCCTGCAGGGCCCCGAGTGGGAAGAGGCGGCCAAGCTCCTCGTCGACAAGCGCAAGAGCCGAGCCGGCGCCCCCGCCGAATGGCTCACGCGCTGGCGCGGCTCGTGCGACATCGCCGAGCTCACGCCGGTCTTGCCGGGGTAGCGCCGCTACTCGGCGCGGTTGAACGGACGCCCGAGCGCCGCGGCGAGCTGCTCGAGCTCGCGACCGAGGTCGAGGATCTCGTCGGGCGTGAGGGCCTGCGGACCGTCGCACAGGGCGCTCTCGGGATCGGGGTGCACGTCGATCATCACCGCGTCCGCGCCGGCGGCGAGCGCCGCGCGAGACATCGGCGCGACGAGGTGCCGCTTCCCGACCGCGTGCGACGGATCGACGATCACCGGCAGGTGGGACTCGGTCTGCGCGACCGCCATCCCGGCGAGGTCGAGCGTGTTCCGCGTGGCCGGCTCGAACGTGCGGATCCCGCGCTCGCACAGGATGATCTCGGAGTTGCCGCGTTGCGCGACGTACTCGGCCGCCTGGAGCCACTCTTCGATCGTCATCGCGAGGCCGCGCTTGAGCATCACGGGCTTGCGCGAGAGTCCGACCTCCTTGAGCAGCTCGAAGTTCTGGGCGTTCCGCGTGCCGACGCGGATGCAGTCGGCCACCGCGGCGACGTGCTCCACCTGCGACACGTCGACGACCTCCACGACGATCGGCAGCCCGGTCTGGCGCCGGCACTCCTCCAGCACCTCGAGCCCTCGCTCCCCCAGCCCCTGGAACGAGTAGGGCGACGTCCGCGGCTTGTAGACGTCGCCGCGCAGGATCGTCGCGCCGGCGGCCCTCGCGGCCTTGGTCGCGAGCAGAGCCTGCTCCTCGCTCTCGACCGCGCACGGACCTGCGATCAGGGTGAACGTGCCGCGACCGACCGGCGTCGAGCCAACGTTCACGGTGGTCGGCGTCGGGTGCAGGTCGGCGGCCACCATCTTGTAGGGCTTGCCGACCTGGATCACGTGGTCCACGCCCGGGAGCTGTCGCCACGGGATCTCCTGGAACCGCTCGGTGTCGCCGACCAGGCCGATGATCGTGTGGACCGCGCCGCGCGAGACGAACGCCTCGCCCCCGGCGGCGCGTACGCGTTCGGAGACCGCCTCGACGTCGGCCTCGGTGGCCTCGCGCTTCATGACCACGACCATCGCGTTCCTCCGTCTCCCCGGGCGGCCCTCCCGCCCGGTCCCGGCACGTCCTCGAACGGCCTCGGGAACGACGAAACCCCGGGCTTCCGGCCCGGGGTCCCTGTTCCCTTCGGTTCAGGCGACTAGGCCGGGCACCGCCCGCCGTAGAACCAGAAGCCGAAGGTCTCCCGCATCAGGGCGCCATCGTGGCAGCCTCGCCCAGCTCTGGCAACCCATCGGCGGACCGACGGCGGGCCATGTGAGCGGGGGTTCTGCCACCCCCGGTAGGATGCGCGCGTGTCCGTGACCGTCGTGGACCACGCGCTCGCCGGCCACCTCCTGGCGCAGCTCCGATCGGAGGAGACGGCGCCCCCGGTGTTCCGAACGCTGGCCAAGCGCCTGGCCCTGACCCTCGCGCTCGAGGCGATCCGCGATCTGCCGACGACGGAGATCACGGTGCGGACCCCGCTCGAGGAGACGACCGGACGCGTGCTGGACGACCTCGTCGCCGTGCCGATCCTGCGCGCGGGGCTCGGGATGCTGGAGGCGGTGACCGAGCTGTTCCCCGAGGTCGCCGTCGGGTACATCGGCCTCGAACGCGACGAGGCGTCGCTCGAGCCGCAGTCGTACTACCGCAAGCTCCCGTCCGGTCGAGGGCCGGCACGTCCTGGTGCTCGACCCGATGCTCGCGACGGGCGGCTCGGGTTCGGCGGCGACGTCCGCCGTCAAGGAGGGCGGGCCCGCGTCGATCCGCTTCGTCTGCGTCGTGGCCGCGCCCGAGGGGATCCGGAAGATGGAGGCCGACCACCCCGACGTGCCGATCTTCACCGCGGCGATCGACCGCCAGCTGAACGAGCGGGGGTACATCGTGCCGGGGCTCGGCGACTTCGGGGACCGGCTGTTCGGGACCGAGTAGCCCGCTAGCTCCCCCCGCCGCCCTCGTACGCGCGGCCGGCGGCCGCGGGGGGTCGGACGCGACCGACGAAGCCCGCGATCGCCACGATCGTGACGATGTACGGGATCATCCGGATGAACTGCTCGGGGAGCAACGAGATCACGGGTGCGTCGTTCAATCGGAGCGGGATCGCGACCGCGAACCCGAACAACCACGCGAAGAACATGAGCCGGACCGGGTTCCAGTTGGACAGGATCAGCGCCGCGAGGGCGATGAACCCCAGTTGCAGCGTCTGGCCCTCCCGCCAGCTCCCGATCACCTCGGCCGCCAGGAAGGCGCCCGACAGCCCGGCGAACGCCCCCGAGAGCAGCACGCCCTGGTAGCGGTACCGCGGCACGCTGACCCCGAGCGACCTGGTCGCCTCGGGATTCTCGCCGCATGAGCGCAGCCTCAGCCCCCACCGCGTGCGGTACAGCGAGTACCACACGGGGATGACCATGAGCGCGGCGACGACGACCATCGGCGATAAGCCCTCGAACGCTCGATCGAGACCTCCCGGCAAGGACGACAACCCGGGGATGTCCAGCCGCGCCAGGTGCGGGCCGCCCGGGTCTGACTGCGTGGACTGCCCGTTGAAGAACGCGTAGGACAGGAAGCGCGCCACCCCGATCGCGATCAGGTTGATCACCACCCCGGAGACGATGTGGTCGACCCGGAACGTGATCGTCGCGACCGCGTGAATGCTGGCGAAGATCGCGCCGCACAACGCCCCGAAGAGCAGGCCGAGGATCGGACCCCACACGGTTTCCAGCCCGACCGTGTCGGTGAAGAAGCGCGCGCCGAACGCACCGGTCACGGTCCCGATGATCATCAGCCCCTCCAGGCCGATGTTCACGATGCCCGAGCGCTCGCTGAACAGGCCGCCGAGACCGGTCAGGTAGATGATCGTGAAGTACGTGAACGAGATCTGGACCGCGACGGCGATGTCGGTGAACGGCATCAGACCCTCTTCCCGGGTTCGAGCGC
The DNA here is from genome assembly GCA_963778545.1 of uncultured Actinomycetes bacterium. Lineage (GTDB taxonomy): Bacteria > Actinomycetota > UBA4738 > UBA4738 > HRBIN12 > DASSJM01. The sequence continues at coordinate 131,298 of CAVZUW010000002.1, read as the reverse complement.
CTCGGCGCCGGTGTCCTCGGGACCGCGCGGTCCCGAGCTCTCCTCCGGCGCGTCGGAGTCGTCCAGCGCGCCGGCCATGCCCGCGCGTTGGAGCTGGCGGGCGGCCAGCCGGCGCTTGGCGATCTGGTACGTGATCACGACGGTCAAGATCAGCAGCCCCTGCAGGATGATGATGAACTCGCGCGGCACCTCGCTCGAGATCTGCAGCGCCACCTCGCCCCGCGACAGGATCCCCCACAAGATCGCGGCGAAGATGATGCCGATCGGGTTGTTCTGGCCCAGGAAGGCCACGGCGATCCCCGTGAACCCGAGACCGACGACGTAGTTGAGGGGGAGGTAGCCCGCGATCGGCCAGGATCATCTGCATCCCGATCAGGCCCGCCAGCGCCCCCGAGATCAGGAACAGGCGCAGCTGCGTCGCGCCGATCGACACGCCCCCGGCCTTGGCCGATCCCGGCGACGAGCCGACCGCACGGGCCTCGTAGCCCAGACGGGTTCGCCGGATCAGGAACCACACGACGATCGCGGCCCCGATCGCGAGGAACAGCAGCCACGACAGGTGCGCCCCCGGCGTGACACCGAACATCGCGCCCAGATCGCCCGCCAGGCCCTTGGCGGGGAAGACGTTGGACCGCAGGTCGACGAAGGCACCCTCGGGCGCGTCGTTGTAATGGAGCGGTCCGTTGAGCGCCCACCCGACGAGGCTGATCGCGATCCCGTTCATCATGATCGTCGTGACCACCTCGTGCGCCCCGGTCCTGACCTTCAGGATGCCCGGGACGGCGGCCCAGATCATCCCGCCGAGCATGGCGGCGAGCAGCACGGCCGGCAGCAGCAGCGGGGCGGGGAGGAAGTCCAGGTTGAGCTCGGCCACGGCTGCCGTGATCATCGCGACGAGGTACTGGCCCTCGACGCCGATGTTGAACAGCCCGCCCTTGAAGCAGACGGACACGGCGAGGGCGGCGAAGATCAGCGGGGTCGCGATCGCCAGGACGTACCCGATGCCGTCGGCCGATCCGAGCGAGGCGTCGAAGATCGACGTGTACACGTCGATCGGGTTCTCGCCGTACGCGATGATCAGGAGCGACCCCGCAAGCAGGGCGAGCCCGAACGAGGCGAGCAACGCGAGGAACTGGCCGGCGAAGCTCTCCAGCCACGCCGGGCGAGTGCGGGTCGCGCCGATCGGGGCCGCGAGTCCCTCGGCGGACACTACGCCGCCTCCTCCGGCGCCCGTCCGAGCATGCCGATCCCGATCTGCTCGGGCGGGGCGTCCGGCGGGAACTCGCCGGTGATCTTGCCCTCGTACAAGGTCACGATCCGGTCCGAGAGCGCGTAGATCTCGTCGAGCTCGGCCGAGATGAGCAGCACGCCCCTGCCGGCGGCCTTCTGGTCGAGGATCTGCTTCCAGACGAACTCGATCGCCCCGACGTCCAGGCCGCGGGTCGGCTGCGCCGCGATCAGGAGCTTCGGATCGGTCTCGAGCTCCCTCGCGAGGATGAGCTTCTGCTGGTTGCCGCCCGACAGTGTCGAAGCCGCCACGTCGACGCTGCGCGCCCGGACGTCGAACAGCTTGACCAGCCGAGCGGTCAGCTCCTTGACCTTCTTGATGAACAGGACGCCGAGGGTCCCCGAGAACTCGGGGTCGTCCTGGCGCCCGAGCAGGGTGTTCTCCCACAACGTCATGTTGAGCACCAGCCCCTGCTCGTGCCGGTCCTCGGGGATGTACCCGACCCCGGCGTTGCGGATGTCGAACACGCCGCGCCCCGCGATCGACGCTCCCTCGAGCTCGATCGTGCCGGATGCGGGGGTCCGCAGGCCGATCAGTGACTCCGCCAGTTCGCGCTGTCCGTTGCCCTCGACGCCGGCGACCCCCAGGATCTCCCCGGCGCGTACCTCCAGGCTCACGCCGTTCAGCTTGCCGTCGCCGGTGAGGTCCTGGACCCGCAGCACCGGCTCGCCGATCTGGACCGTCGGCTTCTCGAGACGGAACAGGACGGGACGGCCCACCATCATCTCGGCGAGCTTGGCCTTCGAGGTCTCGGCCGGACGGGTCTCGCCGACCACGCGCCCGCGCCGAAGGACCGTGATGCGGTCGGCGATCTCCATCACCTCGTCCAGCTTGTGACTGATGAACACGATCGTCCGGCCCGCCTCTCGGAGCTTCCGGAGGTTGTCGAACAGGTCCTTGGTCTCGCTGGGGGTGAGCACCGCCGTCGGCTCGTCCAGGATGAGGATCTCCACGCCGCGGTAGAGCGCCTTCAGGATCTCGACGCGCTGCTCCTCGCCGACCGACAGCTCCTCCACGACCGCCCCGGGATCCACGCGGAACCCGTAGGACTCCGCGAGCTCGGCGATGCGCTGTTGCGCCGCGACGACATCGAGTCGCTCGCCGCCCTCCTCGCCCAGGATGATGTTCTCGGTGACGGTGAACGGGTCCACCAGGACGAAGTGTTGGTGGACCATCCCGATCCCGTTGGCGATCGCGTCGCGCGGGGATCCGATCTTGATCTCCTGGCCCCGCACGAGGATCCGCCCGCCGTCCGCCGGATACATCCCGTACAGGACGCGCATCAGGGTGGACTTGCCCGCGCCGTTCTCGCCGATCAGCGCATGGACCTCGCCGGCGCGCAGCTCCAGGTCGACCTCATCGTTGGCCAGGACACCGGGGAAGCGCTTGGTGATGTGCTCGAGCGCGACGAGGGGCGGGGAGCCGTTGCCCCCCGCCCCTGCACCGGTCGTCACGGTGTCCTCGCCGGGCCCTAGGCGCCTTCCGGCGTGTCGGGCACGACGATGGTGCCGTCGATGATCTGCTGCTTGAACCCATCCAGCTGCTCGGTGATGTCCGCGGTGAGCTCCTCCGGGTTCGAGGTTGCGTAGTCGACCCCGTCCTCCGCCATCCCGAACACCTGGCTGCCGCCGAACGTGCCCTCCCCCTGCGCCTGGATCGAGTTGTAGACCGCGACGTCCACGCGCTTGATCATCGAGGTCAGGATCAGCGGCTGCTGCTCGGGGCTCGCCGTCAGGTACTGGTCCGAGTCCACGCCGATGGCTTCCTTCTGGGCCTCGACGGCCGCGTTGAACAGTCCGGCACCCGACGCGCCCGACGCGTGGTAGACGATCTCGGCGCCCTCGTCGTACATCTTCGTCGAGAGTTGCTGGCCCTTGACGGGGTCGTTGAACGCCTCGGTGCTGTCGCCGATGTACTCGACGAGGATCTCGACGTTCGGGTCGATCTGATGCGCACCCGCCTCGTATCCGGCCTGGAACTTCTCGATCAGGCCGGTGCCCTGCTGGCCACCGAGGAACCCGATCGTCTCGCACTCGCACTTCAGCACGGCCGCCGCACCCACCAGGAACGAGCCCTCCTGCTCCTTGAAGGTGTAGTCGGCGACGTTCGGGATCGCTTCGGCGTCGTTGGTCAGCCCGCACGCGGTGCCGCAGGTCGCGAAGCCATCCACGATCATGAAGTTCACGTCCGGGTAGTCGGGGGCGATCGTGTTGATCCCCGGCGAGAACGAGAACCCGACCCCGATCACGATGTTCATGCCGGCGTCGGCCAAGGCCTGCACGTTCTGGTCCCGGTCCGAGCCGGTCGAGTTCGCTTCGTTGAGGATGGCATTGTCCTCGCACACGAGGCCGTCGGCGATCGCCTGTTGCAGCCCGGCGTTCGCGGAGTCGTTGAACGACTTGTCACCCAAGCCTCCGATGTCGAAGGCCACCCCGACCTTCAGGTCCGCGTTGCATTCGGCTGCGCCACCGCCCGTCGCGGTACCGCCGGCCCCGCCCGTCTCGCCGCCGTCGTCATCCCCGCCGCACGCTGCAGCGACGACGGACAGTACGCCGATGAGGACCAGCGCCTTCGCTCGCCATGAGCGCATGCTTCCCCCTCCCATCCGATGGGCGCCCCGAACACGGGGCACGGCCGTAGATTCTCCGCTCGCCGGGTCGAACCCGTCAAACGAGGTCTGCGCACCCATCCCAGGTACGTCGGGGAGCGCACGATCGGATGTACGGGGCCCTAGCGGACAGGCCCGAACGCCATCCTCAGTAGTCGACGTCGATCTCCTGCATCTCCTTGGCGAGCTCGGACAGGGCCCCCTGGAGCTGCATCAGGAGCATCATGCTGCCGTTGATGCGGATCTTCCCGGTCATGAAGGCCGAGACGGGGTTCAGCTCGCTCTTGGCGAGCGCGACCGCCGTGGCGTAGTCCTGTTCGATCGTGGCGTCGGCCTTCTCCGCGTCCCCGGCCTCGAGCTTGACCGAGCCCCCCTCGAACCGCATCCAGTAGCGCTTCGCACCGTCCGGGGTCTCGATGACGTTCTGGATCGTCACGTTCGCGGCGGACGCAGCGGCACGGAACGTATCGCTCGCGTTCAGGCGCTTCTCGAGCTCCTCGGTCCACTCGGGGGAAAGGAACTGGACGGGCATGCCGGCCTCCTGTTCGTCGGTCGTACGTGCTGCGGTTGACGCGCGGAGTCTAGGACCCGAACGCCTCAGGCGTCCGCGAACAGGTGGGGGTCGGTCAGGTGGAGCGCGTCGTTGAGGAACCGGACGCGGCGGTGCTCGCCGTCGACGACGATCGAGTTGAGCGAGGTGTTCTCGGGCACGAAGAACATCTCGTGATCCACCCCCAGCAGCGGCGCGATGAACGCGTTGATCACCCCGCCGTGGCAGAAGACGAGGACGTTGCCCTCCGGAGCGGCGCGCCAGCAGCCGTTCGACGGCGGCGCCGACCCGCGCCCGGAACGGCCCGAGCTCCTCGACGAACGGGGCGTGGCGCCAGATCGGCTCCTGGTTGCGGACCCGGTGCAGCATCTGCTCGTCGGTCGACAGGATCTCCTCGAACGACTTGCCCTCCCACTCGCCCAGGTGGGCCTCGGCGAGATCGTCGTCGACGAGCACCTCGATGCCGGCGGGCTCCGCGTACGCCGACGCGGTCTCGCGGGCTCGCAGGAGGGGCGAGGAGGCGACCACCGCGGGTTCGGTCATCGCACGGAGGCGGGCGGCGAGGTACGCCGCCTGCTCCCGCCCGCGCTCGCCGAGCGGAGGGTCCCACTGCGCGCCCCTGGGGCCCGGCGTCGTCCGCGTGGAGTCGAAATCGGACTGGCCGTGGCGGACCAGGTACAGGATCCGTTCGGTCACCGGGCGATCCTGCGGCCCTTGCGCCGGAGGCGGTCGCGGCCGAATGCCTCGACGTCCTCGCGCCGCCAGACGCGGCCGGACGCGAGCGCGGCGATCGGCTCCGGGAACGCGCCGCGGCTCACGTACGTCGCCACGCGTCGGCGATCCCATCCGAGGATCGTCGCGGCCTCGCTCACCCCGACGACGTCGGGGGTGATCTCGATCGACAGCAACGCGTCGTCGCCCGCGAGCCGCCGGAGGGCGTTCACGCAGCCATCCCGGGTGCGGCGCCGGATCTCGCGGCCGTGGACCGTGCCCACCCAGACCGGTGGCTCGTGATGCATCGACGCCCGCACGGGTGGTGGCGGCACGGGCCGATGATAGCCCCGGCGCAGGGACGTTCAGCCGCCCGAACGGCGCCCGCGCGTCCGGTTGAGCTCGATCTGCCAGCAGCGCTCGTGCCAGTGGCGCCGTTCCTCGGCGACGGCCGGGACGACGACGAAGTGCCACGTCCCCGGTCGGATCTCGAGGTCGCAGCCGGGGCATCGGTAGGGCTTGTCGCTGGTGAGCCGCCGCACCTCGACGCCGGGAACGCTCGCCCATGCCGGCGCCGCCGACTGCGGCATCCGTGCGGGTTGCGGAGCGTCGTCCGGGGCTCGCCGGTTCCGGCGCGGCATCAGCGCTCCCCCGCCGACCCGGCGGACGAACGGCGCGGCCGTACCGGCCAGCGCGGCGCCGATCTCGCGATCGTCCGCCTTGACGCCGCGGATCCTGAACGAGTGATCGCCGCCCTCGACGGGCTCGAGCACGGCCCGGTCGCCGAGCTTCGCGATCACCTTCGCCAACAGCTCGGGGTTCGCGAACGGATCCCTGGTCCCCTGCAGGAACAGCATCGGGACCTGGATCCGCTCGAGGTGGTCCGCGCGCGGCTTGTCGGTCTTGCCCGGCGCGTGCAGCGGGTAGCCGAGGAACACGAGTCCGGCCGCCGGCATCCCGTCGGCCGCGCACATCGAGGCGATGCGACCGCCGAGCGACTTGCCCCCCGCGAGGACGGCCCGGCCCTCCGCGCGTTCGGACGCCGCGTCGAAGGCCGCCAGCCAGGTCTCGCGCAGGACGCGTTCGGGATCGGGTGCGCGGCGCCCGCGCTCGATGTACGGGAAGTCGAAGCGCATCGTCGCCACGCGGGCCTCGCCCATCGCGCGACAGAAACCGACGAGGAACGGGTGGTCCATGCCCGCTCCGGCGCCGTGGGCGACGACGAGGGTCGCCGCGGCGTCCTTCGGGCGGATCCACGCCGCACCGACCTCGCCGGACGTGGGGAGCTGGATGCGGCTTCGGCTCTCGGGCGTGGCCATGACAGAATCCTGTCAGATGGCCGGCACCTTCTACCTCGGCACCTCAGGGTTCTCCTACGACCAGTGGAAGCACGGCGTCTTCTATCCCGAGGGGTTGAAGAACCGCGAGATGCTCTCGTACTACGCGAGCCGGTTCCCCTCGGTCGAGATCAACTACACGTTCCGGCGCTTCCCGACCCAGAAGTCGCTCGAGACCTGGAAGGCGGAGACCCCCGAAGGCTTCCGGTTCACGCTCAAGGCCAACCAACGGATCACGCATTGGAAGCGGCTGACCGACGTGGACCAGGACGTCCGGGACTTCCTGGACCTCGGGCGGTTGTTGGGCGATCGCCTCGGGACCGTGCTGTACCAGTGCCCGCCCACGCTCACCTACGATCGTGCCCTGATCGAGTCGTTCGTCGGCTACCTGCCTCCCACGCCGAGATCGGCGATGGAGTTCCGCCACCCCTCGTGGGTGCAGGCGCGCGACCTGTTGCTCGAGCAGGGCGTGGCCTGGTGCGTGGCCGAGACCGATGAGCACGACCCGGGTCCCGACGACCTGTCGTGGGAGCCGTTCGGGTTCCTGCGCCTGCGCAAGACCGAGTACTCGGACGAGGAGCTGCGGGGCTGGGCCGGATCGCATCCGCCCGTCGCTCGAGGCCGGCCGCGACGTCTACTGCTACTTCAAGCACGAGGACGAGGGCCACAGCACGCAGATGGCCGACCGTCTCCGGGCGATGCTCTAGCCGAACGGGCGGCGCCGGCGCCGTGCTCAGACCCCGAGCCGACCCCGGAGCGCGTCCTCGAGCTCGCGCACCTGCTCGAGATCGTCGACCCTGCGACCGAGATGGTCGCGGACGTAGAAGGCGTCGACCACCCGCCCGCCGAACGTCGCCACCTTCGCGAGGTGCACGTCGAGCTGGAGCTCGGCGAACGTTCGGGTGATGTCGAACAGCAACCCCAGGCGGTCGGGCGCGCCCACCTCGATCACGGTGAAGAAGTCCGACGCCGCGTTGTCGACCTCGACCCGCACGGGCACGCCGGTCGGCGGGTCCGGGTAGTGGCGCCGCTTCTCGCGGACGCGGTGGTCGAGCGAGAGCCGGCCCTCGATCGCCTTGCGCAGCGTCGTACGGAACTCGCGCCACCGCTCCTCGCCGACCTCGGGCTCGAACACCCCCTCGATCTCGAACAGGTCGACGGCGACGCCGTCGTCCGTCGTGAACACCTGGGCGGTGAGGATCGACAGCCCCGCGAGCGAGAGGGCCCCGGCGATCATCGAGAGCAACCCGGGCCGGTCCGCGGCGACGACCGCGAGCTCGTAGGCGTCCGCGCGCGAGCCATCGGTGGCATGCGTGCGCACCTCGTGGGAGCCCACGGCGGGGGCGAGCAGGCGGTGATGGATCGGCACGCGGTCGATCGGGACCGTCAGGACGTAGCCGCGCGGCATCCGCAGCAGGAAGCGTTCGACCGCCTCGGCGTCCTCGTCCGCCAGCGCCGCGCGGATCTCCTCCGCCCGCGCCGTCAGCCGCTCGGCCGTACCCGAACCCACGTCGTCGCGGTCGAGGACGTGCCGGACCTTGGCGACGAGCTCGCGGACCAGGGCCGCGCGCCACGGCGTCCACGCGAGCGGACCCGTCGCCTCGGCGTCGGCGATCGTCAGGAGGTACAGCGCCCCCAGACGACCGTGGTCGCCGACACGATCGGCCACGTCGACGATCAACCGCTCGTCGTCGAGGTCGCGACGGGTCGCCGTGTCCGACAGGAGCAGGTGTTCCGCGACGAGGAACAGCGCGAGGTCGGCGGTCGGGCCGGACGCGCCCACGTGCTCGAGCGTCTCGCGGGCCACGCTCGTCCCGGTCTCGACGTGGTGCCCCTGCCCGGTCTTGCCGATGTCGTGCAGGAGCGCACCGAGCCGCAGCGCGTCGGCGTCCGGGATCGCCCGGACCGCGAACGCCACGAACGGGTCGTCGCGCGGATCCTCCAGCAGCCGGGCGACGCCGGCGAGCGTCGCGAGCAGGTGCACGTCGACCGAGGACCGGTGATAGGGATCTCGCTGGGGGCGGCACCGGACCGGCCCCCACGCGGGCACGTAGCGTTCGAGCAGGCCGATGCGATCGAGGGTCTCGAGCGCGTCGACCGCCGCGGGGCCGCACCGCAGGAGCTCGAGGAACGCCGATCGGGTCGGTTCGGTCCACGGTCGATCGGCGTCGATCGACACCGCCGACATCGCGTCGAGCGAGGCGGCCGGCATCACCTGCCGGTCGCGCGCGCTCGAGACGAACGCACGCAGGATCCCCTCGGGGGTGGCGTCGAGCGGTGCCGGCGGCGAGGTCCCGCGCAGGAACCGGTCGAACACCGAGGCGGTGACGTGCTCGACCTGACGAGCCTGCTCGAACACCGAACGCATCAGCCCGTCGACCGCCGGGAGTCCGGGCTCGTCCGCGAAGCCCATCGCCGCCGCGATCGACGGCTGCTGCTCGGCCAGGAGCCGGTCCGAACCCCGGCCGGTCTCCAGGTGCAGCGCGCTCCGGACCCGCGTGAGGAACTCCTCGGCGCCGTCGACCGAACGACGTTCCGCCTCGCGCAGGATGCCCGCCTCCTCGAGCGGGCGGCCGATCGCGGTCAGCATCCACGCGAGCGCGTGGATGTCGCGGAGCCCACCGACGCCCTCCTTCAGCTCGGGTTCGAGCAGGGACGAGACCGAGCCGAACCGCTCACGCCGGGCGTCGCGATCGGCGACCAGGCGTTGCGCGAACGCGCGCGGATCGCCGCGGACCGGACGCCAGCACCGCCGAACGCACGTCGTCCCATCCCGGCGCGGATCCCGCGAGCACCCGGCCGTCGAGCATCGCCGTCGTCGCGTCGAGCCGTTCGGCCGCGATCTCGGCGCAGGCCTCCGGCGTCCGGACCGCGTGACCGACGCGCAGACCGGCGTCCCACAGCGGGTACAGGAGGGTCTCGGCGAGCGCCGCGACCGCGTCCGCCGACCTCCCGTCGTGCAGGATCAGCAGGTCGAGATCGGAGCCGGGCGCGAGGGTCCCGCGTCCGTACCCACCCAGCGCCACGAGCGCGACGTCCTCCGGCATGCCGGCGGCGGCCGCGAGATCGCGGAGACAGGCGTCGGCGAGCTCGGCGCGGCGCCGCCCCGACCACCGGCCGTGATGACCGGTCGAGTACGCGCGGTCGAGCGAGCGGAGGTCCTCGAGGAGCCGGCCGACCGGCGCGGGCCGCTCGCTCACGCTAGAGGGCGTCGGGACCCATCTCGCCGGTCCGGATCCGCAGGACCTGCTCGACGGGCGTCACCCAGATCTTGCCGTCGCCGATCTTGCCGGTGCGAGCGGCCTTCGCGAGCGCCTCGACGATCCCGCTCACCTGCTCGTCCTCGCACAGCACCTCGACCTTGATCTTCGGGACGAAGTCGACCTGGTACTCCGCGCCTCGGTAGATCTCGGTGTGCCCTCGCTGGCGGCCGAATCCCTCGACGTCGGTGCTGGTGAGCCCGTGCACGCCGAGGTCCTGGAGCGCCTCCTTCACTTCGTCGAGCCGATGTGGTTTGACGATCGCGACGACGAGCTTCACGGCGCTCCCGAGGGCCTGGACGGGGCCAGCCTAGCCCGCGAGCCGAAGGCCCGCGCCGATCCCGCTCACTCTCCGGAAGCCTTCTTGCGCGGCGCGGCCTTCTTCGTCGCGGTCGCGCGCTTGGCCGTGGTCTTCTTGGCCGCCGGTCGCTTCGCGCTGCTGCGCTTGGCGCCGCCGGCCGAGGGCGTCTTGTCTTTGGCGGCCGCGACCGACGCCTTCAGGGCCTCCATCAGGTCCACGACGCGCGCGGGGGCCTCCTCGGTGGGCGCCTCGATCGGCTCGCCGGCGAGCTTCTTCTCGACGATCTCGAGCATCGCCTCGCGATACGCGTCGGTGAACGCCTCGGGGTTCCACGGCTCGGTGAGGCTCTCGATCAGCGAACGCGCCATGTCGACCTCGTTCTCGCGCACCTTCTCGTCGGCGGGAACGGTGTCGAACTCGGCCGCCCGGACCTCGTCGGGCCAGTACATCGTCTCCAGGACGAATACATCGTCCTTGAACCGGAGCGCGGACAGGTGCTCCTTGTCGCGGAAGCTGACCTTCGCGATCCCGACCTTGCGTTCGTCCGAGAGCGCCTTGCGCAACAGCGCGTAGGCCTTGGCACCGGTCTCGTCCGGGACGAGGTAGTAAGACTTCTTGAACAGGATCGGGTCGATCTCCTCGAGATCGACGAACTGCTGGATGTCGATCGCGCGGCTGGATTCCACCGGGACGGCGTCGAAGTCCTCGTCGGTCAGGACGACGTACTTGTCCTTCTCGACCTCGAAGCCCTTGACGATGTGGTCGAACTCGACCTCTTCGCCGTCGACCGAGCACACGCGCTTGTAGCGGATCCGGCCCATGTCCTCGTCGTGGAGCTGGTTGAACTTCAGCGACTTCTCCTCGGTGGCCGGGTAGACGGCGACCGGGATCGTGACGAGGCCGAACGAGATGGCCCCTTTCCACATCGATCTAGGTGGCATGTCGCGCTCCTCGTGCCTGGGCGTCCTGCTCGACGCAGGGACTGGGATTCTAGTCGCCGCCGAGGACATATCCAGGTGCGATGGATCCGTCCCCGTTCGACCCGGCCGGCGCGGGATCCACGGACTCGGTCGAGCTGACGTCGGCCTGACGGCTACCCTGGCGGGATGTCCCCGCGCAAGAAGGCCTCCAGCGGCCGCGCGTTCACGGTCGAGTTCCCGACGCCGCTCCCCGTCGAGCAACGCGGAGACGCCTGGTGGATGGAGGCCGAGGGGCGCGAGCTCCGTCTCTCGAACCTCGACAAGGTCTTCTGGCCCGTCGAGGGCTACACCAAGGGCGACCTCCTCGCCTACTACTACAACGTCGCCGAGCTGATCCTGCCGTACCTGCGCGAACGCCCGCTCACGATGAAGCGGATGCCCGACGGGATGGCGGGACCGTTCTTCTACGAGAAGACGGCGCCCTCGCACACGCCGGATTGGATCGCGCGATGCCCCGTCCTGTCCGACGACAGCAAGGACGGCGTGATCGGCTACCTGATGGTGAACGACCTCTCCACGCTCCTGTTCGTCGCGAACCTCGGCTGCATCGAGATGCACCCGCTCCACTCTCGGTGCGCGACGGTCGAGACGCCGGACTACTTCTTCTTCGACCTCGACCCGATGGGCGCGAGCTTCGAGGACGTCCTGATCGTTTCGCGCCACGTCCGAGCCGCGCTCGGGGCCCTCGGGCTCACCGGGTACCCGAAGACCTCGGGCGCGACCGGGATCCAGATCTACGTGCCGGTCGAACCCGGCTGGTCCTACGACCAGGTGCGCGACTTCGTCGGCACGCTCGGCCGGACGATCGAACGCGCCGACCGCGAGCACGTGACGATGGCGTGGCAGATCGACAAGCGCACCGGCAAGGTCTTCATCGACCACAACATGAACCGCCGGGGAGCGAACATCTCCGCCGTCTACTCGCTGCGTCCCGAGGCCGGCGCGACGGCCTCGACGCCGCTGCTGTGGGAGGAGGTCGACGAGGGCGTCACCCCGCAGGACTTCCGGATCGACAACGTCTTCGAACGGTTCGACAAGCTGGGTGACCTGTTCGAGGGCGTGCGGACCTCACATCAGGAGCTCGGACCGGCCCTCGAGGCGGTGGGGCTGCCGTCGGAGAAGACGATCGAGGTGGGGAAGGCACCACGGCGCCGCACCTCCGAGGAGGTGATCGCCGCCTCCAAGGATCCCGACCTGGCCGAGTACCTGCGCAAGCGGTCGTTCGGGCCGGAGGGCACGACCGAGCCTCCCCCGGGCGACGCCGAGGGCGGGGGCAACTCGTTCGTGATCCACAAGCACCGCGCGACGCGCCTGCACTACGACGTCCGGCTCGAACGCGACGGCGCGCTCCCCTCGTGGGCCGTGCCGAGAGGACTGCCGACCCAACCCGGCGACAAGCGCCTGGCCGTGCGCACCGAGGACCACCCGCTCGAGTACGGGTCGTTCAAGGGCACGATCCCCGAGGGCCACTACGGCGCGGGCGAGGTGCGGATCTTCGACGACGGCTGGTACGAGCCGGTCGAGTGGACCGACTCGAAGGTGAGCTTCCGCCTGCACGGCCGCAGGTACCCGGGGATCGAGTTCCACTTCGTGAAGACGCGGACCGACTGGCTCGCCTTCCTCGCCTCCCACCAGGAGGCCCCGCTGATCCCCTCGCCGGCCGCGTTCCCGCCGATGTTGGCCGAGGGCGGCTGGAAGGCGTTCGACGACGACGCCTGGTGGTTCGAGCCCAAGTTCGACGGGATCCGCTCGATCACGCCGATCGCGACCGACGCCACGCACCTGGTGACGCGCAACGGGCGCGACGTGACCGAGAAGTACCCGGAGCTGAAGATGATCCACGAGCTCGTCGACCAGGTGAACGCGGTGCTCGATGCCGAGATCGTGGCGTTCGACGAGGACGGGAAGAACTCGTTCGAGGCGCTCCAGCAGCGGATGAACCTGTCGAACGAACGCGAGATCAAGCGGATCTCGGGCAAGATCCCGGTCGCGCTGGTCGCGTTCGACCTGCTGTGGCTCGACGGGAACGACCTGACCGGCCTGGCGCTCGAGGAGCGGCGCGTGCTGCTCGAGACGATCGTCGAGCAGGACCACCGGCTCCAGGTGGTCACCCACGTCGAGGGCGGCGGGAAGGCGTTCGTCGAGGTCGCCCGCGAGCTCGGGCTCGAGGGCGTCGTCGCCAAGCGGACCGGCTCCAAGTACCAACCCGGCCGGCGCTCGCCCGAGTGGCGCAAGATCAAGCTGACCAACACGCAGGACTGCGTGATCCTGGGTTGGACGCCGGGTCAGGGCGGCAGGTCGGGGACGTTCGGCGCGCTGCTCGTGGGCGCCTACGACGACGGCGAGCTGATCTGGATCGGGCAGGTCGGCACCGGGTTCACGCGCGACAAGCTGGACCGCATCCTCGAGGCGCTCGAGCCCTTGAAGCGACCCACCCCGCCGATCGACGATCCCGAGCTCGCCAGGGTCAAGGGCGCGACGTTCGTCGAACCCGAGCTCGTGTGCGAGGTCGAGTACCTCGAGATCACGAGGAGCACGAAGAAGATGCGCGCGCCCTCGTTCAAGGGCCTCCGCGACGACAAGTCGCCCGACGAGTGCGTCCTGGAGCGTCCTCGCGGACGATGACTCCTCGGGTCAGAAGGGTTCGAACCCCGCGCGCACGAGCATCGCGCGCACCTCGCGCTCGTCCAGGCCGCGGTCGACGAGCTCCTTGTAGACGCGGACCGCCGCGAACGACCGTCCGCACTTCGGGCAGAACTGGAAGTGAGCATCGGCCGGCGTCTCGCACCAGGGACACCGCGTGACCTCGACGCGGTTGTCGGGCTCGAGCCCGGTGTCCGCGAGCGCGTCCACGTAGCCCTTGCCGTAGTCCCACTGGATGTACTCCTCCTCCCGGACCTCGAACGCCGGCTCGTGCATCTGGGACTCGCCGGTCTGGAGCATGTGCTCGAGGTTCTCGAGGAGCAGGTCCCACTCGTAGAAGTGGTTCTCCTCGCAGCGCTCGCAGACGATCACCACGCCCTTGACACCCTGGGCCTGGAACGTGCGCCGCATCCCCTCGAGGTCCTCGAGGTCGGCGCGGATGTTCTGCGCCTCCTCGGGTTCGAGCCCGAAGGTCTCGCGTTCGTCGTCGTCGAGGGGTTCTTCCATCACACCGGCTCCGTCACGTCCTGCTCGTCGTCGCGGAGGTCGAACGTCTTGAACCCCTCCGCGTACTCGAACCCACCCTCCTCGCCGAGCTCGCGGGCGCGCTCGCGGACCCAGTCCAGCGCGTCCCCTACGCCCTGCGACTCATGCGCACGCAGGGACTCGATCTTGGTCTCCAGCGTCTTGGTGATGTCGACGTACGTATCGGCATCCTCGGAGGCGAGCCATAGGTTGGGCACCTCGAAGGGCTCCATACCCTCGTCGAGCAGCTCGGGGAACTGCGGACGGCTCGGCGCGTCCGGCATCACCGCGCACAGCGCGAGCGTCCCCGCCTGCTTGTGGTCCCAATGGTTGATGTACCGGTTCGCGAACCACAGCCGCGAGGGGTCGGGCGCGACGAGCACCTCCGGCCGGACCCGGCGCACCACCCGCGTGACGGCCCTGCGGGTGTCCAGGTCCACCTGCAGCTCGCCGTCGACGAACCCGAGGAAGGACACGCTCGCAACGCCGAGCACCTCCGCCGCCGCCCGCTGCTCGCGCTCGCGGATCGGCCGCATCGCCTCTCGCGTCATGCCCGGTTCGTTCGAGCCGGCCGAGCCGTCGGTGACCACGCAGTAGTGGACGTCGGTGCCTTCGTTCGCCCAGGCCGCGACGGTGCCGCCGCACATGAACTCGGCGTCGTCGGGGTGGGCGAAGATCACGAGCGCGCTGGCGAACCCCACTCGGGACAGCGTACCGGCTGCCATCGCGGATGCGAGGCGCTTGCGGGTGGGTGGGCGGCGGGGTTCGATAGCGGTCGTGGACCAGCCGCCCGAACGCGACCGCCGGATCCGCGAGCTCGAACGCCGCTTCCGCAGCGCGGGGCTGCCCCTGCTGGCCGAGGACTACTCGGCCACCGAGGACGTCTTCAACCGGGCGATCCCGCTGCTCGCGGTGGTGTTCGTGGTCGAGATCCTCGGTGCGATCAACCTGGACTGGCCGCCGGCCTGGAACATCCTCGCGCTGCTCGGCGGCGTCACCCTGGTGCTCGTGGCGTTCGGGCTGCTGAACGTCTCGCGCGGCCGCCGGTTCTTCTCGGTCCCGAACAAGCTCGGCGTCCCCGAGCTGACGGCGTTCGTCCTGCTCCCGGTGGTGCTCCCGCTCGTGTTCGGCGGGCAGCTCACGAGCGCGCTCGTCACCGGGCTCGGCAACCTGTTGCTGCTCGGCGTGATCTGGCTCGTCGTCGGGTTCGGGGTGTTCTCGATCCTGCGGTGGATCGCCGCGCGGTTCGTGCAGCTGCTCGGCGCGTCCCTCACGCTGCTGGTCCGCGCGCTCCCGCTCCTGCTGTTCTTCTCGCTCGTGACGTTCTTCACCAACGAGTACTGGCAGCTGTTCGGCGAGGCGAGCAACGTGACCTTCTACGCGGGCGCCGGGCTGTTCGCGCTGATCACGGCGATCTTCCTGATCGTCCGGCTCCCGGGGAGCGTCCGCGACCTCGAGCGCGGCAGCTCGCTCGCGGTCCCGCTCCGCCGGCGGCAGCGCGTGAACGTGGGGCTCGTGATCTTCCTCGCGCAGGCGCTGCAGATCGCGTTCGTCGGCGTCGCGATCTGGGTCTTCTTCATGGTCTTCGGGGCGCTGCTCGTCACACCCGCGATCCGCGTGAGCTGGATCGGGACCTCGGGGACCGAGCTGTTCACGATCCCGTTCTTCGGCGAACAGCTCGAGATCACCAAGCAGCTGGTCCGGACCGCGGCCGGCGTCGCCTCGTTCTCGGCGCTGTACTACGCGGTGGCCTCGGCCGTGGACTCGACCTACCGGGACGAGTTCATCGAACGGCTCTCGCAGCAGCTGCAGGAGACGTTCCGCGAGCGGGGCGAGTACCTCGAGCTGCTCGCCGACCGGGACCGGGCCGTTCCGGTGGGCTAGGACCCGTCGGTCCGTCTGTCGGTCCTTCTGGGGAGCACGCGCATCGGCAGCCCCCCGCGCGGACGCAGGGTGATGACGGCCTGCAGGTCCGGCTCACGGTCGTTCCGGCTCGCGAACCGCCATCGGCGCGCGATCGTCGCGAGGAGCATCGCCGCCTCCAGCCTCGCGAACGGCTCCCCGATGCACACGCGCGGACCGCCGCCGAACGGGACGAACGCGTACCGCGGTCGCTCGGGGTCCTCGACGAGCCAGCGCTCGGGACGGAACGCCTCGGGATCGGGCCACCAACGGGGATCGTGGTGCAGGAGCCACGGCGAGACCACGACGGTCGAACCTTCGGCGATCGGAGTAGCCGTTCGCGCGGTGGCCGGCGACGGCGGTCCTGCCGATCGCCCAGGCCGGCGGGCGGAGCCGGATCGACTCCGAGATCACCGCCTGCGTGTACGGGAGGTTCGGCAGATCCCCGACCGACGGCTCGCGGTCCGGGAGCGTCGTGTCGAGCTCGGCATGCAGACGCGTCTCGGCGTCGGGGTTCCGGGCGAGGAGCCACCAGGTCCACGTGAGCGCGATCGCCGTCGTCTCGTGACCGGCGAGGAACAGCGTGAGCGCCTCGTCCCGCACCTGCTCGTCGGTCATGCCGGCCCCGTCCTCGCGTGCACGCAGGAGCAGCGAGAGGAGGTCGTCGCCGGTGGCACCCGCGGCGCGGCGCTCGGCGATCATCTCGGCGATCACGCGGTTCAGGTCGGATTCGACGCGGTGGTAGCGGCGCATCGTGGGCGAGGGCAGCCGGACGAGCAGGCGGAACAGCGGTGAGTACACGCGGTCGAACATCCCCAGCGTGTCGGTGAGGGCCCGCCGGACCGTCGCGCTCCGCTCCGCGTCGACGTCGGTCCCGAACAGCGTCTCGCCGACCACGGCGAGCGTGAGCGCCGACATCTCGGCCTGCACGTCGAGCTCCTCGCCGTCGCTCCAACGTTCGGCGGCCCGCTCCGCGGACCGGACCATCGACACCGCGTACGCCGCGATCCGCTCGTGGTGGAACATCGGCTGGATCAGGCGCCGCTGACGGAGGTGGCTCTCGTCCTCGCTCGTGAGCAGGGACTCGCCGAGCAGCATCTTCGCCGCCCGGATCGTCGGCCCCTTGTGGAAGGACCGGTGCTCGGTGACGAGCACGTCCCGGACGAGGTCGGGATGGTTCAGACAGGAACGCGGCCGAACCCGGGACGTCGACGCGGACCACATCCCCGTACGTGGCCAGCCGCTCGAGGAGCGCGATCGGATCGTTGCGGAACGCCCGGAGCGCGGCGAGCTTGGACAGGTCCGGACCCGGCGGCCGCGTCTCCGTCTCCATGGAGGCATCATCGGCGACCTCGGCCCGACCGCAACCCGTAGGCTCCCCGGATGCGCTCGCTCCCCGACGGCTACGCGATCCGGCCGGCCTCCCTCGACGACCTCGACGGGGTCGCCGAGATGCTGCTGGCCGACGACCTGGCCGACACGGGCCAGTCCGATTTCGACGCCGACTTCCTCCGCGACCAGTGGTCCTCGCCGGGACTCGACCTGTCGGTGGACGCGTGGGTCGTGACGGACCCGGGGTCGACGATCGTCGGCCACGCCAACGTCGCCCCCGAGGGCGACGGCAAGCTCAAGTCGTGGGGCCTCGTGCATCCCGACCACCGTGGCCGCGGGCTCGGTTCGGTGCTGCTCGACCGGATCGAGGCCCGGGCGGCCGAGCGGCTCGAGCCGGGGTCGGGATCCGTGTTCACGGCGGTCACCGACGTCGACCAGGCGGGAGCCGCGCTTGGTCGGCTCCCGCGGTTTCGAGCGCGTGCGGTCGTTCCGGCACCTCCAGCTCGACCTCGACGGGCCCCCACCCGAACCCGGCGAGCCCCCACCGGGCATCGAGATCAAGGGCATCGAACCCGAGCGCGACCTGGCCAGGATCCACGCGATCTTCGTCGAGGCGTTCCGAGAGGAGTGGGGCTACCGCGTGATCCCGTTCGAGGAGTGGTCGAGCCTCGAGGTCGAGACGACCAGCTACGACCCGAGCCTGTGGCTCCTCGCCACCGACGGGGACGAGGCGGTCGGAGCGCTCTCGGGCGTCGTGTGGGGGGACCGGGGCTGGGTCGGCGAGCTCGGCGTGCGGAAGCCCTGGCGAGGGCGCGGGATCGCGTCGGCGCTGCTGCGGCGCGCGTTCGCGACGTTCGCCTCGCGCGACCTGCCCCGGGTGATGCTCAACGTCGACGCCGCGAACCCGACCGGGGCGGTCCGGCTCTACGAACGGCTCGGCATGCGAACGGTCCGCGGCTGGGACGTGTACGAGAAGGGCCTCGGCTGACGCCGCGCCGCGTCAGGATCGGCCATCGGGCTCGTCACTCAGCTCGGCGAGACGCTCCGACACCACCTGAGCGTGCGGTAGTCGCGCCTCCACGCCCTCGAGGAGAAGCGCAGCGACGCAGGCGGCGAGAGCGGTCCGGAGCGCCCCGGTCTCGAGCGCGCCGACGTGAGCGTCATCGGATCGAGCAAGGGTCTCGGCCGAGAGATCGTCGTAGCTGCGAGCCTGCACCGCGGGCAGCCCCTCGCGGAGACACGCGAGCGAGAGCGCGTGGTCGCGCACGGCCCCGACGTAGTGTTCGGCCTGCAAGCCACGCCCGCGTTCGATGCACGCGCGCGCGTGGAGCGCGTAGATCACGCCCCACCCGAAGATGTCCCCTGCCACCGCCGGCGTGGGGATGAAGAGGTCCCCGATCATCGTCTCGGACTCGCCCGGAGCCGTCTGGCCGAACACGAGCCGGAACCGTGGCCCGGCGGGACGGAACCGAGACGCCGGCGTCATCGAGAGATCCAACTGCAGCGCGTCCGGAAGCAGGAACACCCGGTAGGTGGTCGGCCCGCGCTCGAGCTCGGCGAGCTGCACGGCGTCGAGCTCGTCGACCAGTGTGCGCGCCCAATCCTCGAGCACGTCGGCGACCCGAACCTGGTCGGCGACGCCGAAGGTCAGGTCGAGGTCGGAGAAGCGGTCCCCCGCGTCGACGGCGAGCGAGCCGACGATGGCCCCGGCGACGACGCGATCGTCCTGTTCTCCGAGCCTCAGTACGCGCTCGCGGAGAGCATCGCGCTGCTCCACCGTGAACACGATCCTAGCTCCGCATCGGCAGCGCCAAGGGGAATGTCCCTCCTAGGGCCGGTCGAACCGCAGGGATGCGAGCTGGGCAACCGCGCGTTCGATCGCCTCGACCAACCAGGTGCCGTCCTGCGGTCCGCGGGCGTCCTCGCGCGGGAACATGAACTGGTTCAGCGTCTCGTCCGAGCCGAACTGGATCCCCTTCGTCCGCAGGTACTCGCCGACCGCGAACTCCCACGAGAACAACGCGGTCCCGTCCTCGAGCTTCTGCACCGTGTAGGTCAGGAACGGGTTCGGCTCGGCGGTGAGCACCTGCACGCCCTTGGGCGTCCGTCCCGATGCGGGGTGGAAGCCCAGCGTCGCGAGCGTCTCCTCGAACTCCATCGCGCGCAGCGTACCCGCGCGGTCTACGGGACGGCCTTCAACACACCCTCGATGAGCTCGGGGTCCGGCTCGGCCGCGACGGCCGCCGCCGTTCGACCGCGCGCGATCGAGCCGCGGGCCTTGCCGAGACCCGAGCGAAGCTCGTCGACACCGTTCGAGACCATCGTGGCCGCGCGGGCGACCTTGTTCTCCAGGACGAGCTGCATCGCGTCGAGCACCGACACGACCTCCTCGAGCGCCGAACGCGCGTCGTCCGCGTCGCCGAAGCGATGCGCGAGGCTGTACAGGAACAGGAGCACCGGCAGCGCGGTCGAGTACGGCACGATCACCACGCCGCGCGAGAACGCATCCGCGTGGGCGCGTCGCAGCACCTCGTACGCGGCATCGGGAACCGCCGCGACCGCGACCGGCGCGGTGAGCGAGGGGTCCAGGTACTGCGCCACCTCGCGCGCCCGGAGCGCGACCTGCCGTTCGACCTCGCGCGCGAGCGTCTCGCGCTCGATCGGGTCGTCCGCCGCCTCGAGCGCCTCGAGCTCGGCCACCGCGGACCACTTGGAGTCCACCGGCAGGCGCCGGCCGTCCGGCAGCAGCAGCCCGAACTCGACCACGCGGCCGTTCACGCGCAGGTCCGTGACGAGCATCCCGGGCGGGAGCTGCGCGAGATGCTCGCGAAGCACGTTCTCGCCGGCGCGGCCCTTCGAGGCGCTCCCGACCAGCACCGTCGAGAGCCGACGGACGATCTCCCACGATTCGGCGTCGCGTTCGCGGCGCTCGTCCTCGCGCAGCGCGAGGGCATCCAGCACCCGTCGGGCTCCCGCGAACTCCGAGCGCAGGTGCTCGGCCGAGCCCTCGCGAGCGGCCGACGCGTCGGCGAGACGCCGCAGCTCCGCCGCCTGCACCTCGAGCCGAGCCTCCACCCGGGTCGAGGGCGTCGCGGCCGAGCGCCGCCACGTGCCGAACACCACCGCTCCGAGCGCCGCGCCGAGCACGAGTCCGAGCACCACGTAGCCGAGCTGGGTCATCCACTCCTCCTTGGTTCCGAGCAGCGTAGGGACCGGGAGTGACAAAACCTGTGGCGACGACCTCGGCGCCTGCCTAGGAAGCGGAACCGGCCACGATCTCGCCGCCCTTGAGCACGAGGGCGGGTTCGAGCACCGCCTCGATGTCCTCGAGCGGGTTCGAGCCGAACAGGACGAGATCCGCGGCAGCGCCCACGGCCACCACGCCGACGTCGTCGAGCCGGAGCAGCGCGGCCGCGTTCGACGTGGCCGATCGCATCGCCTGCAGCGGCGTCATGCCCCACTCGACCATGCGGACGATCTCGAACAGCGTGTTGCCGTGCGGGTTGAACGGCGTCCCGGCGTCCGTCCCGCACGCGATCCTCACCCCGCCCCGGAGCGAGCGCCGGAACCCCTCGCGCGCGAGCTCGACGAGCGCCGTCGCCTTCTCGACCGCGTACGCGGGCACCTCGTCGGCATGGTCGACGATGCCGCGGATCGCCGAGATCGTCGGCACGTGGACCGCGCCGCGCTCCTTCATCAGCCGGACTCCCTCGGCCGAGAGCATCGAGCCGTGCTCGATGGAGTCGACCCCGGCGCGGACCGCCCGGATGATGCCCTCGGGCCCGATCGCGTGCGCGCCGACGACGCGTCCCCACGAGTGCGCCTCGTCGACGGCGGCGTCGAGCTCCTCCTGGGTGAACGCGGTGAAGTCGTGGGTGATCCCCGGCGTCAGCACGCCGCCGGTCGCGACCAGCTTGATCGCCGTCGCGCCGGCGCGGATCTCCTCGCGGACCGCGCGCCGGAGCGCGTCGGGTCCGTCCACCTCACGCGCGAACCCGACGCTGTGGCCGTGGCCGCCCGTGATCGTGAGCGCGTGGCCGGCCGCCAGGATCCTGGGTCCGGCGACCAGACCGCGTTCGACGCCGAGCGCCACCTGGATCACGGAGTCGCCGCGTCCGCCCAGGTCGCGAACCGTCGTCACGCCGTGGTCGAGCGTTCGCGCGGCGTTGCGCACGGCCTTGACCGTGGCAACGGCGTCCGTCGTCATCTCGCGCGACTCGCCGGCGAAGTCGGCACCCCCGTCGAAGCACAGGTGCACGTGGCAGTCGATCAGCCCCGGGGTCAGGGTCCTGCCGCGCCCGTGGATCTCGTCGGCGTCGCGCGCCGAGCGCGGCGCTCGGGCATGCGCGCCGACCCACGCGACGCGGCCCTCGTCGACGAGCACGCCGGCCCGCTGCTTGACGGTCCGGCCGTCGAACAGCGTGACGTTCGAGACGTAGGTCGGCACCGTCACCCGCTCCACGGCGGGACGCGCTCCCCGTCCGCCCGCAGGATCGTCATCCATCGCCTCCTGGTCCGTCGGCTCGTCCCTTGGCTCGTCCGTCGGCTTCGACCGCCGGGAGCCGCGCGCCGCATCTTCCCAGACCACGCCCGGATCTCGGAACGCGACCTCCGCCACGCCGGGGTAGGCTGGTCCTCCAGCAGTCGTTCCCTTTCCTGGAGGTCCGATCGGATGCTCGACGTCGCGAAGCAGGCCGTCGAGGCGGCCAAAGCCGCCGGAGCCGACTATGCCGACGGGCGCGTCGTGGCCGACGACTCCGAGTCGATCACCGTCCGGAACCAGGAGATGGAGGGGATCGACCGCTCGACCTCCGAGGGTCTCGGGATCCGGGTGCTGGTGAACGGGTACTGGGGGTTCGCCGCCACCGCCCGTCACGAGCCCGAGGAGATCGAGCGCACCGCCAAGCTCGCGGTCGAGATCGCGGAGGCCGCCGCCCGGCTCCCGATGGAGCCCGTCGTCCTGGCCCCGATCGAACCCGTGACCGGCACCTGGCACTCCCCGATGCAGGTGGACCCGTTCAACGTCCCGCTCGAGGAGAAGGTCGCGATGCTGATGGAGGCGACCCGGCGGATGCAGTCGGTGGAGGGGCTGGCGTTCGGGGAGGGCGGGATCGACCTGTTCCGCCGGAGAACGTTCCTCGCCACGAGCGAGGGCACCGCGATCGAGCAGACGACCGTCCAGTCGGGTGCCGGGATCGAGGCCACGGCGCTCGGTGACGGCGAGCTCCAGCGGCGCTCGTTCCCGAATTCGTTCCGCGGCCACATCTCGGCCGCGGGCTGGGAGCACATCCAGAAGCTCGGCCTGATCGAGGAGGCCGAGCGGACCGCGACCGAGGCCGTCGAGCTGCTCTCGGCGAAGGAGTGCCCGAGCGAGGTCACCACGCTCGTGCTCGACTCGGGGCAGGTGGAGCTCCAGATCCACGAGTCGATCGGGCACCCGGTCGAGCTCGACCGGGTACTGGGGATGGAGGAGGCGTACGCGGGGTCCTCGTTCGTCCGACCCGAGGACCGAGGCTCCCTCCGCTACGCGAGCCCGCTCGTCTCGATCACGGCGGACGCCTCGCTTCCTGGTGGGCTCGGGTCGTTCGGGTGGGACGACGAGGGCGTCCCGGCGCAGCGCGTGCCGATCCTGGTCGACGGGGTGTTCGAGAACTTCATCTCAAGCCGGGAGACCGCGAGCGTCCTCGGGCTCACATCGTCCGGGGCGATGCGCGCGGACGGGTGGGCGCACTACCCGCTGATCCGCATGACGAACATCTCGATCGAACCGCGCGAGGGCTCGCTCGCCGACATCATCGGCGACACCGACGACGGGGTGTTCATGTCGACCAACACGTCGTGGTCGATCGACGACCACCGCGTGAATTTCCAGTTCGGGTGCGAGATCGCGTGGAGGATCGAGAAGGGCCGGCTGACGACGATGTACCGGAACCCGAACTACACGGGCATCACCACCGAGTTCTGGGGTTCGTGCGACGCGGTGGGCGGTCGGGAGGACTGGACGCTGTGGGGCACGCCGAACTGCGGCAAGGGTCAGCCCGGACAGGTCGCGCGCGTCGGCCACGGTGCCTCGCCCTCGAGGTTCCGAAACGTGCAGCTCGGGGTGCGCGGCTGATGAGCGAGGGCTGGACGATGACGTGCGGGGCGGGACGATGACGGGTCTCATCGGACCGGACGAGGTCCGCCGCGTCGCAGACGCGGCCCTGAGCCTGCCGCGCGCGGACGGCGTCGAGGTCCTGTTCATGCACGAGTGGGGCGGGCTCACGCGGTTCGCCTCGAGCTCGATCCACCAGAGCACCCACCGCGAGGACACGGGGATCCGCGTCCGCGTCGTCTCCGACGGCAGGATCGGCGTCGCGGCGTCGAACGACTTCTCCCTCGAGGGCGCGCGGCGGGCGGCCGAGAGTGCGCTCGAGATGGCGAACGTCGTCGCGCCCGACCAGCTGTTCCCGGGGCTCGCGCCGCGGGCGCCGACGCCCGAGCACCACGCGTTCGACGAGGCGGCGGCCGAGACCACGCCCTCCGAACGCGCGGAGTCCGTCGCGCAGCTCGTCGCGATGTGCCCCGAGGGGTTCACGGCGGCCGGCGCGTACGAGACGCTCGCGAGCGAGGTCGCGATCGCCAACACCGACGGCCAGTTCTGCTGGGCGCCGTCCTCGCAGGCCTCCGTGACGACCGTCGTGACCGGCCCGGAGGGCGGCAGCGGCTTCGCGGAGGTGTTCGCGGCCGGTCGGGACGAGCTCGACCCCGCGGCCGTCGGCAAACGAGCCGCGGACAAGGCGATCGCCTCGCGATCGCCGCGCGACATCGACGCCGGCCGGTACACGGTCGTCCTGGAGCCGTCGGCGGTCTCGACGCTCGTCGGGTTCCTGGCGTGGGTCGGGTTCGGCGGGCGGTCGCTGCACGAGGGACGCTCGTGCTTCTCGGGCAAGCAGGGGCAACAGGTGGCGGCGCCGATCGTGACGATCTACGACGACGCCCTGTCCGAGGGGACGCTCGGTCTGCCGTTCGACTTCGAGGGCGTGCCGCGATCCCGCGTGGATCTGATCGACGGCGGGGTGTTCCGCTCGGGCGTCTACGACCTGCGGACGGCCAAGCAGGCCGGGACCACGACGACCGGCCACGCCCTCCCGCCGCCGAACCCCGAGGGCCCGTTCCCCCTCAACCTGTTCATGGCGCCCGGCGAGGCGGGCCTCCAGGACATGATCGCGTCGACCGAACGCGGGCTGCTCGTGACGCGGTTCCACTACACGAACATCGTCCACCCGGTCGAGTCGACGATCACCGGCATGACGCGGGACGGCACGTTCCTGATCGAAGACGGCGAGATCGCCCACCCCGTCAAGAACCTGCGGTTCACCCAGTCGATCATCGAGGCGCTCCAGGGCACCGAGATGGTGGGTCGCGACACCGAGCTCGCGAGCGAGTTCTTCTTCTCGGCCAGCCGCGTCCCCGCCCTCAAGGTCTCGTCGTTCAACTTCAGCGGGCGTTCGGACCACTGAGGGCCTGACCGGCGGTCCTGGGTGGCTGGCCGGTTCGAACGGGCACGCGCTAGGCTGTGTTCCCCCAAGCGGAGGTAGCCGACATGCAGGTCCGCGACATCATGCACACCGACGTGAAGACGACCTCGCCCTCGGACACGTTCGAGCAGGTGGCCACCATGCTCCGCGAGCACGGGATCTCCTCGGTCATCGTCATGGAGGGCGACACCCTCGCCGGCATCGTGACCGAACGCGACCTGGTCAACCTCGTGGCCGAGGGTGGGGACCCGAAGGCGACCACGGTGTCCGAACGCATGTCGACCGACCTGGACACGGTCGACCCGAAGACGGACATCGCCGAGGCCGCCGACCACATGGCCCGGCTGAAGATCCGTCACCTCCCCGTCGTGCAGGACGGCCAGCTCACCGGGATCATCTCGATCCGCGACCTGACCAACTGGGCGGTGCACGAGCTCACCTCGGGTCACGAGCTCCCCGACCTCGAGCGGAGCCACTCGGCGCTGTCGGCCGCCGCCGAGGTCAATCGCGTCGGTCCGTAGGACCCTTCCCCGCGGCGCGTTCGAACGGCTCGCGTGGGTGCTGCAGCGACCCGAGCTGCGCGAGATCGCGGGGGAACAGCAACGCGACCGTCCAGTCGGTGGCGATCTTGACCTTGCGGCCGAGCGTCGGCATCGCGTACAGGTGATACGTACGGTGCGCGAACCACGCCGGGAACCCGCGGAGCCGAACGCCTCGGATGATCGCCACCCCCTTGTACCGGCCGAGCGAGGCGACCGCCCCGATCGCCCGGTACTCGAACGGCTGGGGCCGGCGCCCTTCCAGGACGGCCAGGACGTTGTCCCCCAGGCGCTTGCCCTGCCGCATCCCGTGCTGCGCGGTCGGGGGCATCACGCCGCCGCCGAGGAGATCGGGCACCGCGGCCGCGTCGCCGGCCGCCCAGGCGTCCTCGAGGCCTTCGACCCGGAGGTTGGTCTCCGTCCGGATCCGTCCCGCGTCGTCGACCGGGAACCCCGACTCGGCGGCGAGCGGTGACGGCTTCACGCCGGCCGTCCACACGAGCGTCTCGGCCGGGAACACCTGGCCGTCGGAGAGGCGGAGCACGCCGCCCTCCGCGGAATCGAGCTTCGTGTTGAGCAGGACCTCGATCCGGCGTTCGCGCAGACGTTCGATCGCGTAGTCGGCCAGGTCGGAGCCGATCTCGGGCAGGATCGAGCCGGTCGCCTCGACCAGGATCCACCGCATCTGCTCGGGGCGGAGGTTCGGGTAGCTCTGCATCGCGTCCCGCGCGAGGTCCTCGAGCTCGCCGAGGGCCTCCACCCCCGCGTACCCGCCCCCGACGAACGCGAACGTGAGCGCGGCCCGGCGGCGTTCGGGGTCGTCGGTGACCGCGGCGACGTCGAGCCGCGACAGCACGTGGTTGCGCAGCCAGATCGCCTCCTGCACCGTCTTGAACCCGACCCCGTGCTCGGCCAGGCCGGGGATCGGCAGCACGCGCGCCCACGAGCCGGGCGCGAGGACGACCGCGTCGTAGCCGAGCGCGGTCCCGCGGCCGTCCGCGAGGCGGACGTGCGCGTTGCGCTCGGCGTGGTCGACGCGTTCGACCTCGCCGATCACGACGTCGCAGTGACGCAGCACGCGCCGGAGCGGGACGACCACCGCCCGTGGATCGATCGTCCCGGACGCGACCTCGGGCAGGAACGGGTGGTACAGCATGAAGTTCTCGGGGTTGACCACCGTCACGCGGTGACCGAGCTCGACCGCCCGGCGCAGTCGCATCGCCGCGTAGAGCCCGGCGAACCCGGCGCCGACGACGAGGATCCGCTTGCCGGCCACGCGCCGATGCTACGGGGTGGGCGCCGCCGGCGATCCGCGGAGCGCCGCGGCGCGGAGCGCGACGAACGCCTCCGGGTCGCAGAGCGAGCTCCCGAGACGCACGGGGTCGTACCGGGTCCCGTGGCAATCCGAGCCGCCGGTCGCGATCAGGCCGAGCCGTTCGGCCAGCGCCCGGTAGCGTTCGCGAGCCTCGGGGGTGTGGTCGGGATGGTCGACCTCGAGACCCCGCATGCCGGCGGCCGCCATGCGTTCGATCAGCTCGTCCGGGACCGAGCTCTGGTCGCCCCACATCCCCGGGTGCGCGAGCGCGCACACGCCGCCCGCGCCCTCGATCAACGCGACGGCGTCGACGGGGTCGAGCGCGTGCTTGGCGACGTGCGCCGGCCCGCCGTCGCCGATGTAGCGCTCGAACGCCTCCTTCTCGGTGGCGACGACGCCGGCCTCGACCATCGCCTGCGCGATGTGCGGGCGGACGATCGTGGCGTCGCCGGCGATCTCGCGGACGCGTTCGAACGAGACCGGCAGCCCGAGGGCGCCGAGCCTCTCGACCATCAGCTCGCCGCGGCGGTAGCGATCCTCGCGCAGCCGCCGGAGCTCGAGCTGCAAGGCGGAGTCCCCCGTGTCCATCCAGTAGCACAGCACGTGCACGCTCGTGCCCAGGTACTCGGCCGAGAACTCGACACCGGGGACGACCTCGACGCCGGCCTCGAGCCCGGTCGCGAGCGCCTCGGGCAGGCCGTCCGTCGTGTCGTGGTCGGTCAGCGCGACGACGTCCAGGTCGCGTTCGGCGGCCAGGCGGATCACCTCGGCCGGGGTGAAGGTCCCGTCGGAGCGGTTCGAGTGCGTGTGCAGATCGATGCGCGGCATGCGGACGCTCATGCTGGCAGACGACGGCGAACGCCGTCACGCACGCTCGACGTGAGCCACCGTGATATCCGCGACCGACCGCGTGCCGGCCAGCACCATCGTGTTCTCGAGCTCCGCCCGCAGGATGCGGAGCACGTCCACCACGCCGTCCTCGCCCGCGGCCGCGAGCCCCCAGCACGCGGGGCGCCCCACCAGCACCGCGGCGGCACCGAGGGCGAGCGCCTTGAAGACGTCCGTCCCCCGGCGGAACCCCCCGTCGACGAGCACCGGGATCCGTCCCTCGACGGCCTCGACGACCTCGGGCAGCACCGTGATCGGCGCGTGGACCGAATCGAGCTGCCGCCCGCCGTGGTTCGAGACGACGATCGCGTCGACGCCGGCCTCGACGGCGAGCCGCGCGTCCTCGGCGGTCATCAGGCCCTTGACGAGCAACGGCACGGGAGCGGCTTCGCGGATCCACGCGAGGTCGTCCCACGTGAGGTCGGGCGCGAACGTGTGCTCGTCCGACGACAGGCCGATCGGGATCTGGAAGCCGCTGCGCGTGTCGCGATGGCGCAGCCCGCTATCGGGGAAGTCGACGGTAAGGCAGACCGCGCCGAACCCCGCGGCGTGGACCCGGTGCAGCAGGTCGACGGTCAGCTCGCGGTCGGTGAACACGTACAGCTGCCACCATTTCGTCGCCTCGGAGGCGGCCGCCACGTCCTCCAGGTACTCGAACGCGGTGCTCGACACCACCATGACGGTCCCGGCGCGAGCGGCGGCGCGCGCGGTGGCGAGCTCGCCGTCGGGATGCGCGCGCTTCTGGTACGCCCACGGTGCCACCAGCACCGGGAACGCGATCTCGTTGCCAAGGATCGAGGTCGACGGGTCCGCGGGCCAGGCGCCGGTCAGCATCCGCGGGCGGATCACCCAATCCTCGAACGCGCGGCGGTTCTCCGCCAGGGTCCACTCGTCCCCCGCCCCGCCGGCGTAGTAGTCGAAGACGTCGGCGGGCAGGGCCTCCCTCGCCAGCGGCTCGTAGTCGTCGACCGTGATCATCGGCGTATCCACGGTGCGCAGCCTAGTCAGTCAGAGCTGCGAAGGCGGGACCGCGGTGATGACCACCGTCTCCGAATCGACCACCCGGAAGAACGAGTCCACGAACGCGATCGACTGTCGGAGGTAGCTCGCGGGACAACAGACCGGTTCGCCGTTGGGGTACTGCGCCGAGTACTCCTGGATCGTTCCACCGGACACGATCACGGAGCCCTTGGGCGCCGGATCGGGATGGGCGAGCACCTCGGGCACGGCGATCTCGGAATACCCGACGATGTCGTACTCGAGCGTCTGATCCTCGCCGATCGAGCGGAACCCCACCAGCAGCTCCTGGACGCCGTCGCCCGTCAGGTCGGCCGCGAGCACGCTCACGTCCGACCAGCGTTCGCCCGCGGGGTCGGACGCCTGGAGCCACTCGACCCACCCGCCCTCGTCCGGGACGAAGGTCGAGATCCGGACCGAGAACGCCGGCGCCCCGGTCGGCGTGGCCGCCCGTTCGACGACCCACACGACGCGTTGGTCGGCGACGATCACCTCGCCGCAGTCGCCGAGCGTCCCCGGCGTGATCAACGCGGCGCACGTCGCGCTGGTGGGAGCGGCGGTCACGACCCGGTCGCCCTGCCGGAGCACCTGCCCCCGGCTCGAGATCGCCGGCGCCTCACCCGGCGTCGGTGTGACCACCTCGGTGGGTTGCGTCACGGTCGTGGTGATCTCCGGGCTCGGCGTCGGGATCGCGAGCTCCTCGTCGTTGTCCGATCGGCCCAGCAGGAACCCGAACAGCACCCCGACCACGAACAGCACCGCCGCACCCACGATCAGCGTCGTCCTCGTCCGTCGGTCCACACGCCGACGCTACACCGAGGGACGCCGACGCCGCGGCCGTTCGGGCCAGACGCGCTGCTACGATGCCGACGAAGCCGTGACCACCGCCGCCGACCTCCGTGCCGCAGCGTTCCTCAAGGTCGTGACGTGGGCTCGCGTGGCGCTCGTGCCGGTGATCCTGGCGCTGATCCTCGCCGGACCCGACGACGACACGGCCTTCACGATCGCCGCGGTGCTGTTCGCGGTCGCCGCGCTCACCGATTTCTTCGACGGGCTGCTGGCCCGGCGCTGGGCACAGACGAGCGTGTTCGGCAACTTCCTGGACACGACGGCCGACAAGCTGCTCGTGGCGGGCGCCCTGATCGGCCTGCTGGTCGTCGGACGGGTGTCGCCCTGGATCGCCGTGATCATCATCGGTCGCGAGATCTTGATCATCGGCCTGAAGGGTGCGGTCGCCTCGACCGGCGACCTCGTGCAGCCGTCCGTCTGGGGCAAGGCGAAGGCCAACGTGCAGTTCCTCGCGATCTTCCTCGCGATCCTGCGCCCCGGCGAGCCGATCGGACCGCTGTACCTGGATCAGTGGGCGATGATCGCGGCCGCCGTGATCACCGTGCTCTCCGGGCTCGAGTACGTCCTTCGGTTCCGCGGCGCGATCACCAGCGGCCGCGACCCGGCCGCGTGACCGAACCGGTCCTGGTCACCGGAGGGACCGGCGTCGTCGGCCGGGCCGTCCTACGCCGCCTCGTCGCCGACGGGCGTGCCGTGCGCGCGCTGGCTCGATCCAAGGGCTCCGAGGACGCGGTCGCCGCGCTCGGGGCGGAGGCGGTCCGGGGCGACGTGCTGGACCTCGGGTCGCTGACCGAGGCGATGCGCGGGTGCTCCACCGTCTTCCATGTCGCCGGCGTGAACGCGATGTGCCTGCGCGATCCGAGCGACATGATCCGCACCAACGTCGAGGGCTCGGCGAACGCGGTCCGCGCCGCGGCCGACGCCGGGGTCGGACGCGTCGTCTACACCTCGTCCTCGTCGGCGATCGGCGAACCACGGCACACGGTCGGACGGGAGGACTCGCCGCACCGGGGCTCGTACCTGTCCGACTACGAGCGCTCCAAGCACCTCGCCGAACGGCGGGCGTTCGAGCTCGCGAGGACCCTGGCGGTCGACGTCGTGTCGGTGAACCCCTCGTCGGTGCAGGGACCGGGGCGGGCGACCGGCTCCGCGCGCCTCCTGCTCGAGGTCGTCAACGGGCGGCTCCCGGTCCTGGTGGACACGACGATCTCGCTGATCGACATCGAGGACTGCGCGAAGGGCCACGTCCTGGCCGAGACCCGTGGGACGCCGGGCGAGCGGTACCTGCTCTCGGGCGCGAGCCTGACCACGCGCGAGGCGGTCGACCTGCTCGAACGGATCTGGGGGCTGCCGCGCCGGGTGCGGTTCGCGCCGGGATGGGTCGCGAGGGCGGGCGGCGAGCTCGCCGGGGCCGTCGCGAGGGTGCTCCGTCGCGACGCGACCCTGTGCCCCGAGGCCGTTCGAACGCTGCTCCACGGTCACCGGTACGACGGATCGAAGGCGGCCCGGGAGCTCGGACTGCGCTACGCGCCGGTGGAGACGACGCTCCGCAGGACGCTGGAGTGGTGCGAGGAACGAGGCCTGGTCCCGCCCGCGCGCGAGCGGCGCACGCGCACGTAGGATGGCCACCAGGCCCTCGGAGCACCGGAACGAAGACCGCACGGATCGAGAGGATCGAGCGATGGAGGAGCGTCCGGACCGCAACATCGCGCTGGAGCTCGTCCGGGTCACCGAGGCCGCCGCGCTCGCCGCGGGCCGGTGGGTGGGCCGGGGCGACAAGCTGGCGGCCGATCAGGCCGCCGTGGACGCGATGCGCCTGATGATCGACACGGTTTCGATGGACGGCGTCGTCGTGATCGGCGAGGGCGAGAAGGACGAGGCCCCGATGCTCTACAACGGCGAGTCCGTCGGGACCGGGGAGGGCCCCGCGTGCGACGTCGCCGTCGACCCGATCGACGGGACCCGCCTGACCGCCCTGGGACAGCCGAACGCGCTCTCGGTGATCGCGCTCGCCGAACGCGGCTCGATGTTCTTCCCCGGCGCGGCCGTCTACATGGAGAAGGTCGCGACCGGTCCGGAGGCGGCGGACGCGATCGACATCACCGCGTCGCCCGAGGAGAACGTTCGCCTGGTCGCCAAGGCCAAGGGCATCAAACCCGAAGAGATCGGCGTCGTGATCTTGGACCGCGACCGCCACGCCGACATGATCGCGCGCGTCCGCGAGGTCGGCGCGCGCGTCCACCTGATCACCGACGGGGACGTCGCCGGCGCGATCGCGGCCGCCACCACCCGCACCTCGGGGCTCGACCTCCTGCTGGGGATCGGCGGGACGCCCGAGGGCGTCGTCGCCGCAGCGGCGCTGAAATGCCTCGGCGGCGCGATGCAGGGCCGCCTGTTCCCGCGCGACGAAGGCGAACGCCAACAGCTGCTCGACGCGGGCTACGACATCGAACGCGTCCTCACCACCGACGACCTCGTCGCCGGGCAGGACGTGTTCTTCGCGGCCACCGGGGTCACCGACGGTTCGCTGCTGGGCGGCGTGAAGTACTGGCCCGACGGCGCGACGACGTTCTCGATGGTCATGCGCAGCCGTTCCGGAACGGTCCGGTTGATCGAGGCCGAGCACCGGTTCGAGAAGCTCGAACGGTTCTCGCGGATCGCCTACCGGCGCTGATCGACCGGCCGCCCCGTTCGTCAGGTCTTCCTGCGCACGATCCGCCACGCGAGCGGCAGGAGCCCGGCCGCGGCGAGCAGCTTGAGCGTGTCCCCGACGACGAACGGCGCGAGCCCGACCTCGAGCGCCTCCCCCAGCGAGACGTCGAGCGCCTGCATCAGCCACGGGATCGCGACCGCGTACAGGACCAACTCGCCGAGGAACATCTCGCTGATCGAGCTGCGGACCGACCGGTCCCATTTCCGACCCGCGAGCGCCCCGACCACGGCGGCCGACAGTACGAACCCCCAGAGGTACCCGCCGGTGACCGAGGACAACGTCAGGAAGTCCGTCCCCGAGCCGCCGCCGGAGAAGAACGGCAACCCGAGGGCACCCTGCAGCAGGTACAGCGCCATCGACACGGCACCGAACCCGGCCCCGAGCGATGCGCCGACGAGCAGGACGCCGAGCGTCTGGCCGGTGATCGGCACGGGGGTGAAGGGCAGACGGATCTCGATCTGGGCGAGCGCGGCGACCATCCAGCTCCCGGCGAACGCGAGCAGGACGCGCCACGCAACGCGCGATCGGACGCGCGGTGGAGACGCGGCGAGCGCGAGCGTCGTCGAGCTCATCGGTCGGGCGAGGCCGCCGCGTACACGCCGGTCCCCCGCTTCTCGAGCACGCCCGATCGTACGCCGTCGGCGAGCGCGGCGAGGAGCGCCTTGCGCACGTCGGCGATCTCGAACGGGTCGAGGTAGCCGCGGCGGAGCGCCAGGTCCTGGATCTTCGTCCAGTGCAGGGGCTGCTCCTGTTCCTTGAGCACCGCGACCGCCGCCTCGAGCGGCTCCATCAGAGTTCCTTCGCGGCCGGCAGGACGCGTTCGGCGAGCAGATCGAGCATCGAGGGGTCGGGTAGCGCGAACCAGACCGGCGCGGGCCCGACGATCAGCTCGCGCACCCCGAGCGCGGCGAACCGTTCGAGCCGTTCGAGCACGTCGTCGGGCGTGCCGACCAGCCCGTCGCGCCGCAGCTCCTCGAGCGGCGCCGCGTCGACGACGCCTGCCGGCAGGCGGTCGCGCATCAGCGCGTAGCGACGGACCAGGTCCGCCTCGTCCTCGCCGAGGACCGTGAACAGGCCGAGCGAGAGCCGGAGCGTCGCGGGGTCGCGGCCCACGCGCTCGCAGGCCTCGCGGGCGGCGGCCGCACGCTCCGCGTACGCCTCGGGCGTCCACCGCCAGACCGTGTTCCAGCCGTCGGCGAACCGCGCCGCGAGCCGCAGCAGCCGAGGGCCGCCCTTGCCGCCGACGAGCAGCGGGGGCCGCGGCTCCTGCACCGGCCGCGGATGGTTGTAGGCCTCGCGCAACGCGAACCGACGCCCCTCGAACGACGCCGGCTCGTCCCCGAACAACGCGTCGAGGTACCCCATGGTCTCCTCGAGCAGCGAGAACCGCTCCCCGACCGACCCGAACCCGTAGCCGAACGCCTCGTACTCGTCGGCGAACCAGCCGGCGCCGAGCCCGAGCTCGACGCGCCCGTTCGACAGTCGGTCGATCGCCGTGACGGTCTTCGCGACGATCGCGGGGTGACGGAACGCCGTCGAGAGCACGAGCGTTCCGAGCCGGACCCGCTCCGTCAGCGGCGCGAGCGCCGCGAGCGTCGAGAGGGGTTCGAGCGACCCGTACCGCTCGTCGCCGCCTCCGTAGCGGCCGAGCGTCGCGAACAGGTGATCGGACATCCACACGCTGTCGAACCCGAGCCGCTCGGCGCGCACCGCCACCTCGGCGAGCGCCTCGAACCGGATCGGCGACACCCCGGGGATCGAGAAGTCGTAGTGCGGGAGCGCCAGGCCGATCCGCATCCGGTCAGGCCCGCACCGCTAGAGGTGGTTGAGCACGTCCGCGGGCCCGGCGAGCTCGGTGCCGGCGGGGACGCTGATCCCGAACGGGAGCCGCA
Source organism: uncultured Actinomycetes bacterium (assembly GCA_963778545.1). Lineage (GTDB taxonomy): Bacteria > Actinomycetota > UBA4738 > UBA4738 > HRBIN12 > DASSJM01. The sequence goes on along the minus strand of CAVZUW010000002.1, from coordinate 97,128 downwards.
GCCGCGGGTAGACGGCCACCTCGTCCGCCAGATGCACCCCGGGATAGACGATGACCTCGTCGCCGAGCGCCACGAAGCGCTCGATCGACGTGGGGTTGAAGGGCTCGGACCGGACCTCCGACATCGAGCCGACGACCGCCTCGAACAGGCGGGCGGACGGACCGATCACCGCGCCGTCGCGGATCTGCGAACGCTCGATCGACGCGTCTCGCTGCACCTCGATGTCGTCGTCGAGGTTCGACTCGCGGATCCGGACGCCGGGGTGGATCTCGCAGAACCTGCCGATCCGAACCGCCGGACCGATCTGCACGGCACCCTCCGAGATCTTCTCGGCCAGCGTCGTGCCGCTGGTCGAGTCGCGCATCGCGAGCGATTCCGGCGCGATCCAGACGTTGCGCTCGGCGTCGAACGGCGGCCCCAGGAGCCGGTCCACCGCCTTGAACTCCCCCCGGAGCACGTCGATCATCGTCTCGAGGAAGTCCCGCACGTTCCCCAGATCGCCGATCCGGCGCACCGGGAACGCGTACACCGGGTAGCCGTGGCCGACGAGCCAGGGCAACAGGTCCTTGCCGAAGTCGAGCCGCGTCCGGCGGAGCCGTTCGATCTCCGCGTTGCCGATCAAGCCCCGGATCACCTCGGTGTCCAGCAGGTAGAACCCGGCGTTGGTCATCAGCGGCAGCTGCCGGAAGTCGTCCTCGGTCTCCGCGTGGAAGTGCTCTCGCAGCTCGCCCAGCGTGGGCTTCTCGACGAACTCGGTGACCCGCCCGTCGCCGTCGGTGAGCATGACGCCGTACTTCTCCGCAACCTCGTCCGGCTCCCGCGTCATCGCCGCGATCGTGGCCACCGCGCCGCGCCCGACGTGCGTCTGCACCATCGGCGCGAGGTCGAAGTCGATCACGGAGTCGGTCGGGAACACGAGCGCGGGTTGCGAGATGTCCCAGTACTCCATCAGCCGCAGCGCCGAGTCGGCGCTGCCGGTCGACAACGCGTCGTACTTGACCGGCGAGTACTTGACGTCGACGCCGAACCCTTCCCCGTACCCGATCATCACCTTGATCTGGTAGCGGTTCTCCTTCCCGTGCGCGATGACGTAGTAGTCCTTGATGCCCTCGCTCGACAGGATCGTCATCACCCAGCGGATCAGTCGGCGACCCAGGAACGACATCGCCGCCTTCGAACGCAGGTACCCGGGAGCCTTCAGCGTCAGCGGACGGGCGCGCATCCCCTGCCCGCCCGCGAGGCCGATCCCGACGACGTCGGACACCTCGGGCATGTGCGGCCATGATAGGAGGGTTCCGTTGCTCGCACACCCGACCGAAGGAGCCGAGACGTGGAACCGTGGAGCCGCGAGTTCACCGGCAGGATCGACGAGCTGCAGATCGAGAGCGAGGTCCTGCGGGGCAACGCGCTGGGCGACCCGAACGTCCGGCCGCTCTGGGTCTACGTGCCGCCCGGGTACGACGACGACCCCGATCGCCGGTTCCCGTGCGTGTACGTGATCCAGGGTCTGACCGGCCAGCTCGACATGTGGCGGAACCGGGAGGCGTTCCGCCCCAGCTACCCCGAGAACGTCGACGCGTTGTTCGCGTCGGGCGAGGCGCCGCCGACGCTGGTCGCGTTCGTCGACTGCTGGACCTCGATCGGCGGCAGCCAGTTCCTCAACTCGCCCGCGACCGGGCGCTACCAGGACTTCCTGTGCGACGAGGTGGTGGAGTTCGTGGACGCCCGGTATCGGACGATCGCCGACCGCGACCACCGGGGCATCCAGGGCAAGTCGAGCGGCGGCTACGGCGCGCTGGTGACGCCGATGCTGCGGCCCGACGTGTTCTCGGCCCTGGCGTCGCACGCCGGCGATGCCCTGTTCGAGGCCTGCTACCTCCCCGAGTTCCGCGAGACGGTTCGGACGCTCCGCGACACGTACGAGGGCTCGTACGAGCGCTTCTGGGAGGACTTCCGGTCGCGGCCGGCCATGACGAAGCAGGAGGACGGCGTGCTCCTCAACAGCTGGTGCATGGCCGCCTGCTACTCGGCGGACGACGACGGAACCGTCCACCTCCCGTTCGACGTCACCACGGGCAGGCTGATCGACGACGTGTGGCAGCGATGGCTGGACAAGGACCCCGTCAGGATGATCCCGACGCACGCGGACGAGCTGCGCTCGATGCGCGCGATCTGGGTGGACGGCGGCATCCACGACGAGTGGTTCCTGGACAACGGCGCGGTCGCGGTCTCCAAGGAGCTCGAGGCGCTCGGGGTCGAGCACACGCTCGAGCTCTTCGACGCCGGGCACATGTCGATCGGCTACCGTTACCCTCGGTCGCTCGCGTTCCTGGCGACGGCGCTCGCCGAGTGAACCGCTCCCGTGTGGGAGGATGAGGCACCATCTCCCGCGCAGGAAGGAACCCCCGATGAGCCAGGCCGCTCCCCCGCAGGTCCCGCTGCCCGCTCCGCCGACCGAACCCGAACCCGAGCCGCCGAAGCGCCGCCGAGGCGTGGTCGCCGCGGCGATCGCCGTCGTGCTGATCATCGTGGCCGGCCTTGCCGCGTTCGCGATCACCCGCAGCGACACGGCGGAGGCGCAGCCGCTGGCGTTGTCGTTCACGCAGGGCGAGGAGCGGACCTACGACGTCCACCAGACGATGGACGCGAAGATCTCCTCACCGCTGTTCGGCGAAGAGCCCCTGTCGATGGACGTCTCGCAGGTGGTCGGCTGGAAGGTGGTCTCGGTGGACGACGCCGGGACCGCCACGATCGAGGTCACGGTCTCGGACATGAGCGGGACGCTGAACGGGAGCGAGGTGCCGTCCACGCCGGCACCCCCGATCGAGATCCAGATCGCGTCCGACGGCCGGGTGCTCTCCGCGGGCGGGCTGTCGCTCGGCGGCGCGGCCGAGACGCAGGGGTTCGGGTTCCCGGGCATGGGACAGCTCACGCCGATCCTCCCGGACGACGGCGACGCGGTCTCGGTGGGTGACACGTGGGACAAGGAGTTCTCGCAGGACTTCCCGTTCGGCGACGGGACGATCGATTTCTCGGCGACGAGCACGTACGTCCGCAACGAGACCGTCAACGGTCGCGAGGCAGCCGTGATCCAGACGCAGATGACCGTCCCGATCGACGTGACCCTGGACCTGGCCACGCTCCTCGACGCGCTCGGCCCCGAGATCACGGGCGTGACGGGCGCGGCCGGGCTCGATGCGTTGGGTGAGGGCTCGATCGCCTACGCCGGGCAGGGCACGTTCGCCCAGACCAGCTACGTCGACCTCGCGGCCGCCGAGATGCTGAAGACGCAGAGCAGCGGGGACTTCGACATCTCGATGAGCTTCGAGGGGATCCCGGGCCTGTCCGACGCGCCGGTGGAGATGAGCTTCACGGGCTCGTTCACCCAGGGGCTCGAGCTCCGCTGACCGCGGGCGGCTAGTCCGCCTGGTCGACCGTGCCGGTGAGGACGAGCCGGCCGGCCGGGTCCACCACGTTGACGGTGGTGAAACCGCCGAGCCCCTTCGTCTGGAACTGGTGGTAGACCTCGGCGCCGCCGTTCGCATCGAGCGTGTCGATGCGGCCGGCACGCAGGACCCTGCCCCGCTCGTTCACGAGCTGCACGCGCAGCGGCAGCACCGACGGGTCGTCGAGCCCGTTCACGATCACCATCACGAAGTCCAGGATCCGCGGCGACACCAGCTGCAGGGCGAACCCGCCGCCCGTCCCCGCGGCGACCGGGGCGAGCTGACCGATGTGCGTCTCGTTGTCGGACAGGGACCCCCCCGGGATCACGTTGCCGAGCACCTGCTGGAAGTGCTCGATCGCGACCGCCTGCTCGCGTTGGGCCTGCGCGGCCCGGTCGGCGAACCGTTCGGCGCGGCCCGCCATCACGGCGCCCCAGCCCAGGCTCGCGAACACGAGCGCGGCGGCGACCAGGGCGACCGTCGCCGTCCGGGCCCGACGCCGCGTGCCGGGTGCCCCCGCCGCGCGTCGGACCCGCGCGACGACCCGGTCGTCCAGGCCCTCGGGCACCGGGACCGGCGCGAGCGCGAACGCCAGCGTCGAGGCCGCCTGCCCGAGGTCCCCCGCCTCCTTGCGACACCCGGCGCACGTCTGCAGGTGGCGCTGGATGCGTTCGTGCTCGAGCTCGCCGAGGACGCCGATCGCGTGTTCGGGCAGGAGCTCGCGCACCTCGAGGCAGGTCACGGCCGCTCCTTGTCCTGGTTCGCGCGCCGGACCTTGATGAGCGCCGTCCGCAGGCGCGTCTTGACCGTGCCGAGCGGTATCCCGTCCGCCTCGGCGATCTCGCGAGCCGTGAGGCCGCCGAAGTACGCGCGCGCGAGGAGCCGCTTCTCGGCGTCCGAGAGCGACGCGAGGGCGCGGATCGCCGCGTCGCGTTCGATGAGCGGCTCCTCCTCGTCCACCCACTCGAGCTCCGGGACCTCGTCGACCAGGACCAGGTGCGGACGGGTCACGCCGGTCTCCCGGCGCAGCCGGTCGACGGCGAGGTTGTGGGCGATCGTCATGAGCCACGTCGACAGGCGCCCTCGAGCGGGGTCGAAACGCGCGGCCTTGCGCCACGCCGCGAGGAAGACGTCCTGGGTCAACTCCTCGGCCGCCTCCGCGCTCCCCAGCAGCCGCAGCCCGAGCGTGAAGATCGGACGTGCGTACCGCGCGTAGAGCGCACGCACCGCGTCCTCGTTCCCCCCAAGGAGCCCCTCCACGAGTTGTTGCTCCTCGCGGGCGAGGAGCGGACCGTCGGGCCGAGTGCTCACCCGAACTCCTTCCAGGTATACGCCCGCCGCACCGCCGCGAGCTTGACGGTGGGTCTTCGTCATCATGCCATGCGAGGTGGCATTCGACGCCGGGTCCGCCTCGGCTCGTTCGGGCTGCCCAGAGCCGGTCCCCCGTCGGGCCTACGTCACCGCCCGTTCGCCGAGAAGTGCTGGTAGTCCTTGGCGGAGGTCCAGCGCCCTCCCCATCCCCAGCCGATCCGCCGGAAGACCCGGACGACGACCTCGTGCGGGACGATCATCCCCGGCCGGACGTCCGTCCGGTCGAGGTACCGGCGACCCCGGCCCGGCGAGACGTGCGAGCCCACGACGTACGGGTTCTCGACCGGGTTGATGTCGATCGCGCGGCCGTAGGCGTGCTGGGACCAGGTCGTGGTCCCCGCGACGTACCGGCAATTGAACGCGGAGGTGTTGTCGTGCCGCATCGACGCGTGGTCGTCCGCGTCGAAACGATCCACCAGCCGCACCCGCCGTATCGGGAACCCGCTCCGGTACAGGCGGCGGAAGAGCGCCAAGATCTCTTCCGCCCACCGTCGGTGCACCGCGAGCCGCCCGCGGTGCGGCGCCCCGTCGAACCCTCGGTAGGTCACCCGCACGATGCGGAGGTCCCGGAGCGGCGTGGGACACCCCGCATGCCACGACGAGCCGACCATGAGCCGCCGCGTGTCCCGGTCGATCCTGGAGACGGAACCCGCGAACGGCTCGTCGCCCTCGCCGCCGGCGGCCGGCGATGCCGACCACGCGATCGCCCAGACGCACGCCAGCGCGACGACGGCCCTCACGCCGAGCAGGGTAACGCGCCTTCCGTTCGCGCCGGTGCGATGATGAAGGCGGTGACGTGATGATCCTCCGACGCGCAGCCGTGCTCGCCTCCCTCGCGGCGGCGTGCGTGTCGTTCGGAGCGCAGGGCGCGCTCGCGCAGTCCGGCGCCCCCGAGGTCGTCGAGCTGCGGATCGACGGCGTCGTCGATCCCTTCGTGGCCGACCACGTGGAGGGCGGCATCGCCGACGCCGCCGACGCGGGCGCCGCCGCCGTGCTGCTGACGCTCGATACGCCCGGCGGGCTCGACTCGTCGATGCGGCAGATCACGCAGGCCATCTTGAACGCGAAGGTCCCGGTCATCGGGTACGTCTCGCCGTCGGGGGCCCGAGCGGCCTCCGCCGGCACGTTCATCCTGTTGTCGACGAACGTCGCGGCGATGGCGCCGGCCACCAACGTCGGGGCGGCACAGCCGGTCGGGCTGTCCGGCGCCGTCGCCTCGGAGAAGGCCGTGAACGACGCGGCGAAATACATCGTGAGCATCGCCGAGACTCGCGGGCGGAACGCCGTCTGGGCGGAATCGGCGGTCCGAGACGCCGAGAGCGCCTCGGCCGAGGAGGCGCTGCAGCTGGGGGTGATCGACCTGATCGCCCCGGACGTGCCCACGCTCCTCGCGGACGTGAACGGCATGACGGTCCAGGTGTCGGGCGAACCCGTCACGCTCGACGTGGCGGGCGCCACCGTGACCGAGGACACGATGGGCTTCTTCGCCAACTTCTTCCACTCGCTCCTGGACCCGAACCTCGCCTTCGTCTTCTTCTGGCTCGGCCTGGCGTTCATCGTGGCCGAGTTCTTCATCCCCGGCGGGGTCGTGGGGACGCTCGGGGTCCTGATGTTCGTCGCCTCGCTGGTCGCGCTCGGGATGCTGCCGGTCCAGATCATCGGTGTGGTCCTGCTCGTCGCCTCGGTCGTGTTCTTCGTGCTCGAGCTGCTGCACCCCGGCGTCGGCCTCCCGGCGATCGCGGGCGTCGTGTGCCTCGTGCTCGGCGGGCTCTACCTGTTCGACACGTCGGTACCGGGCGTCGCGGTCTCGCCGCTCGTGATCGTCCCGGTCGCGATCTTCGCCGCGCTGTTCTTCCTGATCGTGGTCCGCGCCGCGATGCGGCTGCGCCATCGGGGCTCGACCACGCGGGACGAGGAGCTCGTCGGTCTCGAGGGCGTCGTGCTCAGCGACCTCAACCCCAGGGGGGTCGTCCAGGTCGCCTCGGAGAACTGGACGGCGGAGTCCGTCCGCGGCACCCCCCGCAAGGGCGCCCACGTCCGGGTCGTCGAGATGGAAGGATTGAAGCTCAAGGTCGAACCCACGGAGGCGCCGGCCACGGCGTCGACCGAAGGGCAACGAGGAGGGAGACAACCGTGATCCCCTTGGCGATCGGCGTCGGGGTCGTCCTGCTGCTGCTCATCCTGATCGTCCCTGCTGGCGGTCAAGATCGTCCGCGAGTACCAGCGGCTGATGGTGTTCCGTCTCGGGCGCGCGATCGGCGCGAAGGGACCCGGGCTCGTCCTGCTGATCCCGTTCGTGGACAAGGGCGTCTGGGTCGACCTGCGCGAGCTCTACCTGGAGATCCCGCACCAGGCCGCGATCACCGAGGACAACGCGACGATCTCGATCGACTTCATCGTCTTCTATCGGGTCGTGGACGCCCGGATGTCGGTGATCGAGGTGGGCAACTTCGCCGGCGCGGCGCAGAACATCGCCGCCACGACGCTGCGGTCGGTGGTCGGCGACATGTCGCTCGACGACGTGCTCGCCAAGCGCGAGGCGATGAACGAGATCCTGCGCGTCAAGCTCGACGAGGTGACGGAGCGCTGGGGCGTCAAGGTCACCAACGTCGAGATCCGCGAGATCATCCCGCCGCCACAGGTCCAGGACGCGATGACGCGTCAGATGTCGGCCGAGCGCACCCGACGTGCGGTCGTGACCGAGGCCGAGGGGGCCAAGCAGGCCGCGATCACCGTGGCCGAGGGCAACAAGCAGTCGGCGATCCTGAACGCCGAGGGCGACCGGCAGGCGGCGATCCTGCGCGCCGAGGGGTTCGCGCTCGCGCTGACGAGGATCTTCGAATCGGCGCAGGGCGTCGATTCGAAGACGATGAGCCTGCAGTACCTGGAGGCCCTCAAGCAGATCGGTCAGTCGCCCTCGACGAAGTTCGTGATCCCGATGGAGTTCACGAACCTGCTCTCGGGGATCACGGACTACGCCGAGCAGACGTTCGGCAACGGGAAGGCCGGCGCGTAGCGACGCGACCCGCGGAACCGGCGGCATCCCCCCGGTGTAGACCGGGATGACCGACCGAGTGGAGGGCCGTCCACTGGAGGACGTCGAGCTCGCACGGCTCGCGCGCGACGGTGACGTTCAGGCCTTCGGCGAGCTCGTGGAGCGATACCGGGAGGTGGCGTTCCGCACGGCATGGCTGATCACGCGAAGCTCCGCCGAGGCCGAGGACGCGGCACAGGAGGCCTTCGTCAAGGCCTTCTACGCGCTCGACCGATTCCGGGCCGGCGAGGCGTTCCGCCCGTGGGTCCTTCGGATCGTGTCGAACGAGGCGAAGAACCGGCGGCGGTCGGTGGGCCGGCGCGAGCGACTCACCGTGCGGCTCGCGCAGGACCGCGGCTCGGGGGACGCGGCCCCGTCCCCCGAGACCGCGGCCCTGGGGCTCGAGCAACGCGAAGCGTTGCTCGGGGCGATCGACCACCTCTCCGAGCCCGAGCGGCTGGTCGTCACCTACCGCTACCTGCTCGAGCTCTCGGAGGCCGAGACGGCCCGGGCCCTGGCGATCCGCCCGGGGACCGTCAAGTCGCGGCTGTCGCGAGGCCTGAGCAAGCTGCGCGACCACCTGGAGGGGTCCGGGGATGGGTGACCGGCGGATGACGAACGACCAGGTGGCGGCGGCGCTGGCGGCGCTCGGTCCCGAGCTCGCGTACCCCCCGACCCCGTCGCTCCGCAACGCCGTCCTCGCGCGGCTCGAGACCGAGCGCGCGACCGGCGCCCGCCCGGTGCTCCCGCGGCGTGCCCTGTGGAGCCGCCGGCGGGTGCTCGTGCTCGCGACGGTGGGCCTGCTCGCCGCGCTCGCGCTCGCCGCGGCGGCCCGGTTCGCGATCGGCTCGATCGAGATCCATGTCCAGCCCGGCGTCACGCCCTCCGCCTCGCTGCCGCCGGTGACACCGCGCGCGCTCGGCGACCCGTTGCCGGCCGAGGAGGCCGTCGCGATCGCGGGGTTCGAGCCGTCCCTGCCGTCGGGACCACCACCCGACGAGGTCTACGTGGTCGACAGCCCGTTCGGCGACCCCGGGCTGGTCTACGCGTGGCGGCCGAGCGCGACCTACCCGGCCCTGCCGGGTACCGAGTGGGGGCTCGTCCTGATCGCGTTCCAGGGCGACGACGAGACCGTGGTCAAGACGGTCCAGGCGTTCGAGGACGTGCACGAAGCCTCGGTGGGCGGCGTGCGGGCGGCGTGGATCCCGGTCCCCCACGTGCTCACGGTCGACACCGAGCACGGCCCCGAGACCTTCTCGGTCCGAGGCAACGTCCTGATCTGGGAGGTGGACGGCATCACCTACCGGCTCGAGACCTCGCTCGACCGGGCGTCGGCGCTCGACATCGCCCGATCGATGGCCTGAAGCCACCCGGCGGAACCGGATCCGCATCCGCGGTGTAGACGGTTCCGAGACCCACGCGAGAGGAGATACCCATGGCTCGCCGAATCGCGATCGCGATCGCCGCCGCCGTCCTCACCGTCCTGATCGTCCCCGCGATCCCCGCCGCCGCCGGCGGCGGCTGCCACGCGGGCGCGACCCAGGGCACGGGGGACACGGTGGAGCTGGTGGACATGTGCTTCACGCCGAGCACCCTGCAGATCCAGCCCGGCGACTCGGTGACGTTCGTGAACGAGGATCCCTTCGTCCACAACGTGGGCGGCAACCTGTGGGGCCACTACGACGACCTGAACCCCGGAGACGCGTTCACGGCCACCTTCGACGAGGACGGGATCTACCCGTTCGCCTGCAGCTACCACCTGGGCATGACCGGGGCGATCGTCGTAGGCGACGGGACCGGCGACGGCAACGGCGCGGTCGTCGACGCCTCCTCGTTCTCGCAGCCCGAACCCTCACCGGTGGTCGAGATCCGCACCGTCACGCGGCAGGCGAGCCCCGCGCCCGTCGTCACGGGATGGGTGATCGGACCCCTGCTCGGGATCGGGATCGGCTTGGGGATCGCCGCGCTGATCCGCCGGCGGCCGCGCCCGGCGGCCTGACGGTCAGCTCGGGAGCTCGATCCTGGCCTGCTGGAGCTGCAGCGTGAAGTCGTGGGGGTTCGAGGAAGCGGCCAGCGCGGCCTCGACCGTCACCTTCTCGTCCTTGACGAGCTGGAGCAGGCTCTGGTCGAACGTGCACATGCCGTAGTACCCGCCCTCCGCGATCACGTCGTGGATCTCGGCCGTCTTGTCCGCGTCGGAGATCCGCTCGGAGACGCGGCCGGTGTTCACGAGCACCTCGTGGCACGGCACCATCCCGCCGTCGCGAGACGGGACCAGGCGCTGGCAGATGATCCCCTTGAGCGCGCCCGCGAGCGTGAGCCGGATCTGGCCCTGCTGCTCGGGCGGGAAGAAGTCGACCACCCGGTTCACGGTCTCGGTCGCGTCAACGGTGTGGAGCGTCGACATGACCAGGTGGCCGGTCTCGGCCGCCTGCAGCGACGTCCGCACGGTCTCGGTGTCCCGCATCTCGCCGATCAGGATCACGTCGGGGTCCTGTCGCAGGGCGGCCCGGAGCGCCGAGAGGAAGCTCTCGGTGTCGTTGCCGACCTCGCGCTGGTTGATCGAGGCGACGTCGTCGCGGAACAGGACCTCGATCGGGTCTTCGATCGTCACGATGTGGCTCTGCCGAGTGTGGTTCAGGTGCTCGATCATCGCGGCCAGGGTCGTGGTCTTGCCCGACCCCGTCGGGCCGGTCACCAGGACCAGACCGCGCTGCTCGTCGGCGAGCTGACGGATCACCTCGGGCAGGCCCATCTCGTCGAAGCTCGGGCCGCCGAACCGCAGCTTCCGCAGCACCGCCGAGACCGACCCCCGCTGGCGGAACACGTTGACGCGGAAGCGTCCGACGCCGGGGAGCGAGTACGCGAAGTCGACCTCGCCGGCGTTCTCGAACCGTTCGACCCGCTCGGGCGGGATCAGGGCCTTGCCGATCGCCTCCATCTCGTCGTGGGACAGGGGCTCACGATCGAGCGGGAGCAGGGCGCCGGACTGACGCATCTTCGGCGGCGTGCCGACCTTGACGTGCAGGTCGGAGCCGTTGCGTTCGACCAGCAACGCGAGCCAGCCGTTGAACTCGTCCACGATCCCACCCCGGCCATCGGCCGTCGCGAGGTGGACGGGGCGTTCGCCGTCGGTGTCGCCGGCCGGCGGGCCGGCGACCTCGTGCTGCTCGGGCTCGATCACCTGATGACCTCCTGAACGTGGGCGGGCATAGTCCTTTCGGACTATCGGTCGGTGTCGGCCATCCCCTGAGCCATCGGCCTAAGGTCGCGGTTCCCGCACCTCCACCCGGCAGATCGCGCGCTCGGTGAGCGGCGTGAACGCCTCCAGGGACAGCGGCGGCTCGAGCGCCCCGAGCATCCCCTCGACCAGCCCCTGGTGGATCGAGCACACGAGATCGCGGTGGTCGTCGAGCAGCTCCCGGAAGGGGCAGTCGCGCAGGGTGACCTCGACGGTCCCGTCGCTCGCCCTTCGGAAACGCGGGTCGAACCCCGCCGAGGCCATCGCTTCCTGCAGGACGGCCAGGTTGTGCCGGGCCGCCGGGCGGGTGCCCGGTTTCGGGACCCCGCGTGCCGCGAGGTACCTGCCCCATTCGCGGGCGCGCTCGGTAGCGCGGGTCCGGGCCCGCGTGCCCGACGCGAGGCCGGCCAGGATCTCGGCGAGGAGCCGGAAGTCTCGATTCTCGCGCTCGATCTGCTCGATCGCGACGTACATCGTCTGCGGGCGTCCCACGGTCGCGCCCTTGCGGATCTCGCGGCGGACCAGACCGGCCTCCTCGAGCCGGCGCAGGTGGGGCCGGAGCGTGTTCGGGTGCAGGGACAGACGGGTCGAGAGCTCGCGGATCGAGACCGGCCTGCCCGAGAGCCCGAGGTAGCGGTAGAGCCGGAAGCGCGTGTCGTCGGCGAGCGCCTTGTGGATCTCGAGCGGGGTTGGCTCACGGGCGGGCACGGGTGGCTCCTCGCGATCGACGGGGCGGGCGCGCGTCGACGCCCGCGAGCGCCGGACGTACCATGGGAGAAAGCACGGTTCGCACCGTGCCGACCAGGATAATCCGAGCCGGATCGATCCGAGCACGGACGCACGAGCGTCGTCCGAGCCAGCGAACCAGCCAGCGAACCAGCCAGCGAACCAGGAGGTCACCCCGTGGTCACGCAGGAGCAGGTCCGAGAAGCGCTGCGAAGCGTCAACGACCCCGAGATCGGCCGGCCGATCGAGGACATCGGCATGCTCCGGGACATCGAGGTGCTGGAGGACGGCCTGGTCCGCGTCCACGTCCTGATCACGATCGAGGGCTGCCCGCTGAAGGACCGGATCACGAGCGATGTGACCGAGGCGCTCGCGCCGCTCGAGGGCGTGGAGCGCGTGGACGTCTCCCTGTCCCCGATGAGCGAGGAGCAACGCGCCTCGCTGGTCTCCACCCTGCGGGGCGGCGCGGCCCCCCAGCAGCAGCAGCCGACGTTCTTCGCGGGCTCCGACACCACGGTGATCGCCGTGGCGTCGGGCAAGGGGGGCGTCGGCAAGTCCAGCGTCACCGTGAACCTCGCCTGCGCCCTGGCGGCCGAGGGGCACCGCGTCGGCATCCTCGACGCCGACGTCTGGGGATTCAGCGTGCCTCGGATGATGGGCGTGACCGGGAAGCCCGTCGGGTTCAACGACATGATCCTGCCGATGGAGTCCTACGGCGTGAAGGTGATCTCGATGGGCTTCTTCGTGCCCGAGGAGACCCCGGTGATCTGGCGGGGCCCGATGCTGCACAAGGCGATCGAGCAGTTCCTGGGCGACGTGTTCTGGGGCGACCTCGACTTCCTGTTGTGCGACCTGCCGCCGGGGACCGGCGACGTGTCGATCAGCCTCGCGTCGTTCCTGCCCGGGGCGTCGATGCTCGTCGTGACCACGCCGCAGGAGGCCGCGCGTAAGGTCGCGGAGCGGGCCGGCAAGATGGCGGAACGGACCAACCTGCGCCCGATCGGCGTGATCGAGAACATGTCGTGGTTCGTCTGTCCGCACTGCGGCGAGCCCACGCCGATCTTCGGTCAGGGCGGCGGCAACGAGGCCGCCGAGACCCTGGGCGTCCCGCTGTTCGCGCAGGTGCCGCTCGAACCCGCGCTGCGCGAGGGCGGCGACGACGGGGCACCGATCGTCGTGACCGACCCGGACTCACCCGCCGGCGAGGCGCTCCGGCGCGCCGCGCGGGAGCTCGCCCACGTCACCCGCTCGAAGGTCGGCAAGCCGCTCCCGATCATGGCGGTGCCCGGCGCCCCCGTGACGGCCGGCGGACATCACGGCCACGCGCACTAGCCCGTCAGGGAACCGTTCGGTCCGCCTGGTCCTCGTCCCCGGTGGTCGTCCGATCCTCCGCTCGCGGTGACGAACGCGCGCCGACGGCCCACGAGATCAGCGTGACGATGCAGACGATCGAGACCGTGAGCCCGGTCCACTGGCTGCCGGTCAGCCCGAACACCCGCTTGTCGACGCGGAGGAAGTCCTCGAGCACCCGCGTCGCCCCGTAGACCGCGCCGAACACGAGCGTGAGCACCCCGAGGCGCCGTGGCGCCCTGGAGAGCCCGAACAGCACGAGGAACAGACAGGTCGCGAAGAACATGTCGTACAGGGCCGTCTGATGGACCCCGACGCCCTCCGCGAGGAGCCGGCCGGCCGGCGTGGTGAGCCGGGCGGCCTCGTGGGTGATCGTGAGCACCTGACCGCCCTCGAGCGTGGCCCGGCACGTACCCGCCGCGCACGTGAACCCCGAGAGGTTCCCGCCCTCGTACTGGAACGCGAGCAGCCAGCTGGTCGGCTTGCCCAGGTGGTCGCCGATGATCAGGTCGCCGATCCGGCCGAACGCGATCCCGAACGCGAGGCCGATCACCGCGCCATCCATCACCTGGAAGAACGAGTAGTGGTACTTGCGGAACAGCGGGATGTTGATCAGGATCGCGCCCGCGATCCCGCCGAGCAGCGTGAGCCCCCCGTTCCACAGCGCGAGCATGTCGCCCACGCCGTCGAACTCGGAGAAGTGGCCGATCACGAAGAAGAGCCGGGCGCCGATGATCGTGCCGATCAGCGCCCAGAACACCATCGTGTTGATGTGCTCGACGGTCACCCCGCGCTTGGGACCCTCGTGCTGCAGGATCCACGCACCGAACAGGAACCCGACGGCGATCCCGATGCCGTGCGGGCTGATGGCGAAATCGCCGAACAGATGGATGCGATCGAGGACCGGCCAGCCGATCGAGGCGAGCACGTGGCGAGTCTATCGGCGGTCGTCGTCGAACGCGGCGGCCACGCTCTTGCCGAGCAGGATCCCGCCGGCCACGTCCGACGGGAAGTGGACGCCCACGTACACCCGCGACGTCCCGATCGTGGCCGCCAGCCCGTCGAGCGCCGCCCGCGCGATCGGTCCGGCGCCCAGGTCCTTCGACGTCACGGTCAGGAACGAGAGCAGGACGGCGGGATGGCTGCTCGGCCACGAGGTGCCGTTCGGGCGTTCGATGCGCAGGTGCATCCCGTCGAGGCCGGCGTCGTAGGGACGGGGACGGCCGAACGCGCGCTTCAGCCCCTGCCCGGCCACCCAGGTGATCGAGGCCGCGGCCAACCCTCGGGCGGCCGCGCGGCGACGGCCGGTCGCCGCCAGCACCGCGGCCGCACCCACGGAGGCCCAGATCGAGCCGAGCTCGGTCACGCCGCGGAAGAACCGGTCCGCCCCGGGACCACGGTCGCGGTTGCCCTCGCGGAACGCCTCGAGATCGCGCTCGCGGCCGAGACCCGACGAGCTCCAGGCTCCGACGGCCAGCGCGGCGCCGCCCAGGGCCGCGGCTCGAAGGACCGAACGTGCTCTCACGGGCAGGATGATGGAGGATGACCGGCAACCCCGTCACGGAGGGTCAGGTGCGACGAGAAGGCGACGACTACGGCCCACCGAACGATCCCGGCGGCGGTCGCAGCCAGCCGCCTCCGCCGCCGCGCTCGGGGATCTCGTTCCGCCAGGTGGTCATCGCGATCGTCGCCGTCGTCCTGATCGCGTTCGGGGTCGCGAACTTCGACACGGTGCGGGTCAACTTCCTCCTGTTCGACTCGCAGGCGCGGCTCGTCACGGTGATCGTGGTCGCGGCGGGGCTCGGGTTCGTGATCGGGTACTTCGTGGGGCGGCCGGGACGGTTGCAGCGCAAGTACCTGAAGCAGCTCGACGACGATCGCGACTAGCCGCCCTCGTTCGCCCTGCGCTCCTGGAAGCGCAGCTCGATGTCCCGGACCTGCGCGAGCGTCCCGTGACGGAGCGCGAGGTGCGCCCCTCCCACGCGCGCGAGGCTCCGCGCCGCGACCTCGCCCAGCGGGCCGCCCCGGAACCGGTAGTCGACGATGTGTTCGAGCAGGCTCCGGTCGCCCGCGAGCGGTTCGATCGTCGAGGTGACCGTGGCGTCCAGCAGCCCGGTGAGCCGGATCTTCGAACGGTGCGGCGGATCATATTCGAGGACCTGGCCGTCGATCGTGCTGCGGAACGCGAAGAACCGCATCTCGGTCGTGTACCGCATGCCCTCGCGGAGACCGTCCGCAGGGATCCCCTCGACGCGGACGATGTGCCGGTCCCAGTGGGGCAGCCGCCGGGGATCCGAGACCACCTCCCAGACCGCCTCGGGCGGAGCCTCGACGACCACGTCGAACTCGACCTTCGTCACGCGGGGCTCACCGTCCCCGAGGTCCACCCGCGCCACCAGACGACGGTGGCGGGACGGATCCCGACCAGGGCGGCATCCGAGGGTTCGACGCCCGCCAGCTTCGCGATCCGGGTGACCGAACCGGTCCCCGAGGTGAGCCCGGCCACCACCGCGACCTGGCCGTGTCCGCGGATCATGGCCCCCATCATCGCTCGGGCGCGCCACGACGAGGGCAGGTCGACCTGCAACGCGACGGCCGGAGCGCGGGACGGCGCGGCGAGGGCGAGCGTCTCCGAGAGCGCCACGGCGTAGGCTCGCCCGCCGTCGTTCGCCCACCGCACCGGCAACACGACCGGTCCCTCGTCGGTCCCCAGCGCGAGCGCGCCGTCCCCGCCGGAACCGAGGCCGTCGCGGATCCGTTGGGGCAGGCCGGCCAGCGGCGACCCGCCGGCGTTCGAGGCTCGGAAGCGTTCCACGCCCTCCAGGGTGTCGCCCCAGTCCCCCCACGCGCTCGTCAGTCGTCCCGAGTCCACGATCGCCGTGCGTTCGAGCCGTATCTCGGCGAACACGCGCCCCGGCGGCGTCCATGCGAGGGGGACCTGATGCGCATCCAGCGCGTAGCCGGCGAAGAACCGGGCGTTCTTCTGCGTGAAGCGGACCCCCGCGAGCGCGAGCACCGGACCCTGCGAGAGCGAGCGACCCCAGGTGTCCGTGTCGAGCAGGTCGTAGGTCGTCACCGTCCCCGTGAACACCGCGGACCGATCGCCCGATCGGACCAGGCCCCCGACCCGCGGATCGCGCCGCCACGCGCGCGCCTTCACCGAACCCCTCGACGTGGTCACCCACAGGCGGCCGGCGGCCGAGGCGAACACCATCGGCGTCACGTGCGGACCGATCGGCGTGACCGAGGCGACGTGGCAGAACGCGCCCTCCTCGAAGATCCGGCGGACGGGCGCGGGGACGACGTCGCTCACGTCGTCGGTTCGGCGGGGACGTGCAGCACCGGGAACGCGACCATCATCCCCGTCCACACGATGTGGCAGGCGAGGCTCGCGAGCACCCCGCCGGTCCACCACGCCAGCGCGACCCAGGCCGCCCCACCGACCACGGCGCCGGCCGCGATCGCGAGGTTCGCGCTGGGGAGGTTCGCCAGCACGAACGCGATCCACGCGAGCACCGCGGCGAGCGCGGTCCGGCCCTCGAGCGAGGATGCGAGCTGGCCCTGGAAGAACCCGCGCCAGAACAGCTCCTCGCCCGGCACCGAGAGCGCGATCGAGAGCAGCAGCGCGACCCCGAGCGAGAGCCCGCCCTGCTTGCGGTACATCTCGAGCGAGTGCCGCCGGAACGTGCCCCACCGCGACATGATCACCATCGCGATGCGCGTGGCCACGTAGAGGAGCACGCCCAGACCGAGCCCCACCGCGAGCGAGACTCCCGGTGCAACGTCCGGCGACCACGCGATCGGACCGACCACCAGCGCGACCACGCCCATCGTGGCGAGCACCGGCGTCATCGTGGTCCACACGTTCCGCCCGCGGGCGACGAGCGACCAGGCGATGACCTCGGCGACGAACCCGAGGACCATGACGGCGATATCCATGGCTACGGGAGGAACGTTACCTTGGCGGCGAACTCCGCGGTCAGCGCGGTGATCACGGCGAGGTAGAAGAAGCCGGTCGCGGACTGCACGGCCGAGGTCCTCGTGCCCCGCAGCGTGGCCCGGATCATGACGGCGATGAGCCCGGTGGCCGCGACCATCCCGAGCGCGATCCACGAGGCGAGACCCGCCGACGTGAGGAGCGGGTTGAACTCGGACGAGGCCTCGGTCGGTCCGAACCCGCCCAGCAACAGTGCCACCGCCTCGAGCCCCACCCCGACGAACAACAGGACGGTCATCCGGTTGATCGGCCTCCGGGTGAGCCCGCGATCGGTCAGGTACCAGTGCCCGAGCAGGAGCCCGTCGATCACGGCGCCCAGGAACGCCGCGCCGGCCAGCAGCTGGAGGAACGCCACGGCCCAGGTCCCCTCCGCCGTGCCGGCCATCGCGCCGAGCACCGCGATCGACAACGGGACGGCGACGATGCCGATCACGCGGGCCGCCGCATGACGCTTCGCGAACATCAGGCCGACCCACACGAGGTTCACGAACGCGAGCGCGGCCGACAGCCGCACCGACCATACGCCGGCCTCGCTCCCCGGTACCCGGCCGGCCGCCGCCGCGCCCCAGGTCGCGAACGACAGCACGAGGAGCACGCTGCCGGTCAGCGTGAAGAAGCCCCGCTTGACCTCGCCCCACAGCGGCGTGAGGAACAGCAGGACGAGCCCGCCCGCGACGGTCTCGGCCAGGACGAGCGCGGTGACACCCGCGGGCCCGGACACGGCGAGAGCCTACCCGCGGGACGAACGTCGCCCGCCTACCGCGGTACGGCCCAACCCGCGCCGCCGAACGCGGGGAACGCCGGTAGGCTGGTCCGCCATGGACGACTGGCGCTCCTACGACAGCGTGGCCGAGACCTACGCGCGGATCCACGCGCCGCGCCTGGCCGAGCCCGCTCGCGATCTCGTCGAGCTCACCGGGATCGAGGCGGGGTGGCGCGTGCTCGACGTCGGCACGGGCACCGGCGTCGCGGCGTTCGCCGCGGCCGGAACGGGCGCGAACGTGGTCGGGATCGACGAGGCCCCGGGGATGCTCCGGGTCGCTCGTTCCGCCAACGGCTCGCTCCCGGTGGCGACCGCGATCGCCATCGATCTCCCGTTCCGCGACGGCGCGTTCGACGCGCTGGTCGCGAACTTCGTGCTCGCGCACTTCACCAAGTACAAGACGGCGCTGTTCGACATGAAGCGGGTGCTCCGCCCCGGCGGACGCCTGGGCCTCACGGCGTGGGCCGACGCCCAGGACGACCTGGCCAGGACCTGGCTGGAGCTCGTCGGTTCGGTCGTCCCGCAGGAGGTCCTGCGGGCGGCGATGGACGAACGCCTGCCGTGGCGCGAGCGGTTCCGGCAGCGGCTGCCGCTCGAGGAGGCGTTGATGGAGGCGGGCATCCGCCACGTGCGGACCGAGGTGCGCCGCTACCGCTTCCAGTACTCGCTCGACGAGTACGTGGAGGGGTTGTCGACGTGGGCGACCGGACGGTTCGTCCGCTCGATGCTGGGCGAGACCGCGTTCGCGGAGTTCCTGAAGCGGGCTCGGGCGGAGTTCGGCGAGCGCTTCGCGGACCCGGTCAACGACTTCCGCGAGGTCCTGTTCGCGACGGGGACGAAGCCCTAAGGCTCGACCGCGGCGAGGGGCTGTCCCGCTCCGTTAGGCCTTCGAGAGGACGTAGCGCACGAGCGCGCGGACGGGGCTGCCGGTCGCGCCCTTGGGCCAGTAGTCGCCCTGGCGTTCGGAGAACGCGGGGCCGGCGATGTCCAGATGCACCCACGGCACGTCGCCGACGAACTCGCGCAGGAACATCGCCGCGGTGATCGCGCCGCCGTAGCGCTTGCCGATGTTCTTGATGTCCGCGATGTCCGAGTCGATCAGCTTGCGGTACGGCTCGTGCATCGGGAGCTCCCACCCGGGCTCGCCGGCGGCGTCGCCGGCGGCCAGCACGTCGCGGATCAGGTCGCGGTCGTTGCCCATCGCGCCCCACAGGTCGGTCCCGAGCGCGATCATGCACGCGCCGGTGAGCGTCGCGGTGTCGATGATCACCCGCGGCTTCTTCTCGGCCAGGAAGGCGAGCGAGTCGGCGAGGACCAGCCGGCCCTCGGCGTCGGTGTTCAGCACCTCGGACGTGGTCCCGCCGCGGTGCTTGAGCACGTCGCCGGGCCGGATCGCCGAGCCGCTCGGCATGTTCTCGGCCGAGGGGATCGCGGCGATCACGTTGACCTTCGGTTTGAGCAGCGCGATCGCGCGCATCGTCGCGAGGATCGACGCGGCGCCGCCCATGTCGGACTTCATCCACTCCATCCCGGTCGCGTCCTTGATCGACAGGCCGCCCGAGTCGAACGCGATGCCCTTGCCGGTCAGCGCGATCGGGGAACCCTTCCCGCCGCCCGAGTACCTGAGCTCGATCAGCCGCGGGGGCCGAACGCTGCCCTGCCCCACGCCGAGCACGCCGCCGAACCCGCCCTTCTTGAGCTCGGCCTCGGTCCAGACCTTGCAGGTGAGGCCGACCTCCTTGGCCATCGCCTGCGCTTCCTTCGCGAGCCCGGCCGGCGGGAGGTCGAGCGCGGGCGTGTTCACGAGGTCGCGCGCCCACATCTGCGACTCGGCGATCACCTCGCCGCGGCGGATCGAGTCCTTCGCGGCTTTCGCGTCGGTCTTGCCGGCTCCGAGGATCGTGACCTTGGCCAGGCGCTGGGCTGCACCGTCCGCCTTGGACTTGTAGCGGTCGAACCGGTACGAACCGAGCAGCACGCCCTCCACGGTCGCCTGGACGGCCTCGAGCTGGTCCTTGCCGCCGACGACCTGCGGCAGCGTGGTCGCGACGGTCTTGCTCCGGGCCGAGCTGTCTCGCGACGCGGCCGATCGCCCGCCGGCAGGCGTCGGGGCTCGCCCCACCCTTCGGGCCGACGCCGACGAGCAGGACGGCCTTGGCGGCCAGCGCCTCGTCGCCGGTGTTCGGCACCAGGAGCGAATCGCCGCGCTTGCCCTTGCTCCCCGTGGCCGAGAACAGCCCGAGGAGGTCGACCCCCTTCACGTCCTTCACGCCGGGCCCGGCCTCGGGGCCCTCGAAGATCGGCAGGACGAGGACGTCGACGGCCTGATCGGTGGGGCGGTCGGTCGAGAAGGCGAACGTCGGCACGATGGGCTCCTTGACGGGTCGGGGACGAACAGCGCGAAGTCTACCGATGGCGGCCGGGCCGCGGCCCGGCGAGGTCGAGCGCGGCGGTGCTGGGGCGCGGCCGATAGGCTGGGCCGCCGTGGACGCCAAGGACCTTCGCGATCTGGTGCGGTTCGACGAGGACGGGCCGCGTCACGAGGAGCTGTTCGAGTCCGAGCACCTGTGGTCCGAGATCGTCTGTCTCGAACGCAACCAGGCGCTCGGGACGATCGAGGACCGGGACTCGGACGCGCTCGTGCTGGTCGTCACCGGCCGGGTGATCGTGCAGGTGAACCGGAGCCGCAAACGGCTCGGGCAGTGGGAGACGACGCTCGTCCCCGCCGGGTCCGAGCTCACGATCACGAACGCGACCGGCGACCCCGCCGTGGTCCTGCTCGTCGCCGCACCCCCGCCGCCGAGGCGCGCGGTCAGCGAGTAGCCCGCCGGGGCAGGAGCAGCGTGAGGACGAAGGCCACCACGAAGCTCGGGATGCTCGCGCCGAGCTCCGAACCGAACAGCGGGAACGGCAGCCCCAGGGCGTCGAACACCCGGCCGACCGCGTCGATCCACCCCTGCGGCCCGGTGGGCACGCACCACTGGTAGACGACGAACCCGGCGACCCACGGCACGAACGCGGCCCACCGGACGCCGCTCGGCTCGAACACCGCGGCCTCTCCGTACCGCCCTCGGCTCCGGACGAAGTAGTCCGCGAGGAAGACGGCGGTGAGCGGCACGAAGATCGAGCCGATCAGGAACAGGAACTGCTCGTAGCGTTCGGCGGTGAACGCCAGCGCGAGCAGGAACCCGAGCGCACCCACGGCGACCGCGAGCCCCCGCTGCGACACCTCGCTCGCCACGTTCTGGGTCGACACCGCGGCGGAGTAGATGTCGGCGAACGCGTTGTCGCTCTCGCCGACCAACAGCGCCACCAGCACGACGCCGCCGCCGGCGAGGCCCACGATCGCCGAGCCGACCCCGAGCGCGTCCGCGCTGGCCCCCGTCGCGAGCACCAGCAGCACGCCGAGCGCGTAGAACCACGCGTTGCCCACCGCGTACCCGGCGTAGGTGCCGAGGGTCGCGCGCGAGCCCGGTCGCGCGAAGCGGTTGTAGTCGGCGGCGAGCGGGAGCCAGGAGACCGGCATGACGATCACCAGGTCGACGGCGAGCCAGAACGGGAGCCCGCCGCTCCCTGTCGAGCCCCAGATCGCGCCGGAGCCGCGGAGGACCTCGACCGTGATCCACACGGCCGAGCCGAGCAGCACGTAGATCCCGAAACGCTCGAGCCACCGCCGAACGACCATCACCGGGCCCCCGACCGCGAGCGCGGTGCACACGATCGCGACGACGGCGAGCCAGAACACCCGCGACTCGAACCCGAACAGCCGCGCCGATGCAACGTTCGCGACCTCGCCCATCGCCCAGAACTCGACGGCGGTCCACCCGACGAGCTGCACGACGTTCAGCGCCGAGGGCAGGAACGAGCCGCGAGCGCCGAGCACGGGGCGGAGCAGCACCATCGTGGGGACGCCCTCGCGTTCGCCGGCGAGCGCGACGAGCGCGAGCGGGACGCACCCGATCAGCGTGCCGACCCCGATCGCGAGGAACGCGCGCCCCGTCCCGAGCGCCGGGACGAGCAGCGCCCCGGTCACCATCACGAGCAGCCCGACCGACAGGTCGAACCACAGGACCGCGAGGTCGAGCCCGCCGAGATCGCGACGTTCGAGCGGGACGGGGCGGATGCCCCACGCGGGGGTCTCGCGCTGCAGGATCTTCTCGAGGCGTTCGGCGACGCGCGCCACGTTCGCTCCCTCCGCCGGTGTGACCCGGATCAGGTTCCAAGGGTCGCCGGCGGCGGTCCGCGTTGCGAACCCGAGCCGGCCTCTCAGCCCGGTTCCCCGGACTCCCCTGCCCTCCGTTCGATGCTACCCGCCCGGTAGGATGCCCGCGTGATCCCGCGCGACGAGGCCGCCCGGCTCCTGGAGGAGCAGCACGCCGAGGTCGCGGCGCTGTTCGCCGAGCTCGACGAGGACGCGTTCGCGCTCCGCGGGACGATGGGCGGCGGCGAGTGGTCGGCCAAGGACCTCGCCGCGCACCTGGGGCTCTGGGAGGAGTTCGCGCTCGCGACGATCGACGAGTTCGGGCGCGGCGAGCGGCCCTCGTTCGAACGGCGCTCCGAGTCCCGGACGGGCGACCAGCTGAACGACGAGGGTGTCGAACGGTTCCTCCACGCGTCGACACCGGACGTGATGACGCGCTTCGACGACCTGCACCGGCGCCTGGTCTCGGCGATCGGATCCACGAGCGACGACGCCTGGAGCGCGGAGTACCCGTTCGACCCCGACGACGCGACGCTCGGCGAGCGGATCGGCTCGCTGCTCGGTTCGGACGAGGGCGGCGGGTTCACGCACGCGTCCGCCCACCTGGACGACCTCCGCGCCTACGTCGACGCGACCAAGCGCTGAAGGTTCGCGAGGCTGCCGCGCATCAGGCGGCGCAGGAACGGCCGGTACACGAGCAGGGCGAGCTCGCCGAGCAGCGGGATCGGCAACGAGAGCATCCTCGGTCCAGGTGAACCTCGTCGACCCGTCCACGGGCTCGAGCGTCCAGGTCCCGGTGCCGCGGACGAAGCTCCGGTGCGCCATCACCATCCGGCGCGGCGGCTCCCAGGCGACGACCTCGAGCTGCTCGGTGAACAGCGGGACGTGCAGGACGCGGTTCAGGACCTTGACCCGGGTGCCCACGCCGGCGCGTTCGGGCGTGAGGACGCGCACCCACACGGCGTCGCGGATCCACCGCGACTGGTCCTCCCAGCGTTCGAGCGAGGACCAGACGCGTTCGGGCGGCGCGGGCAGATCCCGGGCCGCCTCGACGCGCACCGCTAGAGTCCCGTCCCCTCGCTCGGCCGCCGCGCGTGCATCGTCTCGCGGATCGAGAGCACGAGCCCGAGCGCGACGACCGCGGGCACCGCGCTGATCGCGAACGCCGCGGGGAACCCGTACTCCTGCGCCGACCACCCGGCGACCAGCGGTCCGATCACGAACCCGAGGTCGCCGACGAACCGGAACACCGCGACCGCCGAGCCTTTCAGCTCCTCCGGCGTCACGTC
The DNA here is from genome assembly GCA_963778545.1 of uncultured Actinomycetes bacterium. Lineage (GTDB taxonomy): Bacteria > Actinomycetota > UBA4738 > UBA4738 > HRBIN12 > DASSJM01. Next base: position 73,710 of record CAVZUW010000002.1, on the reverse strand, counting down.
CGAGAGCATCGGCGCGGGAGGAACGCCCGCGTACCCGCTCGCGACGCCGAGCACGCCCATCGCGATCATGAACCCGAGCGCCGTGGACACCAACCCGAACGCGGCCGTGATCAGCGCGAGACCCGCGAGCGCCGGGATCAACACGGCGCGCCGTCCCCGGCGATCGGTCGCGTGGCCCGCCGGGTACAGCACCGCGAGTTCGGTCGCCGTGGCGATCGCGAGCCCGATCCCCACGCCGCCGATCGTGAGCCCGACCCCCTCCGCGCTCGTCCCGAACAGCGGGACCAACGTGCTGAAGATCGCGCCGATCATCCACAGGTAGACGCCGTTCACGACGAGCACGGTCACGAACGCTCGGTTCCACGGCAGCCGGCGGATGCCGCCGCGGCGGACCTCGGACTCGTGGCGTTCGGGGTTGCGGATCGTCCGCCAGAACAGCACGGCCGCGACGAAGCACGCGCCCGCGTAGATGTAGAGCGGGCTCGCGAGGCCGAACCACTTCGCCATCAGCCCGCCGAGCGGGCCGCCCGCGATGAAGCCGATGTTGAACGACGCGTAGTACACGCTCATCACGCGTCCGGTCTGCCGTGACGGGATCGACCGCAGCAGGAACGAGAGCAGCGACGCGAAGAACAGCGCCGAGCCCACGCCGCCGAGCGCTCGGAACAGCACGAGCAGCGGGAACGTGGGCGCGAGCGCCGCCGCGAACGACGACACGCCGACCCACGCGGCGCCGAGCGTCGACATCGCGCGTTCGCCGTACCGGTCGATGTAGCGGCCGACGAACGGATCGGCCACCAGCCGCGCGAACGCGAACGACGAGATCAGCAGGCCGATCGCGTCGTAGCCGACGCCGAGGCTCCTGGCGTAGTTCGGCAGGACGGGCGAGAGGATGCCGTACCCGAGCATGACCACGAACGTCCCGAGCATCGCGGCTCGGATCTCAGGGATGCGGAGCACGTCCTGGATCCGGAACCGTTCCGCCTCGCTCATGGCGGCACAGTCTACGGAGGGGGGTTCGGGGGCTCATGGAGCGAGCGCGAACGCGCGAGCGGTAGCCCCCGATGGGGAGGCGGTTGCACCCCACCCCCCGCTGCTCTTTCATGACGTCGTGCCCAACCACGCGCGCGGCGCGATCGCCGCGACCAACCTCGCCGCGCCGTCGGCGGACCACGCGACGGTCCGCGGCGACGGGCCGTGGCCGACGGAGTCCGCCGAGCAGGCGGTCGCCTGGGACGAGGGCGTCATCACGTACGTCGGGCCGGCCGACGGGCTCACGGACGTCGAGCCCGAATGGTTCGAGGGCTGCACGATCGCGCCGGGGTTCGTCGACTGCCACACGCACCTGCCGTTCGCGGGGTGGCGCGCGGACGAGTTCGAGGCGCGGCTGTCCGGCGTCTCGTACCGCGAGCTCCACGGCGAAGGCGGGATCTACCGGAGCGCGCGGATGCTCGCCGAGGCGAGCGACGACGAGGTGCTCGCGTTCTCCCGTTCGCTCGTGCAGGAGATGGCCGACCACGGCACGACGGCCCTCGAGCTCAAGACCGGGTACGGCCTCTCGGTCGAGGCCGAGCTCCGGCAGGCGCGCCTCGCTCGCCGGCTCGCGCGAGAGGCGCCGCAGACCTGTTCGGTCACGCTGCTCGCCTGCCACGCGGTGCCCGAAGGGATGGAGCGCGCCGACTGGGTCCGAACGGTGTGCGACGAGCTGATCCCGGCGGCCGCGAAGGAGGGCCTCGTCGACGCGGTCGACGTCTACGTGGAGGACATCGCGTTCACGGTGGACGATCTTGCCGAGGTCGCGAGGTGCGCCTCGGACGCCGGGCTGCCGCTCCGCTGCCACGCCGACCAGCTCGGGCCCTCGGGCGCCGCCGAGGCCGCTGTCGCGCTCGGCGCGAGGAGCGCGGACCACCTGAACCACGTCTCCGCGACGGGGATCGCGGCGCTCGGCGGGGCGGACGGGACCGTCGCCGTGCTGCTGCCGACCTCGACGCTGTTCCTCGGCTCGTCGCCGCCGGACGTCCGGGGCCTGCTCGACGCCGGCGCGGCGGTCGCGATCGCGAGCGACTTCAACCCGGGGACCTCGCCGGTGGTCTCGATGCCCGAGGTGATCGCGACCGCGTGTTCGCTCTACGGGCTCCGGCCGCTCGAGGCGCTCGCCGCGGCGACCGTGAACGCGGCGGCGGCACTCGGTCTCGCGGAGCGCGGTACCCTTGCGCCCGGCAGGCCCGCCGACCTCGTGGTCCTCGACGGCGACGCCTTCCGGATGGTGCCGTACCGGCCGGGACACAACCCGGTGGTGCGGACGTTCGTCGACGGCGAAAGGGTGGGAGGACGTTGAAGAGGTTCGCCGCGCTGCTTGCCGTGGTTGCCGTCGTGCTACTCCTCGCAGCTCCGGCGTCCGCGCAGACGACGCTGACGCTGTCGGCGGACGCCGGGAAGATCGAGTTCGGTCAAAGGGTGTCCCTCTCCGGAACCGCGTCCGGCGCCGCGGCGGGCACGACGATCGACATCAGGAACGGCGCGGGTGCTTCGATCGCCTCAGCCACCACCGACGCGGGCGGGGCGTTCTCGGCCGAGATCCACCCGCAGGGATCCGACACCTACGTCGCGGTGCTCGGAGACGCGTCGAGCGAACCCGTGACGGTCCAGGTCCGCGCCGTGGTCTCGGTTCGGATGGGTCAGGTCCGGTTGTTCGATCACGTCGTGGTCCGCGGCACCGTCGGTCCCGCGCGGCCGGGCTCGCCCGTCCTGGTCGAGCTGATCGAGGGCGGCAAGACCGTCCAACGGCACCGCGCGACGATGGGCGCCGCCGGCGGGTTCCGCGAGCGGTTCACGATCGAGAGGCCCGGCACGTACCGAGCGAGGGCATCGTTCTCGGCTGCCGATCTGCTCGAAGGCGCCGCGAGGACCGGCGCCGACGCCACGCCGCTCCCCCACCTCTCGTCGGGTTCGAACGGTGGGTTCGTGAGGCTGCTCGAGGGCCGGCTCGTCGACCTCCATTACCGGCTCGCCGGGACGAAGGACGGCCGGTACGACTTCCGAACCGCCGACGCGGTCGTCGCGTTCCACAAGGTGCAGGGGATGGCGCGTTCGTACTCGGTGAGCGAGGCCACGTGGCGCAGGCTCGCCCACCCGAGGATGCCGCACGCCGTGCACGACTGGCACGGGTTCCACTTCGAGGTCGACCAGACGCGGCAGGTCCTGTACACGGTCGAGGACGGCGACATCACGAACGTGCTCCACGTCTCGACGGGCGCGGGCGGGGCGACGCACGACGGCACGTTCCGCGTGTTCAGCAAGCTCGCGGGCTTCAGCCCGCACCACCTGTACTACCCGAGCTTCTTCGACGGCGAGCGAGCGCTCCACGGCTGGACCGAGGTCCCGACCTACGCGGCGAGCCACGGCTGCGTTCGGATCCCGTACTGGAACGCGAAGTGGGTCTACGCGCTCGCCGACTACGGCGTTCGCGTCGTGATCTATCACTGAGCCTCTCCGAACGCGGTCAGATCAGCGAGCGCTGAGACCCTTCCACTGCCTCGAGCAACGCACCACCGCGAACGAGTTCGACGGTCGCAGCGATGTCCGGCCCGAGCTCCCGGTCCGAATCCAGGAACGCCACCCTCGTTCGGATCGCATCGCGAGCCGCGCCCGTCGCCACGGCGGGTTCGAGCGGCGCGCGGAGGTCGAGCGCCTGCGCCGCGACGAGCGCCTCGAGCGCGATCACGACCTCGGCGTTCGAGACCACCTCGCGCGCGTGGCGCGCCGCCGTCATCCCCATGCTCACGTGATCTTCCTGCCCCGCGCTCGAGCCGATCGAGTCGACCGAGGCCGGGTGCGCGAGCGTCTTGCACTCGGACACCAGCGACGCCGCCGTGTACTGCACGAGCATGAAGCCCGAGTTCAGGCCGCTGTCCGCAACCAGGAATGCCGGCAGCCCGTTGTTGCGCGTGGGGTCGAGCAACCGGTAGAGCCGGCGCTCGGCGATGCTCGCCAGCGGCACCAGCGCCGTCGCGAGCGCGTCGAGCGCGACCGCGACCGGCTGGCCGTGGAAGTTCCCGCCCGAGAGCACCTCGTCGTCCTCGGGGAACACGATCGGGTTGTCCGAGACCGCGTTCGCCTCGACCTCGAGGACGCCGCGGACGAACCGGAGCACCTCGCGCGTCGCGCCGTTCACCTGCGGCGAGCAGCGGAGCGAGTAGGCGTCCTGCACCAGGTGCGTGCTGTCGCGGTGCGAGGCGACGATCGGGCTCCCCTCGAGCAGTCGTCGCAGGTTCGATGCGGAGGCGACCACGCCCGGGTGCGGCCGGAGCGCCGTCAGCCGCTCGTCGAACACCCGATCCGAGCCGAGCGCCGCCTCCACGCTCATCGCGGCCGTGACGTCGGCCGTGCGGACGAGCCGTTCGGCGCGCGAGACCGCGAGGATCCCGATCGCGAGCATCCCCTGCGTCCCGTTGACGAGCGCGAGCCCCTCCTTGGCCTTGAGCTCGAGCGGCTCGAGCCCGGCCGAACGCAGGACGTCCCCCGCGGGCTTGGACTCACCGTCCACGAGCAGCTCGCCGCGGCCGACGAGCGGGAGCGCGAGGTTCGCGAGCGGCGCCAGGTCGCCGGACGCGCCGAGCGAGCCCTGTTCGGGCACGACCGGGATCAGGTCGCGGTTCAGCATCTCGACCATCCGCTCGACGACCTCGGCTCGAACGCCCGAATGCCCGAGCGCGAGCACGTGCGCGCGGAGCAGCAGCATCGCGCGAGCCTCCTCGCGCGAGAGCGGCGGTCCGACGGCCGTCGCGTGCGAGCGGACGATCCCGAGCTGGAGGGCGTCGGCCTGATCGGGTTCGATGCGCTGGTTCGCGAGCGAGCCGAACCCGGTCGTCACGCCGTAGACGGTCTCGTTGGAGGCGACGGCGCGTTCGATCACGTCGCGCGCGGCGCCGATCCTGCCCGTCGCGCCCGAACCGAGCTCGACCTCGGCGCCGAGGGCCACCTCGACGACGTCCTCGAGCGCGAGCGGCTCCCCGACCCGGATCGGCACGGCGCAAGGCTACGGAGGGCGCTCACCGGCGGCAAGCGGCGAGCCGGTCGTACGCTGAGCCGCAGATGTCGAGCCCGTGGGACGATCTCGAGCCGAGCGCGACGCCGGGGCGCGCCGAGACCCCGCCGGGCCACCCCGGCCCCGAGCATCGAACGCCGGGCGGGTTCACCGTCTTCCTGCGTGGAGCCACCAAGCGCTGTCCCCGGTGCGGCGCCGGACGTCTCTTCAAGAGCTGGTTCAAGATCCGCGAACGGTGCCCCCGATGCGGCCTGCGGCTCGAACGCGAGGAGGGCGGGTTCCTCGGCGCGATGACGCTGAACTACCTGTTCACGGCGGTCGTCTGGCTCGTCGTGCTCGTGGTGTGGCTCGCGATGGATCTCCCGGACCTGCACGTGCCGGCGCTCACGATCACCTCGATCGCGATCGCGGCGCTCGTCCCGCTGCTGTTCTGGCCGTTCTCGAAGACGATCTGGGCGAGCGTCGACTTCCTGATCTACCGGACGAGCCCCGACTACGGATCACGAGAGGCCGCCGACCGCTCGAGCGGCAACGGCGGCCGTCACTGAGCTACTCGCGCCAGGGAAGCCGGACGCCGCGTTCGGCCGCGACCGCGAGCGCCTCCTCGTAGCCCGCGTCCGCGTGCCGCATCACGCCGGTCCCCGGGTCGGTCGTCAGGACGCGTTCGAGCCGCGCGGCGGCGTTCTCGCTGCCGTCGGCGACCACGACCATCCCGGCGTGGATCGAGTACCCGATCCCGACGCCGCCGCCGTGGTGCACGCTGACCCAGTGCGCACCGGCCGCGGTGTTCACGAGCGCGTTCAGGATCGGCCAGTCCGCGATCGCGTCCGAACCGTCCTTCATCGCCTCGGTCTCGCGGTACGGGCTCGCGACGCTGCCGCTGTCGAGGTGATCGCGTCCGATCACGATCGGCGCCGAGAGCTCGCCGCTCGCGACCATCTCGTTGAAGCGCAGACCCGCCTTCGCGCGCGCGCCGTAGCCGAGCCAGCAGATCCGCGCCGGCAGCCCCTGGAACGCCACGCGCTCCTCGGCCATCTCGAGCCACCGCTGCAGCCGTTCGTCGTCCGGGAAGAGCTCGGCGACCGCGCGGTCGGTCTTCGCGATGTCCTCGGGGTCGCCCGAGAGCGCCGCCCAGCGGAACGGGCCCTTGCCCTCGCAGAACATCGGGCGCACGAACGCCGGCACGAACCCCGGGTACGCGTACGCGCGCTCGTGGGCGAGCCCACCGGTCTCGGCTCCCGCCCGCAGGTTGTTGCCGTAGTCGAACACCACCGCGCCGCCGTCCAGGAACCCCACCATCGCCTCGACGTGCCGCGCCATCGACGCGAACGAACGCCGCTCGTACTCGGCCGGATCGTCCTCCCGCAGCCGCGCGGCCTCCTCGACCGTCAGCCCGGCCGGCACGTACCCGCCGAGCGGGTCGTGCGCGCTCGTCTGGTCGGTCACGAGTTCGGGCGCGAACCCGCGCGCGAGCAGCTCGGGCAGGACCTCGGCGCAGTTGCCGACGAGCCCGATCGAGACCGCCTCGCGTGCCGAACGCGCCTCGTCCACCCACCGCAGCGCCTCCTCGAGGTCGTCGCTCTCGCGATCGAGGTACCGCGTCTTGATGCGCCGCTCGATGCGCGCCGGGTCGATCTCGACGCACAGGGCGACGCCCCCGTTCATCGTGACGGCGAGCGGCTGCGCCCCGCCCATCCCGCCGAGCCCGCCGGTGAGCGTCACGGTCCCGGCGAGCGACCCGCCGAACCGCTGCGTCGCGGCCTCGGCGAAGGTCTCGTAGGTCCCCTGCAGGATCCCCTGGGTCCCGATGTAGATCCACGAGCCCGCGGTCATCTGCCCGTACATGGTCAGCCCCGCATGCTCGAGCTCTCGGAACGTGTCCCACGTCGCCCACTTCGGCACGAGCATCGAGTTCGAGATCAGGACGCGCGGCGCCATCTCGTGGGTCCGGAACACGCCGACCGGCTTGCCCGACTGCACGAGCATCGTCTCGTCGTCGGCGAGGGTCCGGAGCGTCCGGACGATCGCGTCGAACGCCTCCCACGACCGCGCCGCCTTCCCCGTCCCGCCGTACACCACGAGATCCTCGGGACGTTCGGCGACGTCGGGGTCGAGGTTGTTCATGAGCATCCGCATGGCGGCCTCTTGCGGCCACGAGCGGCACGAGAGCTCCGTGCCGCGGGGTGCTCGGATCTCGCGCGCGGTCACGCTCGCGATGATAGGACGAGACGCTCGCGGTGGCTCAGGCCGGCTGCTTGGTCCTCGGTCGCGCGAGGACTTCGCCGATGCGCGCCAGGAGCCCGGGCGTGTCGAACGGCTTGATCACGTAGTCGTCGGCACCGACCGCGAACCCCTCGAGCCGGTCGGCCGACAGGCCCCGGGCCGTGAGCAGGATCACCTTGGCGTGCGAGATGCGCTCGTCCATCCGAACCCGCCTGGTGAGCTCGAAGCCGTCCATGTTCGGCATCATCACGTCGGCCAGGATCAGGTCCGGGCAGCGTTCGTAGGCGAGCTCGAGCGCACGGTCGCCACTGCCGGCGGTGCGGACGTCGTAGCCGGCCGCAGAGAGCTCGATCTCGAGCAGGCGGGCGATGAACGCGTCGTCGTCCACGACGAGCAGGGAGATCCCCGCCGGCGCGCGGAGCGGTACCTGGAGTGCCTCGGTGGACATCACTCAGGAATCGGCACGTCGGGCGTCCGGGTGAAGGTCTCGTGGGACCTTTCGGGGCGGCGCCTCGGGAGAACGGGTGGGGCCGTTCGTGGGAGGATGAAGCGACGCGAGGCCCGGAGGGTGGCCAGAGAACAGGATGGACGTACTCGACACGGTGCTCGACGCGGTCGGCGACACGCCGCTCGTCCGCCTCGACAAGATCGCTCGGAGCGTCGAGCCGACCGTCCTCGCCAAGCTCGAGATGCTCAACCCGGGCGGCAGCGTCAAGGATCGCATCGGCCTTCGGATGATCGAGGCGGCCGAACGCGAGGGCCGCCTGAAGCCCGGCGGCACGATCGTCGAACCGACCTCCGGCAACACCGGTCACGGGCTGGCGATCGCGGCCGCGATCCGCGGGTACCGCTGCATCTTCGTGATGCCGGACAAGATGAGCCAGGAGAAGATCTCGCTCCTTCGGGCCTACGGCGCCGAGGTCGTCATCTGCCCGACCGCCGTCCCGCCCGAGTCCCCCGAGTCCTACTACCGGGTCGCGGACCGCCTGGCCGAGGAGATCCCGGGCGCCTACCAGCCGAACCAGTACTTCAACGCCGAGAACCCGGCCGCCCACTACGAGACGACCGGCCCCGAGATCTGGCGCCAGACCGATGGCTCGATCGACGTCCTGGTGGCCGGGGTGGGCACCGGCGGGACGATCACCGGCACCGCCCGCTACCTCAAGGAGCAGAAACCGGACCTGCTCGTGGTCGGCGCGGACCCCGAGGGCTCGATCTACTCGGGCGACGTCCACCCGTACCTGACCGAGGGCATCGGCGAGGACTTCTGGCCGACGACGTTCGACCCGTCGCTCGTCGACCGCTACGTGCGCGTGTCCGACCGCGACGCGTTCCGGATGGCGCGCAGGGTCACGCGCGAGGAGGGGATCCTGGTCGGCTCGTCCTCGGGGACCGCGGTCGTCGCGGCGCTCACCGCGGCCGCCGAGCTCCCCGCCGGGACCACGATGGTCGTGATCCTGCCCGACACCGGCCGCAACTACCTCTCGAAGGCGTACTCGGACACGTGGCTCCTGCAGTACGGCCTGATGGAGCGTCCCGAGATCGTGCGCGTCGAGGAGGTCCTGTCCGCCAAGCACGGGCACGTCCCGCCGCTCATCACCGTCAACGCGCACGCGAAGGTCCGCCAGGCGATCGACGTCCTGCACGAGTTCAACATCTCGCAGGCGCCCGTCGTCCGGGAGGACGGGGTCGACGTCGCGCAGTTCGTCGGAGGCGTCCACGAGAACGCGCTCCTGGACCGGATCTTCCGCGACCCGGACGCGCTGCAGGCCGACGTCGCCGAGATCATGGGGCCGCCGATCGGCCTGGTCGAGTTCGACGCGCCGATCGAGCTCGCGTTCGAGACGCTCCAGCACGGTCCCGCCGTCCTGGTCGAGAAGGCGGGTCAGGTCCTCGGCGTCCTGACCCGCAGCGACCTCCTCGAGTTCCTCGCGCACCGCTCCCGCGTCTGACGTGCGCGCCCTGGGGATCGACGTCGGGGTTCGCAAGGGGCTGGACCTCGTCCTGCTCGACGGCGACCGGGCGGTCCTGGACACCGCCCGGCACGTCAGCGTGGACGACCTGCACAAGCTCGTCCCCGATTTCGGCCCCGACGTCGTGGCGATCGACGCGCCCCCCACCTGGGCCTCGTCGGGCCGCTCCCGCCTGACCGAACGCGAGCTGCGGTGGTTCGGGATCCAGTGCTTCAACACGCCGTCGGATCCGAAGATGGCCGAGCATCCCTTCTACGAGTGGATGACGATCGGGTTCCGGGCGTTCCGCTCGATCGAGGACGCGTTCCCGCGATACCGGAGCGGGTCCGTGAAGGGCTCGGCGATCGAGGTCTTCCCGCACGCGACGGCGGTGGTGCTGTCGGGGTTCCTGCCGCCCAAGAGCATGAGCCCGCACGCGTGGCGGCGAACGATCCTGCTCGCGCAGTCGGTCGACGCGCGCACGCTCCGTTCGGCCGACCAGGTGGACGCCGCGCTCGCGGCGCTCACGGGCCTGTTCGCGCTCGAACGCCGGTTCAGCGCCCCCGGCGACCCGAAGGAGGGCAAGATCGTCCTGCCGGCCGCGACGCTCCCCGCCCACCCCTACCGCCGAGCCGCCGCCCCCACGCGCGAGCGCGAACAGCCCTCGCTCCCGGGGCTCGCGGCGTGCGCCTGCGGGGACCCCGGGTGCACCGCGCTCACCGGTCGCGAGTTCGCCCCTGGGCACGACGCCAAGCGGAAGTCGGCGCTGTGGGCCCGCGCGCGGCTGGGGCAGGACGCGGTCGACGAGCTGCAACGGCGCAAGTGGGCGATCCCGCCGGAGATGCGATGAGCGACGCGATGAGCGAGCGGGGGGCGCGGTGAGCGAGGACCCGATGCGGTTCGAGACGCGGGCGATCCACGTCGGCCAGGACCCCGACGCCGAGTTCGGCTCGGTCAACGTCCCGATCTACCAGACCTCGACGTACGCACAGCCGGCGGTCGGCAAGCCGAAGGCGTGGGACTACGCCCGCGCCGGCAACCCGACGCGGGAGGCGTTGCAGCAGGTGCTCGCCTCGCTCGAGGGCGGCTCGAAGGGCCTGTGTTTCTCGAGCGGGCTCGGCGCGACGACGACGTTGCTGCTGACGCTGAAGCCGGGGGACCACGTCCTGATCTCGGACGACGTGTACGGCGGGACCTACCGGCTGCTCGCCCGTGTCATGGACCAGTGGGGCCTCGAGTTCGACACGGTGGACATGACGGACCTGGTCGCGTGCCGTTCGGTCGTACGGGAGGACACGGCGCTCGTGTGGGTCGAGTCCCCCACCAACCCGTTCCTCAAGGTGGTCGACATCGCCGCCGTGGCGGACCTCGCGCACCAGGCGGGCGCGCGGTGCGTCGTGGACAACACGTTCGCGACGCCGTACCTGCAGCAGCCGCTCGAGCTCGGCGCGGACGTCGTGTTGCATTCGATGACGAAGTACCTCGGCGGACACTCGGACCTGATCGGCGGCGCGCTCGTGACGAGCGACGACGAACTCAGCGAACGCCTGTCGTTCCTCGTGAACGCGGCGGGCGCCGTCCCGGGCCCGATGGACTGCTACCTCGCGCTCCGCGGCGTGAAGACGCTCGCCCTGCGGATGGAGGCCCATTGCCGAGGCGCGAAGGCAGATCGCCGAGTTCCTCCAGGGTCATCCGAGGGTCACGCGCGTCCACTATCCGGGGCTGCCCGGCCATCCGGGGTTCGAGGTCGCGGTCCGGCAGATGCGCGACTTCGGCGGCATGGTGAGCTTCGAGGTCGGCACCCGCGACGAGGCGATCCGGGTGGCCGAGTCGACGAAGCTGTTCTTCCTCGCCGAGTCGCTCGGCGGCGTCGAATCCCTGATCGAGCTGCCCGGCCCGATGACGCACGCGAGCGTCACCGGGTCGCCCATCGAGGTGCCCGACACGCTGATCCGCCTCTCGGTGGGGATCGAGCACCCGGACGACCTCCTCGCCGATCTCGAAGTGGCGCTCGGCTAGGAGACCGCTCGTCCCTGCAACGTCACGCCTCGAGATGCGGTTCCTGTCAGGAACGCTGGACAGACGCGTGAGCGGACGACGTTCGGACGCCGACAACATCGAACGCCGCGACCGGCCGCTGGAACCCCTTGAGGGTGAACGAACCGACCGCCTCAACCTCGACATCGGCCTCGACCTCGGCGTAGAGACGCTGCTCGATCAGGATCTGGTCCGCAGTCGCCTCATCGGCGAGCCTGGCCGCGAGGTTCGTCACCGTCCCGATCGCCGCGTAGTCGGAGCGGGCCTCGAAACCGACCTCGCCACAGGTCGCGTAGCCCAGCGCGAGGCCGGCGCCGAAACCGAGCTCGTACCCGCGCTTCCGCCACAGGGCCGTCAGCTCCCTCATCCGCTCGCGGAGCGCACACGCCAATCGCACCGCTCGCAATGCAGCGTCGGGAACCTCCGTGGGGTCGTTGAAGAAGAGTTGGACGCCATCGCCCTCGAGGAAACCGACCGTCGCGTCGAACTCCCGGACCAGATCACCGACCGTCGCGTGGAACTCGCCGAGCACCTGCATCAGCTCCTCGGGTTCGACCGCGTCGACGAAGCTCGTCCAGCCGCGGAGGTCCGCGAACACCATCGCGACCTTCCGACGATGGCTGCGCAGGATCGAGTCGTCACCCGACGACACGATGGCTTCGGCGAGTTGGGGCGAGAGGAACCGCCGCAGCTTCCGCAACCGCTCGAGCTCCAGGACCTGTCCGCGGACGCGCTCTTCCAGCGTTCCATTGAGCTCCAGAAGCTCGGTTGCCTGCGCCTTGATCGTGTCGTGGTAGCGCTTGATCCGAAGGAGCGAGCGCACCCGGATCAGCAGCTCATCGTGGCTGAACGGCTTCTCGATGAGATCGTCCGCGCCCGCCTCGATCGCCTTGGTCTTCTCCGTCCCGCTCGACGTGACCATGATCACCGGCAGGACGGCGGTCTCGTCCCGCTCGCGGAGTCGCCGGCAGACCTCGTAGCCGTCCAGGTGCGGCATCATGACGTCGAGCAGCACGAGATCGGGCTTCGCGGACGCCACGATCTCGAGCGCGACCAAGCCGTCGGGAGCCGAGACGACGTCGTAGCCGCGCGGCTCGAGGACGGCCTCGAGCAGGCGCACGTTCGCCGGGATGTCGTCGACGACGAGGATCGTGGCGTCGCCGCTCATCCGGCCCGTCCGTCGCAGTATCGCCGAACCGTGCCCAGCAGTTCCTGCACGTTCACGGGCTTGGAGATGTATCCGTCGAAGCCCGCCGCCAGGAAGTGGTCACGGTCGCCCTGCATCGCCTGCGCGGTGACGGCGAGCACCCGAAGGGAGGCCGTGCGCGCGTCGGACCGGAGCCTCCGAAGGGCCTCGACCCCGTCGAAGTCGGGCATCTGGATGTCCATAAGCACCAGGTCGGGCGCGTGTTCGGTCGCCATCTCGACCGCCTCGCCGCCCGTCGTCGCCTCGAGCGTCCGATAGCCGGTCGCGCTCAGGACGTCGCGGAACAGCTTCATGTTCTTCTCGTTGTCCTCGACGACGAGGATCCGTTCGCCCGTCATGACGACGCCTGCCTGGCCGGCAGGGTGAAGACGAACGTGCTCCCCTTGCCGAGCTCGCTCTCGAGCCAGATCCGACCACCGTGGAGCTCGACGAGCCGCTTCGAGAGTGCGAGCCCGAGGCCGGTCCCCTCGCGCTGCTCGAGCCCGGCCTCGGTCTGCTGGAACTCCTCGAAGACCCGCTCGTGATCGTCCGGCGCGATGCCGGGACCCGTGTCGGCGACCGAGACCCTGACCTCGCCGTTGACCCGTATCGCGCTCACGTCGATCTCGCCCCCCGCCGGGGTGAACTTCACGGCGTTGGACAGCAGGTTGAAGATCACCTGCTTGATCCGGCGCTCATCCCCGTCGACGACGTCGACCTCCGGAGCCGCGGAGAGCTCGACCTGGACCCCCTCCTCGATCGCCTGCTCCCGGACCATCACGACCCCGCGCTCGAGCGCCTCGCGCAGGGAGAACGGGCCGACCTCCAGCTCCACCTGCCCCGCCTCGACCTTGGACAGATCCAGGACGTCGTTGATCAGCGACAGGAGATGGTTCCCCGACGAGACGATGTCGTCCAGATAATCCGCCTGCCGTTCGTTCACCGGACCGAACATCTCCTCGCGCAGCACCTGCGAGAAGCCGATGATCGCGTTGAGCGGCGTGCGCAGCTCGTGCGACATGCTGGCCAGGAACTCCGACTTGTGCCGGCTGGCCGCCTCGAGCGCGGTGTACAGGCGTCTGAGCTCGTCGTTGGTCCGGTTGACGTTCGCGGCGAGCGCACCGAGCTCGTCCCGGTTCTCGACGTCGACGTGCCCGGAGAAGTCTCCCCCCGCGATCGCCGCGAGGCGGGGATCGATCCGCTGGATGGGGCCGACCACCGACCACGACAGGACGAAGCCGAGCACGAGCGCCAGGCCGATCGCCCCCACGGCGACACCGACGTAGAGGCTCCGCGAGCTCGCGTAGGCGCGAGCGTTTTCGGCGATGAGGTCGCTCGCCTTCGCCGTCGTGGCATTCGTGAGCTCCGAAGCCAGCTGGTTGAGGTCAGCAGCCAGGCCCATCGCCTGCGCGCGTCGGGAATCGTTCGGATCGCGGATCAGCTCGTCCATCAGCGAGGACAGTCGAAGGCTCTCCTCGCGGATCTCAGCGAGGACGCTCTCGTCCTCGGCAGGAGGCGCGAATCCCAGCCGGTCGGGAAGGGTCGCCGGTGCGATCCGCTTCACCTGGTTCGCGACCGCCTGGTCGACCGCGACGCGAGCGTCCCCTTTGAGGGGGATCGGGGCTGCGCCGGGCCAGACCAGGTAGAAATCGTCGTCCCGGGGAAGGTTCTCGGGGAGGAGATTGCGGACGCTCGCGATATCGCTCTGGAGCTTGCCGTAGGCGGTGGCTCGTTGCTGGAGCGGCCCGAGCTCGCTCACCCGGTCGTTCGATTGCGCGAGGACGCGTAGCCCGAGGGCACCGACCGCGACCAGGAGAACCGCCGTGCCCACGAAGGCGATGAGCAGCTTCGTGTGGACCCGGGCCGGCAGGCGTCCCACGGCCCGGACGAGCCGGTAGTCGCCCGGGCTCATCGGCCGGCGCCGGTCGGCGACGGCCTCCCCTCGGCGTTTCTCTGCCCGAGTCGCGGACACGGCTCAGGGGGCCAACTCGGTCGATCCCGCAACGAAGTTGGTGATCAGCCAGCGTCCGCCGATCCGCGACACGTCCAGGTCGCCGACCGTGACCGCCTTCACCACGTCGGTCTCGTAATCCACGAAGTGGCATTCGAAGTGCAGCGTGCCCCGATCCCCGTTCACCGAGACGACGAGCTTGTAGGCCGGGTGGTCGGAGATCCACGTGGTCTCCGGAGCGAAGGCGACCGACTTCGTGAGCCAGAACTGTCGGATCTCGTCCAGTCCGGCCGCGGTCAGGTCGGGACCCACGGTCAGGGTGGCGTTCGGCGCCCACAGGCTCATCATCTGGTCGATGTCCTTCAACGTCATGGCCTGGTGGAACTGCTCTTCGATCCGACCGATCTCATAGGTGTCGGCCTTCACCTGTAGACCCGCGGTCTCGTCATCAGAGCTCGGATCGCTGCAGGCCGCGAACGCAACGACCACGACCCCGAGCAGTACACCGGCGATCAGGAACCTCCGCATTGTGCTCCCTCCTCAGGCTTGCTCCGTAGTGCGTGCCGGGATGCTTCCATCGCGGCATGCGATCCGTCTAGGGGCAGAAGGTAGAAGAAGCCGCTTCTCCTGCCTACCGTGCCAGCACGGCATCGCGAGCCCGTCGCTCAACGGGTTGCGTCGGAGCAGTACTCCCGGACCTGCTCCGCGAACGTGGCGACGTGGATCGGCTTCCCGAGCCAGCCTGCGAAGCCGAAGTCCTCGAGCCAGTCGTCGTTTCCCTCGAGCGAAAGTGCGCTCAACGCGACGACCGGGATCCCCGCCGTCCTCTCGTCGTCGCCGAGCCTCCGCGCGGCCTCGGTGCCGTCGATGTCGGGGAGGCGCAGGTCCATGAGTACGACGTCCGGCACATGCTCGAGGGCGAGCGCGAGCGCCGCGACGCCCGTCGCCGCCTCGAGCGTTCGGAACCCGGCACCGCTCAGGACGTCCCGGGCGAGCTTCCGGTTCCCGTCGTTGTCGTCGACGATCAGGGCCAGGGGCACCGGCGTATCCTCCGGCTATGCCGATCCGGGTCGTTCTCGCTGAGGATCACCTGATCGTGCGCGAGGGCGTGCGGCGGTTGCTCGAGACGCAGCCCGAGGTGGAGGTCGCGGCGGCGTGCGGCGACCTCGACTCCCTGCTCGAAGCGGTGGAGACCGAAAGCCCGGACGTCGTCGTCACCGACATCCGCATGCCGCCGAGCAACACCGACGAAGGCATCCGCGCGGCCGAGCGGTTGCGCGAGACCCATCCCGATGTCGGCGTCGTCGTGCTCAGCCAATACGCCACGCCCAGCTACGCCCTCGCGCTGCTGGAGAGCGGCAGCGCCGGTCGCTCCTACCTCCTGAAGGAGCGCGTCCAGGACGTCGAGCAGATCGTGTCGGCGATCCGGACCGTCGCGGAGGGCGGCTCGGTGATCGACCCGAAGGTCGTCGAGGCGTTGGTCGCCGAGAACGCCCGGGGCGAGGAGTCGCGCCTCGACCAGCTGACGCCGCGCGAGCGAGACGTCCTGCGCGAGATGGCGGCGGGAAAGAGCAACGCCGCGATCGGAGAGACCCTCTTCCTCGCCGAGCGATCGGTCGAGGCGGTGATCCACTCGATCTTCCTCAAGCTCGGCCTGTCCTGGGAGACCTCGGTCCACAAGCGGGTCAAGGCCGTGATCCTGTACCTCGGGGACAGCGACTAGCGTCATCCCGAGAGCGGCAGCGAGCCGATCACCCGCGTCAGGTGGCCGGACTCCGACTCGATCGCGCATCGGCCTCCGAGAGCCTCGATGCGATCGCGGAGCAGCGAGTGGTCCGCGTCGAGCTCGCCGTCCACGACGATGTCGAACGCGAGCGCTCCCCCATCGCTCCGTGCCGTGATCGTCATCGTCGAGCCGGCCGAAACGTTCTCGAGCAGGTCGCGGCAGCAGAAGTACATCGCCCCCGCGACCTCGGTCGGACAGGCCAGATCCCGGGCGATCTCGATCCGAGCAGGGACGTCCGTGTTCGCCGCCGCCGAACGCAGCGCCGCGAGCAGGCCCCCCACCTCGAGCTGCGGGGGATAGATCCGGTCCGCAAGCTCGCGCGCCTGATCGATCGCGTCCCCGATGTCGCGGGCCATCTCCGCGAGCAGCTTCTTCGCGGCCGCAGGGTCGGCCTCCACCGAACCCGTCGCGAGCTCGAGGTTGGCGGCGAAACCCACCAGTTGCTGCTGCACGCCGTCGTGCAACGCGCGCTCGAGGCCGCGGCGCTCGGCGTCGGCGGCCAGGGCGAGCCGCTTGCGGGAGGCGCGCAGGTCGTCGGACTCGACACGCAACCCATCGAGTACTCGCATGTCGTCGGCTTGCCGGTCCGCCAGGGCCATCGACTCCCTCGTATCGATCACCGGCAGTTGACCGTTATCGCTCCGCTCGCGTCAAGCGGCAGCACTGTGGTGGCACGGGGGGAGCGCCGCGCGGAATCGCCCGGGCTCCACCGTAGTTCCGGCGCAACGCCCCTCCTAGCCTCGGTCGGTGACGATCGTCGCTCACGCGAGCGGCGAGAAGGGAGGGATCATGCAGCGCACGCACGTGTTGCGCAGGGCGACGCCGCCGACCGCGGTGCTGCTCGTGTGCTTCGTGTCCGCGACGTTGCTCGGCGTCGCGGGGGTCACACCGTCCGCGCGGGGACAGACCACCGAGAACGAGGCGATCCGATGGAACGCGATCGCCTCCACCGCGATCCTGGCGGCGGCCCCGGCGGGCGCCGGGCAGGCCCCTCAGGCCGGCGTCCTCAGCCTGGCGATGGTGCAGGGAGCGGTCTACGACGCCGTGAACGCGATCGATGGCGGCTATCAGCCGTACCTCGTCGCGCCCGCGGCGGATCCGGGCGACTCGAAGGAGGCGGCGGCGGCGACCGCCGCGTTCCGCGTGCTCGTCGGCTTCCCCACCAGCACGCCCCCGCTGACGGGGCTGGTGCCCGGGCAGCTGTCGACGCTCCAGCCGCTCTACGACGCCTCGCTGGCGGAGGTGCCGGACGGGCCCGCCAAGGACGGCGGGATCGAGGTCGGCGAGGCCGCCGCGGCCGCCATGCTCACGAACCGTCAGAACGACGGGCGCTTCGGCTCCTTCAAGTTCGTGCCCGGCACCGATCCCGGTGACTGGCGGCTCGCTCCGCCGGCGGGTCCGAACGGGATCGTCGCTCAGGACCCGACCCCCTGGGTCGGCTACGTCCGGCCGTTCCTGGTCCCGGACGTCGACATGCTCCGGACCGACGGCCCCAACGACCTGTCGAGCGCCGACTACGCGGCGGACTTCAACGAGGTGAAGAAGGTCGGCTCCCTGACCAGCACGACGCGCACCGCGGATCAGACGGCGGCGGCGATCTTCTGGCAGGACAACGGGATCGCGATCTGGAACCGCGTCTACCGGAGCCTCGCTCTCGGACGGGGTCTCGACATCGTGGACAGCGCTCGCCTCTTCGCCATGACCAACCTGGCCGGGGCCGACGCCTCCATCGGTTGCTGGAACGACAAGGCCTTCCACAGCTTCTGGAGGCCCATCACGGCGATCCGGGAGGCGGCCGACGACGGGAACCGGGCGACCGCGGCCGATCCGACATGGGTGCCGCTCTTCGACCCAACCGTCGCGGTTTCGGGCGCTCCCCTGGTCACGCCGGGGTTCCCCGATCACCCGTCGGGCCACGCCTGCATCAGCAGCGCGGTGGTGAACACGCTCAAGGAGTTCTTCGGCACCGACAAGGTCTCCTTCACGGCGACCAGCAACAAGTGCCTTCCCGCACCGTGTTCGGGCAGGACCTTCGAACGCTTCTCGCTCGCGCTCAAGGAGGTCATCGACGCCCGGGTGTGGAGCGGCATCCACTTCCGCACCGCGGACGTCCAGGGAGCCGTGCTCGGCAAGAAGGTCGAGCACTACATGGAGAAGTACTTCTTCGAGCCGGTGAGCTGAACGCTCGCGCTTCGAGACGAGGGCCTCGCGCATCCGCGCGAGGCCCTCGCCTACTCGATCACGATCTCCCGATCAGAGGTCGCGACGCCGACCCGCCGGAGGCCCGGCTCGCCCCCGATCACCCGGATCGGCAGCTCCTCGCCGCCGAGCCACTCGCGGAGGCGTTCGGCGTCGCCGCCGGCCTCGACCCACGAGATCCCCTCCGCCCGGATCCCGTGGCCGGCCCGAGCGCGACCCGGATGCAGCTCCTCCGGCACGTCCCAGGCCAGGAAGAACGGCATCCACGGCTCGCGCCGGGGATCGTCGAGCCCGGCCGAGCGCCAACGCAGGATCTCGCCGTCCGGCCGGGTCCTGGACCCGGAGCCGATCTCCAGCCCGAGGCGCGCGGCGACGGCGTCGAGGTCCTCGCGCGACCGCCGCGACCGTGAACCACCCCCCGCCATCGGAGGCGCGTTCGAGCACCCCGCGCCCGAACCCGGTCCGAGCCGCCGCGGTCTCGTCCACCGCGGCCACCAGCTCCAGGTACTGGTCGCCGAGGGGCACGATCCGGTTCGCGGTCCCCCAGCGCTCGTGCCGCCCGCCCTCGGTCGAGTCCAGCCCGAACCTCTCGCGGAACCGGACCGCGGCCTCGTCCAGATCGGGGACGGCGAACACGACGTGGTCGAGCCGCAGCATCCGGCCACCCTAGCCGAACGTCCCACCTACACTCGGGACGTGATCCGCAGGCTGCTGCCCCTGGTCGTCCTCGTCGTCGCGCTCGTCCCGTCGACCGCCCTCGCGCGCGAGGTGCGGCACCCGATCGGCCTCGCCGTGACCATCGCTTCCGCGCGCGAGACGGCCTCGAGCGCGCTCCACGGGCGGTCGGGCCAGATCGACAGCGTCTCCCCGTCGCCGTCCGTGCGGCCGAAGGAGGAGGAGCCCCAGGGCGGGGTCGTGACGATCGGCGGGATCCTCATCGCCGGCGTGCTGATCGGCGGCCTGCTCCTGATGCGGAGCCGCCTGCTCCGACGCTAGGCCTTCGGGCGCTTCATGTAGGCGACGCGTCGACTGACCGCCCATCGGGTTCTGGATCTGCGCCACCGACACGAGCTCCCACCCGTCGTCCCCGAACGTGTTGAGGATCTCGCCGGGGTTGTGTTCGAGCAGCGGCGCCACGAAGTACTCCCACTTCTGCATTCAGGATCCTCTCTCGAGTCTCTGTTCCTGTTTCTTGATGCACACGCCCATGACGACCGTCATGCCGGCGTCCTCGCCGATCCGGCGCGCATCGTCGTTCGCGATGCCCTCCTGCAGCCAGAGCACCTTCGCGCCGCGCGCCACCGCCTGCTCGGCGACCTCGGGCGTGTGCTCCGCCCGGCGGAACACGTCGACGACGTCGATCGCGATCTCCTCGGGTACCTCGAGCAGCGACGCATACGCGGGCTCGCCGAGTACCTCGGTCGCGTTCGGGTTGACCGGCACGATCCGGTAGCCCTTCGACTGCAGGAACTCGGCGACCTCGTACGACGGGCGCTCGGGGTTCGAGGACAGTCCGACCACGGCGATCGTCCGTGCGTCACCCAGGATCGAACGGAGCTCCTGGTCGCTCGGCACGTACGTGCCGTCGTCGCCCG
Source organism: uncultured Actinomycetes bacterium (assembly GCA_963778545.1). GTDB lineage: Bacteria > Actinomycetota > UBA4738 > UBA4738 > HRBIN12 > DASSJM01. The sequence continues at coordinate 53,734 of CAVZUW010000002.1, read as the reverse complement.
TCACGCTCGGCTCCCGAGCCGTTCGAGCAGCTGGTGCAGGATCCCGGCCGTGGCGCCCCAGACCGTGTTCCCGTCGCGCATCGGGTACGCGAACCCGCGGTAGGTGTGCCCGTCCTTCGGCCACTCCACCGTGGTCTCCGCCGCGGTGAGCTCGTCGAGCGGGTAGGCGAGGACCTCCGCGATCTCGGCCTCGCTGGGCTCGAACACCGGGTCTCCCGAGACCATCCCGACGAACGGCACGATCAGGATCGAGGACACGAACGTGTGGACCGGCGCGAGCGCCCCGAGCACCTCGACCTCCTCCGGCGCGAGCCCGAGCTCCTCCTGCGTCTCGCGCAGGGCCGTCGCCGCGAGGTCCGTGTCCTCGTCGTGCGCGAGACCGCCCGGGAACGAGATCTCGCCCGGGTGGCGCGACAGGTGTTCGGTCCGGCGCGTGAGGACCAGGCGGTCCTCGACCAGCGGGAGCAGCACCGCGGCCAGACGGTCGCCCGGGCCCGCCGTGGGTGAGGGGCTCCGGTCAAGGCTGCCCTCGAGGCGCGTGCGCACGTCGCTCCGGTACATTCGCCGCCATGGTAAGTGAGGCGGTCGTCTCCGCCGTCGTCGAGCGGGTGGACCCGGACGAGGTCCTGGGGTTCGCGCGCAGGCTCATCACCACGCCGAGCGAGAACCCGGGCGGCACCGAGGACGCCGTCGCCGCCGTCGCGGTGGAGATCCTCGAGGAGCTCGGCGGGAAGCCCGAGATCGTCCGCGGCGACGAGGGACGCCCGAGCGTCGTCGCGCGGTTCGGGAACGGCGACCGGCCGGCGCTCGCGTGGAACGGCCACCTCGACGTCGTCCCGGCCGGCGACCCCTCGGCGTGGCGGCATCCACCGTTCGGCGCCGAGGTCGTCGACGGCGCGCTGATCGGTCGGGGCGCGGCGGACATGAAGGGCGGCATCGCGAGCGCGCTGGCCGCGGTCTCGGCGATCCGTCGCTCGGGCGTCGAGCTCGCGGGTCGGCTCGATCTCCACCTCGCGGCCGACGAGGAGCTCGCCGGCCTGCACGGGACCAAGGTCCTGTTCGAACGCGGCTACCTCGATCAGGACGCGGCCATCGTCGGCGAGGCGACGGACCTGAACCTGGCCCTGGCCGAACGCGGCGGCGCGTGGATCACCGCCACCGCTCGCGGCAAGGCCGCGCACGGCTCCACCCCGCAGCTCGGCGTGAGCGCGATCACCTCGATGGCGCGGTTCCTGCTCCGGATCGAGGAGGTCCTGCCCGACCTCGAGCATCCGCTCGTCGGGCGACCGACGGTGAACGCGGCGATCATCCAGGGCGGCAGCGCCCCCAACGTCGTGGCCGACCGCTGCGTCGTCGAGATCGACCGCCGGATCATCCCGGGCGAAACGGAGCCCGAGGAGGTGCTCGAGCCGTTCGACCGGCTCGCGGACGCGATCCGGACCGAGCACCCGGACGTCGACCTGTCGTTCGCGCTCAGGCAGTGGACCGACGCGGCCGAGGTCAGCGGGGACCCGGCGATCGCGGACCTCTGCCGGACCGCCGTGCGGGAGGAGACCGGGCGCGCGCCGCTCGACACCGGGTTCACCGGCATCACCGACGCACGCTTCTACCTGAACGAGCGGAGCATCCCGACGATCATCCTCGGACCGGGCTCCCTCGGCGTGGCCCACACCGCGAACGAGTCGGTCGAGATCGCCCAGCTCGTGGCCGCGGCACGCATCTACGCGCGGGTGTTCACGCGGTTCCTCGACGGTTCGTGATGGAGCGGTTCGACGTCTTCGTGATCGGCGGCGGCGGGACCGGTTCCGAGGTCGCCTTCCAGATCGCGCAGCGGTCGGACCTCCGCGTCGCGATCGCCGAGCGCGACAAGCTCGGCGGCGAATGCAGCCACTACGGCTGCATCCCGACCAAGGTGATGCTCCGGAGCGCCAAGATCGCCCGGCTCGCGAGGGACGCCTCGAGGTTCGGCCTGCGCATCCCCTCGGTCGAGGTCGACCTGCCGGCGATCCAGCGCCGAGCCCACGAGGTGATCGACGCCAGCTCCGGCGAGGGCGCGAGGCCGTTCGAGGACGTGGGGATCTCGGTGTTCCTCCAGCAGGCGCACCTGGCCGCCGAGCGCCGGATCGAGCTCGAGGACGGGACGGAGCTCGAGGCCGACCGGATCGTCTTCACCACCGGCACCGAGACCGCCCTGCCGCCGATCCCGGGACTGGCCGACGGGCCGTACTGGACGAACCGGGAGGCGATCTGGGGACCGGACGCCCCGCCGGCCTCGCTCGCGGTGATCGGCACCGGCGCGATCGGCATCGAGTTCGCGCAGATCTACGCGCGGTTCGGCACGGCGGTCACCGCGATCGAGGTGCTCCCGCAGATCCTGCCCCACGAGGACGAGGACACCGCCGCGGCGCTCGCTCCCGCGTTCGAGGAGGAGGGGATCCGGCTCCTGCCGGCGAGCACGATCGAACGCGCCGAGCACGACGGCCGCGGATGGACGATCTCGCTCGCCGGTGGAACGACCCTGCAGACCGAGGCGCTCCTGGTCGCCGCGGGTCGGCGGCCGGTGTTCGACGGCCACGACCTCGATGCGGTCGGCATGGAGCTCGACGATCGCGGGCGGCCGGTGCTGTCCGAGACCCTGCGCACCACGGCCACGAACGTGTGGGCGGCGGGCGACGCGACCGGGGAGCTCCTGTTCACCCACGTCGGCTCGTACGAGGCCGAGATCGTGATCGACGACATCCTCGGCACGCCCCGCGCGCGCGACTACCGCGTGGTCCCGCGCGTCACGTTCTGCGATCCGGAGGTCGCGAGCGTCGGGCTGACCGAGCGCGCCGCGCGCGACGCCGGCCGCGAGGTCCGCACCGCGGTCAGCAGGCTCGCCGACAACGAGCGTTCGGACATCGACGGGAGCGCGTTCGGGCTGGTGAAGCTGGTGGCCGACGCGCGCTCGGGCGAGCTCCTCGGGGGGCACATCGTGGGTGAGGAGGCCGGGGCCATGATCCACGAGGTCGTCGCGGCGATGTCCGGCCGGGTACCCACGTCGGCGGTCGGGGATGCGATCCACGCGTACCCCACGCTGTCCGAGAGCGTGAAGGGCGCCTTCCTGGACCTCGCCGAGCGTCCGTGACCCGAGCGCGGGGTATCCTGGAGGTCATGGAACAGACCGCAACGGTGATCACGGTGACGGATCGGGCCGCCGGCAAGATCCGGCAGCTCGCCGCCAAGGAGGGACGGACGGACCCGGTGCTCCGCGTCCGGGTGGTCGCCGGTGGGTGCTCCGGCTTCTCCTACGAGCTCTCCTTCGCGGACGCCCCCGAAGGGGAGGACCACGTGATCCCTGCGGCGGATGGCGTTCGGGTGCTGGTGGACCGCCGGAGCGCGCCGATCGTCGAGGGTTCGACCCTCGAGTTCAACGACGCGCTCCTCGGTGGCGGCCTCAAGATGCTGAACCCCCGCGCGACGCACGAGTGCGCCTGCGGCGACTCGTTCTCGGTCTGAGCTCCGTCTGACGCGGGTCCGCCCGCTACGAGACCTCGATCTGTCCCGTCATCTGCGGATGGATGTTGCAGTGGAAGCCGGTGGCCGCGGACACGTCGACCGTCACGGTCACCGTCGCGCCGGGCTCGACCGTCTCGTCCACGCTGCCGTCGTCGAGCGTGAACGTATGGGTCGCGCTGTCCTCGTTCGTGACCGTGACCTCGGTCGGGCCGGACACGGTGATCGTGTCCGGATCGAACGCGAACCCGGCGATCGTGATGGTCGTCCCGCCGCCCCCGCCGCCGGTCGAACCGGTCGCCGCGGTGCTGCCGGTCGCGCCCCCGGTCGTCGCGGTCGTGCCGCCGCCGTCGTCGTCGCTGCTGCACGCGGCCACGACGAGCGAGAGCACGAAGAGCCCGGCCACCAGCCGGACCCACTTCGCCTTCGTCATCCTCCACCTCCGTCCTCGACGTCCGTCGGCCAGCCTAGCCCACACCGCCCCGAAAGGTGGCCGGGCCTATCGACCGGGCTCTCGGACGTCTGCTCCTATACTTCGGTCGGATGCCGAGCAGCGCCGACAAGACCCAGTGGCGCGACCTCTACAACGAGGTCGTCCTCACGGGGCTGTGCACCGGATGCACCGCGTGCATCGTGGCGTGTCCGTTCCACGTCCTCGGCTACGAGGACGACGTCCCCGTCCAGCTCCAGGAGGACGGTCCGGACGCGTGCGCCCACGGCGACCGAGGATGCTCGCTCTGCACCCTGGCGTGCCCCCGCTTCCGAGAATGGGAGTCCGAGATCGACCAGCTCCTGTTCGGCCAGACCCGCAAGCCGGAGGAGGTGATCGGCCAGTACCAGGACATCGTCCTGGCGCGCGGCACGCTGCCCGAGGCGCTCATGCACGGCCAGGACGGCGGTGTCGTGTCGGCGCTGCTGATCTGGGGTCTGCGTACGGGCGAGATCGACGGCGCCCTCACCTCGAAGCTCTCGGACGAACGGGAGTGGGACGCCGAGCCCACGGTCGTCACCGACGCGGAGGGGGTGCTCGCGACGGCCGGGTCCCGCTACACCTATTCGGCGAACCCGCTCGCCCTCATCAAGGCCGCCGAGATGGGGCTCTCGAAAGTGGCGCTCGTCGGGATGTCGTGCCAGGCGAGCGTGACGGGCTCGATGGCGGCCCGACGGGTCAACAAGTGGGCGAAGAAGATCAACTGGACGTTCGGACTCCTGTGCTCGAAGAGCTTCACGTACGACGGCCTGATGGTCGAGATCGCGCAGAACCGGCTGGGGCTCGAGCTCGACGACCTCGTCCGGGTGAACGTGAAGGGCAAGCTGCTCTTCTATACGCAGGACGGCGAGGAGGTCACCTACTCGCTGAAGCAGGCCCACGAATTCACACGCCCGGGCTGCCTGCGGTGCCCGGACTTCGCGGCCGAGCACGCGGACATCTCGTTCGGCGGGCTCGGGCAGAGCGACGGCTGGACGCTGACGATCATCCGCACCGACAAAGGCCGCGACCTGTGGGATCGCGCCGTAGCGGACGGCGTCGTCGAGTGGCGACCGGGGTCGGAGGACCCCGCCGCGATCTCGCTGATGTCGAAGCTGGCCGCGAAGTCGAGGGCTCGTTGGGGCGAAACCCCTTGGGGTGCCCCGGGCGAGATCCCCGCCCCCGAACCCGCCTCCGAGAGCACGTAGGCACCCCGTTGCGGCGGTTCCTCAACGCCGAGCGGTTGCGCGACCGATAATCGGAACAGGCGACGGCGACCCGGCACGCCCGGGAGGCCCCACAGGCCCGGAGGCTCTGAGGGATGGACACGACGAAGGCGTCATCGGAGGCCGCGGTCCGGCGCGACGAGATGCTCGAGGCGCTGGCCTTCGCCGCTCAGCGGTTCCTCGAACAACCCTCGTGGGTCCAGAGCATCGACGAGATCCTCGGGCGGCTGGCCGAGGCCGTCGGCGTCTCGCGCGCCTACGTGCTCGAAAACCGGAGCGGCGAGCCACCGGCGACCGTCCTGCGATCGTTCTGGCTGGCGCCCGGCGTCGCGAGCTCGTTCCAGGTCGGCGACGAGCTCGGGTTCGAGGACCTCGAACGGTGGGTGGAGATCCTGTCCCGCGGGGAGGTCGTCGGGGGACCCGTGCGGGCATTCCCGCCTTCCGAACGCCGCCGGCTCGAGCCCCACGGGATCCGTTCGGTGCTGCTCGTCCCCGTCGTGGTCTCGGGCACCTGGTGGGGGTACATCGGGTTCGACGACTGCGTGAACGAACGGGAGTGGCCGCCGGTCGAGATCGACGTCCTGCGAGCCGCGGGCGGGACCCTCGCGGCGGCGATCGACCGGGGCCGAGCGGAGGCCAAGCTCCGCGAGGCCGAGGCCACCTACCGGTCGATCGTGGAGACCACGCCGGCGATCACGTACCAGGAACACATCTCCAAGGGGTACGACGTGAGTGGCTCGGTCCTGTACGTGAGCCCCCAGGTCGAACGCATCCTCGGGTACTCGGCTCGCGACTGGGCGGAGATCCCGGGGTTCTGGGCCGGCATCGTGCACCCCGACGATCGCGACGCCGTCGTGCGCGAGAGCGAGCGCACGAACCGCTCGGGCGAGCCGTACCGGCAGGAGTACCGGATGATCGCCTCGGACGGCCGCGTGGTCTGGTTCCGGGACGAGTCCGTGCTGATCAACGACGAACGCGGCGAACCCAAGATGTGGCAGGGCGTGATGGTCGACATCACCGAGGCCAAGATGGCCGAGGCGCGCCTGCGGGAGGCCGAGGAGCAGTTCCGAGCCCTCGTCGAGCACCTGCCGGCCGTGACCTACCGCGAGGCGCTCGTGGCCACGCCCGAGGACTTCTACATCAGCCCGCAGGTCACCGAGGTCTTCGGGTACTCGCCGGAGGAATGGACCTGGACGCCTCGGTTCTGGAGCGACCGAGTGCATCCCGACGACCGGGACCGCGTCCTCGCGGTCGACCAGGAAACCAACCGTACGGGGTTGCCCTTCGTCGCGGAGTACCGGTTCCTCAAGGCCGACGGCACCTACCTCTGGATCCACGACGAGTCCACGCTCGTCCGGCGGCCCGACGGCTCGGGCTTCTGGCAAGGGTTCATGCTCGACATCACCGAACGCAAGGAAGCCGAGAACCGCCTCGCCGAGACCGAGGAGCGCTACCGTCTGCTCGTCGAACGCAGCCCGCTCCTGATCTACGTGCAGGAGATCGACCCGGCCACGGGCGGGTCGGTGACCACGTACCTGTCCCCCGCCAACGAGGCTCTGATCGGCTACACCGCCGAGGAGGTCCAGGCCGACCCCGCCCTGTGGACGCGGCTGATCCACCCGGACGACCGGGACCGGGTGCGTGGGGCCGATCGGGCCACCAACGTGAGCGGCGACGACTTCTCGCTCGAGTACCGGATGCTCCACCGTGACGGCCGGACGGTCTGGGTCCAAGACGTCGCGACGCTGATCGAGTCCGAGGATCGTCGCTACTGGCAGGGCTTCATGCTGGACATCACCGAACGCAAGGAGGCCGAGCAGAAGGTCGCGCGGGCCCTCACCGTCGAACGCGACGCCACGCAGCGACTCCGGGCCGTCGACGAGATGAAGAACACCTTCCTGCAGGCGGTCTCCCACGACCTGCGGACCCCCCTCGCCGCGATCCTCGGCCTCGCGATCACGCTCGAACGCGGCGACATCGGTCTCGAGTCGGAGGAGATCCACGAGCTCGCGTCCCGGATCGCCACGAACGCCCGCAAGCTCGACCGGCTGGTCACCGACCTCTTGGATCTGGACCGCCTCGCGCGGGGCATCGTCGAGCCCAAGCTGCACCCGACGGAGGTGAGCGAGCTCGTCGGGCGGGTGGTCGCCGAATCGGACCTCGCCGCCGCGGGTCGGGTGCGCCTGGATCTGCAGCCGGTGAACGCGAACGTCGACGCGGCGAAGGTCGAGCGGATCGTCGAGAACCTGCTCGCGAACGCGTCGCGGTACACGCCGGAGGGTTCGACGGTGTGGGTGCGGGTCCGGCCGGAGGATGGCGGCGTGACGATCGTCGTCGACGACGAGGGGCCCGGGATCGCCGAGGGGATGCGCGAAGCCGTGTTCGAACCCTTCCGTCAGGGGCCGGGCGCCCCCGAGCACGCCCCGGGCGTCGGGGTCGGTCTGGCACTCGTGGCCCGCTTCGCCGAGCTCATGGGCGGACGCGCGTGGGTCGACGAGAGCCCGGCGGGGGGTGCGTCGTTCCGCGTCCACCTCGCCGATGGCCCTCGGACCTCCGCCGAGGTCGGGACCGCCGGGTAGGACTCAGCCGAACGTCGGCGAGCCTCGGGGTCGGGTCAGCCGACGGCGGGCCAGGCGGCGACCACCGGATGGTCCACGTTGCTCGGACCGACCTGGGCGGCTCCGCCCGGTGACCCGATGCCGCTGATGGTGTCGTTGAACCACTCGGCGTTGATCGGCGTGAACTGCTTCCACTCCGCCGGCACGTCGTCCTCGTAGAAGATCGCCGTAACCGGACAGACCGGCTCGCACGCGCCGCAGTCCACGCACTCGTCCGGGTGGATGTAGAGCATGCGAGGTCCCTCGTAGATGCAGTCGACCGGGCACTCGTCGACGCAGGCCTTGTCCTTGATGTCGATGCACGGCTCGCAGATCGTGTAGGTCATGACCTGGTCCCCTCTCCGAGCTCCCGTTCTCCGAGCTTCTGGTTTTCCCCGTTTCCACGGTGCCGACCTTGTAAACCCTAGTGTACGGCCCTCGGGCTCGTGCGCAAGTCGTGCGTGGGATCCTCAGCCCGGGGCGAGGGCCCGCAGCGTGGTCTCGATCGAGGCGGCGGGGTCGGCGGTCGCCACCGGGTAGACGATCGGCAGGTCGGCCCCGGCCTCGCGGAACGCCTCGAGACGGTCGCGCGCGTCATCACCCACGGCGCAGACGGCACGGACCAGCACCTCGGGCACGTCCTCCGGTCGACCGGCACGGTGCGCCTGCCCGGCGACCGCGGCCTGCGGCCCGAGACCCACCTCGTCGAACTGGTGCCGGTACGCCTTGTACGACGCGTAGCGACCCGCCATATCGCGGAGCGCGGACATCGCCTCGGTCTCGTCCGGGCCGACCCAGGCCCGCACGTACACCGCGACCATCACGGAGGCCGGATCGCGCTCGGCCGCCTCGGCGCCCTCGGCGATGCGCGCCCGCGCGAACGGCACCCGCTCCGGCGGACACCAGTTGAGGATGACCCCGTCGGCGATCTCGCCCGCCAGCCGCATCGCCTTGGGCCCCAGCGCGGAGACCCAGATCGGCACGTCGCGCCCGGGCGGCAGCGAGAGGCGGCGCGGGTCCTCATCGTCTTCGAGGTCCTCGCCGCGGAGCAGTCGCCGAACCCTCCGGACGGTCTCGCGGAGCTCGTCGAGCGCCCCCGCTCCGACGTCCCCGGTCCCCAGACCCAGGATCAGGCGGCCGTCCGACCGCTCCTGCACCGCGGCCGCGCCCATCGCGGTCAACAGCGACGTCCGGGACCGGATGGGGAGCACACCGGTCCCCAGGAGCAGACGGCGCGTCTCCCCCGCGAACATGCCGAGGGTAAGGAGCGCGTCGCGGCCCGTGATCTCGGGCAGGAACACCGCCGTGTACCCCGCGGCTTCGGCGGCGCGCACGATCGGGGAGAGCTCCTTCCATGGCAGCGAGTCGCGCAGGGCGAAGCCGGTTCCGCTCGGTTGTCGTCGCGTCGTCACGCCTGGCATCGTCCCACGCATGGACGCGGTGCGGTTCGGGACCGAGGACGGCGTGTCGCTCGAGGGCGAGCTGCGGCGCCCCGAGGCGCCGGCCGTGGGCTCGGCCGTGATCTGCCACGCGCACCCGCGTCACGGCGGGAGCAAGGACCACCCGATCCTGTGGGCGCTGCGCAACGAGCTCGCGTCACGCGGGTTCGTCGTGCTCGCGTTCAACTTCCGGGGGACGATGCGCAGCGCCGGCACGTACGGGGCCGGTCACACCGAGGTCAAAGACGTCGCGGCGGCGATCGGGCGCGTCCGGGAGGAGGCCGAGGGACCGACGATCGTCTGCGGCTGGTCGTTCGGGGCGAACGTGGCGCTCCGCGAGGCGCTGACCGACGAGCGGGTGAGCGCGCTCGCGCTCATCGGGCTGCCGATCGAACCCGACGACGTCGAGATCCCGCCGACGCCCGGGCGGTCCGAGCTCCGGGGCTTCGCGCGTCCCGCCCTCCTGCTCGCCGGCGAGGGCGACGTCTACTGCCCGCGACCGCCGCTGGAGGCGCTCGGCGCGGGGATGGCGAAGGCCGAGGTCGTCATCGTGCCGGGCACCGACCACTTCTTGTGGCGCCGCGAGAAGGAGGTCGCAGAGACGGTGGGGTCGTTCGCGGAACGCGTGCTGCTCGAGGGATCCGGCGCGAACTAGCCCCGCCGGTCCCGGCGCCCCCGCCCGACGCTGCGCATCACGATGAACGGGAAGAACACGAACGTGAACCCGAGCAGCCGGGGGAACGCGAACACCCCGAGGAGCACGAACGCCATCGACAACCCGATCCACGTGCCCGGCATCCCCCACCACGGCCGCTCGGGCTCGAGGGTCCGTTGCCGCCGGTACGTCAGCACGATCGCGACCACCGCCACGAACGCGCACGCGGGGAGCAGGATCAGCGCGAGGGTACCCATCGACACCCAGGGTACGGCTCGGCCGCGTCAGGCGAGCAGCTCGCCCGAGAACCCGACGCCCTCATGCTCGAGATCCGCGACGAACGCCGCGGGGTCGAACGCCGTCTCGGGCGGGTGGACGCCCGCGGGCACACGGCCCTCGGCCAGCCAGCGCACGGTGGTCGCGATCGGGATCGCGGTCCCGAACGCACCCGCCGACAGACCCTCGGGGGACGGCTCGAAGCTCGCGAGCGAGCGGTACGTCGCCGGGGCGCCGGCCGAGGTGCCCACGACCCGCACGTCGATCACCTCGCGGTCCGACGGCTCGCCGTCGGCGGCGGAGAGCCGGTTCAGGACCGCGGCGAGCGCCTCGCGCGGGACGACCGGACCGCTCGAGGTCATCACGGGGTCGCGCGACGCGAGCCCCGCCCGGACGAGGAAGACGAACCCCTCGTGGACCGGTCGCGGCAGCGCGAGTCGCCAGCGCACGTCGCGCACGCCGGGGATCGTCCGAGGCAACGTGGCAGGCTCCGAGTGCAACGTGTACATCGCCGGCTGCGTGCCGATCGGTTCGGGGAACGCCCAGTCGATCACGCCCGACCCGGCCTCCACCTCGCGCAGCTCGCCGTCCTCGAACACGACCGCCGGCAGGGTGAACTCGTCCAGGATCGTCTCGGCCGAGTAGGGCACGCCGAACGCGCCGCCGCCCTCGGACAGGTCGATCGCCCCGTTCACCAGGTCGATCGACCGGACCGAACCCTCGTCGAGCCGGTCGGCGCCCAGGCGGGCGAGGACGTTCGTGATGCCGGGGGCCGACCCGATCCCCATCACCGCGGACAGGCCCGCCTCGCGGAACCGCGGGTCGAGCTCCCACTGCTTGAGCGTGACGTGGTACAGGCCCCCGAGGTCCGCGTAGTGACAACCGGCCGCGAGCGCGGCCTCCATGACCTCGAGGTTCAGCCGGTAGGGCAGGCACGCGGCGACGGCCGAGACGCCCTTCAGGGCCGATGCGAGCTCGCCGCCATGGGCATCGAACCCGCGACCCTCGGCGCCGGCCCGCTCCGCGACGCGCGACGCGCGTCCCGCGTCGACGTCGAGCACGAGCAGGTCGACGTCGTCATGACGGGCGAGCAGCGTCGCGGCGGCGCTGCCCATCGCGCCCGCGCCGAGGACCGCGATCCGGCTCAACCGGTCACGCTCAAAGCGGGACGTGCGACAGGACCATGATCCGGGGCTCGGTCATCTCCTCCATCGCGTACCGCAGCCCCTCGCGTCCGAACCCGGAGTCCTTCGAACCGCCGTACGGCATCTGGTCGGCTCGGAACGCCGAGACGTCGTTGACGATCACGCCGCCGACGTCGATGTCCCGATGGGCCTGGAACGCCCGGTTGATGTCGTTGGTGAACACGCCGGCCTGCAGCCCGTACCGGGAGTCGTTCACGACCGCGATCGCGTCCTCGAAGGTCTGGTACGGGCTGATCGTGACCACCGGGCCGAAGATCTCCTCGCGGCAGACCTTCATCTCGGGCCGGACGTCCCCGATCAGCGTGGGGTAGTAGAAGGGCTCCTCGGCCTTGCCACCGGTGAGCACGGTCGCGCCCTGCGTGACCGCCTCCTGCACCCACTCGTCGATCCGCCCGACCTCGCTCTTCTGGATCACGGGGCCGACGTCGACCGTCGGGTCCATCGGGTCGCCCACCTTCAGGCTCTCGACCTGCTTCACGAGCCGCGCCGCGAAGTCCTCGTACACCTCGGACTGGACCAGCACGCGCTGCACGCTGATGCAGCTCTGCCCCGCCTGGTAGTAGCCGCCGAACGCGACCCGCTGCGCCGCCAGGTCCAGGTCCGCGTCCGAATGCACGATCACGCCCGCGTTCCCGCCGAGCTCGAGCGTGACGCGCTTCTTCGGGTCGAGGCCCTTCAGGTACCAGCCGATGTCGCTCGAGCCCGTGAAGGAGATCTTGCGGAACCGCTCGTCCCGGGCCATCCCGTCCGCGACCTTCGAGGAGACCGGCAGCACCTGGAACATCCCGTGCGGCAGGTCCGTCTCGTCGAACAGCTCCGCGAGGCGGAGCGACCCGAGCGGGGTCGCCGACGCCGGCTTGACGACGATCGGCGCGCCGACCGCGAGCGAGGGCGCGACCTTGTGCGCCACGAGGTTCAGCGGGAAGTTGAACGGGGTGATCCCGAGCACGGGCCCGTAGGGGAACCGCCGGATCAGCCCCACGCGCGAACCGAGCGAGGCCTCCGTGTCCAGGCGGATCAGCTCGTCGTCCCCCCGCCGGAGGATCTCGCTGGCCCAGCGGAACGTCGAGACCGCCCGGGTCGCCTCCACCTTCGCCCACTTGAGCGGCTTCCCGCCCTCCTGGGCGATCAGCTCGGCGTTCTGGTCGATCGACTCGCCCAGGCGGCGCGAGATGTGGTCGAGCGCGTCGGCGCGGGCGTGGACCGGGAGGGTCCTCGACGCCTCGAACGTCTCGGCGGCCGTCGCGACCGCCTCCTCGACGTCCTCGGCCGTCGGCACGCCGATCTCGGCGACCACGGCGTCGTCGTAGGGGCTGTGGACCTCGAACGTCCCCTCGCCGGTCCGCCACTCCCCGTTCACCAGGAACGGTCGAACGCTCATCGTCGGGTCACTTCCTTCCTTTGGCCTTGTCAGCGCCCTAATCGAGGGACGCCATCACGTGCTTGATGTTCGTGTACTCCTCGATCGAGTAGATCGACATGTCCTTGCCGTACCCGCTCTGCTTGTAGCCGCCGTGCGGCATCTCGGGCGTGAGCGGGATGTGGGTGTTGATCCACACCGTGCCGAACTGGAGCTTGCGCGACATCCGGAGCGCCCGGCCGACGTCCCGCGTCCAGACCGAGGCCGCGAGGCCGTAGTCGACGCCGTTCGCCCACTCGAGCGCGACGTCCTCGTCCGAGAACCGCTGCACGGTCACGACCGGACCGAACACCTCGTTCTGGACGATCTCGGAGTCCTGCGCGACGTCGGTGACGACCGTGGGCGCGTACCAGGAGCCCGGCTGGTCGATCACCTCGCCGCCGATGTTGATCGTGGCGCCGCCCTCGCGCGCGCGGTCGACGAACCCGCGGATCCGGTCGAGCTGCACGTCGGAGACCACCGAGCCCATCGCGGCCTCGTCGTCGAAGATGTCGCCGACCTTCATCTCCGAGACCTTCGAGACGACCTCGGACACCAGGTTCTCGTACACCTTCGGCCCCGCGATCACGCGGGTCGCCGCCGTGCAGTCCTGCCCCGAGTTGAAGTAGCCCGCGACCTGGATCCATTCGGCGGCGGCCGCGACGTCGGCGTCGTCGAACACGATCACCGGCGCCTTGCCGCCGAGCTCGAGGTGGACGCGCTTGAGCGTGTCGGCCGCGTTCTTCGCGATCAGCTTGCCGGTCGAGCTCTCCCCCGTGAGCGAGACGATCCCGACGTCCTTGTTCTTGACGATCGCGTCGCCGGCGGGGAGGCCGTCGCCCGTCACGACGTTGAAGACGCCCGGCGGGAAGATCTCGGCCTCGGCGATCAGCTGCGCGAACCGCAGCAGCGTGAGCGGCGTGTTCTCGGCCGGCTTGATCACCACGGTGTTGCCGGCGGCGAGCGCGGGTCCCATCTTCCAGGCCGACATGTAGAGCGGGTAGTTCCACGGAGCGATCAGCCCGGCGACGCCGATCGGCTCGCGACGCAGGATGCTCGTGAACCCCTTCATGTACTCGCCGGAGGCGAGTCCGCTCAGGACCCGGGCGCCCGCGGCGAAGAACCGGAACTGATCGGCGATGACCGGGATCTCCTCGGACATCGTGAGCGCGAGGACCTTGCCCACGTTCTCGGATTCGAGGCGCCCGAGCTCGTCGCCGTGCTCCTCGACCAGGTCGGCCATCCGGAGCAGGGCACGGCTCCGCTCCCCCGGCGTGGCGTCGCACCAGGTGTCGTCGTAGCTCTTCTTGGCGGCGGCAACCGCTCGGTCGACGTCCGCCGCGGACGCCTCCGGGACCTCGGCGATCACGTCGCCGTTCGCGGGGCTGACGATCTTGCGGGTCTGCCCGTCCGTGGCGTCCACCCACTCGCCGCCGATGTACATCTTGTAGGTCGTCGCGTCGCCCATCCGGACCTCACCTTCCTGCGCCGGGACCCCGAGGGGGTCTGAGGGTCGTGCCGGCCAAAGTATGCCGAAACCGGCAGGTCGAAGGCCACCCGGGCGTGACCACCGGTCGGTGCCGAACGCGGACCGGCCGAGGGATGCCAGACTGTAGGGAGACCTGTGGCGGACGCCTCGGCGGGCAGCCATCGAGGCACCGGCCGAGCGAGGAGCCGAGCCAGGAACCGAGGAGGAACCGTGGACATCCCGCAGGAGCGCAAGGTCGTCACCGAGATCCCGGGCCCGAGGTCGCGCGAGTGGTTCGAGCGCCGCACCACGGCCGTCCCGCAGGGCGTGTTCAACACCCATCCGATCGTCACGGCCCGGGCGTCGGGCGCGATCATCGAGGATGTCGACGGCAACCGGCTGATCGACTTCGCGACCGGGATCTCGGTCCTGAACGTCGGCCACACGTCGCCGGAGGTCGTGGCGGCGGCGCAGCGCCAGTTGGAACTCGACACCCACACCTGCTTCCACGTGACCGCGAACGAGCCCTACATCGAGCTGGCCGAACGGCTGAACGCGCTCGCGCCCGGCGACGCCCCGAAGAAGACGATGTTCGCGAACTCGGGGGCCGAGGCCGTCGAGAACGCCGTGAAGATCTCGCGCAAGGCGACCGGCCGTCAGGCGATCGTGACGTTCGACCACGCGTTCCACGGTCGCACGCTGCTCGCGATGTCGCTCACCGCGAAGGTGATGCCCTACAAGCAGGGCATGGGCCCGTTCGCGCCCGAGATCTACCGGCTGCCCTTCGCCTACCCGTACCGCTGGCCCGGCGGGCCCGAGCGGTGCGCCGAGGAGGCGCTCGACTACGCGCGCGAGGAGATCCACAAGCACATCGGCGAGGAGAACGTCGCCGCGGTGATCCTCGAACCGATCCAGGGCGAGGGCGGGTTCATCGTCCCGGCGCCCGGCTTCATCACGGGCCTGTCCGAGTTCTGCTCGGAGCACGGGATCGTCTTCATCGCCGACGAGGTCCAAAGCGGGATGGGCCGGGCCGGCCGCTGGTTCGCGATCGAGGACGAGGGCGTCGTGCCGGACCTCATCACGAGCGCGAAGTCTCTCGGCGGCGGTTTGCCGATCAGCGCGGTCACCGGCCGCGCCGACCTGATGGACGCGGTCCACGTGGGCGGCCTCGGCGGCACGTACGGCGGCAACCCGGTCGCGGCGGCGGCGGCGCTCGCCGTCCTCGACCAGATCGAACGCGAGGGTCTGCTCGAACGCTCGCGCACCCTCGGCGAGAAGGTACTCGGGCGTCTGCGCGAGATGCGGGACCGGCACGACGTGATCGGTGACGTTCGGGGCCGCGGGATGATGAACGCGATCGAGCTGGTGACGGACCGCGGAACGAAGGAACCGCTCGACGGGCCGAGCGGGAACGCGATCGTGAAGCGGTGCCTCGAGGAGGGCGTCGTGATCTTGAAGGCCGGAACGTTCGACAACGTGATCAGGCTGCTACCTCCGCTCACGATCGACGAGGCGCTGCTCGAGGACGGGCTCGGCATCCTGGACGAGGCGATCGGCGCCGGCACCGGGTAGCGGCCGGATCGGCCGGCTCCGTTGCTACCTTCGACCGCATGAGCGACGAGCCGGACCCAACTCGGACGTCGCGGATCGGGGGGTTCGCCCGGCGGATCGCGGTGGACGTCACGCCGCTCCGCGCGTCGCGCGACTTCCGGCGGCTGTGGCTCGGGCTGGCGGCGTCCACGTTCGGGTCGCAGTTCACGATCGTCGCGACGTTCCTGCAGGTGCTACAGCCTGACCCAGTCGACCGTGGCCGTGGGGTTGATCGGCCTGGTCGGGTTCCTCGCGCTCGTGGTGGGAACGCTGGCGGGCGGCACGTTCCTGGACGCGTTCGACCGTCGGAAGATCCTGATCACCGCGCAGGTCGGGTACCTCGCGTCCTCGGGCCTGCTGTTCGCGGGGGCCGTCCACGGCGACCCGCCGCTCGCGCTGATCTACGTCGCGGTGGCCGGCATCGCCGCGACGAGCGCGATCGACAGCCCCACCCGCAGCGCGATGACCCCCCGCCTGCTCGACAAGACCCGGCTGCCCGCGGCCGCCGCGCTCAACCAGATCATCTGGAACGGCGCCGGCCTGATCGGGCCCGCGCTCGCGGGGATCGTCGTCGCGGGCTTCGGGTTCTCGTGGGCGTACGCGATCGACCTGATCTCGATCGGCCTGTTGCTGCTCGCCTCGATCTCGATCCGCCCGATGCCGCCTTCGCAAGGCGAACGAGCGGCGGTCGGGTGGCGGGCGGTGAAGGAGGGGTTCGCGTTCCTGCGCGGCCGCCAGGTGCTCCAGTCGACGTTCGTGATCGACATCATCGCGATGGTGTTCGGGATGCCCCGAGCGCT
Organism: uncultured Actinomycetes bacterium; assembly: GCA_963778545.1. Lineage (GTDB taxonomy): Bacteria > Actinomycetota > UBA4738 > UBA4738 > HRBIN12 > DASSJM01. The sequence goes on along the minus strand of CAVZUW010000002.1, from coordinate 37,115 downwards.
GTTCCCGGTGCTCGCGCTCACGCAGTTCCATCGGGGCGCGACCGTGGCCGGGCTCCTGTTCGCGGCGCCCGCGGTGGGCGCGTTCGTCGGTGCCGCGACGAGCGGTTGGGTGGGCCGGATCCGTCACCAGGGACTGGCGGTGATCTGGGCGGTCGTCGTGTGGGGCGCCGGCATCGCCGCGTTCGGGCTGGTGGGGGCCCACCTGTGGCTCGGGATCCTGTTCCTGGCGATCGCGGGGGCGGCCGACGTGATCTCGGCCGTGTTCCGCAACACGATCCTGCAGGTCACGGTCCCCGAACACCTCCGGGGGCGGCTGTTCGGCATCCACATCCTGGTGGTGACCGGCGGCCCGAGGCTCGGCGACCTCGAGGCCGGCCTCGTGGCGGCGGCCTGGTCGCCGATGGCGTCGGTGGTCTCGGGCGGGCTCCTGTGCATCGCCGGCGCCGCCGCCGTCGCGTGGCGAGCCCCGGCGTTCCGCCGGTATCACGCGGGCGACCCCGGCTGACTAAGCTCGCGCCGTGGCCCCACCGCGCGCCGACCTCGTCGAGCTCCGCGTGCTCGACGGTCCGAACCTGTATTTCCCGCGCCCCGCGGTCAAGCTCACGATCGCGGTCGGGGGCTGGATCGAGGTCCCAGAAGAACGCCTGGCCTCGGCGCTCGAACGGGCTGGCGCGACCGGTCGCCCCGGTCGTCCCGGATCGGACCAGCGAAGGCGGACCGTCGCGCGACTCGCCGCGCGGCTGACGTGGCGGCTCGCGACCGCGAGCCGGGTTCGGCTGGCGGTCCGCAGCCGCCCGGGTCCCGAACCCGACCAGGTCGTCGTCGCGTTCCCGTGGCGGCGGCGCGGCGCGGCCGAGGCGCTCGGGCTCGAGGTGGCGCCGCTCCTGCACGAGGTGGGCGGTCGGCGTTCGGTCGAGCGACTGATCGCCGAGTCGGCCGCTCGGGTGGCGGAGGTCGAGCCGGGCGACGAGCCCGAGGTCACCGACCCCGACATCCCGGTCGTCTCGGTGACCGGGACCAACGGCAAGACGACCACCGTTCGGCTGTTGGCCCACATCGTGCGGTCGGCCGGCAAGACCGTCGCGTATTCGTCCACGGACGGGGTGTACCGCGGCGACGGCGAGCTGATCGAGGAGGGCGACTACTCGGGGTTCGGCGGCGCGGCTCGGGCGCTGGCCGAGCACCCCGACGTCGCGGTCTTGGAGACCGCGCGCGGCGGCATCCTGCTCCGCGGGATCGGCGTGCTCCACAACGACGTCGCGGTCGTGACGAACGTGTCGGAAGACCACCTGGGGCTCCACGGGATCCAGACGATCGACCAGCTCGCGGAGGTGAAGGCGACGGTCACGAGGATCACGCGGCCGGACGGGTGGGACGTGCTGAACGCGGACGACCCGCGCGTGCTCTCGATGCGCCGGCTCGCGACGGGCAGACCCTGGCTCTGCTCGCTCGACCCCTGGCACCCCGCGATCCGCGACACCCTGGCCGACGGCGGCCGCGCGACGGTGCCGCTCGACGGCTGGCTGACGGTGCTCGACGGGTCGTCGTCGCGACCCCTGATGGAGCTGATCGACATCCCCGTCACGATCGCCGGCGTCTCGCGCCACAACGTGATGAACGCGATGCAGGCCGCGTCCGCCGCGCTCGCGATCGGGCTGCCCGAGCGCGCGGTCGTGAAGGGGCTGACGACGTTCGTCACCGACCCCGAACGCAACCCGGGCCGCGCGAACCTGTTCGGGCACGACGGGCGGGTGATCGTGCTCGACTACGCGCACAACGAGGCCGGGATGCGTGGCCTCACCGAGATGTGCAACGGACTGCGCAGGCCCGGCCGCGAGATCTGGCTCGTGATCTGCACCGCCGGGGACCGGACCGACCAGATCCTGCACGACTTCGCGTATGCCGCCGCTCGGGGGGCGGACCACGTCGCCGTCGCCGAGCTCCTGCGCTACCTCCGGGGCCGCGACCGTCTCGACGTCATCGAACGGCTTATCGCGGGCGCGCGCGACGGCGGCGCCACGGAGGTGGACGCCTACGCGGACGAGCTCGCGGGGCTCCGCGGGGTGTTCGGACGCTCCCAGCGTGGCGACGTGATCGGGGTGACCGCGCTCGGGATGCGGAACGAGGTCTTCGGGTGGCTCGAGGCTGCCGGTGCGACGAGGCTCACGCCCGCGCGGGTTCGCCAGCTCGTCAAGCGGGCGGCCTCCTAGAGCCGAGTCGCTCCACAGCGAGCGCGTACGATGACCGCCTCCTGTCGAACCCATTGGGGGACGTCCTGAACGAGCCGCATCCACCGATCACGCAGACGTCTGCACGGTCGGCGACGGACGCCGCGCCGGCACCGGAGGCGGCGCCGGGAGCCGCGGCGCCGGAGCCGCCCGCGCCGCCCGCGAAGCCGGCCGGCCGCACGGTGCGGATCTTCGGACGCACCTACCCGTTCGTCGCGCCGAACATCCGCGACCCGCGGCTCCACCTCGCGGCGGTGATCATCTCGATCCATGTCCTGGGCCAGATCGCGCTCGGGTTCCGCGTGTCGGTCCCCCAGATCCTGGTGGCGATCCTCGTGTGCGCGGTCATCGAGGTGGGGTGGACGCTCCACAAGACCGGAGCCCTCGTCTGGCCGGCGAGCGCGATGCTCACGGGCAGCGGCGTGGCGCTGATCCTGCGGCTGAGCGACATGCAGAGCAACGACCACTGGACCTGGCGAGGCTGGTACGTGTTCGCGCTCGTGGCGGGGCTGTCGCTGCTCACGAAGTACGTGATCCGCTACCGGGGCTCGCACATCTTCAACCCGTCGAACGTGGGTCTGGTCGCGGCCTTCCTGCTGCTCGGCAGCACCCGGATCGAACCGCTCGACTTCTGGTGGGCGCCGTTCGACGGCTGGATGGTCGCGGCCTACCTGATCATCCTCGTGGGCGGTCTGCTGATCACGGCCCGCCTGCACCTGCTCGGGATGTCGGCGGCGTTCTGGCTCACGCTCGCGGTCGGCATCGGCGTGTTGGCCGCGTCGGGCCACTGCATGACCGCGCGGTGGTCGTTCGAGCCCGTGTGCGGGGCGCACTTCTGGTGGGTGATCGTGTTCTCGCCCGAGATCCTGATCTTCCTGTTCTTCATGATCACCGACCCGAAGACCTCACCGGCCGGGCGGGTCGCGCGGGTCGCGTTCGGGATCGGCGTCGCGATGGTGTGCACGTTGTTGATCGCGCCGCAGACGACCGAGTTCGGCGCCAAGGTCGCGCTGCTGTCGGGCCTGGTCGTGCTCTGCGTGGCGCGCCTGTTCCTCGAGCGGTTCCTGCCCGCTCCGGGCTCCGAGCGGGATCGGCTGGGCGCCTTCGCGCGCGCGGCGGGCGGAGAGCGGTACCTGACGCCGGGCCGTGCCCTCGGGCGCGGAGCGATCGTCGGCGCAACGGTCGTGGTGATCGGCGCGACGGTAGTCGCGGCGGGAGCGCCGGCCCGGGAGTCGCTCGTCGCGGCGAGCGCCGCGGTGTCGGCCGACCCGGCCGTCCAACCGCAGCTCGACGTGCACGTGGATCCCTCGACGCTCCCACCGGTCACCGTCGATCCCGAGGTCATCGGATCGCGGCGACCTGTCGCAGGCCGACGCGCAGGCGACCGCGGTGACCCTCGCCGAGAACCTGGAGGTCGAAGCGCAGGCGCTCCGAAGCGGCGAGAAGAGCCTCCTTCCGTCGGTCGACGACGGTGAGCGCCTGATCACGATGCAGGGCCGGGTCGACGAGGTGATCGAGACCGGAGGCGCCGTGGTCCCCCACTACACGTTCGGTGCGCTCCACGTCGTCCTCATCCACGCGGAAGGCCAGTCCGGGCTCAGCCTGGGGTTCGAGGCGCGGGGCACCGTCGAGGAGGTCACCTACGGGGTCGACGGGTCGGAGCGGTCGCGAACGACCTCGCCCTTCGCGCGCACGTTCGTGCTCAGCCGCCCGACCGGCGCGCGCTGGTTGCTGGTGGACACGCAGCCGAACACCTGATCGGCATCGGGTCAGTGCAGGTCGGCGAGGTCCTTCTGCGTCACCTCGCCGGGCAGCTTGCCCAGGATGATCATGGCGAGGACCTCGTCCGTGGTGACGTCGGTCTTGTTCACGGTGCCGACCAGCCTGCCCTGGAGCATCACGCTGATCCGGTCCGACAGGTCGTACACGTCGTGGATGTCGTGGCTGATCAGGAAGATCCCGAGGCCTTCCTCCCGGAGCTGCTTGATGAGGTCCCCGACCTGCTTGGTCTCGGCCGGCCCGAGCGCGGCGGTCGGTTCGTCCATGATGAGGATCCGGGCGTTGAAGTGCACCGCACGCGCGATCGCGACGGACTGGCGCTGTCCGCCGGACAGCGAGGCGACCGGCACCACGAAGTTCTGGAACTTCGGGTTCAGTCGGCCCATCAGCTTCCGGGTGGCGTCCTCCATCGCGCTGTCGTCGAGGTTGCCGAACCGCGTCGTGAGCTCGCGTCCGAGGAACACGTTGCCCGGCGCGTCGATGTTGTCCGCGAGCGCCAAGTTCTGATAGATCGTCTCGACGCCCAGCGCCTTGGCGTCCCGCGGGTGCGAGATCGTCACCGGCTCGCCGCCGATCAGGATCTGGCCCGAGTGCGCAGGGTGCGCACCCGACAGCGTTCGGATCAGCGTGGTCTTGCCCGCGCCGTTGCCGCCGACCAGTCCGACCACCTCGCCGGGATACAGGTCGACCGTCACGTCCCGGACCGCGTGGACGCCCCCGAACGTGACGCGGATGTCGCGGAGCTCGACCAGCGGCGTGCCGGACCGGTCGGTCATCGAGCGGCCCGTCTGCGGAAGATCGTGTCCAAGGTCACGGCTAGGACCAGGACGATGCCGACCACGATGTCCTGCAGCGGCGCCTCGATGCCCATGAGCACCATTCCCGACACGAGCGACTGCATGATGAGCGCGCCCAGCAGCGCCCCGACGATCGTGCCGACGCCGCCGGCGAACGACGTCCCGCCGATCACCGCGGCGGCGATCACGTTGAGCTCCATCCCGGTCCCGAGGCTGCTCACCGCCGCGTTGAGCCGGGCGATCTGGACCGCGGCGGCCAGGCCGACCAGAAGGCCCATCAGGGTGAACGTCTTGACGATCGTCCGCCTGGTCTTGATGCCGGCGAGCTCGGCGGCATCGGGGTTCCCGCCGATCCCGTAGACGTAGCGGCCGAAGCGCCGCCGCGTCGCGATGAACGTCATCACGATGCCGACGCCGATCGCGATGAGCACCGGGTAGGCCAGGCCGAGCGAGATGTTCTGCCCCGCCTTGCCGGCCTGCGCCGCGAGCGCAGGCGGCAGGTAGTACCGGTTCAGGAACCCCACCAGCAGCAGAACGGCCCCGCAGGCGATCACCCCGATCGTGAGCTCGGCCCACATCGGACGCTGCCGGAACCCGTACCGATTGCGCTGTCGCCGCTTGCTGAACTGCAGCAGGACGATCCCCACGCACGCGGCGATGCCGAGGATCCAGCTCCACGTCCCTCCCACGGTTCCCGTGGAGCCGCCCCCCAGGTTGCGGAAGAGCGTGTCCATCGGCGCGATCGTCTGGCCGCTCGCCATCCACCAGGCGACACCCCGCCATACGAGGAACCCGCCGAGGGTCACGATGAACGACGGCACGCCGACGTAGGCGACGATCGTCCCCTGGAACGCGCCGATCGCAGCCCCGAGGACCAGCCCGACGGCGACGGCGATCACCCACGTCAGCGGGTGATCGAACCCGATCCACTTGGGCAGCCAGTCGTGTTGCACGATGGCCATGGCCATCCCGACGGCCGCCATCACCGCGCCGACGGACAGGTCGATGTTGCGGGTGACGATGATCAGGACCATCCCCGTCGCCATGATCGCGACGACCGCGGTCTGGACCGACAGGTTCCACATGTTCCGAGGCGTGAGGAACGTGTGGTTCGGGGTGATGATGTGGAAGACGATCCAGATGATCACGAGGGCCAGGAGCATCCCGACGAGCCGAGTGTCCACCTCGGCCGCGCGGAACAGATCGCGGAGCGACCGTTTCCCCTGCCCCTCGGGCGACGCAGCCTGCGCCTCGGGCTCTCGTTCGGCCGCGGAAACCTTGGTCTCAGCCACCGTTCCGAATCCTATGCCAGAGGGCGCCCGCCTCGCCCCGTCTCCAGGGCGAGGCGGGCGCCTCGTGCTTGCGTGCCTCGCTCAGTGTCGTCGTTCGGCTAGCCGCACGCATCCACCGTGCCGGGATCGACGCCCTGACACAGGTCCTCCTGGGAGATCCAGCCCGCGTCGAGCGGGATGTTGAGGTTGTCCTGCGTGATCGCTTGGGGCGTCAGGAAGATCGAGGTCATCTGGTTCCCGCCCGGCGAGTCGAACGGCTGCGTGTTGGCGACGTCCTCGAGCGCCGTGCCCTGCGCCAGCGCGCACGCCGACTCGCCCGCGGCCTTGCCGAGCTCCCGGGCGTCCTTGTAGACGTCGACGGTCTGCGTCCCGAGGGCAACGCGGTTCAGGCCGGCGACGTCGCCGTCCTGACCGGACACCGCCACCGAGCCGGCGAGGCCCTGGGCCTCCAGCGCCGCCACGACGCCGCCGGCCATCCCGTCGTTCTCCGCGAGGACGGCGTCGACGTCGTTGTTGTTGTCCGTCAGGAACTGCTCCATGTTCGTCTGGGCGATCGCCGGGTCCCAGTTGTCGGTGTAGGACTCGCCGACGTTCTTGATGTCGCCCGAGTCGATCGCGTCCTTGAGGACCTCCTCCTGGCCCGAACGAAGGAAGTCGGCGTTCGCGTCCGTCGAGTTCCCCTTGATGAACACGTAGTTCCCCTTGGGGACCTGCGCGAGGACGGCCTCCGCTTGCAGACGCCCGATCTCGACGTTGTCGAACGTGACGTACAGCGAGTCCGGGTTCTCGATCAGCCGGTCGTACGCGACGACCGGGATGCCCTGGTCGAGCGCGCTCTGCACGGCCGGGAGGATCGCCTCACCGTCCTGCGCCAGGATGATGATCGCGTTCGCGCCCTGCGAGATCAGGTTCTCGACGTCGGCCAGCTGCTGCTCGGCGGACGACCCCGCGTCGGTGGAGATGTACTTCGCGCCGCAGGTCTGCAGGGCCTCCTGGATCGCGGGCTCGTCGAACTTGGACCACCGTTCCTCGTTGAAGTTGTTCCAGGAAACCCCGACGGTGAGGTTGCCGCCGGTGGCTCCGCCGCTCGCGCCCCCTGTCGTTCCCGTCTCGCCGCCGCCGTCGTCGCTACATGCGGCGAGCAGGATGACGGAGAGCGCCAGCAATGCCCATATACGCCGTCTCAGCACCTGAACCCCCCCTTCTGGACGGAACGTCCCTGTGACGTACCGGCCTTTCCCGTTCTACGAACCGGACGGTCCCTGCGGCTTCGCGGGTACGCGTGACGACCTTCTTGTCGAGGGGTCGCGCGCACTCGGTCGGCGGTGCCTGGACGCGCGCCAACATGGCATATCTGGGCAGGCGGCGCAATCCGCGCGTCGTGCTACTGCCACGCACGCAGGTGCGCCTGTTGCGTCCGTTCGAGGCCCCCGATAGCCTGCCTGCCCGCGCGACGTCCCGCATGAAGCGCACGATCCGGGACCCGGTCGCGCCATCGATCGCGAGGCAGGGACGGATGCAAGGCGTGGGCCCCACCACCGACACGGGCGCCGATCCCGGCGACGAGGGGCAGCGCGAGCCGCGCGCGGACGCCGGGCGACCCGATCGGGGTGGGCGGACGGGGATGTGGCTGGTGCTCGGCGCGGTCGGCGGGGCGCTGGTAGCGCTCGCCGTCGTCCTGGCGGTCGGCCTGGCGCTGACGAACGCCGGCGAGACGGCGGTGGAGGTCCCCCGCTTCGTCGAGGAGTCCACGGCCGCGGGCATCGACCACGCCTACGCCGGCGAGTTCCCCTACTTCGTGGGCGGCGGCGTGGCGACCTTCGACTGCGACGATGACCGCCGGCCCGACCTGTACCTCGCCGGAGGGGCGGACCCTGCCGCCTTGTACCGCAACGAGAGTCCGGTTGGCGGCGCCTTGCGGTTCGCGGAGGTGTCCGACCCGGCCACCGACCTCACGAGCGTGACCGGCGCCTACCCGATCGACGTCGACGGCGACGGTCTGACCGACCTGGCGGTCCTTCGCAACGGCGCGAACGTCCTGCTGCGGGGCCTCGGCGACTGCCGGTTCGAGCGCGCGAACGAGACCTGGGGCTACGACGGCGGCGACGCGTTGACCGCCGCGTTCAGCGCGACGTGGGAGGGTTCGGCCACGCTGCCGACCCTCGCGTTCGGCAACTACCTCGACCTGGCGAAGGAGCAGCGGACGGACTGTGCCGACAGCGAGCTGGTGCGGCCGAGCCCGGGTGGACCGGCGTATGCGGAGCCGCTCCCGCTCACGCCCGGCTACTGCACGCTCTCGGTCCTGTTCAGCGACTGGGACCGCAACGGCCACGCGGATCTGCGGATGGCGAACGATCGCCACTACTACCTCGACGGCGAGGAGCAGCTCTGGCACGTCGACGAGGGCGAGCCACCGCGCCTCTACACCGGCGATGACGGCTGGCGGCGCCTCGTGATCTGGGGGATGGGCATCGCCAGCTACGACGTCACCGGCGACGGCCTGCCCGAGGTGTACGTGACGAGCCAGGGAGACAACAAGCTCCAGACGCTGGCGAACGCGACCGGCCGACCGACCTACCGGGACATCGCGATCGACGAGGGCGTGACCGCGACACGTCCCTACACGGGCGGCGATCCCCTGCCCTCGACGGCATGGCACCCCGAGTTCCAGGACGTCAACAACGACGGGCTCGTCGACCTGTTCGTCTCCAAGGGCAACGTCGAGGCCCAACAGGACTTCGCCTCGAGGGACCCGAGCAACTTGCTGATCGGACAGGCCGACGGCACGTTCGTGGAGGAAGGCCTCGCCGCGGGCATCGCGAGCTTCGTCAAGGGACGAGGCGCGGCGGTCGTCGACCTCAACCTCGACGGCATGCTCGATATCGTGCAGGTGAACCGCCGCGTGAACGTCAGTCTGTTCCGCAACGTGGGTTCGGGCACCGCCGCCGAACCCCAGCCGATGGGCAACTGGATCGCGGTGCGCCCCGAGCAGACCGGCCCGAACCGCGACGCGATCGGCTCGTGGATCCAGGTGCGGTTCGGTGACCAGGTGGTTGATCGAGAGCTCACGATCGGCGGGGGCCACGCGAGCGGCGAGCTCGGATGGGTCCACGTGGGTCTCGGCGACGCCGGCTCGGCCGAGGTCCGGATCCGGTGGCCCGACGGCGAGGTCGGCCCCTGGCAGGAGGTCGCCGCGAACGCGTTCGTCACGATCCCGCGCGACGGAGAACCGACCGCGTGGAGCCCGCCCGGGGCGGCGTCGACGCGATGACCGGCGCCCGGCTCACCGAGATCGACCTGCCCGAGTTCGGCGATGCCCGAGACCGTGCCCGAGATCCCGGCCGCGCCTCTACGCCGACCGGCTCGAACGCCTCCGGGCCCGCGCGGCCGAGGACGGGTACGACGCGCTCGTGATCTACGCCGATCGCGAGCACAGCGCGAACCTCGCATACCTGACGGGGTTCGATCCGCGCTTCGAGGAGGCGATGCTGGTCGTCGGTCCCACCGGCGAGCCGGCCGTCCTGGTGGGCAACGAGTGCATCGGCGTCGCCGGCGGCGGCGCCGCTGACGATGCGGCGACACCTCTTCCAGGACTTCAGCCTGCCGAGCCAGCCGCGCGACCGCTCGCGCACGCTCTCCGAGATCCTGGCCGAGGAGGGCATCGGCGCCGACACCACGATCGGCGTGATCGGCTGGAAGACCTTCGGCGACCGCCGCACGCTCGAGGTGCCCGCCTACATCGCGGACGAGCTCCGCCGCATGACGCCTTCGGGGTCGGTCGAGAACGCCGGGCACCTGCTGATCGACGCGGCCGACGGCCTGCGCGTACTGAACGAGGTCGAGCAGCTGGCGGCGTTCGAGGCGGCGGCGTGCCGGACCTCGAGCGGCGTCCGCCGGCTCCTCCACGAGCTGCGACCGGGGATGCGCGAAGACGACGCGGTCGCGCTCCTGGGGTGGAACGGCAGCCCGCTCTCCTGCCACCTGATGCTCTCGAGCGGCGACCGGGCGACCTTCGGCCTGCTCAGCCCCACCGACCGGAGGATCGAGCGCGGCGACCGGTTCACGGTGGCGTTCGGGATCTGGGGTGCCTTGAACTGCCGCGCGGGGTTCGTCGTGGAGGACGCGGCCGAGCTTCCCGCGGCGATCCGCGACTACGTCGACAAGCTCGTCGGGCCCTACTTCGAGGCGATCGCGGAGTGGTACAGGGCCCTCCGGATCGGCCAGACGGGTGGCGTGTTGCACGAGATCGTGCAGCGGCGGCTCGGCGACCCGTTCTTCGGCATCTTCCTGAACCCCGGGCACCAGATCCACCTGGACGAGTGGGTGAACTCGCCGATCACGCCGGGATCGACGATCGAGCTTCGTTCGGGCATGGCGTTCCAGGTCGACGTGATCCCCGCGACGGGGACCGAGTACTTCACGACGAACATCGAGGACGGCCTCGCGCTCGCCGACGGATCGCTGCGGTCCGAGTTCGCGACGCGGTACCCCGACGGCGTGGTCGCGGATCCGAGCCCGGCGGGCCTTCATGGCCGACGCCCTCGGGATCGAGCTGCATCCCGACGTGCTGCCGTTCTCGAACATCCCCGCGTGGCTCCCGCCCTTCCTCCTGCGCCCGGAGCAGGCCATGGCCCTGGCCGGCTAGGAACGCGTGCGCGCGGCGGAGTAGCCTGACCCGCAGAACCCCTCGAGGGAGGTCACGAGATGGCGTACGAACCCAGACCGGAGCACCGCTTCTCGTTCGGGCTGTGGACCGTCGGCAACATCGGCATCGACCCGTTCGGCGAGCCCGTCCGGGAGGTGCTGTCCCCGGTCCAGCTCGTCGAGCTGCTGGCGGAGGTCGGGGCGTGGGGCGTCAACCTGCACGACAACGACCTGGTGCCGATCGACGCGAGCGCGCACGAGCGCGACCAGATCGTCTCGGACTTCCGCAAGGCGCTCGACGCCACGGGCCTGATCGTGCCGATGGCGACGACGAACCTGTTCCGAGACCCGATCTTCCGCGACGGCGCCTTCACGGCCAACGATCCGCGGGTCCGGGCGTACGCGCTGCAGAAGACGATGCGCGCGATCGACCTGGGTGTGGAGCTCGGCGCCACGACCTACGTCTTCTGGGGTGGCCGCGAGGGCGTGGAGACCGACTCCTCGAAGGACCCGGTGGTCGCGCTGCGGCGCTACCGGGAGTCGATGGACTTCCTGTGCGCCTACGTCAAGGACCAGGGGTACGACCTGCGCTTCGCGCTCGAGTCCAAGCCGAACGAACCTCGCGGCGACATCTACCTGTCCACCACCGGCGCGATGCTCGCCTTCATCCAGACGCTCGAGCACTCGGAGATGGTCGGCGTGAACCCGGAGGTCGCGCACGAGCACATGGCGGGGCTGAACTTCACCCACCACGTCGCCCAGGCCTGGTCGATGGGCAAGCTGTTCCACATCGACCTGAACGACCAGATCCCCGGGCGCTACGACCAGGACCTGCGGTTCGGCTCGGCCAACCCGAAGGCGGCGTTCTTCCTCGTGAAACTGCTCGAGGACGTGGGCTACGAGGGCAGCCGTCACTTCGACGCCCATGCCTACCGGACGTCGGATTACGAGGACGTGAAGGCGTTCGCGCGCGGGTGCATGCGCACGTACCTGATCCTGCGGGAGAAGGCCGAGCGCTGGAACGCCGACCCCGAGATCCAGGGCCTGGTCGCGCAGATCAACGCCGACGACGGCACGGTGACACCGCACCTCGGGCCGTACACGCCGGAACGCGCCGAGGGACTCAAGGGCCTCGACATCGATCGCGGGGCGGTCGCCGCACGCGGTCAGCCCTACGAGCAGCTCGACCAGCTGACGGTCGACCTCCTGCTCGGCGTTCGGTGATCCGGGAGGGCGCCTCGTACTCGGGACGACGAGCATGACCCTCCTTGGGAGGTCGTCGTGAGCCTCGTGCTGGGGCTGGACGTGTCCACCACCGCGACCAAGGCGGTCCTCCAGGACGCCGAAGGCATCGTGCGAGCGGTGGGGACGTCCGCGTACGGCTACGAGACGCCGCACCCCCTGTGGAGCGAGCAGGACCCCGGCCTGTGGTGGGACGCGACCCGGATCGCGGTGCGGGAGGCGCTCGACGCGGCGGGCACAGATCCCTCGGCCGTGCAGGCCGTCGGTCTGACGGGTCAGATGCACGGCCTGGTCGCGCTCGACGACCGAGACGAGATCCTGCGGCCGGCGATCCTGTGGAACGACCAGCGCACCGCGGCCGAGTGCGACGCGATCCGCGAGATCGTCGGTCGCGAACGCCTGATCGCGATCACCGGCAACGACGCCCTGCCCGGGTTCACGGCTCCGAAGCTGCTGTGGCTGCGAACCAATGAGCCCGAGGTCTGGGCCGCGATCGCGCACGTGCTCCTGCCCAAGGACTTCGTGCGCCTCCGACTCACCGGCGAGCACGCCGTGGACCGGGCCGACGGTTCCGGGACGATGCTGTTCGACCTCGCGGCGCGGGACTGGTCCCCCGAGATCCTCGACGCGCTCGGTGTCGAGCCTCGGTGGTTGCCACCGACCTACGAGGGGCCGAGCGTGACGGGAGCGATCACCGAGGCCGCGGCCTCGGCGACCGGGCTGCGAGCGGGGACCCCGGTGATCGCCGGCGGAGGCGACCAGGCGGCCGCGGCGGTCGGCGTCGGCTCGGTCGTGCCGGGCGTCCCATCGCTCTCGCTCGGCACCTCCGGCGTGCTGTTCACGACGACCGAAGGGCCCGCGATCGAGTCCGAAGGGCGCCTCCACGCCTTCTGCCACGCGCTCCCCGACCGGTGGCACCTCATGGGTGTGATGCTCTCGGCGGCGGGCAGCCTGCGTTGGTACCGGGATGCCCTGGCGCCCGGGGTCGCGTTCGAGGAGCTCGTGGAGGAGGCGGCCTCGGTCCCCGCCGGGAGCGATGGCCTCCTGTTCCTTCCCTACCTCACCGGGGAGCGCACCCCGTACGCCGATCCCCTCGCCCGCGGCGCGTTCGTGGGTCTGACGGTCCACCACGGCCGGGCTCATCTGACGCGTGCGGTGCTGGAAGGGGTGGCGTTCGGCCTGCGGGACTCGCTCGAACTGATGCGCGCGGCCGGGGTTCCACCCGCGAGCCAGATCAGGGCGACGGGAGGGGGGAGCAGGAGCGACCTGTGGCGACGGATCCTCGCCGACGTGCTGGGCGCGGCGATCGTGACGACCTCCACCGCCGAGGGCGCCGCGCAGGGCGCCGCGACGCTCGCCGCCGTGGGGGCCGGGTGGTTCGACACGGTGCAGGACGCGTGTACGAGGCTCGTTCGGATCGCCGAGCCCACCGAGCCCTCGGGTGCGGCGGACGCCTACGCCGCCGCGTACGCGCGGTACCGCGACCTCTACCCGGCGCTCGCCCCGACCTTTCACTCCCTCGGTCACGCGACCGGCTGAGCCGCTCCCGGGACGTTCAGCCGGAACGGAACAGCTCCTCGATCACCCGAAGGTTGCCGACGGCGTTCGAAGGCGGGATCGGCACCTGGCCGCCGTCCAGCACCGCCGCCGCGAACCGCTCCGCCTGGATCGTGTACTCGTTGGCCGGGTCGAACGTGAGCACCTCGGTATCGGGTCGGACCGGTGGATCTCCGCCGGCGGTGACGAAGACGCGCGTCGGCCGGTCCGGCGGGATGTTGAACGGGATCTCGAGCGAGATCCGGCCCTCGGTGCCGTAGACATGGACGCGCTGATCGGGTTCGGCACGGGTCGAGCACGTGAAGCTCGCCAGGCCGTCGTCGAAGTCCAAGATCGCCGATGTCAGGACGTCGATCCCCATGACCGGGTCTCGGATCACCGATCCCCGGACCCGTTCCGGCTCGGCGCCGAACAGCATCCGGGACAGGTTCACGCAGTAGCAGCCGATGTCGTACAGGGCGCCGCCCCCCGTCTCGACGAGGTTGCGGATGTCGCCCGGGTCGTCGTTGAAGTACGAGAACCAGCTCTGCACGGTCTTCAGCTCGCCGATACGGCCCGAGGCCACGAGGCTCATCACGGCCTCCCAGGTCGGATGGAGCCGGTACATGAACGCCTCCATCAGCAGCACGCCCTCCGCCTCGCAGACCTGGATCATCCGTTCGGCATCCGCCGCGGTCGTCGCTATGGGCTTCTCGCACAGGACGTGCTTGCCGGCCCGGGCCGCCGCGATGGTCCACTCCGCGTGCAGATGGTTGGGCAACGGGTTGTAGACGGCGTCGACGTCCGGATCGGCCAGCAGGTCCTCGTACGAACCGAACGCGCGCGCGATGCCGAGCCCGGTCGCGGCGGCCCGGGCGCGGCCCAGATCACGCGAGGCGATCGCGACGACCTCGCACCGCGCGGCGGCCGCCGTGGCCGGGATGACCTTCTCGATCCCGATCTTCGCGGTCGACAGGATGCCCCACCGCACCACGTCGCCGCTCATCCCCACGAGTCCTCCGTCACCGGCCGGAACGCCATCTCCAAGATCCGGTGGTTGCGTGGACGCGTCAGCACGAACAGCACGGCCTCGGCGACGTCCTCCGCGGACATCATCCCGGCGAGCTCGGGCATCTCGGGCGTTCGACCCCGGCCCATCGCGAACTCGGTCGCCACCCCTCCGGGGCAGACGTTCGCGCACCGGATGCCCTGCGGTCGGAGCTCGTGGTCCAGGGCGCGCGTGAACCCGACCTGCGCGAACTTCGACGCACAGTAGACCGCCTCGAACGGCAGGCCTCGGCGTCCCGCCTCGGACGCGATCGTGACGATGTCGGCCCCGTCGCTCGCCAGCAGGTGCGGCAGCGCGGCCCGGATCGTGTAGATCGTCCCCTTCACGTTGGTGTCGATCATCTCCTCGAGGTGGCCCGGGTCGAGCTCGAGGAACGGGCCGTACGCGCCGACGCCCGCGTTGGCGATCACGAGGTCGAGCTGACCGAACCCGTCGACGACGCGCTCGACGAAGGCCCCGATCGACGCCGGGTCGCGAACGTCGCACGCGGACGCGATCGATCCGTCGATCCCCAGGTCGGCACCGCTGCGCGACGCGAGCCCCAGCCGAACACCCTGATCCGCGAGCGATCTCGCCACCGCGGCACCGATCCCACCGCTCGCCCCCGTCACGAGCGCGACCCTTCCGCTCAGTCCGTTCATCCCGCCGCCCCTTCCCGCGCTTCGATCGCCGCGCATCCTCCGTCGACGCGTCAACGTACCGGAGCCGCCGATGCCGCGTGACGGACGATCCCGTGGCAAGCTCCGCGGATGAAGGCCGTTCGGATCGAAGGGCCGCGCAGGGTCGCCACGCACGACGTGCCCGAGCCCGAGGCGGCACCCGGCGACGTGATCGTTCGGGTCCGCGCAGCGGCGATCTGTGCCACGGACCGACGCTTGGCGACGCACGGCACCCCGGAACCCAGGATCCCCGGCCACGAGGTGGCCGGTGTCCTCGCGGACGGGACCGCGGTCGGCGTGCAGCCGAACGTGGGCTGTGGTCGGTGCGCGTCGTGCGCGCTCGGTCTCGAGAACCGATGCCCGGACCACGTGGACATCGGGATCCAGCGCGACGGCGGCCTGGCGGAGTGGATCGTCGTGCCCGAGGGACACGTCGTCCCGCTCGACGGGTTCCCGTTCGAGCTCGCCCCCTCGATCGAGCCGCTCGCATGCTGCCTGCACGCCGTCGGGATGCTCGACGTGGCCGATGGCGACCTCGCCGTCGTGGTGGGCGCGGGCACGCTCGGGATCATCGGGATGTGGGCGCTCCAGGCGGCGGGTGCGCGGGTGGCGGTCGTGCAACGGTCCGAAGCCCGACGACGCCTCGCGGCCGAGCTCGGTGCCGACGTGGTGCTCGAACCCGGCGACGACGTCGCCGCGGCGCTCGGAGCCCTTCCCGCCGCGGCGCTCGTGACCGCCCCCGGCGTCGAGGCGCTCTCGTGGGCGATCGACCACGTCGACGTCGGGGGCCGGGTCCACGCGTTCGCGGGCTCGCCCGGCGGCGCGCCCGTCGACGCCAACATCGTGCACTACCGCCACCTGCGGCTGGTGGGGAGCACGGGCTCCACGGTCGAGGACTACCGCCGCGCGCGCGACCTCGCGCGTTCGGGTGCGGTCCCGCTCGACCGGCTGCCGTCGCGGACGGTGGCGCTCGACGAGGTGCCCGAGATCCTGTTGGACCCCATCCCGGATCCCCGGATGCTCCGGGTCGTGGTGACACCGTAGGCTCGCGCGAACGATGGTTCGTCGGAGGGGTGGCGACGTGGCTGAGCATCCGGACGACCCGATCCGGGTCGCGCTGATCGGCTACGGCCTGGCCGGCGCCGTCTTCCACGGTCCCCTGATCTCGTCGACACCGGGCATGTCGCTCGCGACGATCGTGACCGGAGATCCGCAGCGGCGGGCGCGCGCGAGCTCGGAGCATCCGGAGGCCGTCCTGCTCGACGACGTCGAGGCGCTATGGGATCGACCGGCCGACCACGACCTCGTGGTGGTGGCCACGCCCAACCGGTCCCACCTGCCGCTGGGGCTCGCCGCGCTCGAGGCCGGGCTGCCGGTCGTGATCGACAAGCCGATGGCGCCGACGGTCGACGGGGGCCGGCGGCTCGTGACCGAGGCGGCCGAACGCGACCTGCTCCTGACGGTCTTCCAGAACCGCCGATGGGACGGGGACTACCTGACCGTCCGCCGGCTGCTCTCCGAAGACGCGCTCGGCCCGATCGTCCGGTTCGAGTCGCGGTTCGAGCGGTGGCGTCCCGAGGTCCGCCCGGAGGCGTGGCGCGAACGCGGCGACCCCGAGGAGGCCGGCGGGCTCCTGTTCGACCTCGGGGCCCATCTGATCGATCAGGCGGTCGGCCTGTTCGGCCCGCCCCGAACCGTCTACGCCGAGGTCGACCGTCGGCGGCCTGGCGCCGAGATCGACGACGACGTCTTCGTGGCGCTCGAGCACGCCGAGGGTGTCCGCAGCCACCTCTGGATGAGCGTCCTCGCGGCGATCCGGGGACCGCGGATGCGGCTGCTCGGGCTGCGCGCCGCGTTCGAGAAGTTCGGGCTGGACGTCCAGGAGCAGGCGTTGAGCGAGGGAGCTCGCCCGAGCGACCAGACCTGGGGCCGCGAGCCACCCGAGCAGTGGGGGCGCCTGTCCACCGGGGAGGACGAACGCACCATCGAGACGGAGCCGGGCGCCTACCAGGAGTTCTACCGGGGGGTCGCCACGTCGCTCCGGGAGGGCGCGCCGCCGCCGGTGGATCCGAACGACTCGGTCATGGGGCTCGAGATCATCGAGGCCGCCCAGGAGAGCGCCCGCACCCACCGCGTGATCACCCTCGGCTGACGGTTCGACCCTTCAGCGAGATCCGCCGGCGTGGTCGATGCAGCGCACGGCCCAGGGGATCGCCTCGAGACGCTCGGCTCCGATCGCCGATCCGCACGCGTCGCAGGACCCGTAGGTCCCCTCGTCCAGTTTCTCGAGGGCACGCTCCACGTCCGCCGAGCTTCGCGTCGAGCTGCTTCGCGGCGTCCACCTGCGCGATCCGTTCGACGGCCTGCGACGTCCCCTCGCCCACGCGCTTGCCGAACGACACGGCGCCCATCGGGTCGCGGGGCGCGGCCGTGAGCGTCGCGAGCTCGGCCCGGAGCTCGTCGCGGGTGCGTTCGAGCGCCTCCCGGACCCGTGCGGGTTCCATCGCGCTCAGACGCCGAGCATGTCGGGGTCGCCCCCGGACTCCTCGACGTGGCCGTTGCCCTCGGTCGAGGCGAAGATCGTCGGGGCGGCGAGGGAGCGGCGGGACTCCAGCTCCTTGAAGACGTCCGTGGCGTGGTCGACGCACAGCACGACCAGGTCCCCCGGACGCGACCGGTCGAGCGCCTTGCGGGCGGCCTCCATCTCGTCGACCACGATCTCGGCGTTGCCCGCGCGCGCGCCCGTGGCGATCGCCTCGCGAACGCCCTCGAGGATCAGGGCGGCGGTCTCGCCCTTCTTGCGCCCACGCGGGTTCCGATCCTCGCGGATGATCACGTCGTCGAAATAGCGCGCGGCGACACGCCCGAGCTGTCGCATGTCCTCGTCGCGCCGGTCCCCCGCCGTCGCGACGACCGCGACGCGCAGGTTCGCGCTCCACGACGCCTGGCCCGGCCTGCCGCCGTTCGGCGTATCGGTGGTGAGCCGTTCCACGAAGTCGCCGAGCGTCTCCAGCCCCGCGGCGTTGTGCGCGTAGTCGATCAGCACCTTGACGCCGTCGAGATCGAACACGTTGAGGCGCCCCGGCGCCTGGTAGATCGAGGTCGTGAACGAACGCAGCCCCTGACGGATGTCGTGCAGGTGGGCGCCGGCCGCGTGTGCCGCGGCGGCCGCCGCCATCGCGTTCTGCACCATCATCCGGGCGCGGCCCTCGAAGGTCGCGGGGAGCGTGTGCACCCACGCGATCGGCATCGTGCGGCGCCCCTCCTTGATCACCATCATCTCGCCGCGCGGACCCTTCTCGAGCACGACCGCCTTGCCCCCGCGCCGCACCCAGCGGTCGACGAGGTCGTTCTCCTGCATCGAGAACAGGATCACCGAACCGCTGCAGGCCTTGCGCATCCCCGCGACGAGCTCGTCGTCGGCGTTCAGGACGGCCCAGCCGGTCTTCGGGACGGCCTCGACCACCACCTGCTTGACCGCCGCGAGCTGTTCGAGCGAATCGATCCCCTTCAGGCCCAGATGGTCGCCGGTGACGTTCAGGACGACCGCGACGTCGTTCTTGCCGTACCCGAGACCCTCGCGCAGGATGCCGCCCCGCGCCGTCTCGAACACCGCGAAGTCGATCCGCGGGTTCTGCAGCACCATCTGGGCGGACTTGGGTCCGCTCGCGTCCGCGCGTTTGACCAGCCGCTCGTCGATGTAGATGCCGTCCGTCGTGGTCATGCCGACCGAACGCCCCATCCCCTTGAAGATGTGCGAGATCATCCGCGTGGTCGTGGTCTTGCCGTTCGAACCCGTGACGGCGACGATCGGGATCCGCGACGGCGTGCCGGCCGGGAACAGCAGGTCGACGACGTCCTTGGCGACGAACTGCGCCTCGCCCTCGGTCGGGTTCGTGTGCATGCGGAACCCGGGCGCGGCGTTCACCTCGACGATCGCGCCGCCGGTCTCCCGGACGGGCTGCGTGATGTCGGGGGCGAGGAAGTCGATGCCGGCCACGTCGAGCCCGACGACGCGCGCGGCCTCCTCGGCGATCTCGACGTTCTCCTCGTGGGCTTCCCACGTCCGGTCGATCGAGTTCCCGCCGGTGGACATGTTGCCGGTCGCCGCGAGCTTCACGAACGCCTCGGCGGGGGGCACGTCGTCCAGGCCGTACCCCTGCTTGCGGAGCAGCTCGATCGCGGCGTCGTCGACCTTGATCCTCGTGAGCACCTTCTCGTGCCCGATCCCGCGGCGCGGGTCCGAGTTCGCGATCTCGACAAGATCCGTGACGGTATGGGTGCCGTCGCCGACGACGTGGGCCGGCACGCGTTCGGCCACCGCGACCATGCGACCGCCCACCACGAGCACGCGGTAGTCGTTGCCGGTGACGAAGCTCTCGACGACGACCTGCCCTCGGCGTGCCTCGGGGAGCGCCCGTCGGAACCCCGTGCGGACGTCGTCCTCGGTCCCGAGGTCGAGCCCGACGCCGCGCCCGTGGTTGCCGTCGAGCGGCTTGGTGACGACCGGGAAGCCGATCGTCGTTGCCGCGGCGACGGCCTCGTCCTCGCTCTGCACGATCTCGCCCCGCGGCACGGGCAGCCCGGCCGAGGCGAGCAGCCGGCGCGTCACGTGCTTGTCGCCGGCGATGTCGACCGCGAGCGCGCTCGTCTTGGACGTCATCGTCGCGCGGATCCGTTGCTGGTACCTGCCCCACCCGAGCTGGACCAGCGAGGCTTCGTTCAGCCGGATCCAGGGGATGTCGCGGCTGGCGGCCTCGTCGATGATCGCCTGGGTCGAGGGGCCGAACGCGCGGCGTTCCGCCAGCAGGATCAGGCGCTCGAGCTCTGCAAGGAAGTCGAAGTCCTCCGCCGGCTGGACGAGCTGGTTCACCAGCCGGACCGCGAGCTCGCCCGCCGCCAGGCCGACCCGCTCCTCCCAGTACCCGTAGATCACGTTGTAGCGTCCGGTCTCGCCCGCGCTCCGCGTCTTGCCTCGGTACACGTGCGCGCCCGACTCGCGCTGGAGCTCGAGCGCGATGTGCTCGGCGACGTGCCCGAGCCAGGTGCCTTCCTTCAGCCGCTCGCCGAAGCCCCCACGACGGCCCAGCGAGCACGAGTGCTCGGCGATCCCCGGGAGCATCTCGACGAGGCCGTCGACGAAACCCGGGATCGTGTTCGACGGCCAGTCCTCCAGCGCGCCGAGATCGACGAGCAACCGGACCGCGGGGTCGTACGACCAGTAGTTCGGACCCCGGAACACCTGGGTCTCCACGACCTTCAGGTCGGGCGCGAGCGGACGCTTGTCCGCGGGCGGCTCTTCCTTCGCCCGCCGGCGGTCCGCTCGCGAGCGGGTCCGGCTGTCGCTCACTCCGAGGCCTCACGTTCCATGCCGGGCGCACCGGCCAGCAGCGTCCGCGCGCGCAGGTCGAACCAGGAGCCGTCGGGCAGCGAGTGCACCACCGCCCCCGAGATCATGATCGGCCGATGGCCCTTGGCCTGGTGGGCGTCGGTCTGGACACGGGACCCGTCGAGGACCGTCACCGCCCCCTTGCCGACGACCTCCATCGAGCGGTCGGCGTAGACGATCGCGCTCGTGTCCTCGTCCAGGCCGATCCCGATCAGCGACGGCGACTGCGCGATCACGGCGAGCAGCCGCCCGAACCGCCCACGCTGCTCGAAGTGCTGGTCGACCACGACGCCCTGCAGGATGCCCAGCCCGGCCGCGAGCTGCGCCATCCGCTGCTTGGGCGTCTCCCCCGCGCGACCGAACGCCATCATGTGCGTCGCCATCGCGCTCGCGCCGGCGGAGGTGCCGGCGAGCACGGCGCCGCGGTCGTGGGCCCGGTGGATCGCGTCGGCGAGGCGCGTGCCGGCAACGACCGAGGACAGACGGAGCTGGTTCCCGCCGGTCAGGAACACCGCGGTCGCGTCGCTCAGGGCGGCGGCCGTCTCGAGATCCTCGGCCTCGGATCGCTCCTCCGGGCGAAGCCCGGTCACCCGTCCGATCCCCAGACCCTCGAAGAGCTCCCGGTAGCGCTCGTTGGCGATGTCGCCGAGCGAGGAGGCGGTCGCGATCACCACGACGTGACCTTCGGGGCCTCCGGCGAAGGTCGCGAACCGCGACAGGATCAGCTTGTCCCGAACCTTGTCCTCGGCGCCCCCGATCAGCATGACCGGGCCCGCGCCACCCAGGGCGCGCCCGAGGTCGAGGGCGTGAAGGGGTTGTCCGGGTTCGGGAACGGTGGTCACGGTTGCGAAGAAGTGTAGCCCCCGGCGTGCGCGGCTCAGCGCCTCGAGAGCGGTTCGTCCTCGGATCGTCGCGTCAGTGCGGTGACCGAACGCTGCGTTCGGGGTCGCCCGGTGGGCGCAGGATCAGTCGGTCGTGGGGCTCGACGACGTCGACGGTGCCCTCGACCCCGGGCGCGACCCACAGCTCGAACCCGTGCTCGGCCAGCAGCTCGTCGCCGTCCTCGCGCTCGTCGGTGAGGTCGAACGCCACGCCCTCGCCGGTCCGATGGATCCGAACCGTCGCGGCCGGGTTGAACCTGCGGGCGGCCTCGTGCGTACGCCGAAGGATGTCGATGGCCCAGTCGGTGAACTCGAGCGTCACGCGACCATCGTACGAGGGGCGGGAAACGGGTCCCCGGCTAGAGGCGTAGGAGCCGATCGCGCTGGTCGGGGCCGGAGCGCCGTTCGGCGCCCTCGCGGGAGTCGCGGCCGAACGCGACCGCGGCCACCCACACCAACACCACCACCAGGACCGTGAGCGCGATCCCGATCGCGCCCATCAGGCCACCCCTCGCAGCAGGCGGAACCCGGCGCTCACGAGCCGAGCGCCGACGGCATGCCGGATCGCGTCCCGGCGACGCCGTCCCGGTCGCCGGGCGCGGCCACCCGCAGCCTCGTCGCGCAGGGACGCGGCTCGGATCCGTCCCATCTCGCTGAAGTTCGACGGTGTGAGCATCCGTGCACCTCCCGTTCTCCGGTCGGCTCTCGGTCGGTCGTGGGACCGATCCCCGAGGGCCATTTTGGCGTAACCTTCATTACAGCCTATATTGGTTAGCGTAACTTGTCAACCGATTTCGACGGTGTACGCTGGGAGGGTCATGACGACGTACGACTTCTCGCCGCACGGGGACACACCCCCGGCACCGGGAGACCTCGAGCTGCTCCAGCGGTTCCTCAACCTGCACGTCCACGACGCCGAGGGGACGCACCTCGAGCCACCGGCCGATCAGATCCGCGGCTTCCTGGTGGAGCGGCACCTCCTCTCGGAACAGGAACGCTTCACCGACGCCGACCGTGAGACCTACCTCGGGCTCCGGGACGCGATCCGGAGCCTGATCCTGGCCGGCGACGACGAGGCGGTCTCCCCCGGGGACGCCCAGGTGCTCGATCGGATCGGGCTCGCGGCGGAGCTGCACCCACACTTCCATGCCGCCCACGCCCCCACCCTCGAACCGAAGGGCACCGGCGTGGCGGCGGCGTACGGCGCGATCGTCGCGATCGCGTTCGTCAGCGCGTTCGACGGGAGCTTCGACCACCTCAAGCTCTGTGCCGACGAGACCTGCCGCTCGGCCTTCTACGACCGCTCGAAGAACCGCTCGGGGCGATGGTGCTCGATGTCGACGTGCGGCAACCGGGCCAAGGTGCGCGCCTGGCGGGAGCGCCAGCGGGCCGACGGGTGACCTCCGTCGACCTGCGTCTGCGCGGCCCCGGCGGCGAACCCGTCGACCTGGTCCGGACGCTGAACTCCCATGGGTTCGTGGACCTGCCGCCGATGCGACCGTCGGCCGATTACCGCTCGGTCGAACTCACCCTGCGCGCCGGTCGCGGACGCCCGCGGACGGTCCGGATCGAGTCGGGGCGCAGGGGCCACGCGAAGGTCTCGGTCCTCGGCGCGCCGGCATCCGAACGCGCGACGACCGAGCTCACCGCGACGGTCCGTCACGTGCTGCGGCTCGATGCCGACCTCTCGGCGTTCTACGGGGCCGCGTCCGCCGACCCCGACCTCTCGTGGGTGACCGCGGGGGCGGGGCGCATGGTCCAGAGCCCGACGGTGTTCGAGGACGTGGTCAAGACGATCTGCACGACCAACTGCGCGTGGTCCGCCACCAAGCGGATGGTCCACGCGATCGTCGAGCACCTCGGCGAGCGGGCGGCCGGCGCCGACCCGCGCGGTCCCTGGGGCCGGGCCTTCCCGACGCCCGCGACCATGGCCGAGGCCGGCGAGTCCTTCTACAAGGACGTCGCCCGCACCGGGTATCGCGGCGCGTACCTGCTGCAGCTCGCGCGCTCGGTCGCAGAGGGCGAGCTCGACCTGGAGGCGTTCGCGACGGCGTCCACGGAGGAGCTGCCGGACGAGGAGCTCGAGGAGCGACTGCTCGCGTTGCCCGGGGTCGGGCCCTACGCGGCCGCTCACATCATGATGACCCTCGGCCGGTACCACCGGCTGATCCTGGATTCGTGGACGCGGCCGACCTACGCGAAGAAGGTCCGGCGCGCGAAGGTGAGCGATGCCGCGATCGAGCGCCGCTTCCGCCGGTACGGGCCGTACGCCGGCCTCGCGTTCTGGCTGTACCTGACACGCGACTGGGTCGACTGAGCCGAGGCCCTCGGTCGCGCGGAGGGGTTGTCCCGCAGGCACGTCGAGCGCATACTGCCTCGGGCTCAAGGGAGCTCCCCGCTCCCTGACGAACCCGAGAAGCCGAACCGACAAGCTGAGGCCGAGAAGCCGAGGCCGAGAGGCAGACCCGATGAGCGAACCGTTATGGCGCTTCCACGTCGTGCGCGGCGTCTGTGGGCCTACTGGCGCGCAGAGCAACGGACCCTGCGTCAGGGTCTGGTCGCGCTCGCCCTCAGCACGCTGGCGGGGTTCGTCGCCGGGCTCACCCTCGCGCACATCACCGGGACCCTCCAGGAGCTGCCCGGCCTGATCGTCCTGATCCCGGCCGCGGTCGGGATGAAGGGGACGATCTTCGGGGCGATCGGCGCTCGCCTCGGCACCGCGAACGTCGCCGGTCTCCTCGAACCGACCCTGCGGCCGGGCAGCGTCCTGCAGCGCAACGTCTACGTCGCGGTGGTCACGACGTTCTCGTCCGCGCTGTGGCTGGCGGTCCTGTCGGTCCTGGCCTCGGCAGCGTTCGGCCAGCCGTCGATCTCGCTGTGGCGTCTGGCCACGGTCTCGATCGTCGGCGGCGCGATCGGGTCGGCGCTGGTCCTGATGATCACCCTCACGTTGTCGGTCCTGTCCTACCGTCGCGGGTGGGACCTCGATTCCGTGTCGACCCCGATGGTCACGGCGCTCGGCGACATGACGACGTTGCCGAGCCTGTTCCTCGCGACCTTCCTGTTGCGCTCGGACCTGATCGCGATCCCCGCCGCGGTGATCTCGATCGCGGTAGCGGTGTACGCGGCGGTCCGTTCCTACACGGTCGCCGACCGCGTGATCCGCCGGATCGTCGTGGAGATGACCGCGGTGATCCTGCTCACGCCGATCCTCGACATCCTGGCCGGCACGCTGCTCCGGGCCCGTCAGGGGCAGCTGATCGCCGTGCCGGTCCTCCTCGCGCTGATCCCGCCCTTCGTGTCGCAGGCCGGCGCACTCGGCGGCATCTTCACCTCGCGCACCGCATCCAAGCTCCAGATCGGTGTCATCACGCCCCGCGGCCTCCCCGAGATCCCGGCGCTGGTCGACGCCTCGATCGTGTCCGCGCTGTCGATCGCCGTCTTCACGATGGTGGGGATCGTGGCGTACGTGCTCGGGGTGGCGACCGACCTCGTGGGGATGCCCTCGTTCCCGACCCTGGTCACCGGGACGGTGCTGTCGGGGCTCATCGTCACCCCGGTCACGCTGGTCGCCGGCTACTACCTGGCGGTCGGGACGTTCCGGTTCGGCCTGGACCCCGACAACCAGGGCGTGCCGATCATCACGAGCGTGATGGACCTCACCGGCGTGGCCGTCGTTCTGTTCGTCATGACATCATTGGGGGTGCTCCCGAATGGATGACCAACCGAAGAGCGTGAAGGACCTGCTCGTCGAGGCGAAGGACGCCTCCGAGCTCATGGTCGACCTCGCGTACGCGGCCGTGTTCTTCAACGAGGACAAGCTCGCCAGCGAGGTCGAGCGTCTCGAGGAGCGGATGACCGGCCACCTGCGCCGGCTGCGCGAGGTGGCGATGCTCGCCGCCCGCAGCCCCGAGGACGCGGAGGCGATGGCCGGCGTCCTGTGGATCGCGAGCGCGATCGAGAAGATCGGCGACGCCGCCTCCGACATCGCGCGGGTCGTCGAGGCTCGGCTCGGGATCCCCGACGCGCTGCGGCGCGACCTCCGTCACGCGGACGAGATGACCGCCCGGGTCAAGGTCGGCGCGGGCGCTCTGGTGATCGGCCGAGCGCTCCGCGAGCTCTCGCTCCCTACCGAGACGGGCATGTGGGTCATGGCGATCCGCAGTGGGATCGAGTGGCAGTTCGACCCCGGCCCCGACGACGTGCTCTCGGAGGGCGACGTCCTGCTCGTGCGCGGGCCCGAGGAGGGCGTGACGCTGCTCCGCGAGCTCGCGGGCGCCCCCGGCCGGCCCGAACCCGACGACGACGACGCGCCGCCGCTGTCCGAGCTCGACCGCGCCGTCGACATCCTGGTGGAGCTGAAGGACCTCTCCGAGGCCGCGGTCGGCCTGGCCTACTCCTCGATCCTGTTCAACAACCGCGCGCTGGCGGCCGAGGTCGGCGCGCTCGAGGCCCGCAGCGACACGCTGCACGACGAGCTCGAGTCGTGGGTGCTCCGCGCTTCGCCGGAGGCGCGGAACCCGGACGAGCTGCGCGGCCTGCTGCGGCTCGGCAGCGCGAGCGAGTCGATGTGCGACGCGGCGCGCGACCTCACCTGGTACGTCGAGCAGGGCGAGCCGCTCCACCCGGTCATCCAGCTCGCGCTGGAGGAGGCCGAGGAGATCTCGGCGGAGACCGTGGTCGAACCCGGGACGCCCGCCGACGGCAAGAGCCTGAAGGAGCTTCGGCTCGAGACGGAGACCGGGATGTTCGTCCTCGCGGTCCAGCGGGGCGCCCGGTGGATCTACCGGCCGCGCGGACCGTTCGTGCTGCGGGCCGGCGACCGGCTGATCGCCGTCGGACCCGAAGAGGGCGCCGAGGCGCTCGACGCGCTGTGCCGTGTCGCCGCCCCCGCCGCGTCCTGACGCCCGCTCCGGACGCGCGACCCGGTCCTTGCCCCGTTCGGATCGCCGACCTAGCCTGCCAGCGTGGATGCGTTCGTCTACCTGCAGGTTCGGCCGGGCAAGGTCGAACAGGTCGTCGTCCACCTCGAGAACGTCGGCGGCGTCCGCGCGGCGGTCCCCGTCGTCGGCGCGTGGGACGTGCTCGCGGCCGTCCACGGTCCCGACCTGCTCGGCATCTCGGAGGAGGTCATCCGGGGGATCCACCGGATCGAGGGCGTCGAGCGGACGATGACCGCGCCGGTCGTCCCGGGCGACGTGTACGCGCTGCCGGGCGAGGGGACCAAGACGCCGATCCCGATGCAGGAGCCGGGACCGGCGTGCTTCGTCCACGTCAAGGCCTCGCCCGGTTCCGCGGCGCGGCTCGCCGACACGATCGCCGGGGTCGAGGAGGTCTCGGCCGTCGCGATGATCGCGGGCGACCACGACCTGATCGTCGAGATCCCCCTCCCGTGGGAACAGGCGGCACCGGTCATCGTGAACCGGATCCTGCCGATCGAGGGCGTCCAGGACACGCGGACCCTGGTCGCGATCCTGTTCCCCGGACCCGACGAGGAGGATCGCGACCAGTTCTCGGCCTGGAGCTGAGGGACCCGATCGGTTCGATCGGGTCCGCGTCGTCTCAGACGCGTACGTCGGAGAACCGCAGGTGCTCCTCGGTGAGGCGGAGCTCCTCGACCTCGGTCGCGCCCTGCTCCGCCAACCAGGTGAGCAGTCGGTCCACGAGGCGCTCGGGCGCCGACGCCCCGCTCGTCAGGCCGACCACCTCGGCGCCCTCGATCCATGCCGGGTCGACCTCGGTCTCGTCGTCGACCAGGTAGGCGGGCGTGCCCAGATCGCGGGCGACCTCGGCCAGGCGCTTGGAGTTCGACGAGTTGTCCGAGCCGATGACGAGCACGACGTCGGACCGGCGTGCGACCTCCTTGATCGCGTCCTGGCGGTTCTGGGTCGCGTAGCAGATGTCCTCGCGCGGCGGTCCCTGGATCGAGGGGAACCGTTCGCGGAGCGTCGCGACGATCGCGTTGGTCTCGTCGACCGACAGCGTGGTCTGGGTCAGGTACGAGAGGTTCTCGGGGTCGAGCACCTGGACCGAGCGCGCCTCGTCGACGTTCTGGACCAGGATCGTCCCCGTCGGGGCCTGGCCGGTGGTACCGACGACCTCCTCGTGACCGGCGTGGCCGATGAGCACGATCGTCCGCCCGTGGTCGGCGAACCGGCGCGCCTCCAGGTGCACCTTCGTGACCAGGGGGCAGGTCGCGTCCAGGACCGTAAGCCCCCGGCGTTCGGCGTTGGCGTAGACCTCCGGCGCGACCCCGTGGGCCGACAGGACGACCACGGCGCCCTCGGGCACCTCCGTCTCCTCCTCGACGAACACCGCGCCCTTGGCCTCGAGATCGCGGACAACGTGGGCGTTGTGCACGATCTGCTTGCGGACGTACACGGGCCGCCCGTGGGTCTCGAGCGCGCGCTCGACCGCCTCGACGGCTCGCTCGACCCCCGCGCAGTACCCACGGGGAGCGGCGAGCAGGACCTTGGTCGGCACGCCTCCATGCTACGGGACGAGACCGTGCACGGGCCGTTGTGACCCCGGGTCACATGGTTGTCAGGGACCCTTGGTACGGTCGTTCGGACACGAACGGACGTCGAGTCCGTCCCTCTCCCCTCCCCCCTCGTCGTGCATCTACCTGCCATGGATGTCTCGCGCGCGGGGTGGGGACGAGCAGGGACCCGTCGACCGGACGCGTCGTTAGGTCACACGGTGTTCGAACTCGAGGAGGTGATCCAGCACCCATGACCTACCGCGAGCCTGCTCGGCACGCCTGCTCGAGCACGGCGTGGACCCGGTCGCCAACCCGGTCCATCGCGGGGGTGAGAACCACACATGATCAGACGACCCACGATGCGCCGCGCGCTCGTCGCGACGCTCGCGAGCGCCTCCCTGTTGGCCCCCGCCTCCACGGCGGTGGCCGATGCGGCGCAGACCGTTCCCGTCCGCGTCTGCGACTACGACTGGCGAGCGGGGACCTGGCACATCAAGCAGCTCATCAAGTGCGCCGCTCGCAGATGGGACAGCCCCGGAACGCCGGACCAGGCGGTCGAGGTGGCCGACTGCGAATCCAACCTCAACCCACGCGCCTACAGCTCGAGCGGGTACGCCGGTCTGTTCCAGCAGAGCACCCGGTACTGGCCGGTTCGCGCCGACCAGTGGGGACAGGACGATCGCTCCGTGTACAACGCGAGAGCGAACATCATCGTCTCCGTACGGATGGCGCGTGCCGCGGGCTCGTGGAGCCCGTGGGCCGGCTGCGCCTAGCCACACCGAGACGGCCGGGACCGGATCGAACCGACCGGTCCCGGCCGTTGCCCTTCGTCGCGGCCCTCGGCCTGGTCCCCGGCGGCTAGAGGCGGACCGGGCCGCCGGGACCATCCGACGGCTTGACGGCCGCGCGGACCTGTTCGAGCGACGCGACCGCCATGGCCCCGGTGCTCGCGCGGTCCGTGACGACGCGCAGGAACGGGTAGGCCTCCAGCGCGCGTTCGACCAGCCTCGGGAAGGACCCGAACGCCACCAGGACGTGCGGACGCTCGGCGTGGAGCTGGCGGATCGCCTCCTCCTCGGTGGTCGCGCCGGGTGCGAGCTCCCACTCGGCCGAGACCGTCGCGCGCTTGAGCTCGGCGAGCGCGGACGGATCCTCGGCGACGCACAGCACCTTCAGGGCTCGGCACACGTCAGAGCCATTCGCGCTTGCGGAAGCTCCGGTACAACAGGTACGCGGTCACACCCATCAGCGCGAGCGCGAACGGGTAGCCGAACGCCCAGTCGAGCTCGGGCATGTGGCGGAAGTTCATCCCGTAGATGCCGGCGATCAGGGTCGGGATCAGGATGATCGCGGCCCACGCGGTGAGCTGCTTCATCACGACGTTCTGCCGGTTGGCGACCTGGGCGAGCTGCAGCTCCCGCGCCGAGGTGAGCAGGTCCCGCACGTTGTCGGTGAGCTCCGTCGTCCGGATCACGTGATCCATCACGTCGCGGAAGTACGGGGTGAGCGGAGGCGTCACCAGCGTCGGCGTCTCGAGCAGCAGGTCGATGACCTCGCGCATCGGCGACGCGAGCCGCCGGAACCGCACGACCTGCTGGCGCAGGCGGAAGATCCGCTGCGCGAGCGAGCGCATGGTCTCGCCCTCGGCCCCGTCCTCCTCGGTCGCCACGTCGTCCTCGATGTCGTCGGCCAGATCCTCGAACAGCTCGATCACGTCCAGGTAGCCGTCGACGATCTCGTCGAGCATCAGGTACAGGAGGAAGCCGATCCCCTCCTTCGACAGGTCGGGCGCGCTCTCGAGCCGGGTCCCCACCTTGTCGAAATCGAACCGTGGCTCGCGCCGGACCGTCGCGACGTACAGTCCGCTCGCCCGCGAACAGGTGCACCTCCCGATCGACGATCTCGCCCTGCTCGTCCAGGTCGATCCCGTGCGCGACCAGGAACAGGTGCTGCGGGTAGAAGTCGACCTTCGCGCGCTGGTCCCACCGGCGGCTGTCCTCGATCGCGAGCTCGTGGAGACCGAGCGTGGCCTGGAGCTCGGTGAGCTCGTCGTCGGTGGGGTCGACGACGTCGATCCAGACGCGCTGGTCGCTCGCGCGTGCCTCGTCGATGGTCCGCGCGTCGAACGGCTTCTCGACCTTCAGCGAGCCATCGTGGTAGACGCGACAGGTGATCACGGCGGGGCGAGCCTATCGCAGGCCCTCCGCCGCACGAGCGCCCGAGGTCGGCGCGAACCGTCCGCGCACGCCGCGGCTGCGAAGATGGCCGCGTGGCCGACCTCGAACCGCTCCTGCGCTTCTGGCGCGCGCACGACGACCTGTTCGAGCGGACCGAGGCCCGGTGGTGGGGGGCGGTCGTCTCGGACGCGCGGTTCCCGGCGATCCAGGAGCCGAACTACGCGCGGGTCGAGACCCGGCAGCCCGTCCGGCTCGAGGAGATCGAGGACGCGCTCGTCCCCGCGATGCGCGCGAGCGGCAGCGAGCGCTCGCACGTCGTGATCTTCCACCCCGAGGATCAGACGGAGCTGGTCGCGGCGGCGAGCACGCGCGGCGATCGGATCGCGTGGGACCTGGTCATGGTGGCGGCGGGTCGGGACGTCGAGCCCACGGGCGAGGTGGAGGAGATCTCGGCCTTCGACGGCGCGTTCTGGTCCGTGCACCGGGACTCGGCGCGGCTGTTCGATGTCACGGACGACGACACGCTCGACCAGCTGCAGGCGATGGAGCGCGACGTCCTGCTGCCCGCGGGCCGTCGCTGGTTCTCGGTCGTCGACGGAGGGCGGCGCGTCGCGCTGGCGGCGCTCCTGGTGCTCGAAGGCGCGGGGTTCGTCGATCACGTCGTCACGTTCCCCGACGCCCGGCGTCGCGGTCACGCGGGTGCGCTCACGCGCCGGCTCGTCTCGGAGGCCGCGGCCATGGGCGCGGACCGCACGTACCTGCTCGCCGAACCCGAGGGCGACGCGGTGCGCGTCTACGACCGGATCGGGTTCGAGCGCGTCACGCACCTCGCGAGCTGGCTGGCCCCGCGGGACCGGTGAACGCGGCGCCGGCGATCGATCAGCTGCGTCCGGCGATGCCGACCCCGATCTCGATCGGGTGCCGCAGCGTCCGCCCGAGCAGGTCGGCCGCCGATCGCGCCTCCGCGACCGCGGCGTCCGGGTTGTCCGAACCGGAGATCAGGACGTAGAGCGCGCCGTCGCGCGAGGCGGTCGCGACCTCGAGCCGATCGCCCTCGGGTCCGCGGGCGATCGCGTGCGCGATCCGCAGCAGACCCACGAGGACCACGACGGCCTCGCGCTCGGCGTCGGACAGCGCCTCGAACGGCGGGTACACGGGCCGCGGGTCCTTGCCTCGGTGGAACCGGACGAGCGAGGCGATCGCCGCGATCTCGTCGGGGGTGAACCCGCGCAGGCCGGCGTTCTCGACCAGGTAGGCGCCGTGCTTGTGCAACCGGGCGGGCGAGATCCGCGAGCCGATCTCGTGCAGCCGCGCGGCGTGGCCGAGCAGCTCGCGTTCGAGCGCCCCGAGACCGTGGAGCTCCACGGTGTCGTCGAACAGCCGCTGGGCGATCCGGGCGACGACCTCGACGTGGCCGCGGTCCTCGCCCCAGGCCCGGACCAACCGGTCGACCGAACGGCTCCGGAGCTCGTCGGGCGTCGGGGTGGGACGGTCCGCGAGCCCCAGCGCGTCGAGCACCGCGCCCTCGCGCAGCCCCCACTCCGAGTGCACCAGGCGCTTGGCGCCGAGCGCGCCGGCCGCGCTCGTCAGGATCCAGCCGCCGGCCGGCAGGAGCTCGGCGCGTCGTTCGTCCACGCCCGGCACGCGCAGGCGGTCGGCGAGCGAGAGCGACGCGAGCTCGCGGGTCAGGTCGCGGAGCTCGGACACCGTGACCTCGTACTGGTTGAGCGAGGCGGGCGGCGTGCCCCATCGGCGCGCGGCGAGCACGCGCGCCAGGGCTCCCGCGGTCCCGCCGCTCGCCACGCACCGCGCCGGCTCGGCCACGGCGACGTCCTCGACGAGCGGCGCCACCGCCTCCTCGACCGCTGCCCGTACGGCTTTGCGTTCGTCCCGCGTCGGTGGGTCGTGGGCGACGAGCAGGCCGGTCATCCGTCCGGCGCCGATGGGCAGGCTGCGCCCCCACCGGAGCCCCTCCGGACCCGCGAGCGCGACCTCGAGGCTCCCGCCACCGAGGTCGAGCAGCAGCGTCGGACCCTGCCCGAGCGCGACGCTCGCCGTCACTCCCGCGAACGTGAGGCGGGCTTCCTCCCGCCCGTCGATGAACCGCACGTGGGTCCCGATCGCGCCCTCGAACAGCGACGCCAACGCGTCGCGATCGGGGCTGTCCCGGAGCGCGCTCGTCGCGAGCGGAACGACGTGATCCGCCCCCATGCGCACCGAGAGATCCGCCAGGCGTCGCGCGGTCTCGGCGGCGCGTCCCGCGACGTCGTCGGGGATCCGGCCCTCGCCGGCGAGCACCCGTCCGAGGTTCAGCACGACGCGATCGCGCAGCACCGGCGTGAGCGATCCGTCGGCATCCGCATCGGCCACGAGCAGCTGGAAGGTCGTGCTCCCCAGGTCGAGCACCGCGAACCGTGTGTCGGTGGCCACGGCTAGCCGGGCGGCGCCGGCAGGTAGTGCGCGGCCGCGATCCGTTCGCCCTCACGGTCGAGCACCCAGACCGAGCCCTTGGCGATCCCCCGAGAGCCCTCGATCGTCGCCCCGTCGTGTTCGAGCCGATCGATCATCGACTCGATCTCGGTCCCATGACCGCAGACGACCGTGGGGCGGTCGCCGAACGACGCGAGCGCGCCCAGGAGCTCGTCGACGCTCGCACCCTCGCGCAACTCGGGGGCCGCCTCGACCGGGAGCCCCCGGGCCTCGCCGAGGGGCTCGACGGTCTGGACGCACCGGACGAACGGACTGGAGAGGATCCGCTCGATCTCCAGGCCCTGGAACCGCTCGACCAGGCGGTACGCCTGCTTCCTCCCCCGTCGGGTGAGCGGTCGTACCTCGTCCGGACCGGTCCAGGCCGAACGGATCCCGGCCTTCGCGTGGCGGACGACGTAGAGGGCGGACCCGGACGCGGGCGTTTCCGCGATGACCCGCCCCAACAGCCTCCGGTCATGGGCGTAGCTCAACAGCCGCACCGCGTCCGCGACCGGCACCCACTGCAGCTGGTCGACCTCGTGGTTGGGGGCGAACCGACCACCGTCCGCGTCCATCTGGAAGTACCGAACGACCTTGGCTCGCCCTCGACGATCCCGATAGGTCACGGCCCCGACGCTCGGGCCCAGCCGGCACCGCAGGCCGGTCTCCTCCTCGACCTCGCGGAGCGCCGCCGTGGCCTCGTCCTCGCCGTCCTCGAGCTTGCCCTTGGGGAAGGACCAGTCGTCGTACCGCGGACGATGCACCAGGGCCACCGATCGGTCGCCCACCTCGCCCCGCAGGACGATACCCCCGGCCGCGCGGACGGGCTGGCTCACGCCCAGAAGCGTAGCCGCTTGCGGGACAGCGCCTTCCATGCCTTGGGCCATGCCGCTCGTGAGACCGCGGCCGCCTGCGCCTCGATCGCGGCGAGCTCGCCCGCGACGAAGGCGTCGGCGCCGTTCGAGGCCGCGTCCCGCAGCCATGCGTTCGCCACGACCGGATCCTGGTGCTCCCCGAGCACGTCCTGGAGATGGGCCGCGGCCACGGCGAAGGCCTCGGCGCGCTTGCCGAACACCGGCGACACGGCCTCGGCCGCGTACCGGGCTCGCTTGGCTCGGATCCGAACACCGTGCAGCGAAGCGTCCGAGTCATCCTCCCGGGCCCGTTCGACGGCATCCGTCAGGTGCTGCCACGGCCGTTCGAGCGCGGGCCGCAGCACGGTCTCCGCGCGGGCGCCGGCCACCTCCTCGGACACGCGCGGCTCGCGGGCGGCCTCGACGAGCTCGTCGAGCAGGGCCACGTACCCCGGCTCGCGGATCGCCTCGCAGGAGCGTCTCGCGCGCCTCGTCCCTCGAGATCTCCAGCATCGTCACGAGTTCCTCGAGCGCCTTGTGGTCCACCTCGGGCAGCACGGCCTCCCTCGAGCGGATCCGGTCGCGCAGGACCTCGGTGTCGCGCACCGCACCCAGCGCGTCGGCCAACCACCGCAGCCGGTCCCGCAGCGACCCCGCCCAGTCGGGGTCGAGCACGTCGCGGAACGTCCGGAGCGCGGATCGCAGCCGCCGCGTGGCCACCCTCGCCTGGTGGACCGCTTCGGGGTCGTCGCCGAGCCGGACGCCGGCGTCGTGACGGAGCAGCCGGACCACCGACGTCGCGAACTCCCTGCGCACGACGTCGATCACCTCGGCATCCTCGTCGAGCCCGGGCACCTCGAGGTCGGGCGGCGACGCGGCGCGGGGACCGAGCGCTCGCACGAGCTTGGGGACGTTGTCCACCGGGCCGGCGCCGGCCTGCGTCAAGCGGTCGACGAGGACGTCCGAGATCCGTCCGTCGGCCGACGGTTCGAGCTCGACCTCCAGCTCCCGGAACCGGCTCGCGACGCGCCGTCCCTGCATCACCGACACCTCGTCGTCGGTCACGATCGCGACCGAGGTCCCCTCGCCGTCGGCGATCCGGACGCCGCGCCGGACGGTCTGGAGCCGGGCGACGGGGGCCAGTTCCTCGCCGCGGACGTACGCCCGGACGAGATCGGCGGCGGCCGTCGGCATCTTCTTCGCGTCGTCGCCCTCGAAGTTGACCTCGGTGCGGACGAGCGCGGATCCCTCACCCGGCGACGGGAGCTTGACGGTCCACCCCTCGCCCTGCCGGTGCCGGAGGCTGCTCCCCCACCGAGCGATCCGGAGATCGGAGGTGTCCACGTACACGGTCACGAGTCGCTGCGGCTCGAGCTGGGTCGCGACGAGCCCGTCCCCACCGAGCTCGGGGAGGCGGAACCCGGGGGGTGCCTGGAGCTTGGTCTCCCGCTCGAGGTTCGACGACGCGGGGGCGCGGCTCACGCTTCCCTCGACCCGGCGCGCTCGACCGCCAGCTCCTGTTGGCGCTGCTGCGCGTCGATCCCGCGCTCGCCGCGCACCTTGGTCCACGTCCCGTCCGGCCCGAGCGTCCACGAGAGCATGTCGTCCTGCATCAGGACGTCGAGGATCCCGTCGAGCCTGCTCGCCAGCGACGGATCGGCCACCGGCACGAGCGCCTCGACCCGCCGGTCGAGGTTCCGCTGCATCAGGTCGGCCGATCCGATGTAGTGCGTGGCCTCCCCCCGCGCGCCGAACCGGAAGATCCGCGAGTGCTCGAGGTACCGGCCCACCAGCGAGCGAACCGTGACGCGCTCGGACAGACCGGGGATCCCCGGGCGCAGGCAGCAGATGCCCCGGACGATCAGGTCGATCTCGGCGCCCGCCTGGGATGCCTCGTACAGCGCGTCCACCATGTCGGGGTCGACGAGCGCGTTCATCTTGAGGACGATCCGACCGCCCTCCCGGGCCTGGCCGCGGATCAGCTCCACCATCTTCGGACGCAGGTACTCCGGAGCGACCAGCAGGCGTCGGTACTCGCGCTGCCGGCTGTAGCCGGTCAGCAGGTTGAACAGGTCGGTGAGGTCGGCCCCGATCTCGGGGTCGGCGGTCAGGAGCCCCACGTCCTCGTACAGCCGAGCGGTGACCGGGTTGTAGTTGCCGGTGCCGACGTGGGCGTATCGGCGGACGCCCCCGGCCTCGCGTCGCACGACGAGCGAGATCTTCGCGTGGGTCTTCAGCCCGACCACCCCGTGCACGACGTGCACGCCCGCCTGCTCGAGCTCCCGGGCGTAGGTGATGTTGGCCTCCTCGTCGAACCGAGCCTTGAGCTCGACCAACGCCACCACCTGCTTGCCGAGCTCCGCGGCGCGGATCAGCGCGCGGATGATCGGGCTCTCCTGCGTCGAGGTGCGGTACATCGTCTGCTTGATCGCGAGGACGGCGGGATCGCGGGCGGCCTGCTCGACGAACGCCTCGACCGAGGAGGAGAACGAGTCGTACGGGTGGTGGACGAGGACGTCGCCCGCCCGGAGCACGTGGAACAGGTCGGGCGGCCCCTCGCCGTTGGCCAGCCGCGGCTGCGTCACCGGGACCCAGGGCTCGTGCTTGAGTTCGGGGCGGTCGAGCTCCACCAGTGACGAGGTGGCGCTCAGGTCGAGCAGCCCGGACGTCACGACGACCTCCTGCTCCTCGAGGTCGAGCTCGCGTCGCAGGAGCTCGAGGACCTCGTGGCTCATCGACTCGTCGATCTCGAGCCGGACCGGGTTCGCGCCGCGCCGGCGACGGCGGAGGACGCTCTGGATCGCCTCGAGCAGATCCTCGGCCTCGTCCTCCTCGACCTCGAGGTCGGCGTCGCGCGTGAGGCGGAACGTGTGATGCGCGACGAGCTCCATGCCCGGGAACAACCGGTCCAGGTGCGCGGCGATCACGGTCTCGAGCGGCACGAACCGTTCGCCGTCGGGGAGCGGCACGAACCGCGGGAGCAGCGGCGGCACCTTCACGCGCGCGAACCTGCGCACGCCCGTCATCGGGTCGCGCACCAGCGCCGCCAGGTTGAGTGACAGGTTCGAGATGTACGGGAACGGGTGCGCGGGGTCGACCGAGAGCGGGGTCAGCACCGGGAAGATGCGCTCGTCGAACTCCTGCTCCAGGAACGCGAGGTCCGTGCGGTCGAGCGCCTCGAACGACCGCACGATCCGGATCCGCTCCTTCTCGAGCGCCGGCAACAGCTCGCCGGCGAACACGGCCGACGCGCGGGTCGACAGCTCCTGAGCGCGCTCGCGGATCCCCTCCAGCTGCTCGGCGGGCGTCCTGCCGTCGGGCGAACGCTTGACCACGCCCGCTTCGACCTGTTCCTGAAGACCCGAGACGCGGACCTGGAAGAACTCGTCCATGTTGTTCGCGAAGATCGCGACGAACTTCACCCGCTCGAGCAGCGGGAGCGAGGCGTCCTCGGCGAGCGCGAGCACGCGCGCGTTGAACTCGAGCCACGACAGCTCGCGGTTCAGGTACCGAACGTCGTCGGCGAGGTCGGTCGTCGGGGAAGCGTCCGTCTCGGGGCTCCTTGGAGGAAGGGGAGGGATTATCCCTCAGCGCAACCGGGAGGCCAAGGGTGCGAGG
>CAVZUW010000001.1:0-11352 GCA_963778545.1 uncultured Actinomycetes bacterium | reverse complement strand
GTCCGAAGGATACCCCCGTGCGAGGACTCGATCACACGGGCAGGGCCTCCCGTTCGGACGTGAGCCCCGTGCCCGATCGGCGGGCCGAGCGACGGAAGACGAGGAACGCGAGCACGATGACCACCGTCGAGGTCATCAGCATCAGCGTCCCGATCGCGTTCACGGCCGGGGAGGGCGCCGTCCTGGCCGCGCCGTAGATCGCCATCGCCACGGTCTCGTTCGACCCGTCCTTGGCGAGCTGCTTCACCATCACGAAGTCGTCCAGCGTGAACGCGAAGATGATCGCGGCGCTCGCGAAGATCGCCGGCGCGAGCAGCGGCAGCGTGATCCGTCGCAGCGCCTGCACCGGCGAGGCCCCCAGATCCATCGCGGCCTCCTCGTACTCGGGCCCGAGCGACAGCAGGCGCGCTCGAACGATGATGACCGCGTACGGGATCGCCAGGAGCACGAGCCCGAGCAGTTGCGCGCCGGTCCCCAAGCCGACGAACCGGAACGGGTTCACGAACAGCAGGAACAGCGACACGGCCATGATCAGCTCGGGCGTGATGAACGAGAACAGCATCACGAAGTTCGAGGAGCCGGACCCGCGACCGCGCCACCTGTCGAGCGCGAGCCCGAACCCGACGCCGATCGGGACCGCCAGCAGGACGGCGCCGGTCGCGAGCTTCAGGCTCTGCAGCACCGCGTGACGCAGGTCCGGGTCGTGCAGCACCGATTCGTTGGGATCGCCGACGTACCAGCGCATCGAGAAGCCTGCCCACAGCGAGATCGATCGGGTGCTGTTGAACGAGAACAGCGCGGCCGTCAGGACCGGGACGAGCGTCCAGACCACGTAGGCGATGCCGATCACCCACAGGAACCTCGGCCGCGCCCAGGGGTTGGTCAGCAGGTCTCCGAACCGTCGCCTGGGCGCCACCGCGCGGGCGCTCATGCCGTTCGCTCCCGGGCCGCGCGGGTCGTGCTCCGCAGGTAGTACACGATCGGAACGACGAGGAGCGCCATCAGCACCAGGATCAGCGCCGAACCCCGCGAGACGAAGATCGGGACGTCGAGCGAGTCGATGATGGCGTTCCCGATCATCCGCGTGCCGACGGTGTTCGCGAGCAGCTGCTGGGTGAAGTAGTCGCCGAACATGGGGAGCCCCGCGATGATCACGCCGGCCAGGATCGCCTGGCGCGTCTGCGGGAGGGTGATGCGGAAGAACGTTCGCGCCGGGCTCGCCCCGAGGTCGCGGGACGCCTCGAGCTCGGAGACGGGCAGCCGGTC
The DNA here is from genome assembly GCA_963778545.1 of uncultured Actinomycetes bacterium. Taxonomy (GTDB): domain Bacteria; phylum Actinomycetota; class UBA4738; order UBA4738; family HRBIN12; genus DASSJM01. The sequence continues at coordinate 10,086 of CAVZUW010000001.1, read as the reverse complement.
CAGGGCCGCGTAGAGCGGCAGGACCATGAACGGGACGTACCCGTACACGAGCCCGCCGACGAGCACCCACGACTTGCCGGACAGGAACGGGTACGGCGAGCTCAGGATGCCGACGTCCTGGAGGAACCGGTTCACGTACCCCTGATCCTGCAGCAGGCCGATCCACGCGAGCATCCGCAGCATGTAGGAGAACCAGAAGGGCGCGAAGAACAGCGCCAGGAACAACCCCTTCGCTCGGCCGGCGTGTCGCGCGAGGAAGTACGCGAACGGGTAGCCGATCACCAGGCACAGGAACGTCGCGCTCACGACGTACACGATCGTGCGGAGGAAGGCGGCGTAGTAGATCCCGTCGGTGTGCGTGAGGTTCGAGACGGTGAAGGACAGGATGCCCGTGTCCCAACGCAGCGGGTTCCACACGAGCACGGGGCTCTGGAAGATCGGATCCAGCGTCCCGAACGTCACCGACAGGACCACGTAGAACGGGAGCAGGAACAGGATCAGCAGGTAGAGCATCGCCGGCGCGGCGAACGAGGGCCAGAGCCAGCGCGGATAGCCGACATCCCGACCCGGCGCGGCCTTCGAGCGCCGGGCGACCGCCTCGCCGCTAGACACCCGCCTGGATCTCTTGGTACGCCGACTCCCACTGTGCGCTCACGTCGGGCGCGAGCTCGAGCTCCCGGTAGCCGGCGGAGAACTGCTCCTCGGTCACGATCGTCGACGCGAGGTGTTCGGGTACGACCTGGTTCCCGACGAGGGTCTCCGGGTTGATCGTCGTGAGCGGCGCCTGGTACCCCGAGTACGTCGTGTAGTTCGTGAGGGCGTTCTGCGCGTCGAGCACCCAGTCCAGCAGCAGGTGCGCGAGCACCGGGTACCTCGAACCCTTGACCAGCACGACCGTGTCGTTGTCCACGTTGCCGGGGATCCCGTCCGTCGAGCCCGGCCAGTAGTAGGACAGGTTCGGGGCCGTGTCGCCGGCCGGGAGGAAGTAGAACGCCGAGCCCACGTTGCCCGACCACGACTGGTGGAGCCACGTCTTGCCCTGCGGGACGTCGACGTAGTCGTTGTGGTCGAACCGCGCGTTCGTGGCCGCGACGACCTCGGCGATGTCGCTCTTGGCCTGGTCGATCGTGGCCTGGTCGCCCGTGTTCACGTCGGTCATGCCTCGGCGGAACATCGCCATGCCCAGCGAATCGCGCGAGTTGTTGAGCAGGGCCGTCTTGTCCTTGGGAGCGTCGTTCCAGAAGACCTCGTACGGGTTCTCGAGCCCGGCGATGTCCGTATCGATCTCGTCGTTGCGCCACATGATCCCCGTGTTCCAGATCGCCCACGGGATCGAGTAGCGCGACTCCTGGTCGTAGAACGGACTCTGGATCGACGTCCAGACGTTGTTCGCGAGGTTCGGGACGTAGTCGTGGTTGATCGGCTGCAGGAGGCCGCCCGCGATCAGCTGGCCGATGACGAAGATCTGCACACCGAACATCACGTCGAACTCGTCGGGTGAGGCGCGGAGCTTGGCCACGCCGCCGGCCATGTCGGGGTAGATCGTCTTCTCCACCGTGCAGCTGTACTTCTGCTCGAACGCCCGGATGATCGCCGGCGACACGTAGTAGGGCCAACTCAGGTACTTGAGCGTCGCGCCCGTCTCCGGCTGGAGGCCGCTTTCGATCGGCTGGTTGTCGTCGGGGATGTTCCACGTGACGGGCGCGTCGAGGCGGGCCAGCGGGTAGGGGGCGCCGCCGACGCCGCCGGTCCCGAACGCGTTCGAGCCGCTCGCGCCGGTGCCGTCCCCAGAGGGTTCCTCCTGTGCCGCACCCGAGCAGGCGGCCAGGATCGCCGCCATCGTCGGCATCGCGACGCCGGCGACGCCCGCCCGACGCAGGAACTCCCGCCGGCTCAGCACACGGGGATCGAACGCCTTCGGGTGCTCAGGGATCACGTGCGTCACCCCTCTCGCGGGCTCCGAAGTTCCGGAGTATGCCACAGGGTGCTGCCGGCTCGTTCGGCCTTCCGGTTCAGCTCGAGGTGCGGGCCGCGCGCTTCTCCTCGTAGTGCGACGCCATCGCGTCGAGCATCGTCAGGTAGTTCGTGATGCCGTCGCGGGCCTGCTCGGCCTCGTCGGTCAGCCCCGTCACCTGGTCGATCTTCCAGTGCGTGAACAGGACCGGCAGCACGACCTCGTCGTGGTGGATCCGCAGGTCGTAGATCCCCGCCTTCGCGATCTCGATCGCCTTCGCCTTGAACTCGGGGATGTCCAGACCCGGCATCGCGAACCCGGTCACCTGGCGGTTGATCGCGAGCATCATCTCGGAGGGGGCGATCTCGAGCGCCGCCTTGCCCAGGTCGCGGTAGAAGACGTAGTGCAGGTTCTCGTCGGTCGCGATCCTCGCCGTGAGCTTCTCGATGACCGGATCCTGCGTGAACGTTCCGGTGTTGCGGTGGGCGATCCGCGTCGCGAGCTCCTGCAACGTCGTGTAGACCACCCCGTCGAGCGGGTCGAGCGCGCGCGCACCGCCGTTGCCGTCCGGGTAGTAGCCGCGCGAGACCTGGTCCATGCGCCCGCGTTCGAGCTGCACCGGGTCGAGGCCCCGCGTGACGGTCAGGTAGTCGCGGAGCACGATCGCGTGCCGGCCCTCCTCGGCGGTCCACCGGCGCACCCACTCGCCCCAGACGCCGCCCCGGCCGAAGATCTCCCACAGCGCGAGGTGGTAGTAGGGCAGGTTGTCCTCGGTGAGCAGGTTCACCTCGAGCGCGGTGCGGGAAACGATCCCGAGCGCGCTGTCGGTCTCCTCCCACGGCTCGTCCACGTAGTTGCGGCCGACCTCGTAGGGGACGTACTCGTGGGGGAACCATTCGGTCGCGGTGTTGAGGTGCCGTTCGAGGCCGCGGAGCATGGTCGGCTCGAGGAGCGCGAGCATCTCGGCGGGCGGGGTCGTACGTGCGTTGGCGTTCGTGAGCACTCGTGCCTCCAGCGTTGAAGCCTTCAGCCGAGTGGTTGGGGCTGAACGCGCGCGCGGCCAACGGTTTGGGGCCGCGGATCCGCCCACAGCTCGTGAGCGCCCCACAAGTATACGCGGCTCGGACCGACCTCCCGGGGAAGGTTCGCGGAGCTCAGGCGGCCGGCGCGCCCGCTCGGCGCTCGGCCTCGATCTTCAGCGAGCGCAGGATGCCGTCGATGCCCCGCTGCAGGACCTTGCGGCTGTAGCCCTTCAGGACGCTCGGGATGAACCCGCGGAACGATTCGGCGGAACGCACCAGCGTGCCTCCGTCCCTCGGCTCGAACCGGAAGACGTGGACGGCGTGGATCCCCATCGTGACCCCCGTCCACCCGAGCTCCCGAGGCGCGTCGACGGCCTGGAGCGTCGACCGGAGCGTGGCCGAACCGGACTTCCAGCGGAAGGTCGTGCCGGGCTCGAGCGGCCCCTCGACCGACATCGACGTCACGTCGTGGTTCCACCTCGGCCAGTCGGACAGGTCAGCCAGGACCTCCCAGACGACCTCCGGCGACGCCGCGATCTGCACCTCGCCCTCCGCGGTCGCGGGCGCGGTCCGATCGATGTCCATCCACCCGACCCTACCCGGCCGCGTGGGAGGTTGCGGGACGGGTCGTCCCTGAGCGGATAATCGGAGCAGTCCCGCAGAGGGAGGCTTGCGATGGAACGCTCCGCGCCCACCCCGCCCGTGGAACGCACCGCGTCCGCCCCGCCCGCGGACCGTGGGCTCAGGCGAGAGGCGATCGGCCTCCGCGAGGTGTTCTTCCAGTCCGTCACGCACATGGCGCCGGCGGCGGCGGTCGCCTTCTCGATCATCGTCGGCGCGAACTTCGCCTCGGGGGCGCTGCCGCTCTCGGTGCTGTTCGCGCTGATCGGATGCCTGCTGGTCGCGATCTCGATCGGTCAGCTCGCCAAGCACCTGCCGTCGGCCGGCGGCTTCTACACGTACACGGCTCGGGGGATCCACCCGTCGATCGGGTTCCTGGTGGCCTGGGGCTACGCGTTCGTCGAGCCACTCGTCGCGCCGGCGCTCTACCTGATCTTCGCGCAGGTGGTCGCCGGGACGCTGCAGACCGAGTTCGGCTGGTCGTTCTCGACCTGGTGGTGGATCTGCGCGATCGCCGCCGCGGTCCTCGTGTTCCTGCTCGGCTGGTACGGGGTCCAGATCAGCACGCGCGTCGGCACGATCCTCGGCGTGTTCGAGATCGCGGTGTTCACCGCCCTCGCGATCTGGCTGATCGTGGACGCCGGGAGCGACAACGACCTCGCGGTCTTCGGCACCAGTTTCGCCACGGTGCCGGGGTTCGATGGAGTCTCGGGGGTGATCGCCGGCTCCGTCTACACGATCTTGGCCTTCATCGGGTTCGAGGCGGCGGCGCCGCTCGCGGAGGAGGCCAAGGATCCCCGCCGGACGATCGGGCGAGCCGTGATCCTGTCGTGCATCGGGATCGGGGTGTTCTACGTCCTGACGACCTACGCGGCAGACGTGTACTTCGGGCCCGGTCGGTTCGACGGCTTCCCCGCCTTCGGCGGCGGCAACCCCTGGGACGCCCTGGCCCGCGCCGCCTGGGGCGCCGGCTGGGTCCTGATCTTCCTCGCGATCGCGAACTCGGCCATCGCCAACTCGAACGCGAGCTCGAACGCCGCCACCCGGACGTGGTTCGCGATGGGCAGGATCCGGCTCCTGCCGGCGATGCTCGGCCGGACGCACCCGGTCCACCGTTCACCGCACGTCGCCGTGTTCGTGCAGTTCGTGATCGGGGTCGGCGTCGCGCTGTGGCTCGGCGCCCAGTACAACGACCCGTTCCTTGCGTTCGCGATCCTCGGCACGATCATCGGCGCGGTCGTGATCGCGATCTACATGGCGGTGAACCTCGCCTGTCTGTTGTTCTACGCGCGCGAGCACCGGAGCGAGTTCAACGTGTTCCTGCACGCGGTGATCCCGATCCTGGGGATCCTCGCGTTCGTGCCGGCGTTCCTGGTCGCGATCGGCGTCGGCGGCTCGGTGTTCGATTTCATCAGCGCCCTGCCGTACCCCTTCAGCGTCGTCGGACCGGTGGTCGGCATCTGGTACGTGATCGGCATCGTCTACCTGATCTACCTGTATGCCCGGAAGCCCGAGCGGGTGCGGGACACGGCCAGGGTGTTCATCGAGGAGGAGGTCGCCGAGGCTTCGGCGCCGGTGTGACCCGAGGCGCATCCTGCGCTGACGGCCTCGCGGTAGGTCCGGACGCTCGTCGACGAAGGAGGGTCGATGTCCGGACCGATCGTGTTCATCAGCCACAACGTCGTCAAGGACGGCAAGCTCGAGGGGTTCCGAGACGCGTTCGGCGAGGTCGCGGTGGCGCTGGAAGCCGAGAAACCCGGGACGGTCGTCTACCTCGCGTTCGCCCAGGAGGACGGCTCCGAGGTCAGCGTCGTCCACGTCTTCCCCGACGCCGAGGCGATGGGCCGGCACCTCCAGGGCGTCCAGGAGCGGATGGCGAAGGCCGTCGGGTTCATCGAGACCACGGGATACGAGATCTACGGCGCACCCAGCGAGCCCGTGCTCGAGGCGATGCGCGGCTTCGCCGAGGCGGAAGGTGTTCCTCTGCGGGTGCGGGGCGAGTACCTCGGCGGCTACCTGCGCGCGAGCGGGTGAACGCGGGCGGGTTCGACGACCGCGGAGGGGCAGCGCTCGCAGGGAACCGAACCGGGCCGGGGGGCGTAGAAGGGGCCGATGGCTCCCGTCCGTCGCTCGGTCGTGTTCGTGCTCGCCTTCATGGGCGCGGCCTGCACGACCGACGCTTCCCCTCCCTCCCCGCCCGCCTCGTCGACCAGCGATGCCTCGTTCGGACCGGCGAGCGAGTCGCTGATCGCGTTCCACTCCGATCCGACGGGTGCCGACGACACCTACGTCATGACGCCCGACGGGAGGGACACCGTCGGCGTCACGTTCGGCATGGAGACGATCGCCCAGCCGTTCTGGTCACCCGACGGCACACGGCTGGTCGTCGAGTGCTGCGCGTCGGGGCCGAGAACCCTGTTCCTCATCGACGGCCCGGGCGCCGAACCCATCGACCTCGCCCCCGACCTCGAGCAGGCGGCGGCGCCCGCCTGGTCGCCGGACGGCTCGCGCATCGCGTTCGAGTCGGTCTCGACACGGAGCCTGGTCGTCGTCGACGTCTCCGGGTCCGCCCCCGGCGCCCCGACGGAGCTCGTCCCCGGCGCCGGCCCGTCCTGGTCCCCGGACGGCTCGCGCATCGCGTACTTCGCGGAGGTGGACGGCAACACCGACATCTACTCCGTGGCGAGCGACGGCACGGACGTGACCCGGCTCACCGACGATCCGGCGCCCGACTACTCGCCCCGTTGGTCGCCCGACGGCGAGCGGATCGCGTTCGTCTCCGAGCGCGACGGCGACCAGGACATCGTCGTGATGGCCGCCGACGGTAGGGACCAGATCGACGTGAGCGACGACCCCGTCCCGGACGAGGCGCACGTCTGGTCGCCGGACGGGGGCTCGATCGCGTTCGTCGCGTACCTGCACGGCGCCGACCCGCTCACGATCGGGCAGGGCGACGCCGAGATCTTCGTCGTGCGCGCGGACGGGAGCCACAAGGTGGACGTGAGCCGGCACCACGCGTGGGACGGCGACCCGGCGTGGTCGCCCGACGGCCGCTCGATCGCGTTCGCGCGTCGGACCGACCACGCGTCGATCTACGTCATGGGCGCGGACGGGAGCGAGCAGCGACGCCTGCGCGGCGTCGACGGCTCCGCGAACGACTGCTGCCCGGCCTGGCGTCCCGGCTCGACCTAGCCGGCGGCCTCGAGCACCTCGGCCACCTGCGGCGCCGCGACGTAGACCGCGGCTCGCTCCGGTGCCAGCGACGCGACCACGCTCCGGACGATCGCGGCCGCCTCCTGGAGCGGTGCTTCGGGATCGGGCCCATCCGAGCTCATCGGGAACGCGCGCGACAGCGCGGCGCGCGACTGCCAGCGGAACAGCGGGGAGCCGAGCTCGTCCGCGATCTCGACCGCGGTCCCGAGCTCTGAGGCCGCGGCGTCGCCGAGCCCCTGCGCCGTGAGCGCTCGGCCGAGCAGCATCTGCGCGATCGCCTCGTACTTCCGTCGGTGGACGGCGCGAGCGGCGTCGATCGCGCGCCGAGCCCAGGTCACCGCGTCGTCGTGGTTGCCCGCCTCGAGCTCCCATTCGGCGCGGTACGTCGCGAGCCGGCCCGTGATCAGCCAGTGCTCCCAGGCCGACACCGCAAGCGCGTCGTCCCACGCCGCCGGCCACTCCCGCTCGACGAGCCCGAGCTGGCCGGCGAGCAGGTGGCCGCCGATCAGGTCGGCGCGCGCGTTCATCCACGGCATGTTGAAGTCGGACGGCCCGAGCCGCGAGATGACGGTCTCGCTGCGCTCGAGCGCCTCCTCCACCGCGTAGATCTCGCGCAGGGCGGTCGTGGAGTAGTTCAGGACGACGTTGTCCGGCCGGCCCAGCCGCCGCGCGATCGCGATCGCCTCGTCGGATGTCGCGAGCGCCTCCTCGTACCTGCCCATCGCGGCGAGGATCAGCCCGGTCATCCCCGAGCCGCGCAGGACGAACTCGGCGCTGTGCGGCTCGAGGCCGCCGGTCGCCTTGGTGAGGCCGGACAGCTCGAGCGCTCGTTCGTAGGCGCCGGTCCAGTAGTAGGCGTCGGTGTGCAGGTGGTAGTGCTCGGCGAGCTCCGAGATCCGCGTCCCCGAGACCCAGACCTCGAGCGCGCGATCGCCGTGCGTCAGCGCCCGCTCCAGGTCACCCTCGTCCCCGCGCATCCCGTAGCCCTGCGACAGCAGGGCGAGCGCCGGCCCCTCGAGCTCGGCCGGGCCGCGCTCGGTCACGAGCTCCACCGCTCGCGTGCCGATCTCGATCGTCTCGTCCGTCCGCTCGGTCCACAGCGTCGAGTGCCCGCGCGCGAGCAGCGCCTCGATCTCGTCCCGGCCGTCGAGCTCGGGCAGCAGCTCGGCCAGCTCCCTATCCGCGCGCGCGTAGTCCTCGAGCTGTTCGAGCGCCAGCGCCCGCTCCAACCGGATCCGGCGTCGGTCCTCGTCCGCCTCCGCGAGCTCGAGCGCCCGCGTGAACAGGTCGTACGTCTCCTCGACCGCGAGCGCGTCACGCGCGCGAGCCGCTGCAGCGAGCAGGTACCTGATCGCGCGTTCTGGTTCGCCTGCCTCGCGCCAGTGGTGCGCGAGGAGCCAGGCGAGCTCCGAGCTCCCGCTCGTCGCGCTCTCGATGAAGCGCGCGGTGGCACCGTGGAGTTCGCGGCGCCGGGCGCGCGGCAGCGTCCCGTACGCGGTGTCGCGGATCAGGATGTGCTTGAACGCGTACTCGGTGTCGCCTTCGACCCGGCTCTCGGCGCGTCGGTGCACCAGGCCACGCGCCTCGAGCGCCTCGAGCGCCGCGTCGATGTCCTCCACATCGCCGAGCCCCTCCACCACGTTGCGCCAGAACGTCACGCCGATCACCGAGGCGTTGAGCAGCGCCGTGCGGGCGACGGGCGACAGGGCGTCAACGCGCGCGGCGATCGCGGCTCGGACGGTGGCGGGGAGCTGCTCGGCGTTCGGGTCGTCCTCCAGCGCGGCGACCAGCTCCTCGATGAACAGAGGGTTGCCGCCGGCGGTCGCCACCACGCGTTCGATCGCGCCGGCGTCCGGCGCCGGGAGCAGCGCGCCGACGATCTCGGCGGTCTCGCCCGGGGTGAGCGCTTCGAGCGGCAGCGTCGTGTGGCCGATCATGCCGGCGCCCCAGTTCGGCCGGCGTTCGAGGAACTCGGGCCGCGCGAGCGCGAGGAACACGACGCGGTGATCCCGCACGTGCGTGACGAGGTAGTCGATCAGCTCGAGCAGCGCGTCGTCCGCCCAGTGCAGGTCCTCGAACACGAGCAGGAGCGGTTCGCGTTCGGACAGGTGCTCGAGCAGCTGCCGGACCGCGAACAGCAGGTGGATCGGCTCGTCCGGAGGCTCGTCGAGCCCCAGACCCAGCAGCAGCGAGAGGTACCGCGTCGCCTCCGCGACGTCGGGTGCCGAGAAGACGGATCCCGCCAGCGTCGCGAGCTTGCCTCGCGCCTCCAACACGGGTTCGGCCTCGAAGATCCCCGCGGCGGTCCGAACCATCTCGGCCGCTGCGCGGTAGGGGCTCTGCTCCTCGTAGGGCAGGCTCCGGCCCGAAAGCTCGCGACCGCCTTTGGACCGGACGTCCTCGGCGACCTCGTGCGCGAGCCGAGACTTCCCGATCCCGGCGGGCCCGAGCACCGTCACGAGGTGCGGGTGCCCGGAGGTCACGGCCCGGTCCCACAGCGACGCGATCAAGGACAGCTCGAGGTTGCGGCCGATCAGCGGCGTCGCGGAGGTCGGGCGCGCCGGCGTGCTGAGCGCCTCCCCCACGAGCCACGCGGGGACGGGTTCGCGCTTGCCCTTGGCCTCGACGGGCGCCAGCTCCTCGAACGCGAACGCGTGACGGGTCAGGTCGTAGGTCTGCGCGTCCACGATCGCCTGCCCGGCCGGCGCCGCGGTCTGCAGCCGGGACGCGGTATTCACGACGTCGCCGGTCGCGAGCGCGTCCTCGGGCGCGGCGTCGACCGCGACGAGGGCCTCGCCGGTCGTGATGCCCGCGCGGACCTGGAGCGCGATCCCCGGGTGCCGCTCGTTCAGCTCGCGGATCCCCTCCAGGATCGAGAGCGATGCGCGAACCGCGCGTTCGGCGTCGTCGCTCCGCGCGAGCGGCGCCCCGAACACCGCCATCACCGCGTCGCCGATGTACTTCTCGAGCGTCCCGCCGTACTGCTCGATCCGCGAGCGGACCTCGTCGTAGTAGAGCTGGTTGCGGTCGCGGACGTCCTCGGGGTCGGCGCCGTCGGCGAGCGCGGTCGAACCGACCATGTCGACGAACAGGACCGAGACGAGCTTGCGCTCCTCGCGCGGACCGACGGTCCCGAGCTCGTTCCCGCACGACGCGCAGAAGCGGGCTCCCTCGGGGGCGACCGTCCCGCACCGCGAGCAGACCATGCCGCATCCTAGTGACGCCGCGTCGTTGCGGGCCAGGGACCCAGGAACGCCTCGGAGCCTCGGTTACCTC